>JBNKJB010000001.1:0-44134 GCA_050290965.1 Sulfurimonadaceae bacterium
TAACAGTGTATAGCTGCGTTGTGCTGCTGTACCTGAGTAACCGGTCTCACTTGACACGCTGCCTTGACTTGAAGCGGCCATTGAACTGCTTGAAACAACAGCTACACTTGATGCTGCTGCTTCTGAAGAGCTGCTTGAAGAGCTACTTATTACAACATCTATGCTTGATGTGCTTGATTGATTGGTAGCTTCGGAGCTATGCTCTGTTGTCTCGTTATTGCTTGATGTTTGAGAATCATGGTCATCATGGTCATCATGGTCATCATGTGCCTCATTATCATTTGATGCTTCCGAACTTTTTGATGCAGAACTGTGTGTTTCCACTTTGATCCCATCTTCGTCCGAAGTTACGTTAACTTGACATCCTGTCAATATAACACCCATAAATATTACGGTACAAATTGTAAAATACCTTTTCACCGCGTCTCCCTTAGATAAAGATAACTTATATTGTACACTTTTTTCATTAATAAAGTCGTCACTTTTCTACCTACATGTAAGCATGCTATAATTTGCAAAAAAAGAGAGCTAACAATGCATCCAGATTTGTTAAAAGCCAACCGTTATCTCAAGCCTGATGAGATTGCATTACATCTTGAAGGCGTAGAGTACATTATTTTGGCACAACCTCATAGCAACAAAGAGCACGCATTACCTATACATTTCACCATTTTTTTAAACACTCATGAAGCGCTTCCTGATAGCGTTAAGCAACCCGTACTTGAAAAATTCTGCACGCAATACAACATTACTAAAACGTCTGATGTTTTAAACACGCTTCAAGCTGTTGCTTTTGCAGAAACAAACAACGATCGCATCATGCCCATGCATCTGTTTAAACCTGAAGATCAAAAAAGCATTCCTCATACATTTTTACATATTATTGATTTTTTAGGAGATGCACAAGGTTTTAACGAGGTAAAAATTGAAGGTCAAACGGGTTGGAGTTATAGCTACAGTGACGATTGACACATTGCTTCAATCTCATGCACTGTTTTAGCAATCTCTTTAGAGAGATTTTCACAACCCTCAGGCGTTACAAGAATATTATCCTCGATACGAATGCCTATTCCCCTAAAACGTTTTGGAGCATCTTTATCATCTGATTGAATATAAATTCCTGGCTCAATGGTCATCACCATACCTGGCTCAAAGATAATCGGTTCACCCGCTTCATCAATATAAGGAGAAGGATCATGCACATCAAGACCTAACCAATGCCCAATACCATGAGGATAATATTTTTTATGTGCTTTAGATTCAAGCAGCGTTTCTACATCTCCTTGTAAAATTTCCAAATGCACCATTCCTTCACATAACAAACGTTCCGAAGTGTCTTGCAATACTTTTTTACTGATTCCAGGGCGAACCATAGCAATGATTTCAAGTTGTACATGTAAGAGCATCTCATACAATTCGCGCTGTGCTTGGCTAAAAATACCATTAACGGGAAACGTGCGCGTAATATCAGAAGCATACATGCCATATTCGCATCCTGCATCAATCAATAACAGATCCGTCGATTGCAAGGTCTTTTTATTGTCCACGTAATGCAAAATATTGGCATTGTTACCGCCAGCAACAATACTGGCATATGCATTATGCGATGCCCCATTTTTAGCAAAAATATATTCGATCTCGGCTTCGATCTCATACTCTTTCATTCCATCACGACACAAACGCATTGCCCTGTGGTGTGCCTCTTTGGTAATAGCAAGGGCTTGACGTATTTGCAATACTTCATCATCACTCTTAATAAGCCGCATCTTTTGTGTCAACTCAAACACATCTGCAAAGCAACGGGGCGAACGCAATACGCCGCGAGCATGCAGGAGCTCTTTACATGTAAGCCGTAACGTCTCAAGCAGTGGATCATCGCCAAAAAGATCATAATAGAGTCTGACACGCTCTTGGAGCAAGGCTTTCATCTGCTGCTCAAAGGTATCAATGTCATACACCTCATCAAAAGCATCTAATGCTTTGGCACCGGATGTTCCCATCCGGCTACCTAGCCATAAGGTCTCCTCTTCATTAATCTCTTTAACAAAAAGATAGGATTTTTTCTCTGCGCCATCAAGCACAATAGCACAGTGATCTTCATTAATACCGCTAAGATAATAAAAATTGCTCTCTTGACGGTAAGGAAATTCGGTATCGTTACTGCGTACTTTATAATGTGCACTTAATATCACGGCAACGCTTCTTTCATCTAGAAGCTGCATTAATGCCTCACGGCGCGATTTGTAAATGGTATTGTTCATAAAAGAAATTGTAGCGAGAAAAGTGTTTGAAGCGGGAATTAAAAATCCCGTTCAAGAAGTTTATCAACTTTTAAAATAGTCAAAATACGATCTTTCTGTTTTCCAACCCCTTCAATCATACTTTGATCTTCTAGCGCCGTATCAGGAGCCGGACCAATATTATCCTTACTCAAACGAATTGCTTCGGTGAGGCGATCAATAACAAAACCGGCTACCTCATCATCGTTTTTAATAACAATCACACGAGTATCTTCGCTCTGTTTAACAGTTGTAAGCCCAAATTTGGCACGTAAATCAATAAGCGGAATGACCGAACCACGCAGATTGAAAACACCTAACACATACTTTGGAGTTTGCGGAACGCGCGTCCAGCTAATGGGCTTAATGATCTCTTGAATACTTAAAATCGGTACACTGTACTCTTCATCACCCACAATGAAGCCAACCAGTTGAATCACTTCTTCAATATTGGCATCACCACCATCAATCTGCTGAATCTGCTGTTTATTAATGATACTTTGTAACTTGTTACTCATGATGAAACCTCCATCGTGAACTTGATGTTGCGCTTGACGACATTAAGCAAATAATCGGGTGAATAGGGTTTGGTAATATATTCAACCATCCCCGATTCAACCCCACGCATCCGATCCGATTTACCAGAACGTGACGTCACCGCAATTAAAGGCAAATGCTTGTATTTGTTATATTTTTTAATTTCACTTGCAAGCGAATACCCATCCATTCGCGGCATCTCAATATCAATCAGCATCGCATCAAACTGATGATCGCCCGCTTTTAAGATATTGAGTGCTTCTACACCATCCGTAGCTTCAATCAGTGTAATGCCCAGTGGAACAAGCGAGGTTCGCATAATAGTACGATCCGTTTTAGAATCATCAACAATCATAACGCAATAGTCACTTGGCTTGGTTTTTTCTTTAGAAGTGCTGCTACCTTGAGCGCCCTCTCTGCCAATACTGGATTTAATTGATTTTGACATCTCCATAATTGCAGCAACATCCACAATCAGTGTTACGCCGCCATCGCCTCGGATTGTGGCTCCGGCAATGCCATCGATACCTTTGAGATATTCACCAAGTGATTTAATAACAATCTCTTCTTGACCCACTAGCGAATCTACAATCAAACCGATTTTGCTCTCCGCAAGCCCCAACACAACAACATAAGCATGTTCGCCACCGTCAAACAGACGTTCAACTTCAAAAATATCGCCGATATGTACTAATGAGAGTACCTCTTCGCGCAGTCTCATAACCGAACGATTTTCTACCGTGTAAATCTCATCGGTAGTAATACGCACGGTTTCAAGTACTGATGCTAAAGGAATTGCGTAATACTCTTCTTGCACACCCACTAACAACGCTTGAATAATGGCAAGCGTTAATGGAATCTTCAGATTGATAGTCGTACCTTTATCAACCTCTGATTCAATATCGATAATACCATTGAGTTTTTCAATGTTGGTTTTGACAACATCCATCCCCACACCACGACCAGAAACATTGGTCACTTTAGCTGCCAAAGAGAGTCCGGGTCTAAAAATAAGAGCAAACGCTTCCTTATCGCTCATATTATCAGCTTCTTTCTCGCTGATAACTCCTTTTTCAAGCGACTTCTGTTTTAAGACTTCAACATCCAAGCCTTTACCATCATCAGTGATTTGAATCACAATATGATTGCCCTCATTATAGGCTCGCAGCTGAATTATTCCTGTCTCATTTTTGCCAAGTGCTTCACGATCTTCGGGAGACTCAATACCATGATCACACGAATTACGAATAATATGCACCAAAGGATCGCCGATCTCTTCAACAATCGATTTATCAAGCTCTGTCTCTTCCCCACCAATTTCAAGTTCAATCTTTTTGCCAAGCTCCCGAGACAAGTCACGAATCATACGTGGGAACTTGTTAAAGACTTTACCAATAGGCAACATACGCGTTTTCATAACCGCAATTTGCAAATCTGTTGTAACCAGCGATACAATAGAGACTACCTGATTCAGTTCTTCTAAAAACTCTTCTCCTTCATAGCGCTCTTCCACATCATCATTAATCTTAATAAGACGGTTTTTACCCAACACCAGCTCGCCGATAAGATTCATCAGGTGATCCAATCGCTTGACATCCACACGAATCGTCTGCTCAACTGTTGCCGCTTGACGTTTCTCTACGGGAGCTTTTTCTGCTTCTTTCGTTGCTTTGGCGCGCGAGGCGGCAGCTCTAGGCGCTGGTGCAGGGGCTGATACGGCTTCAGACTCAGAAGCACTCTCATCTGATGCATCATCTGAAGATTCATTTTCATCATCATCGCCCGTTGCTTTTTTAGCTTCGCGTTTGGCTTTATCAGCGGCCTGACGTTCCGCAAGCAATCGTGCAATCTCAGCTTCAACCTCGTCTTCACTCATATTTGAATAATCCGGTTCATCTTCTGCTTCAGCCGGAGCCTCTTGAACAGGTTCTTGTGCCGCAGGTGCCGCAGTAACTGCTTCAGGATGCGCTACCTCACCGCTACCTCCTGATGCGCGATCAAGCCGCTCCACACATCCAGATACATCCAGCCCTTCATCGCTACCACTATCACGAATCTGTTCCAGCAGATTTTTCATCAAATCAATTGATTCCAAAATGACATCCATCACCTTGGCATCAAGCACTAACTCACCATGACGCGCAAGATTCAGGATATTTTCCATGTGGTGCGTCAAATGCGTCAATACATCAAAATTTAAAAAAGAACTGGCTCCTTTAATCGTATGTGCTACCCTAAAAATTCGGTTAAGAAGCTCACGATCTTCTGGAGTAGATTCGAGTTCGACCAAATCTTGATCAAGTTGTTCGATCAGTTCGAACGACTCAACCAAAAAGTCCTGCAATATCTCTTGAAATTCATCCATTTCTCACCTCCCCTTATGCGACATGAGCACGCACAACACGCGCTACTTCTTCGTAAAATGTATTGGCATCAAATTTAACTAAATAGGCTTCGCCACCGGCATCTTTACCCCGCATTTGACTAAAATGATCACTAATGGATGAGTTAAAGACAATCGGAACCTTGCTAAAGCGTAGATCCTCTTTGACTTTAGCTGCAAAATGGAACCCATCCATTAACGGCATTTCAACATCAGAGACAATCAATTTAAGATGTACATGTAAATTATCACCATAAAGGTTATACAGCTCTTCGAGTCTGGCAATACCGGTATTACCATCTTGTGCTTCAAGCACCTGAAAGCCCATCTGTTCTAATGCATCTTTAACAATTTTACGGGCAGTAGCACTATCATCAAGCAACAAAACCAACCCGCTAAAACGATACTGTTCTTGAGCCATATCGCCTTTATTAGGAGAATAAAGCCCCAATTCCTGAACAACGGTTTCTAAATCAAGAATTAGCAATACCGAATCATTTTCAATACGGGTAACTCCGGTGATTTTAGAACGATCCAACGCTCCCGAACCTCCGGATGAGAATGATGCGGGTTCAATATCTTTCCAGTTGATACGACGAATGCGCTTGGCATCGTGAACGACAAAACCGATAAGTATATTATTGAATTCAGTAATGATGACACGCGTATTTTTTTCGGTGATATTTTCCGGTGCTTCAACCCCCATCCAATGGGCAAGGTTAATCACAGGTATCACAACACCTCGAAGATCAAAAATACCTTCAATAAATTCAGGTACTCCAGGCAGTTCCGTTAATTTTGGCTTTCGGATAATTTCACGAACTTTGGCAACATTAATGCCATAGATCCCTTCATACACCTTATCGCCCATTTTACGAAAGATTCGAAAATCGACAAGCTCCATCTCATTGCTGCCGACTTTTAGCGTATTATTGTTTCGTGACATGCAAGGACTCCTTAGTGGTAGGTGAACTCCTTGAGTTCCAGCGCATATGACATGGATTTTACAACATAATATCTTTCATTACAAGCAAAAGCTGCCGGATTAAAATAGTGTGTTTGTTCAAGTTCAAATGCTTTATTTTGATGAAAATGACCTTCTATAACCGTATCAATCTCTTCTAAATTTTGTGTGTGCATCCGCTTGATTACATAATCTTTAAAGCCTTCAATCTGAGCACAATCATTTTTATGCTCAAGGTATCGATCAAGCCTCCGAATAATACCGTTATGCGTCATAGAATCAATCAGTGCCAAAAAACGTAAAATCATACGTGAACGTATAAGTTTTGTGTAGGTTCGATACTGCCATGAACTGCCATAATCACCATGCGCCATTAAAATGTTTTTTTCTTTAAAACGCATTCGTAGTGGCTGTGCGGCAATGGGAACAACATAAACCTTTGGAAAAAGCGGTGCAATCTGAAAGTCGTGATTGCCTTCAAAATAGATCACAGGAATTTTATGGCTAATGGCATTGATTAGCTCGATCACTTCAATATTACGTCTACATGTAAAGGGGATAGGAGCAAATAAGAGATCAAAAATATCGCCAAGCAGTATTAACTGGGTTGCATCAATGGCACCTGAATCTATGGCCTGTAACAACCCCAAAAGTTTGGGACGTCGGTGCGAATAGTGCGCATCGGTAATAAGGAGCGCACCTTCAAGGAGTTCGGCGTTAAGGGACATACGCTATAGTAGGAATGGCTGTGCCCTCATCAAATCCAAACATTAAATTGGCATTCACAACAGCTTGTGACGACGCACCACGCAAAATATTATCCACACTGCTATTGAGATAGAGCTTATTATCACGCCGCTTGGCATAAATATCGCAAAAATTGGTACCGGCACACGACTTTAGATCAACAGGATGCTCAAAAATACGCACAAACGGTGCCTCTTTATAAAACTCCCGCAAGACGGTCAAAGGATCAAAATCTCCCTCTACCAGCATGTACGCATCAATCATTTCACCCCGTGTAGCAGGAATAAGATGCGGCACAAAATTAATATCAAAACGTTTACCGCTATGTTTTAAAAGTTTTTCACTGATTTCTGGTTCATGACGATGATCCCACGCTTTGTAAGGAAACATATTTTCGTTGATGCTAATAAAGTGGGTTGTCTCCGTGCATTTTTTACCCGCACCGCTTACGCCGCTTTTAGCATCAATAAAAATGGGAAACGCCGCATCAATATAAGCACAAAAAGGTGCCAAGGCCAAAAGAGATGCCGTAGGATAACATCCGGGGTTGGCCACAAGCGATGTTGTTTTGATTGCCTCACGATACAGTTCTGGAAGCCCGTAAACAGCCTCGGGCAGATGGGCTCTGTCTTCGTGCACACAGTAATACGCTTCATACGTCTCTAGTTCCAAACGATAATCAGCCGAAAGATCCACTACCTTTACACCGGATTCAAGCAACTCTTTTGCAAATCCCATTGACGCTTTGTGGGGTAATGCCAAAAAAGCCAATTCGCATGATGCCGCAATGGCTTTAGCCGATGCCTTTTGCACATTACATGTAAAGATATTTTTGAGTGAAGGGTGCATCACATCAAGCACTTCACCCCCGGCACTTGTTGCCACATAAGCAATATTGAAATGGGGATGGTTGATCAAAATCTTAATAAGTTCAAGTCCGGTATAGCCACTAGCCCCAATAACAGCGACATTAATGGTGTGATTCAAAAACAATCTCCTGATATTTTACTTCGAGTACCTCAAACTCTTTTTCACCACCGGGAAATCGAGCTTTAAACTCATCGCCCTCGGCTTTACCCAACAGCTGCTTGGCAAGTGGTGAATTAAATGAAATAAGTCCCATTTTAGGATTGCTTTCAAAGCCTCCGACAATCGTATACGTAATCTCTTCATCGGTTTGCAAGTCGCACAACAAAACTGTGGATCCAAAGCTCACACGTGCATGTTCTAGCTCTGAAGGATCTACAATCTGCGCTTTGGCAATCAGTTTGCCCAGCTCTTCAATACGGTTATCAACATGCCCCTGTTTCTCTTTTGCAGCATGGTATTCGGCATTTTCTTTCAAATCACCAAGCTCAGCAGCACGTTCAATCTCTTTGGCTATTTCAGCGCGTTCTACCGTTTTAAGATAATTCAGTTCATCGGATATTTTCTGAAACCCGTATTTAGTCATCGGTTCAGTGTCATTCACAATCTGCTCCGTAAATTTTTCGTCAATTATATCGAAAAAGTTATCAACGACTGTGCATTATAAGAGGAATACCCCGTTGTTTCGGGGTACGTTTTACCAATCTCTTACGAGATTGTGACAGCGCATACAGGCGCGTTCAATATCAAGATAAGCATTTTGAGCAGTATCACGGCGTGCATTGTCCATATTGTCGCGGATCGTATCAATTCCTTGTTGAATCATAGCAGCCGATGTAATAGCAATACGAGATTTAAACTGTTTCTCTTTAGGCAGCATTGCTTTGATTGCAGACTCTTTACCAAAAAGAGCATGGGTTTGCTTTTGCAGTCCCTCAATACTTGCAAGTACCTTTTTTTTATCACTATTAAGAAATCCTGCCTGCATATCAATCATATAACTGTCTAGCTGATGCATATTTGCTTTTAACTCATCATTTGCCATAACTGCCATGGGTACTGAAATCGCAGCAATGGCCAATATAGATACTATTTTTTTCATTTAACACTCTCCTAAACATTGATCTAATCACTATAAGACAGTGTTATTTAAATAAATATTAATTTATAAAAATTTTAAATAAAAATCGCGTGTTGTTACCAATCTCTCACTAAATTGTGACAGCGCATACATGCACGCTGAATATCAAGATAAGCACTTTGTGCCATATCGCGGCGATTGCTCTCCATTCCTTCTTTGATAGCATCAATATTTTTTTGGATCATCACTGCAGTCGTCACTGCAATACGTGATTTAAATCGTTGATTTTCAGGCAACATGTGCTTGATTTTCTCTTCATCTCCAAAAAGATTTTTAGACTCTTTTTCAAGAGCTTCAACAGCGTTTATTGCTTTTTCTTTGTCGCCAATCATAAACGCATCTTCCATCTGAATCAAATGGTTATATAGTTTATACATGTTAACCTTGAGCTCAATATTGGCACTCAAAACAGTTCCATTTATCATTATCAATAGCATTACTAGAGTGATGTTTACTTTTTTCATTATATATATTCTCCTTAGACATCATCATGGAATTATAGAAAAGGATCATTTAAATCGTCATTAATTCATATTCGTTTATAAATGTTTTGATATTTATTGGCTATTTTGTGATAGCTATTTTTTGTCTGCTTGTAGTAATAAACGTATGGTTTCAGAGCACATGGCAAGTCCAAAAGTACCCGTAACACCAACAAAACTCCCCTTTTCTTTGGTGCGTGCCGTCTCTGCACTAAAAACACAGCGATAGTTACGATCAAATTTTCGACGTTTGAGCTCGCGCCGAATTTTGGAAGAAAACGGATCACCTTGAGAGCGCCAGATCGAATCGACACGAACCTGGGTGGCATCAAGTTTTTTGGCTGATCCTGTTGCGCTGATCAGCTTTTTATAACACTTTTGAGCCAGTGCCAGCTTGGCGTGAATATCATCTATCGCATCAAGAATAAGATCATAAGGCTCAAAATCAAATGTATCAATCCACTCTTTGTCAATTTTGATCTGAAGCGTCGTGATTTCGGGATAATGCGTTTTGAGCGCATCGACCTTAATTTCATTGACATGTAACTGTGACCACATTTGTCGATTCACATTGCTTTCATCATAAGTATCAAAATCAACAATCGTGATATCTCTAACGCCACTGCGATAGAGACAATCAAGAGCAAAACTCCCGACACCGCCCACGCCAAGCAGCAATATTTTGGCACGTTTGATTGTTTCAAACGCTTCATCTCCTAGCAGCAACCGTGTTCGGGCATCTTTCACAGCCATGCCTTGAGTTGCTGCATCGATTCATAAGCCGTCATGTCCACTTGAATGGGCGATACCGAAACGAATCCTTGCTCGATGGCATCAAAGTCGCATATCCCTTCACGATTTTGGCGCGGTTTATACTCAAGCGGATGCAGTCCCAGCCAATAATACTCTAATCCTCTAGGATTGCGATGTAAATGCGCATCGTTGGCATAATAACGGTAGCCTGCATAGGTTACATGTAAAGGGGCCTCATTAGAATCAGGTGGAATATTAATATTTAAAAATTGTCGCTCAGGTAGCGGAAAAGAGCCTTCTAAAATTTTATGACATACCTGACGGATTGTTTTTTGAGCCAGTTCAAGCGAGCCAAGCGGCTTGGTAAAATCCATAACCTGTGAAATTGCAATGGAAGGTACCCCATGCAGTACTCCTTCCATGGCACCCGCAACCGTACCTGAATAGGTAATATCTTCGCCCATATTGGAGCCTTTATTAATGCCGCTAATAATCAAATCGGGTTTTCGCTCGGTAAAAATAGAGTGCAGCGCAAGATAGATACAATCACTAGGCGTGCCGTCATCCAGTTTATAAAAATCATCATCCACACTGATTAAACTCAAAGGATGTTTGAGCGTTAGTGAATGCCCGCACGCCGATTTCTCAGTTGCCGGAGCTACAATCGTAATATGTCCTAGCCCCTCAAGTGCTTCAATTAGCGCATGCAAGCCTTCTGATTCATAGCCGTCGTCGTTCGTAAGCAGTATCTTTTTCACATTTCATCCATACTTTTTGATGAAATTGTAGCAAAATGGCATAGTTCATGCTTTTAAAGTGTTATGAAACTGCCTACTCTTATTTTTATATTTGCCCTATTGATGTTGACGCTTTTAGGATATTTTAATATTGCTTCCTCTCAAAGCGTTCAACTTAACCATAATGATATCGTAGCGTTTGAAAAGCATTATGCGCACATCAAACAAATTGGTGACACAGCTGCACTGCCTCCTGAAGCACAAATCGAGCTCTTTTACCTGACGCAAAGCGTTCATGAACGTATTGCTTCAGCACTTGCTGTTGATCCTGATGCTACGGCCAAACTTGATCTGCTCTCTGATGTGACCCATAACAAACTTGCCAAAATCATAGAATCGCATAACAATCGTGATCTTGTTTTGCTTCAAAATGAGTTTTCTCAGATGCTAATCGCCGGTCGTGCATTATTGCATCAACATCAAAAAAAAGAGCAACCCAGCCAGCACTGGCTTCATTTGTTGTTCATTGGATTAGCCTTGATCTCTTTGGCGCTGCTTTATGCTATGTTGCACATACAATATAAAGAGTATTCCCGCCGTATACATGACGCCACATATTCCTATCAAACCCTGCAGCAAGAGTTTGAAGCGCATAAAAATGAAGCACAACGCCATTACGACAATCAGTCACAAACGCATCACGATGCCCTTGCTGTGCTCAAACAAGAACTGCAGGACTCACAAACATCATGCCAAGAGCTTGAGCACAGCTTTAATACGCGTCAGTATGACCTTGACACACTCCAACAAGAGCTTCATATCTGTAAAGAAACACTACAAAGCACCCAAAAAGAGAAATTACAATTAGAAGACGACATAGCACACTTGCAAAAGCAGCATGAAGCGCAGCATGAACAAACCCAAGAGATGGATGAGCTTATCGCCTCACTTCACAGTGAACTTGAGCACGTCTCTAATGCCCTAGGCATTATTAACGAAATTTCTGATCAAACCACACTCTTGGCACTCAACGCTGCTATTGAAGCCGCGCGTGCTGGAGAACATGGACGCGGATTTGCGGTGGTAGCGGATGAAGTACGCAAACTAGCAGAACGTACCCAAAGTAATCTTGCCAATATCAAAACCACCACGTCCATCCTCAATCAAACGGCGGCACAACTCTCAAACCGTGGGAGCGCGTAGTGCTTTGGAATGAAATTTGGTTTCGGGAACAAAAATAAAACGGTTCACACCATCTTCATATTCATATGCCAATACCATCTTGTGCACTTTCAAGATGGCATCCACCAAATAGAGTCCTAAACCAAAACTATCTTTGGATGGCTGCTCTTTTGTAAAAGGTTCGGTATAAAACGATAGTGGTTTTTTAAGCCGCTCTCCTGCATTGGCAAAGATGATTTCATCTGTCTCAATGCTAATAGTTATTTGATGATCAGGCGCATATTTCATGGCATTATCAATCATATTTTTAATGGCAGTAACAAAAAGTCGGTAATCCGCCTTAATTTTATACGATGCATCAATCTCCACCCAAACGGCTTCATAATCTACCATTGCCATATCAATAGCGCCATCAATCAAGTCAATAAGACGATACTCTTTTTTTTCAACATGTCCAAAGCCGGCCGTCACCTCTTCAATCAAGGCAAATTCACCAATAAGATCTTCAAGCCGCTTGAAAATCGCTTCGAAACGCTGCTGATGTTTTTCTTCTTTTACCATCGTTGCGGCTATGCGCCCTTTAGCAATCGGCGTTTTGAGTTCATGCATAATATTGCGTAAAAAAAGATTGCGTGACTCAAGCAAACTATGAATTTTTTCTTGAGTCTGTTCGAGTTCGTTACCAATCATAGCAATTTCGTCAATGCCACTGAGTTTAAAAGAGATTCCCATTTTTCCCGCTCCAAAAGCGGCAATTTTACGGTGCAATTTGCGAAGCGGTCGTAAGCGTTGCAATATCATCACAAACGCCAGGGTAACAAAAGCGATAATCGTACCGTATGCCCATCCCAGTTCAGACGCATTGTAAGGTTTTAACGAACGATCTCGAACCAGTATCTTTTGCTGCATGGATTCAAGATAAAAATAGATGTCGTTATTATATTCCAGCATCGTTGAACGCATATCTTGCACCACTTTTTGCTTATACACATGCATACGATCAAAAAAAAGTGCTTCATTCACCGCCTGAAAACCTTCACGTTTCAAGATGTCGCCAAACTGCACTACTTTTAGGGCATATTGATTATCATGCTCAACATACATATCATAAACTGCCAAGTTGGCTTCTAGTATTGTTTGTGATGTATTTCGCTGTACATGTAAGCGATAGATTTGAGTCAAAATGGAGTTTTTCATAAAGAGGCTGTTGATGTACTCGCGAACATTAAGCTGATACATCTGCCAAAATGTATACGTTACGCTCGCTGAAGCAACAAAAAACGCAAAGAGCACCGTCAATAAGACGGCATTGGCACGAATTATTTTAATAGTTTGTATCCTATCCCACGAATAGATTCAATGAGCGACTTATCGCCAAGTTTATTGCGAATACGCCCAACCATAACATCAATGCTCTTATTTGAGGAGTCTTCATTAATTGCTGTGACGTTATGAATCAAATCTTCACGAGACACTACCGTGCCTTGTTTTTTAATCATAAACCCTAAAATCCCGTACTCGGCATTGGTCAAATCAAGTTCACGACCTTTATAGGTAATACTCATAGCGGAGTCGTCAAGTTTAAAATCACTTTTACTCTCTTCGACAATGACGCCACCTGAATTTTCAGAGCGGCGTAACACAGAACGAACACGTGCTTCGAGTTCACGAGGATCGTAAGGTTTGGGAATGTAATCATCTGCACCAAGTTCTAATGCTTTTACTTTGTCGTTAATATCCGAACGCGCCGATGAGATAATAATAGGAATATTTTGACGTTTTCGGATACCTTCACATACTTCCAATCCGTCCATTCCCGGCAATGTTAGATCCAATATTACCAGATCAAACGTTTCAAGATTCAACAAGCTTAACGCATTAAACGGATCGTCTTCCGTACGCACTTGAAAATCAAACTGTTCCAAAAATTCGGTTAAGATCTCGGCAAGTTCGAGATCATCTTCAATCATCAGTATCTTTATCATGAAGAAATTGTAGCGCAGATGTGTAAATCTGAAGTTTCGCACACCATCAAAAAGCTACTTTGGAAAAGATTTTTTTCTCTTTTAAAATTTGTAATGGGCTCCAAAATAGAACATTGTTAAGCTCGCTGAATTGGAATCATCCTTATTCATCTCAGATGTTATACTAAAAAAATCGCCTTCAAAAGCAACTCTTAACCCAATATGTTCTAACAAATAATATTCAGCTCCCATGCCAAAATGAATGGCAGTGGCATTATCATTTTTATACCAATCTTTAATCGTCATATAGCCTAATCCAAACAGACCAAAAAGCCTTAAATCAAAGGTTTCAAATGTATATCCTAAATTGGCGGAAAGCGCTATTGTTGTAGGTGTAGTATCAACAACTGTAGCCTTGGTATTTGTCATACTATCTTTTACTATTGCATCAAAAGTACCGTAGTTTATATAAGAGAGTTCGGCGCCAAGCATATCATTTAACAGATAGCCGGTATAAATTTTATATCCACTGTCTGTATCATCATAACTTGCACTAGCTCTATTCCCGTATTGAGCCTTAAGCAATTTTTCAAATTCATCTACTTCGCCACCATCAGAAAAAAAACTAATCCCGTAACCTGCACCAATATAGGGACCCGACTCCAATGAAAACGCCTGAGCACTTAAAGCAACTAGTAGAATACAATTTCTTAAAATATTTGAAAACATTTTTTACCTTATTATAGTTATTAATAATTGATTAAAACTATAGCGTATGAGATATTATATTATTTTTAAAAGTTAAAATATGTCAAGAGCACCTCTAAAAATGCACTAAATTTTGATCGAAGTACCAAACAGTCAAGATCAACAGAAAAAAAGTAACACAAATCAGCTTTTTAGATAAAGGACCCTCAAAACTACTTCTAAGGAAACAGCCAAGAAGTTAACTGATAAACAATAAACGCCAGCGAATAAGCCACCAGTGTAGTAAACACAAAAAGATAGCCAAAATATTTAATACCACCGGCTTCACGGGTAAAGACCACCGAAGCGGCCAAGCAAGGCAAATAGGTCATTATCACTACCATAAACGCAAGTGCTGATGAAAGCGAAATGTGTTTTTTAAGTTGTGCCGCAAGCGATGGATTTGATTCATCTACATCTCCTCCAAGAGAATAGAGTACGCCCAATGTTGAGACAACCACCTCTTTGGCAGCCAATCCTGTTTGCAGGGCAACCGCCATTTTCCAATCAAATCCCAAGGGCTCAAAAATTGGCTCTATCGTTTTTCCAATTATGCCAAGATAACTTTTTTCAAGCAGTTTTTCAGATAATTCATTCTCTAACACGCCTCTATCTTTATCGGTGGCAGCGTGCTCTATCTTGAGTTGATAGACGGTAGTGATTGCATCGTTTTTAGGATAGTTGCTTAAAAACCACACCAACATCGATGCTGCGGCAATAAACGTACCCGCTTTTTTAAGATACATCCATGTTTTGGTGGCCACCGTATGCCAAATCAGTTTAAATGAAGGCATACGATATTTAGGCATTTCCATTACAAACGGCTCATCTGGCCCTTTAAACGCAGTCATTTTTAAAACTTTTGCGGCTATTAGGCCAATGAATGCACCGCCGAGATAGATGCCAAAAAGCACGTTACCTGCTATTTCAGGTGCAAAAAAAGCTCCCGTAAAAAGCACATACACAGGCAAACGTGCCCCACAACTCATAAAACCGATAATAAAAAGTGTCAGTAAGCGATCGCGGTCATTTTTGAGAATTCGCGCAGCCATGTATGCGGGGATAGAGCAGCCAAAACCGGTTACTAGTGGAATAAACGATTGTCCATGCAATCCAAATTTGTGAAAAAAACCATCCAGCAAAAATGCCACACGCGACATATAGCCTGTAGATTCAAGTAGCGCAATACCGATAAACAAAATCATAATATTGGGAATAAAAAGCACCACGGCCCCTACCCCGGCGATAATCCCATCCACAACCAAAGAGCGGATATTCTCATTACTTATGGTAGCGCCCACGGCATCACCCAACCATGTAAAAAAGCTATCAATCCACTCCATGGGGATACTACCCAACTCAAAAGTGAGCTGAAACAACCCCCACATAAAGAAGAGAAACAGTGGAATACCCAAAACAGGATGAATCAATAAAGAGTCAATCCGTTCCGTAAGCGAACGTGCACTCAGCGGTATATCACGCAACTTAAGCGTTTCAGAGACAATCCCGCGATTAAAAGCAAAATACTCTTCGGCAAAAACCTCTTTGATATCATCCGTATCATGATGGGTTTCAATATGCTGTGATGCTTCAAGAAGCATCGGATGTAGCTCAATCCAGAGCGGATTGTCATGTAGGGTGCGATACGTTTTTTTCTCGCCGCGCAGCAGATTCATTGCAATATTGCGATTAGAGATGCTTGCTTTGAACTCGTGGCGATCAAGGTAGTCACCAATGCGTGTGATCTCCTCTTCAAGCGCTTCGGAAAAGACAAGTTTTGGCTCTTTTAAAGGTGCCTGATGTACCGCTAAAATAGTGTGCAGCAGTTTGCCAAGACCGGTCTGCTCGGCTGCAGAGACCTTTACCGCCTCAATACCCAAGAGCTGCGAAAGATAGACGGCATCAATTTCAATTCCCTCTTTGCGCGCTTCATCACTCATATTAAGTGCCATTACCATCTTACGGCTCATCCCCATCAGTTCGGCACTCAATTGCAGATTTTTTTCCAGATTGGTTGAATCAACAACATTAAGAATAACATCGTAATCTTCATTGCACAAAAACTCATGCGTTACCCGTTCTTCAATGGTGTAGTCGCTAAAAGCGTACGTACCTGGCAGATCAATAATCGTGATCTCATGGCCTTGAAAACGAAACCGCACCTCACTTTTTTCCACCGTAACACCGGTAAAGTTTCCTACATGTAAGCGGGCATTACTGATGGAATTAATCAGCATACTTTTGCCTACATTAGGCTGTCCAACCAGTGCGATTTTAATGCTATTCACAATGCACCTCAATCAACTCCGCTTCTTCTTTACGTAAAGCAATACGCATTTTTCCCACTTTAATCTCCAGAGTGCTTTTTGCCGGAGCATATTCAAGCAGCGTCACTTCAACACCTTTCATGAGTCCTAGTGACATCAAGCGTTCTTTAAGCGATCCGGCAGCATGAAGCTTCGCAATGGTAAATGTTTTACCCCGTGTACATGATGTAATTGTTTTCATAGTTTCCATAATGTTTTTCCGTAATGATAATTAGTATCAAATAAATAAGAGATTAAAAACGATAATTTACTCGCAATACCATACGATCAATATGCGGATTTTGTTCTGGGTTACTGCTGTTTTTCACCTGATAATGGGTGGCAACGCCTTCAAAAGTGACATGATCGTGATACGCGCCACTAAAAATCAGATTATTCTCGACACGCCACTCATTGCCGCTATCAGAGCGCATTTGTCCATGAACAGCTTCTAGTGCTATGGTGTCAAAAAGTTTAAATCCAACGCCAATACAGCCGCTATATAGATCCTCTCCTGGTGCCTCTTGTGAAACAGACGCAATGGTACTCTCATCCATCGACGTATAATAAGGCCCACCACCAAAACCGTCTGAAATGCTACGCCCCTGCGATACCCATACATAGTTGGCGGCAACGCTAAAAAAGAGAGGTTCATACTCAACCAGTGCCATGGCTCCGCTTAGCGTCCCTCCTATTCCAGAATCGTGCAGTGCACTCATATGAGCCGTCTGAATACCATATTCTATCTGGACATTTTCAAAAGAGCTCACTCTTTCAAAGGATCCATACATCATATCTGCCATCCGGTCAACGCGGTAATACCACAAGTTTATCTCTGTATCGTCATTTAATGCATATTCCAGTGCCCCAGCAGCAATACCCCATCCTCTGGCATCATCCTCATAAAGTGGACTAAAACGCGCTATCTCCTGTAATGCATCATACCCGGCCCAGCGACTCAGCCATAATGCATGCAGCGTAATTGCATCACTCCAGGAATACAACCCCCTAACCCCTTCAAATGTGTTCGGTGCCATGCGGATATCATCACTATCTGCATAAGGAGTCTCAATACGGATTCGCCCTGCTTCTAGTTGGATTTGAGACGTTTCATACACCAGTGATGCTTCGGCAATATAGGTAAAGCCCTCACGCTCTGAACCAAAGAAATCGTCATTGCGCATACTATCTGCAACAGGATTAAGAAGCGGTACATTTTGGGAAGTGTATGCCATTACATGTAAATGGGTCTGCCCCCACGATGGTGTATCAAAACCCATCATACCCCCAATGGCTGTTGCCGTGGTTGACTTATCACTGCCAACATCAGTATCAATCCAGGCAAAACGCATGAGTATATTGGGTTGAATCAAAGACGAGCTGTTATTATCGGCGCTCTGCTTTGTTTGATTGTATTGTGATGCACTTACATGTAAGCCTTTTTGCTCCTGTATTAAACGTCTTTCAATCTCTTGATTGAGATATCGTGCTACAAGCCACTGCTCTATCATTATTCCCTCTAAGTTTAAAAATATATTAAAATGATAATCATTATTGTCTTAACAATTACTTAGCATTGATACTGATTATCAGTTATTGTATCTATTTTTACATGTAAGTGCCTGAGAGCTATAATGACACATCTCGATTACAGAGGAATCTATATGCAGTTTTTGTGGCGTTCACAAAGCCATTTCAATTTGGCCAATATTGTCACGATGTTCAATATTTCTGCGGGTCTTTTAGCCGCCTATTTTATTAGTCAAAACCACTTTTTTATTGCGATTATTTTAGCGTGGGTCGGTGGGGCGTGTGACATTATTGATGGCAAAATTGCAAGGAAATATGCACTTTCTAATGAATTTGGCATTCAGCTTGACTCCTTTGCTGATTTTCTCTCTTTTGTGCTTATTCCCACTTTTTTGATTTTTCAAGCGGTTTTTACGCACCAAGCACCATGGCTTGTTATTATTGCTGGAGCAGCTTCGATTTATTATGTCATTTCGGGATTGCGCCGTCTGATTCAGTTTAATATTAATGCTGATGCAGGCAGTGTTGAAAAATATTTTACCGGTGTTCCCACACCTCTTGGTGCAATCTTGCTGTGGCTGGTTTATCTGGGATATATTTACGCTTTATTGCCGGCAATTGCGGTTGTAATACTGTTGCTTTTTGTAGGGTATCTTCTCAATTCCAACCTGAGAATACCCCACCCCTAAAACGAGAGATTGATGAAAGAAGTTCTAAACAACTTTAAAATTTTATATGTCGAAGATGATGATGCGGTACGTAAAAATGCCGTGGAATATCTTAAACGTATCTGCAAAGAGATACGCGAAGCCAAAGATGGCAAAGAGGCGCTCTTAATTTATAAAGAGTTCCAACCTGATATTATCATTACCGATATCAATATGCCTCGCCTCAACGGACTGGATATGGCACGTTTTATCCGAGCCGAAGATAAAGAGGTGCAAATCATTATTGCTACGGCACACACTGACACCGAATATCTGATGAATGCAGTTGAGCTGCAACTGGTGAAATATCTGGTAAAACCGATTACCAAAGAGAAATTACTCGGTGCACTTGAGCAATCCATCCAACTCATCGAAGATAAATCAAAATTTGCCATTCCCCTCTCAGAGAACTGCTACTACAATGCTTATTCACAAAGTATCCAGGATGAGCATCAGGAGATAAAACTCACTAAAAACGAACGCCTCTTCATGGACTTACTGGCCCATCATCATACCCGTGTTGTCCATTACGAAGAGATTGAAAGCGCTATCTGGCCCTATGATGGCATGAGTCAAGATGCAATCCGCTCGCTTGTTCGTGGTTTACGCAAAAAAGTTCCTGATGGATGTATTGAAAACATTTCCGGTATGGGGTATAAAATAAGACTTTTTAATTAATCTTAATACACTTTATGGGCAAAGCCCATAAAGTGGCAGGGACAGTTTGTCCCTACAACCCCCTAAAGCTACCCGTATCTTTCGGATACGGGAGAAAAGACCTACTTTAGTGGCAGGGACAGCCGTCGGTGGTGCTAAAGCACATCACCTCTGGTTCCAAGCCTAAAAAAGCCAAGAAATTGGCTTTTTCTTAACGGCTCTCACCCATACAACCCCCTAAAGCTACCCGTATCTTTCGGATACGGGAGAAAAGACTTACTTTATACACTTTATGAGACTTGGGATTTGCTAATTGTAATGATAAAACATGCGCCATCGTTACGGTTTTGCACCTGAAGCGTCCCGTTTAAATGTCCTTCGATAATTGTTTTTGACATATAAAGTCCCAATCCGGTTCCTTGCATAGAACCTTTGGTAGAAAAGTAGGGGTCAAAAATTTTAAGCATAATGGCTTCATCTACCCCTCCGCCATTATCACTTACCTCAATATAAACATGTTCTGAGCCTTCAAGCGTTTGAATAGTAATAACGGGCACTGGCGTATCATTGTGTAGTAATGCTTCTTTGGCATTTTTTACCAGATTAATAATCACCTGAATCAATTCGTTTCTAAAAAGCGCAATACTGCTATGACTTTTATAGGTTGTATTGAGTGAAATACCATCCACTTCAAGCGTTTGTTCTATCAGCAATAATGCCTCTTGCACAACCTCACTAACACTCAACTCTGTGCGCTCTTTATCCGGTCTGAAAAAATTGCGAAAATCATCAATAGTATGTGACATAAACTCCAAAAGTTTGGTACCTTCAGAAATTTTTTCCTCCAAATAGGCTTTGGTTAGCTCTTTGTATTCAAATGCCCCTTCAATATTCATAAACAGATACGACATCTGATTCAGTGGCTGACGCCATTGATGTGCAATCATCGAAATCATATCGCCCATCTCTGCCATTTTGGACTGTTGTATTAACATCTTTTCTTTTTCTTGATGTTCATGAACCGCCTTAGTTACACGCTGCTCTAGCGAATCATTGAGCTGCTGCAATTTAACATTGGCATTTTGCAACCACAACTCGCGCTCATTGACCTCATCTTGATATTGTCGAAACACTGATGTAATACGGCGTGAGAAAAAGAGCGAAAGTACCACACTCACAATACCAATGGCCAACGCTCCAAAAGCGATGCGCCACATTTCGGTAACAATGCGCTGTTCTAGCCGCTTTTGATCTTCAATAACCCGCGCATCCATACGCGAACGGTCAAACCCATACACCACCGTCCATCCAAAAGGCTCGAAGGTTTGACTATAGAGCATCAAATGCTCCCCTTCAATCTGAGACCACATGGCTGAAGCATCACGATTTTGAGTGAGTTCATACCCCATCTGAGCATCCATGTAGGGCTTAGCGGAACGTGACACATATATGAGTTTACGCCCATCAAAAACACCTATAAATCCCGAATCATCCATTGGAAAAGAGCGTATTAAATTGAGTTCAGTCTCTTTGAGTTCTTTTAATGCCTCGTCAATATACACGCCACTGCCGATATACCAGTCGTAGTGCCCAAAATCTTTAACATACATAATCTGCTCGCGCGCACTACTGCCAACGCGTGTCGTAATAAATCCCTCTTTGTTTTTGTGCACCATCTGTATCTGTTCTAATACAATGGAACGCCCATCCGCATCTTGATAATCAATACCACTGCCATTTTCAAGCTCTTTGCTGGCTGAGAGAATATTATTGCCGCGATAATCGGTAATCCATATAGAGTTTTGCGCCCCCTGCCACACCATGTGTTTTAGCGAATCCGAAATGTGGCGTTTGATAATCACTTCATGAGAAAGTTTGTTATATTTTTCCTGAATATAACTAGCCGTATCATAAGCAATATCTACCCGCTGTTTAAGCTCTTTTTTTATATTACTCTCAAGCTGGTTATTACTATATTCTAAAAGCTGTATCGTCTGTGTTACCCAGTTTTCGCTCTGTAATTTTTGGGATGCGATATACTCTTTAATATAACGCTTTTGCTCATCTTTGTAGGTATCTTTAATGCGTTTGACATACAAATAAGTTGCCGTGGCAATCACCAGTAAAATAGTAAGCAGCGGCGTGATAATAATAAGACGTAAAATATTACGTTCAGACTGTCTCACGCATCCTCTCCATCGAGTAAATCGGAACGAAGTTGTTTTTTTGGCTTAAGCCCGAGTTCTTTAATCATCTCGACACGACGCACCAAATTTCCACGGCCAGATACCAGTTTATTCATAGCATCATCATAGGTTTCACGGCTCTTATCAATCTGCTCGCCAATTCGATTCATATCTTCAACAAAACCAACAAACTTGTCATACAGATCTTCCGCCTTTTTGGCAATCTCTTTGGCGTTTTCTTCTTGGCGTTCGCGCCGCCATATATGCTCAATCGTACGGAGTGTCACCAAAAGCGTTGAAGGCGATACAATAATAATATTGTGATCATAAGCCCGTCTGAAAAAACCGCCATCTTGCTCTAATGCTAGCAAAAAAGCCCCTTCAATGGGCATAAAAAGCAACACAAAATCAAGCGTGTGCACACGCTCAAGTGCTTCGTAACGTTTGTTTGAAAGCCCTTTAACATGAGCTTCAATCGAAGCAATATGCTGCTTGAGCGCATTTGTTTTCATCTGCGGATCATCACTGCTCATAAACGTTTCATACGCCACTAGCGATACTTTGGAATCAATAATAATCTCTCTACCTTGAGGCAGATGCACCAGCACGTCAGGACGCAGCAGTTTCCCATCGCTATCACGGTGCGATGTCTGTATCTCATACTCATGCCCCTCTCGCAAGCCCGACTCTTCTAAAATGCGTTCTAACACCACCTCACCCCAGTTGCCTTGCATTTTATTATCGCCTCGTAAGGCCTGAGTCAGGTTAAGCGCATCTTGGCTAATGCGCAAATTGAGCTCTTTAAGACGCCCGATTTCATCTTTGAGCAAATGGCGTTCTTTGGCTTCGTTTTCATAATGATGCTGCGTCTGTTTGGAAAAATTGTTAATCTGCTCGCGAAAAGGTTTAAGCAGCAATTCAATCTGCTTATTGTGGGTCGCCTCGAAACTTCGATTTTTCTGTTCAAAAATTTGATGTGCTACGGTTTCAAATTGCTGACTCAATGCACTTTTGGCTTCATCCAAAAGCTCCATGGATTTGGCATTAAAACGATTTTGTTCTTCAAAACGGGTATGCAAAATTGCATAATCACGATCCAACTCCAAAAAACGCTGACGCTCTTGTTGCAGCTGTGATTCAAGTTCATCCACACGTTGCTGCCATGTTATTTTAAAACGTGCAAAGCGATAGAGTAGTGTTAAAAACATAATAATCAGTATGAAAACAACGGCATATAAAAGCGTGGTGATCGAAAGCGAATACATACGGGATTATAGCCTATCTAAGGAAGACTTTTATGACTCGGTGCTATAATTTAGACCATTATAGAACCTAAAGTGCCGCTCTTATTTTTTAGGTTCTCATCATTACATGTAACAGGAAAACGTTTGATTGATCTGAAACTTCTACAAAAAGATTTTGAGTATATTGCCAAAAGCTTGCAGCGCAAAAATGTAGCGCGCGCTGTCATTGAAACGATTAAAGAAAAAAATGAAGCACTTAAAGCCGCAAAAAGTGCTTTTGAATCGGCGCAAGCAGCCCAAAACGAAATGAGTAAACTGTTTGGTGTCTATAAAAAAGAGGGCAAAGATGTAACGCAGCTCAAAGCCAAAGTTGATGCCAATAAGCTCAAAATTGCCGAACTCCAAGAGCAGCAACGTGATGCCGAAGCATCGCTTAATGACGTTATTATGGGAGTTCCTAACATTCCTGATGCAGATGTACCTGATGGAGCTGATGAAAACGACAATGTTGAACTTGCCAAAGTACTGACGCCGCGTACGTTTGATTTTACTCCAAAAGAGCACTGGGAACTTGCCGAAATTAATGGCTGGATTGATTTTGAGCGTGGCGTTAAAATTGCCAAAAGCCGCTTTAGCGTAGCGTATGACATGGGAGCCAGACTTGAGCGCGCTTTGATTAATTTCATGCTTGATTTTAACCGCAAGCGTGGATTTGTTGAAATCAGTGTTCCCATACTTGTCAATCGTCAGGCACTCGAAGGAACCGGACAGCTTCCAAAATTTGCAGAAGATCTTTATAAAATTGATGATGAAGAGCTCTTTTTAATTCCCACAGCCGAAGTACCGCTAACCAACCTCTACCAAGATGAGATTCTTCCTGCAGAATCACTCCCGCTTAAAATGACCGGCTATACCCCTTGCTTTCGAAAAGAAGCGGGCTCGGCAGGACGTGATACACGAGGTATTATCAGACAACACCAATTTCACAAAGTTGAACTTGTTGCCATAGCGACCCAAGATCAAAGTGACCGCGTTTTTGACGAGATGGTTGCGTGCGCTTCTGATCTTTTAAGCGCCCTTGAATTACCGCATCGCCTTGTTACGCTGTGTACGGGAGATTTAGGATTTAGTGCTGCAAAAACCATTGATTTAGAAGTATGGCTCCCGGGGCAAAACTGTTACCGCGAAATCAGTTCGGTTTCCAATACCCGCGATTTTCAAGCACGTCGTGCCAAAATTCGTTATAAAGAAGAGAAAAAGAACCAACTGGTGCACACACTTAACGGCTCATCACTTGCCGTAGGGCGTACGATCGTAGCTATCATGGAAAACTTCCAAAATGCCGATGGTACTATCACCCTGCCCAAAGTGCTTGAAACTTACATGTAAAAGGGTGTATCTCAGTGGCTGAAGCAAACAAGGATCTCCTAGACGACATTATTATCATCAATGACGCTGAAGCCGCTGGTGTTGAACTGAATGAGACCGAAACCGTAGAAAAAGTCATTGATACGGCCAAACTAAAAAAACGACTTTTTCTTCTTTTAGGAATCATCGTCGTTGTTATTTTGTTAGCGCTTATTGTCACTCTTTTTACAAAAAATGCTCCTGATAAAATAAGCACCCCGCCAGATGACGCCTTTACAACCTTGCAAAATGATCTTAACAAAGAACCTCAACAACCTGTTTCAGCCTCAAAACTTGAGAAAATGATTACCAAGGCAAACTACCTCTATGCCAATGGAAATCATACTGATGCTTTAAAAATTTACGAGCGGATTGCGCTGTACTCTGAAGCAATCTCTCATTACAATCTAGGAGTAGCACAACTCAAAGAGGGCGAATACCCTACGGCACTAAACAGTTTTAAATCCGCTATAGCCAAAGGTGAGCATCGCTGTGTTAGCGCCATTAATGCGGCGGTATGTGCCCTTAATTTAAAAGATAGCGAGACGTTTCGTTACTATATTGATATGGCATACGCGTACTTGCCTTATGAGAGCAAATCACCCCTTTATAACTACTATTACGCATTAATTCATTATTATAAAGGGGATTATCTTGAAGCCTACGCGGCACTTGAGCATCCGAGTTCTGGGGAGTACCCTATTGAACAACGCGAACTCAAAGCAAGAATTGCAGCCTTGATAGGCAACTATTATGAAGCCATTGGGGCACTTGAAGAACCTCCTTTGTATGAAAAAGACAGCGGCACTTTGGGGCTACTTTATGCCAATATTGGTGATCTTACTTTAGCAAAAGAGCACCTGCATACCTCACTGCTTCAAAGCAATAGCGGCATGAAAGAGCAATTGGCACTAGCGTTAGTACAGCTAAAATCTGGGCAGCTTGATGAAGGTGGAAAATCAATTCGAACGCTTAGTGATATGTATCCCAATGAGGTCACCAAGCCTTATCCTATAAGCGTTTCACTTCTACAGCGTCTGTTTGATCCGGATGCTGCGCAAAACTATTATCGCCATACCTTGCAAAAAAGTCGCACGATTGATTATCATAAAATTTTCTATTTTGCACCCTATAAAGTCTTTAATGCAGAACAAACCATTAGCTATATCCGCAAGGGCAATGCCAATATTTACATTGATGACATTGCCTCGGCCAAAGAGTACCTCAAAAAAAGTGCTACCGGTTCAGGCATTAATTACGGTATTGCCAAAGCGATCCAAAAGGCGCTCTCTTTTAGACTCAACGAAGCCAATGAAGCCTTACTCGCATTACAAAAAGAGCATCCAAAACACTCCATTTTAAACTATAATCTTGGCCTTACTTTCGCCCAAAGCGGTGATTTTATCAATGCGTACAACTATTTTTTGCAGTCATATTATCTTGATGCCAATAACTATATGTCGGGAATCTTTGCGCTGATGTGCTCACAACTAACAGGAGAGACAAATCTTAAAGTGCGCGCCATTATCAAAGAAAATCTGTCTCATGAAGATGACAGCGAACCTTTCGAACTCTATCGCACTCTTATGGAATATACGCAAGACAACTATGTCGGCACCCTGCCTTGGCTGGAAAAACAGTATAAAGAGCGACCGCTTTATCTGATGCTCAATATTTTGATTGCTTCGCGTGTTGATCGAAACGAGCGCGCCAAAAATGATGCAAATAAACTAGCGCTACTACAGCCTCATGATATTCTGCCTCATCTGGTTTACATTGACACCCATTTTGATCATCTTAAAAACCGCGCCTATGCCAAAGCATTGATTAGCTATTTTGCACAACAAAAATTTTCGTTTGAAGATCTCTATTATGGCCCTTATATCACCCGCTATCTTTATGCACAATCAGCACTCATTACGGGACAACTCTATCCACTACGCCAGCAACTTGAAGCAAAAATTGAGACTTCCACTGAAAACCTCAAAAGCATCATACAAGCCCTTGCATTGGTCAATGTTTACGAACAGCGATTTGAAGCGGCCTATATCAACTACAATCAGCTCATTGATGAGTATGCCGTGCGAGATCCTATGACGCTTTTTATGGGGGCCATCGCATCCATTGGTGCAGACCACCATGCTAATGGTATTGCGCTGTTAGAGCTGGCAAAACTCAAAAATCCAAATTTTATGGAGAGTCGCTATGCTCTTGGATTGCTTTATCTTGAGAGCAACAACTATCAAGGTGCCAGTATCCAGTTTCAGCATATAGGAAACAGTGGGTTTAGTTCGAACTATTTCAATTTTGGTATTAATACCGAAAAATTGCTTTTTGAAAAACGTGAAGCAGCCAAAGCAGCATCGGCGTCATAATGTTACATGTAACACTATGAACGCATTAAACGATGTCGTGTGTAGATGGTGTAAATCGCACGAAACGGTCCATATAGAAGATAGACCATAAACAGCAGTGCCAGCCCTTCAATAGGATATAGCAGCACCAGCGAACCACAAAGAGCCAATAGCACGAATGCCCGCATATAATGAATGGAGAGCGCATCCATTTTTTTAAAACTAGGGTAACGAATGTTGCTCACCATTAAAAGCGATACGCCCATCATCACCACGAGCAGCACAATATAAAAACCGCCGCCAAGTGCATATTTTTCATACAATAAAACCAAAACTGAAAGCACTACAGCGGCAGTAGGAATAGGAATACCAATAAAAACAGAAGGTTCTGTTGTTGCATTCATAATATTAAAACGCGCCAGTCTAATGGCTCCAAAAGTGATATAAAGCGCTGCAACCACTATGCCCAGACGACCAAAATTATGCCCCGCGAACTGATACACTAAAATAGCCGGAGCAACCCCAAAAGATACAATGTCCGCTAGTGAATCAAATTCAACACCAAAACTGCTTGTTGTGCGCGTCAAACGTGCCATGCGCCCATCCAAACCATCAAACAAAAGCGCCACAAAAATCATCCATGATGCTAAAACATAGTGACCCTCTATGGCATAGGCAATACTAAATACACCCGAAAAGATAGAACCGGATGTAAAAAAATTAGGAATTAAATAGGCTATTTTAGGTGGCTTGCGCTGCACTTGCATAAGAGACTACTCTCCCCCGGCCTCTTTTTTGGCACTATCTTCTTCATGGCGTTTATCAGCTTCACTAAGCTCTTGAAGTTTGCTTTCCATACCATTTTTATTTTCATACTCAGCAATAATATCACGCACATGACGTCCTGTGATATTCTCTTTTGCATACAGCAGTTCTACAATACTTTCAATAGCTTCACGATACTCTTCAAGACGCTCTTTGACTATCTGATAATGCTCATGAAGCGTCTTTTTAATGTAGGCATCCGTATCTTCGGCCATACGCTCAGAATATTCGCGTGATGTTTGCATACCCCCGCCAAGGAAAGAGTTACGTTGTTTCTCAAGCACCATCAATCCGGCAACATCACTCATGCCATATACCTGAACCATTGCTTTAATAATATCAGTAGCCCGCTCAAGATCGTTGCCTGCACCCGTAGAGATTTCACCAATAAACACCTCTTCGGCAGCACGTCCACCAAGTAATACGTCCACTTCGGCAAAAAGCTCATGGCGTTGCATAAGATATTTATTCTCTTCAGGCGTATTAAGCGTATAGCCCAAAGCCGCTAAACCGCGTGGTACAATAGAGACTTTGGAGACACGCTTGGCTCCTTTGGTAGTTTCGGCCAAAAGGGCATGTCCACTCTCATGATACGCCACGATTTTTTTCTCTTTTTCATCAATACGGCGACTCTTTTTTGCCAAGCCTGCAATAGCGCGCTCCACGGCTTCACGAAGATCAGCCTGTGTTACGGTTTTTTGAGTTTTACGTCCGGCAAGCAGTGCTGCTTCGTTGATAATATTAGCCAAGTCGGCACCGGCCAAACCGGCAGTAAGGCGCGCAATCTCCTCAAGTTCAACATCACTATCTTGTTTAATATCTTTGACATGAACCTTTAAAATGGCAATACGTCCTTCATAATCAGGCTTATCCACAAGTACCTGACGATCAAAACGTCCCGGACGCAACAATGCCGGATCCAACACTTCAGGGCGATTGGTTGCTGCTAAAATAATAATGGGCGTATCGGTACCAAAGCCATCCATTTCAGCAAGCAGTTGGTTAAGCGTCTGTTCACGCTCATCATTACCGCCCATCATGCCGTTTGCCGCACGACTTTTACCTATGGCATCAATTTCATCTATAAAAATAATGGAAGGCGCATCTTTTTTGGCCTGATCGAAAAGATCACGTACCCGCGCAGCACCCACGCCGACAAACATCTCAATAAAACTTGATCCCGAAACCGAGAAAAAAGGAACATCAGCTTCACCTGCAACTGCTTTGGCTAACAAGGTTTTACCAGTACCTGGGCTCCCCACAAGCAAGACACCTTTGGGAATTTTGGCACCAAGTTCAACATAACGCTGCGGATATTTTAAAAAATCCACAATCTCTAACACTTCCTCTTTGGCTTCATCTGCGCCGGCTACGTCATCAAATTTGGTTTTTGGTTTTTCAGAGTTAATCAGTTTTTTGGAACTGCCCATACCCAAAATACCTCCACCCATACTCTTTTGCATTCGTCCAGCAAAAAACATCCAAATAGCAATAATAATCAAAAAAGGTAGCAGCCATCCAAACATTTCAGTAAACCAGTTGGTTTCGCTAAATCCTTTGTACTCGACATTGTGTTTATCAAGCAAAGGAATTAGTGTTTCATCAAAACCAACCATCCGCGTAATATAAGCTGTTTTAACTCCACTATCATTTCCAATGGCACGAATATGTGTCTGACCAATTTCTACTTTTTCAATATTTTTACTCTCAATCAATTGTTTGAATTTCGAGTAACTTACTTCTTCTGTTTTAGTAGCTTGTTGTCCCAAAGAAGCATTCATACCTGCGTTATCGCCGATAAGTGCTTTAAAAAGCATAATAATTACAATAGAAAAAATTGCAAACGTTATCAGAGGATTTTTATTAAAAAAATTATCGTCTTTTTTTGGTTCCTGATTGCCCATATGTCGTATCCTTAATTACTGATAATAAGTGTGACCCATTCATCATGCACAATGCGCTCGATATTAGTAAAATCACTATATTTGTTTAAAACTTTAGCCTCATATTTATCCAATATGCCTGAGAGAATCATTCTTCCAGCAGGTTTTAAAAGCTTTTTTAAATCGTGATGAATCATAATTAAAACATCGGCTACAATATTGGCAATAAGCACATCATAGCTTGCATCCGTCTGCGATACAGGGCCTTCCCAGAGATGTGCAAACGTAACATTGTTAAGTTCTGCATTGAGTTTGGCATTCGCGACAGAAATTGGATCGGTATCGCATGCATCAACCTCCGCACCGAGTTTAGCCGCAGCAATACCTAAAATACCACTGCCACACCCTACATCCATCACGCGCTGATCTGCTTTCACATACGTTCCAATTGCTTCAAGACACGATGCAGTCGTGGGATGATGCCCGGTTCCAAATGCCAATGCCGGGTCAATGACCACATTAACACAACCCTCTTTGGGTTCGTTCCATGTCGGATGAATATAAAACGGGCCAATTTCTACCGGTGTTACGCTTTGCTGATAGGCCAAGACCCAATCATCATTGGTATGTTTTTCATGAGTTAGTTCCAGGTCAATGGTTTTACCCAGCGCTTTTTGTAGCGCTTCAGCAAACTGCTCAAGCCCCCAAGCAATAGTTTCAAGATCATCTTCACTGCGTACAATAAAGGTATCATCGCGCTCTTCAAAACCAATAGGAAGTGTGTCAGAAAGAAAATCACTGAAGAGTTCATGGTGAGATGACGGTCTCACCGTAAGGGAATAATAGATATTTTGCATTAATTATTCAGTGCCGAGAACCGCACCGAGTTTTTCTTTTAAGACCTGCGGAGTAAAAGGTTTAACGATGTAGTTGTTCACGCCGGCTTTTAATGCCGTAATAACTTCGGCTTTACCACCTTCGGTAGTCACCATAATAATTGGCAAATCTGCAAAACGTGCATCAGCACGCACTTTTTTTACCAATTCCAATCCATTCATTTCAGGCATATTCCAGTCGGTGATCAACATCCCCGTATCCGTATTTTCATTCAATACGTTCCATCCCTGAACACCGTCTTCGCCTTCTAGTACATCTTTATAGCCAAGACGTGCCAAGGTATTCTTGATAATGCGTCGCATGGTCGAACTATCATCTACAACTAGTAGTTTCAAACCATATCCTTCAAAATGAGATTACTCTTTATAATATTGTGCATATAATAGCCAATTATACTTTAGCACAATCTTTAAAAAACGTTTTTAAATTAATTGTACCTTCGTAAAAAGCTTTGCCTACAATGACCCCACCAACTTCGCCTGTAGCTTGAAGTGCCTCGATATCTGCTGCGTCACGTACACCCCCGCTGGCTATTGTATTGACGCCACTGGCTCTGGCAATATCAAGTGTAAATTCCACATTCACACCACTGAGTGTACCATCTTTACCCACATCGGTACAGATAATAGCCTCAACACCGGCATTGGCAAACTCGCGTGCCAAATCGGTAGCTTTCATGCTGCTTATTTCGCCCCACCCTTCAACAGCAACATATCCGTCTATGGCATCAATGCCTACCGCAACCGGATATTTTGCCGCCATTGCTTTGACAAAATCAGAATCTTTAACAGCAATCGAACCTAAAATCACTCGATCAATTCCCAAGTCAAGATAGCGTTTAATGGTTGCCTCATCACGAATACCACCACCTAGCTCCAATTTTACATTACAGTTTTGACGTATCTTCTTAATCTGCTCAAGATTTTTTGGTTCACCGGCAAAAGCACCGTTAAGATCTACCAGATGTACCCAGTGTGCCCCCATGTGCTCAAACGTTTTCACCAGTTCCCATGGCTCGTCTGAATAAATTTTGGCACTTTCCATGAGCCCTTTGGTCAAACGAACTGCTTTGCCGTCTTTGAGATCAATTGCCGGTAAGATTTCCATGTGCATCCTTGCGTGTTAAAGATTAATAAAATTTTTCAAAATAGCCAACCCGTTTTTATGACTTTTTTCAGGGTGGGGCTGAATACCCATAACGTTATTTCTTGCCACCGCACTGCTAAAACGATAACCATATTCACTGTGAGCAATACTGTCTGCCTCGTTAGCGCATACAACGTGGTATGAGTGCACAAAATAGAGATAATGCGCTTCATCCAGATTGGCAAACAATGGATGCTCTTTGGTGAAAATACGATTCCAGCCCATATGCGGCACTTTAAGAGGTTGTTTAAAACGTGTCGTATCAAAAGAGCGCACATGCCCTTTAATAAGGCCAAGACCTTCATGGGTTCCAAATTCATTAGAACTCTCAAAAAGTAGCTGCATCCCCAAGCAAATTCCAAGCATCGGCTTGCCGCTTTGTGCATATTCTTTCAAAGGCGCTACCATGCCGCATTCATGCAAATGCGCCATGGCATCGCCAAAAGCGCCTACACCTGGCAAAATTAGTTTATCATACGTAATAATGTTATCTGGGTTGGATTCAACAACTACCTCTTCGCCCAGCAATTTAAACGCATTTTTAACACTGGCAAGATTACCCATGTTGTAATCGACAATTGCTATCATGACTCTTCTTTCAAATTGGTAAACCGTATATACAATGCCAATCCAATTAGCAGCAAAAATACGCCCCCAATAATATAAATAGCATTAATCAGTTTGGAAGGCTCGGTTATGGCAAATTTAAACACTAACATCAAGGCTTCGATAGAAAGAGCAATAATAATTGAACCTAAAAAACGTACCATGGTTTTGTGCATGTCGAAGGTGCTACTGGCATTGCGCTCGCCCAACACTTCCTCTTCAAACAAGGTCTTCACCAGATCAAAAATAGCTAACGACAAGGTCAGTAAAATCGTTGCTTCAAAAATATCATTAAGCTCAATATTGATTAGATGCTGACCAAACATTACAATCGTACCAAGCGCTTTAAAAAAGAGCATTAACGCAATCATTGAAAGTGCTATGGCATATGCGGCATAGGAGTAGCGTATCCAGTGTCCAAACAACGAACTAAATGCCATCGGATGCATCACGCTTAGCATTTTATCAAGTGGCATATCCAGACACGCGACGTATTGGATATTACCATCCTCATCAAAAATGGGCTGTGATGCGGTAATCGTGAGATCTTGGGTAATCAACGAAGGATAGGGGTCGGTAATCGTACAACGGCGCTCTTTCATGGCACGATAATAGTAAGCACGATCGGAACGAATCAATCCCACATCATCATCAACTTGACCCTGTTGCAAATAGGTAGGTGTAACTTGAACACCCTTATGATCTAATAAATAGACCCCTTCACAATCTTTGAGGTCGCCTTTGATTTTTTTCATTTTGGCAGTGACGGCCTCAACTGAAATTGAAGGGAGACGATTGGGAAGATTTTTGGAAAAAAGGTAGCAAAAATAGGCACGTGTCTTAACACGAATTTGAGAAAAATTATCAATATCTCTAGTCACCATGAACGCGCTCCTTTTTTATAAATAAACGCCGCGATTATAGCGTAGTATGGATTAATTGATATTTTTGCTATAGTTTCATATGCTAAACAACGCTCCGAGAATCGCTCTGATACGGCTTAGTGCCTTGGGTGATATCATTAACAGTGCCATCGTGCTACAACTGATCAAAAAACATTATCCCAATGCCCATATTGAGTGGTTTTGTGAAGAAGCATTTGCTTCGTTGCTTACAGATCATCCGCTGCTAGATAACGTGCATTTAATTCCGCTTAAAGGGCTAAAACGTTCCCTTTCATTCAAGCAATTAAAAATGCTCATCAAACAGCTACGCACCAGCGGTCCATTTGATTATATCGTGGATATGCAAGGGTTGATAAAATCGGCTATTGTCGCACGCTTAATAAGCAACAAAGTCCACGGGTTTGATCGCCATTCGATTCGAGAACAACCCGCCTCATGGCTGTATGCCAGTACCTCATCTATTCCCTACGAAGCCAATGTGATTCGCCGTAATATCACGGTTGTTGCTGATGCACTTGGGTTTACATGTAGTGATGAAGAGATCCACAATAAAAGCACGCTTTTTCCTTTAAACACGCGTCCTGATACGCTTAAAGAGGGAGGCAATATTGCCCTGGTTATAGGAGCGTCATGGCCTTCTAAGCAGTATCCCAAAGAGCAGGTTGCCCAACTTTGTTCACGGCTGCCGTATCCTTGTCATCTCATTTGGGGAAGCCATGAAGAGCATCATGCTGCGCAATGGATTGCTACGCACACCGATAATGCTATTGTGACCCAACGCATGCCTTTAAAAGAGCTTCTTAATTTTATTGCCCATTGTGATCTCACTATCGGTAACGATACCGGGCCAACACATATGGCATGGGCCATGAATCGCCCCTCAATCACGCTTTTTGGCCCCACCACCACACGTATGATTTTTGAAACCGATATGACAATAGGTATCAAATCCCCCTCATCAGTAAATATTCTTAAAATTGATCGTAACGATGATTCTATTGGCCAAATCGCGCCTGATTTCATTGCTAAAAAAGCAAAGATGCTGCTATGATTCTTTATTATCTGTTTCGCGCTTTTGAAGCTTTTTTAACACGCTTACCGCAATCCTGGCAACGTACCATTTTTATTGCGATAGCACATCTAGCCTATCACATTGACAGCAAACACCGCCGCGTTATTAAACAAAACCTCCGTTTTGCATTTGGACATGATCTAACAGCCGAGGAAGAAGAGACGATTAGCCGCTACTGCTATCGCAATTTAATGTTGTCGTTTTATCAGGCTATTGAAAACAATCATCTCTCTCTTGAAGCACTCAAAACACGTATCAGCATTAAAAACCGCCATATTTTAGATGATGCCCTCACAAAGGGGAGAAAGATTGTTTTTGTTTCGGCACATTTTGGTAACTGGGAGCTTGGAGCCGCGGCAACCGCACGTTTGCTAATGCCCATTTCTGCCGTATATAAAGCAATGAACAACCCTTGGTTTGAACGCTATTTATTGGAGTCTCGTAGCCGCCAGGGGATGCAAATGGTAGAAAAACGCGGAGCCGTAAGGCATCTAACAAAAGCTCTAAAATCAGGACGTGCGGTATCACTGCTGATTGATCAAAACACGCGTGAGCGCGATGGCATAGAAGTCAAATTTTTTGGTAAAACAGCGCGCCAAAGTGCGGCGGCATCATTTTTGGCGCGTAAATATGATGCGCTCATTATTCCGCTTGTTCTTGAAGAAGATGCAACAGGTCATTTTACATTGTGCCTTAAAGAGCCCATCAACGTAGCTCAAAGCGATGATAGCGAACGTGATATTGCCGAAGCAACGCAAAAACAGGCCGATGTTATTGAAGCGGCCATTCGTGAAAATCCAAAGCTCTGGTTTTGGTGCCATCGCCGCTGGAAATCAGAGCACCCGGAAATTTATAAAGAAGATTAAAGCTTCTCATAGTGGCTTTGTAAGGCGGCATAAAGGGCTTGGGGAGTCAACGATCCATTCTCTTCCCAGATGGCCTTCATGACTACGTTATCTTCATTGCCGTTCCACACCTTAATATACGTTCCCTCTTTATAACCGTGATCCTGACGAAACTGGTTTAAAATATTTTTGCCAACATACAAGCGGTAGAGTGTATGAATATCAAGATTGCTCATACGTACCAATTCAAAAAAATCAAAAATCAGTTTGGTCAGCGAAAGATTAATCTCTAAAGCATCACGCATTACGGCTTCAATTTGAATAAGCAACAGTGATTCACGCTCAAAACCAGCTGTTTTTTCATACAGCAGCCCATAATTTGGCATCTCAGAAATTTGCTGTGCTAAAGTGTCAATACTTCCAAGCATGTTTTTTTTGTAGGTTTCAAGTGCCAGTGACATCACAAAATGCCACACATCAACGACTTCAATTTGCAAATTGGCATAATCAGGTTCGGCAGCAATGCTTTTCCAGTGTTTCCATGCAAACGAATCGACCATTTCCGCACACTCCATATAAATGCAGCGTTTCCAGTTGATTGCTTTAGCGTTTTTGGTGACTCCCGCTTCCCAGTTTTCACCGTTTGTGGCGTCGTTGAGTTGTTGCTGCAGTTGCAACATTGCTTGTATTTTATCCATGAAACTCCTTTAATAATTGTGTCAACCACTCTTTAAATTCAGCCCCGCGCATCTGTGATTTAATCACCCGATCAAAGGGAGCTTTTGTTTGCATTTTAGCATCCGATATTAATACACAAGGCGCTTTGGAGCCAATTTTTTCTTTAAACTGTCTCACAAATCTCTCGCCCGTGATTTTATCAAGTTGTGCTTCACTCATCACAATTGAGACGCGATGTTTTTGCAGCCAGGCAAACGCTTTTTGGGTATCGACAAATACCTGATATTCAATAGCCATTGCAATCTTTGCAAAGAGCGCCTTAAACGTAAATGCCGTGTCCATATCACCTACTACCACAACGACAACGTCGCGTGTGATACTTTCAAGATAGTCATACAACTTAAAAAGTTCGCGCTGCTCTTCAGAAATTTTTTCGGGATCAAGCGAGTTGAGATAATATTTTAAAAACGTTTTAGAACTGTAATCGCCTTGAATATGCGATTGTTCAAAAAAGTTCTGAATCACTTTGGATTTTTGAGCCTGCATCCAAAGCTGCTCGTCAAACAGATACGCCTGAGCATCAAGAATGTGCACAATTTGGTAACGATACCGTTTTGAAGCCTCTTCAAAAATTTCAAAAAATTTCTCTTTATGCTGCTGTTCAAACGCCATCATCATCTCGGTATCGTGACGATATGCTTCATCAAGTGTGGCCATCATATGTACGGTATCGACATACTCGCCTTTAAGTTCTTTGTGTTCTTCTTCCAAATGTAAAAACATAGGCGACGCACGAAGCGTGCGTTTAAGGACTTCTTCTTTCTCTTCAAGCATTTCGCTCAAGTGTTCTTCCGTAATCATAAGGCGCTGATGTTCGGCATGCGTTAGCTCGGCATCATGTTTGACTCTTTGATACTCTTCTTGACGGCTTAAAAAAACTTTTTCAAAGGCAATTTCAGGATACGTTGCCTTGGATCTAAAATCATCATAAACGCTGCTCATCTGTACCAGATCATCACGCATAATTTTGATGCGTGGCGTAATAAAATGCATGTCCAGTTCAATAAGATTGTTGTACATGGTGAAAAGAAAACGGCGCATTTTTAAATAATCAAGACGGTAGTGTGCGTTTTTATAGCCGGTGCGTTTGTTGATGTCTTCATCAATCGCTTTAAAATACTGCTCAACACAAATATCGACGGCAACATTCAAACGAATAACATCTATTTTCGTACGATTTTTTTCCCAAAGTGCCAGAGAATTTTCATTTTCTTTATCTTCTTGTGTGGCCGGAGCAGACTCTTGCTCCAAGTTTTGCGCAAAAGTACTAACAGGGGTTTCTTTGGCATCAGAGTGTGTGATAGCCGTAATCGTTTCCCCTTCAAAGGTGCAAAGAACATCCAAGCCTACGCGCGGCATGATTTCAAAATCATCCCATGCTGTTATGGAAAAATCAAACTTCTCTTTTTCACGTGTAATGACAATACCGTTGCCCTCAGAAGTGTTGTAATAAAGAATCCGCGCCTGCTTTTGCATAACGAAGATTTTAGCATAAATGAGTAGAATTAGCCTTATGAAACGGATCAACTGTGTGCGCTGTATGCACTATTTCATTACGTGGGAAGCCTCTAAACCGCACGGGTGTAAAGCCTATGGTTTCAAATCCCAAACCATGCCCTCCGTAGTTGTAAAACAATCCAGTGGCATTGCGTGTAGTTTTTTTACTCCAAAACCTCCGGCCACCTAAGTTTTTTTCCAAATCCAAAACGATTATCTGTCAGCTTCATACTGCTTACATGTAAGACCCAAAAGGTTGGTTGCATCACTCTGGCATATGGAAATGCCGCATAATATAAAGCATCATCGGAGGTGTCAATACTTTGGGTGAGTATTCCTTTTAATTGCAAGCCTCTAATTTTTCCTACTTCGTGCGTTTCTAGTGCAATAGCTCCCGCAACCTCAGGAGCCTTCAGTGCATTTTGAATATGTTCGGTATTCACATCAGAAGCCACAACAAAACAGATACGTTCACGATCAAAAGCATAAAAAAGCGTGGCACAATGCGGGCCATCATCAGATTGCGTAGCAAATGTAAGAATATGATGCTCGCCAATAAACGCTACAAAAGGATCAAGCGATTGCATTACATGTAACGCTCAAGCAGTGCCAGCATTGGTTCCATTGCGTCTCCTGCCTTGCTTTGGATGAAATGCTCGAAATAGTGATCAATCGTCGTTTCAAAATCTCCAAATGATGTCACATAAGGCTCTTTGCGCGGATTAATCAAGATGGAGTGTTGACACTCACGCACCATCGGAACCACATCAATTACCTGAGCGCTAGTGCCAATGGCAATAAAAACGCCACACGCTTCAAGCGATTTATAAATATAGCGGTAATTAGGAGCTGCTTCGCCAAACATAACAACATTATGGCGTACGTGCTTACTGTCACAGTGAGGACACCGCTCATCATTGCGCTGTGCCCGATAACCGATCTCCCACGTCTGATGACACTGCTCGCAGCGCAGCTCGGTTAAGGTACCGTGCAAATGAATCACTTCGCGTGCTCCGGCGCGTTCCATCAAGTTGTCAACGTTTTGTGTCAAATGGATGATTTTATTAGGGTAGCGCTGCTCCAAAGAGGCCAGAACCTTATGGGCATGATTGGGAATTTTATCTTCAAGATCATGCCGACGCGCGTTGTAAAACTCTGTAACAAGCGCTCTATCAGCCGCCCATCCTTGCGTGGAGCAGACCTGCATGACATCATACTGTTCCCACAATCCATCAGCATCTCGAAACGTACTAATGCCACTTTCGGCTGAGAGTCCGGCTCCGCTAATAATCACAATATTCATGATCTCATAATCTCAAGCAGGTAGTGCTCTAGCTCATCGGCACAGTAAAGCCCCCGTTTATCCAGCATCATTTTTGAAAGCTCATCAGCAATTAAAATCTCAAACATCGTATCAACGTTTTTAACGTTGTAATAGCCTTTGAGAAAATAGAGCAAAACAGCAAAATTATCGAGCTCTTTAGCGGTGGTGAAATTGTTTTTGAACTCTTTATATTCTTCCCAGTCGATTTGTATCATAGACGCTAGATTAACACAATATTTTTAAAGAACAGCTCTAAAGAAAGAGCAGTACACATCCCAAAACAAGAAGAATCGCTGATACAAAAATAAAACGTGTCGCCGTGTGTTTTTAAGTAGCCAATCCCCTAGTGGCTGCTCCACGCAACACTGTAAGCAACACGCCATGCCCAGCCATCTTGCGAATTTTCTGCTTGAAAAACAGCCCGATTGCCTTTGTAGGGCTTGAGTGCTATCATCAATGTATTAAGATACTGCACGTCGTTACGATATTGCGTATCCATAAGCGATGCAATCTCTTGTGCACCATCGCCTTCATAGCGGTTGGAAAACAAAAATCCCTCGCTACGCAGCCCAATATCAACATACTCCCATGCATAGATAGCTTGTAAGTAGATGGTATGTATGGTGTTGTTACTTGCCACTTTATAGCGGTTATTAAAGATCTCTCCCTCGGTATGTAGCAGCAGGTATTCGCCTTGCAAAGAGAGTGCGTCATCATCAAAGCTGCCACCTACTCCCACTACTTGGCTGTCGCGTTCGATGCAGCGTTCATTTTGGCTAAGATTGTTGCATCCGCTGCCGTGTGTGTGCGTGTGCTTGATGCTAGAGTAATCGCTACGCACCTGCGAAACATCACGCCACTGAGCATAAGCAAGCAACCCTAGTGCCTCACCCTGCCATGCCAAAGAGAGCGTAACGCGCGGCGTTTTAGTGTATCTATCATTCATAACATCTGCCCCAAAGCGCCATGATCTTAAACGGTAATCACCAAAGAGTCCATCGCCATAATAGGTGCCATCAAAAAACGACTCTACCGCAAGCGGCATGGCAGCAAAACCGTAACCCCACGCTTTGGTACGCACAAAAGAGATATGATTGGCCTCGCGTCCTCCCACCAACAGTGCCGATTCGCTGCCAATACCGCCGTAAAGTTTTTCAATAAGCCCATCAAACGTATTGGGTGCACCGGCGTGGCGGTTTAGCTCTGCTCCATAACGCATATAAGCATAAACACCCTCAACAAACGCGCCAATATGATTAAGCGTCACCTCTTTAGTAAGACCATGATTTTCAAATCCCGCGCTCCCCTCAACACCATAAGGATAAAGGTCACGATCACGATAGAGCGCATCAGCAAAAATACCGTAGTTGATCAGCGTTTCACTCATTGGCTCCGATACATGCATCGAGTGGGCAAACAGTGTTACATGCAATAGCGCAATAGAGCATAAAATCCGTTTCACTGTTGCGCCTCAAACGGGCTTGAAAAGCGTGGATCGTTTATGAACTCTTCATCACTTAGCGCATTTAAAAATGCCAGTAAATCGCTTTTTTCCTGCGCACTAAAATGTTTGGCGGTAATAAAATCGTGTTTCAGTGGACTATCAATACCATTGCCTTGATACTCCCCTTCACTCACATTACGTCCGCCGTTGCTGTGCAGCTCTATCACCTCTTCTAGTGTCGCCATAGAACCATCATGCATATAGGGTGCTGTCAAAGCAACATTACGCAAGATCGGTGCTTTAAAGCGACCCCGATCTTGCGCTTTATAGCTGATTTCATAAAGCCCCTGATTGCCTTCGGGGTAGCTGCCCGTACCATCAATGTTGTAAAGCCCAATGTTGTGATAAAACTGATTAATAAAAAAACTTTTTTCATCCGCCGTGGAATCACTAAAATTATCACCGCCGTGGCAATGAAAACATTCGGCTTTTTCACCATTAAAAAGGTTCATGCCTCGAATTGCCGCATCACTCATGGCCTCTTTGTCTCCACGCATATAGCGATCATAAGGCGAATTAAACGAATTGAGCGTACGCACAAATGAGGCAAGAGCTTTAACAATATAATGAATTTTAAAAGGCTCTTTTACCTCGGGAAAAGCATCATGAAACATCTGCACATAAGTTGCATTGTTTTCAAAGCGAGCAAGTACTTCGGCTTCCATTTCAGGGATCACCCCCAGTTCAATGGGATCATCCCCGCCAATAGGAATAAAAATCTGATCTTCCAGTGTTCCCAGCGCAGGATTGGCCCAGGTGTATGTTGTGTAATAAGCGGCATTGGAAAGCCCTTGCGGATTGCGAACATGGTGCGCTCCGGTTGATCCGATTCCGACTTTATTGTGATCGGCGAATGCTGCTTTTTGGAGGTGACAGGAGAAGCATGATTGGGTTTGGTTGGCACTTAGACGGGTATCATAAAAGAGGTAGCGTCCCAATGCCACTTTTTCATTGGTAATGGGGTTGGTTTGGGGAACACGCGGTGCATAAATGCCGCGAGGAAGGTTCCATTCAAACCCGCTCACCCGCTTAGGTTCATTAATAATTGTTTCGCTGCCACAGCCCCAAAAAAGAGACGCTATGGCCACAAGCCAAAGAACCGGGGTATTACGCATCCAGCAACTTATTTTGAATGAACAACAAAGAGTTCTTGGCTACTACAATCACCTCCGTTGACACAAGCACCCGTCTGATTGGCCACATCCAGCGCAATACCACTAAGCATCGCCGTGCACTCAGGATCGCTCAAAGCGCTCATGCACCCTGCGGCTCCTCCCAGATCATTGCCAACATTACTAGTAGAGAGCAGCGCTTTGTAATCAACGGCAACAACATTGTTTGTGGGATCAAAATCTGAAAACGTGATTGCAATGCGATTGGGTTGTGCACAGTTTGCGGTGACAACCGTGGAGTTATCCTCGCTAGCAACACACCCTGTAGAGCCCAAATGAAAGTTCCATATCAAAGAGGCATTACTCTCTGATTTCACTTCGATTTTTGTAAATTTGCGTCCGGCTTGCCAGTTCCACTCCATTTTAGGCTGGTTGAGTACAGAGACATCTACATAATCCTCTTTGTCATGATTGATATCAAAAGGAACTCCCAGAGTAAAAGCAATTCCCGTATAGGTATCTTCGGCTACGGTTCCACTAATGCGGGTATTGGTGGCTGGAGTATTTCCGCGATCATGACAATCACCCGTTGCATCTTCAAAATCCAACATAGCAACATGCTCACCGTTCTCTTTTTGATACTGGTAGTCGTTGTTTTCAAGACTTAGCGGCACTTTGGTGCCATCCGCTTTTAGCATTGCCACTTCAGAGACAAAAAGCCTAAAATCGGTAAAAGAGATCGTATCGTTGTTTGTACCGATACCACTGTAAGTTTTACTGATGTTGTTTTCGGAACAAGCAACAGTTTCATCACCCATCATGGCTGCAAAATCAATTGAAACACTACGCGTTTGGGCTGTGGGCTCAGGGGTATTGTTGTCACTGCTGCTATCGCTGCCACACCCCACCGTAACAATGGCCAATGCTGCAATGCTGCTCATGGCAATAAGAGATGATCGTAATTTCATAACGTTCCTTTTTATTAGAGTTTTTGTAAAGCTTTGTTTTATTTTGAACGCACTTTGAGCAGAGCCCAAAATGCTACACTAGCCGCTGTGGCACTAAAGTTTGCCCCTTTGGGGCAGATGACTTCTTGCGATTTTGTAAGAAGCATATTATTAAAATTATTAATATTTTCAAAAAATATAAACGCCATCATAAAAGAGAAGTGTTACAAGAGTGTTAATTATTTTTTCTTATATTTTATAGCATTTTTTTTGATGCATTTACGCTCTTTATCTCCTGATGCAACAAACCTTTAGTGTCACCCATGGAACACCCTTTTCAACTAACCCACCCTTTTATTGACCCTTTCTTGGTAATCTTCTAAAAAAAAGCCTCAACAATCTTTTACATGTAACGCAAGGAATTTAACTCTATGAATCCACTTATCCCTATTTTGGTGCAAAAAACTGATCTTGCAAAAGAGCACATCATCAACATTTTAAAACTTTTAGAAGAGGGGGCCACCATCCCTTTTATAGCGCGTTACCGCAAAGAGATGACAGGCGGAGCAAGCGATGAGCAGCTTCGTGAATTTGATAATATCTATGCCTATGCCAAAAAACTGCATGAGCGAAAAGAGGAAATTTTACGACTCATTGCTGAAAAAAGCACCCTTGATGATGAGATCAAAAAAAGAGTAACCAACGCGCAAACGCTTCAAGAACTCGAAGACATCTATCGACCCTATAAAGAGAAAAAAAACACCCGTGCCGCCGTTGCAATTGCAGCGGGGTTGTCTCCGTTGGCCGATCTTTTAGAAGGTGCCGAGTTAGAGCTAGAAGCATTTGAAAAAAGAGCGCAGCATTTTGTGAATGACCACATTAACAGTGTAAAAGAGGCCATTGCCGGGGCACAAGATATTTTAGCCGAGCGCTATAGTGACAACGCACGCGAGCGTGAGTATTGGCGAGCGCAACTGCATGATTATGCTTCGTTTGAAATCAAGGCTTCCAAAACGCTCAAGCCTGATGGACTTTATGCCAAGCTTGCAGGAAAGAGCGAAAAAATTGCTTTAATTCCTTCGCATCGTTACCTTGCAATGATGCGTGGCGTGAGCGAAAAAGAGTTACATGTAAAGATCACCCACGAGATGGAGCGGGTAGAAAATGCCATCAGTCGTTACCGTATCCCCAAACATGCAAGAAGCTCAAAAAGTTATCTTTTAGACGCCTATTTAGATGGTTTTAAACGGCTTTTATTTCCCTCTTTAGAGCGTGAGATTCATGCGCTTATTAAAGAAAAATCCGATACACAGGCGATTGCCACCTTTGGGAAAAATCTTTCCCAACTTCTTAACACCCCACCTGTTACAAAGCGCGTGATTTTGGGTGTTGATCCGGCGTATCGCACCGGGTGTAAACTAGCAGTGGTTGATGAGCATGGCACCTACCTTACTCACGCACTCATCTACCCCACTCCACCTCAAAATGATTATGAAAAATCTGCCAAAGTCATTAAAGAACTCGTATTATACGAATGCGTAGCATTTGCTACCATACATCAGAGAGTTTGAGACAGGTAAACATATCGGTTTGATCACCGAAGCGGTAGTTTTCTTAAAGTGAAATCGGCTAGCTTGAGGGTCAGTCAGATAGTTGCAC
>JBNKJB010000002.1:0-30378 GCA_050290965.1 Sulfurimonadaceae bacterium
CTGGAATACCATTCTCCGCCTGCTTCAATATCGCCAATATCTGGCTGTCTGTAAATCGTGATTTCTTCATAGAAAACTCCTGTCTGTAGTTTATTAGAATTTTCTACTTTTGAAAAGCTCTATTTTTCGGGGGGATTACCATTGATCGATTGCCCATTATGTAGTTTCCTGAGCGTGTTTTTCATGTAGTTTTTGAAAACTACTAAAAAAACCACATTATTTTTCTGGACTACATTATAACTTAATAGATTGACTTGGACGAAAATATTGCTATTTGACTCGTATTTTAGGGATTTCGTAGATTTTGTTGGATTGTATTAGATTAAGAGGTGGTGGCCAATCTCGGAATCGAACCAAGGACACAGTGATTTTCAGTCACTTGCTCTACCGACTGAGCTAATTGGCCATTTGTTGGAGGCCGAAAGTATAGATAAAAGTTACTTAAATAAGACTTAGAATCAAGCTAATAAGCCAACAAGTTCTTTAAAGCGATTACCACGGTGCGCGTAAGAGCTAAATTGATCCAAACTTGCTGCCGCAGGAGAGAGCAGTGCAACGCTATTAATGTCATGTACAGCATCAATAGCATCAATGGCATGCTCTAGGGTATTACATGTAACATGAGTAATGTTGTGGTGGGTAGCTAAAGCATCAAGTTTGGGGGTATTGGAGCCAATATGATACGTTGTTACATGTAAGGCTGCTAGTGCTATAAAAAGCGGCGTTAAATCCACTCCCTTGTCATCTCCGCCTAAAATAAGATGCATTGGTTTGTCACGGTAGACCTTGATGGCTTCAAGGGTGGCGTCAAGATTGGTGCCTTTGGTGTCATTTACCCAAAGTCTGCCTTTGGCATCGTGTAACTCTTCTTGACGATGCGGATCTATTGTAAATGCATTAATGGCATCATAATCGCAAACATCAAAGAGTATTTTATTGATTCCCATAGCAATGACAGCATCAAATAAAAATGCGCCTTTAAAACGAATACGTGACGTATCAAAATCAAAATATGCTGCAAGATCCTCTACGGAGTCGTAGGTAATTTTAAATGCCGCAGTTTGAATGTCGGCAAACTGTTTGGGCAGAATTACCGCTTCGCCCTCTTGCATTAATGAAAGCGGTTTGAGTTTGGCTGCAGTATAGGCTTCTAATCCGCCATGCCAGTCTAAATGATCGGGCGTAATAGGCAAAATAACATAAACATTGGGCGCTGCGGTATGGGTGTAGTGCAGAGAAAAAGAGCTGGTTTCTAAAATCCAGATAGGAGCATTAGCATCCAAATTGGCCAATGGAGTACCAATATTGCCGCCAGCAACGCTACCGCGAGCTTGTAACAAGTGCTGAAGCATCTGGGTTGTTGTGGTTTTACCATTGGTTCCGGTAATCCAGATACTAAAAGGCATAACAGAAGCAAAAAAATCATATTCGCTTTGAAGATGCGCAGCTTTTTGAATTAAGGGATGTGCAGGCGGCATACCGGGCGAGGGAATCTCAAGCTGTGAATAGCGAGGATCAAAATCGGTGACGGGACGCAATTGATTGCCATCATCATCGCTATAAGGTTTGGTGACTTTGTCATCATAAAATATACAAGGGCCAAAACGTTTGGCAATGGCCTTGGTGGTAATACCATAACCAAAACAGCTTATCTTCATTAGCGAATCTTTAAAGTAATAAGCGCTAGCAGGTTGCTAAGCATGGCAATAATCCAAAAACGTACAATAATCTTGTTTTCAGCCCACTTTTTCATTTCAAAATGGTGGTGGATTGGTGCCATTAAAAAAATGCGTTTTTTGCGCAGTTTGTAGCTGCCAACTTGTAAAATTACTGAAACCGTCTCAATAACAAAAATCAGTCCAATCAGCAGCAGCAAAAATTCGCTTTTGCCAATAATACTCATGTAGCCAATAAAACCGCCTAGTGTTAAAGAGCCGCTATCCCCCATAAAGACTTCGGCCGGATGCGAATTGAACCATAAAAAGCCCACCAGTGCTCCCATGAGTGCTGTAGAAACAATGACAACCTCGCCAACAGGAAAGTTGGGCATAAGTAAATAAGTGCTCAAACCTGCGTGACCAATAATATAGACAATAACACCAAGTGATGTCAGAGCCGCAATAGAAGGAACCGTAGCCAGTCCATCAAGTCCATCGGTTAAATTCACAGCATTAGAAGCAGCAATCATAACCAGTGACCAAAAAGCAACAGCGAAAAAGCCCATGTCCAATAGAGGGTGTTTCATGAAGGGAAGATAAAGTTCGGTGTTAAAGACAGCCATCTGGTATAAAAAAAGAGAGATACCCACGGCACTACCAATTTGTAATATCAGTTTACTACGGGCGCTAAGACCGGCAAGATTAGCTTGCTTTTTAATTTTACCCCAGTCATCTATCAGTCCAACCAGTGTAAAAAGAAGCAGTGTTATCAGCGCGCCAATGGCGAACAGATTGTCAAAACGAATGGTTAAGATGGAAGCAAAAATGGTTGCGCTTGTAAAAACCACACCTCCCATTGTAGGTGTTTTGGCTTTTTCCTTATGGGTAGGTACATACTCATTAATAGGCTGATGACTCGAAGAGCGTTGAGCCCATCTAATAAAATAAGGCATAAAAAACAGGGTATATAAAAGCGCAAGGAAAAAAGCGATCCCACCTCGTACGGTAATGTATTGGAATAGATTGATGTCAAAATGACTGTATAAAAAATAGAGCAAAAAAAGCGTCCTTGAAAAAAAGCGTAACAATCTCTGTAAAGGCGGTTAAAAGTGATATTTTAATATAATTGCACCCAAATTTATGTTAAAAAAGGATCCCTCCTGTCTAAAAAAGCACTGTTGATAATTACGGATGGAATCGGTTATAGTGCCAAAACAGAGGCCAACGCATTTTACCATGCCAATAAACCTACCTATGACAGACTTTTTAAAGAGGTTCCTCATTCACTGATTGATACTTATGGTCTCAGTGTTGGGCTTCCTCACGGTCAGATGGGCAACTCCGAAGTGGGGCATATGACCATTGGCAGTGGTCGTGTTTTGTATCAAGATTTGGTCAAAATTTCGATGGCATTAAAAGAGGATCACCTCAAAGAAAATCCCGAATTTAAAAAATTGCTTACAAGTTCCAAGCGTTTGCATCTTGTGGGGCTTATGAGTGATGGCGGTGTGCATTCGCATATTGATCATATTCTTGGGTTAGCTGAAATTGCTGCAGATCAAGGTAAAGAAGTATGGTTGCATCTTATTACCGATGGACGTGATGTGTCACCAACTTCCGCAAAACTTTACCTGCAGCAGATTGAGGCGCAAACAAGCGATAATATTAAAATAGCTACTATCGGCGGCCGTTTTTATACAATGGATCGTGATACACGCTGGGATCGTGTGCAAAAAGGGTATGAAGCCATTGTCCATGCGATGCCAAAAAGTGATAGTACGGTTTCTGATTACATTGAAAACTCTTATGCCAACAAAGAGACCGATGAATTTATTGTTCCTTGTGCATTTGATGGCTACGAAGGATTTAAAAAAGGGGATGCCGTTTTAATGGCAAACTTCAGAAGCGACCGTATGCGCGAAATTGTTACGGCTATAGGTTCGGAATCTTTTGAAGGTTTTGAGCGCAATCATATTGCCGTTAAAATTGCAACGATGACCGAATATGACAAAACCTTTAATTATCCGGTACTGTTTCGCAAAGATAGCCCCAAAAATACGCTTGCTGAGGTAATAAGCAATGCGGGATTGCGCCAGATGCACACCGCCGAAACTGAAAAATATGCCCATGTCACCTTCTTTTTAAATGGTGGAATTGAAACGCCTTACACAAATGAGACGCGGGTACTGGTTCCAAGTCCTAATGTCAAAACCTATGATATGCAGCCTCAAATGAGTGCTCCAGAAGTGGGAAAAGCCGTTTGCAAAGCGATAGATGAAGCGTATGATTTTATTGTTGTCAATTTTGCTAATGGTGACATGGTGGGACATACGGGGAATTTTGAGGCAGGGATTCAAGCCGTTGAAGCGGTGGATCATGAATTGGGAATCTTGTTTGATAAAGCGAAAACAAACGATTATGCGGTTGTGTTGACTTCCGATCATGGTAACTGTGAAGAGATGCGTGATGAAGCTGGAAATACACTGACCAACCATACTGTTGGCAAGGTGTGGTGTTTTGTGATGGCTGATGGTATTCACGCCGTAAGAGAAGGCGGTTTAAACAATATTGCGCCTACGGTATTGAAACTTATGGAACTTCCGATACCAGATGAAATGGATCAGGCACTGATTTAAATTTTTTACATGTAATAAAAGGATAATGATGAAATTTTCGGGAAAAAATGTACTTATTACCGGTGCAAGTCGCGGTATTGGGGCTGAAATTGCCAAAGTCATGGCTGAATATGGATTGAAAGTTTGGATCAACTACCGAAGCGGTGCCGAAGCAGCAGATGCGGTTAAAGCAGCTATTGAAGCTGCTGGAGGAGAAGCTGCTGTTATTGGTTTTGATGTAGCAGATGAAGCTGCTTTTATTGATGCGATCAAGACGATTGTTGATAGTGATGGCGAACTCTCCTATTTGGTTAATAATGCAGGAATTACCAATGACAAACTCGCATTGCGCATGAAGCGTGAAGAGTTTTCAGGTGTTATTGATGCCAATTTAATTTCAGCGTTTGTTGGATGTCGTGAAGCAATGAAAGTCATGCGTAAGAAAAAGTTTGGTTCGGTTGTTAATATCGCTTCTATTGTAGGCGAAGTAGGTAATGCCGGACAAACAAACTACGCGGCATCCAAAGGCGGTTTAATTGCCATGAGCAAAAGTTTTGCTATAGAAGCTGCCACCAGCGGTATTCGTTATAACACTATTACACCTGGTTTTATTGCTACGGATATGACGGATGAGCTGAGTGATGAGATCAAAGCGGCATTTACGGCAAAAGTACCGATGGGACGTTTTGGCTACCCTAAAGAAGTCGCAGAAGCCGTTGCTTTTTTACTCAGTGACAGTGCCAGTTACATCACGGGTGAAACACTCAAAGTCAATGGTGGTATGAACATGGCGTAACGCCTTTTCATGGCATGATTCAACGCGAGTTATCGGGCTTGTTTTTTTTGTTTTGATGTGTAAGACACTTTAAGTAAGCTATGTTATAATGCGGGACATTTTTATACTTACAAAACAGGAGCAATAGCATGGCACTATTGGATGACATTAAAGAAGTCGTAGTTGAACAACTAAGCGTTAACCCGGATGAAGTCAAAGAGGACTCAAAATTCGTTGAGGATCTGGGTGCAGACAGCCTCGATGTTGTTGAACTTGTTATGGCTCTTGAAGAAAAATTTGATATTGAAATTCCTGACGACGAAGCAGAGAAAATTCAAACAGTCAAAGACGTTATCAATTATATTGAAAGCAAATAAGTCCCGAATTTCGGGGCTTTTATATGTGTTTTTACTTTTATGCTAAAGCATGGTTAGTGCAGAACTAAAAACATTGAAACAGGAGCAATATTTGAGACGCGTAGTAGTGACCGGTATGGGAATGATCAATGCAGTAGGGAATGATAAAGAAAGTGCATTCAAAGCCATCTGCGAAGGTGTGTGCGGTATTGATGAAATCTCACTTTTTGATGCGTCAAGTCAGAGTGCTCGTATTGCAGGTGAAGTTAAAGATTTTGACCCTGTAACGGTCATGGATGCTAAAGAGGTAAAAAAAGCGGATCGTTTTATCCACCTTGGTCTTAAAGCGGCGCAAGAAGCGATGGAAGATGCTGCGCTTCCCGATGATATTGATCGTGAACGTTTTGGTATTGATGCCGCATCAGGTATTGGCGGACTCCCTTCTATTGAACGTAACTCTATTATTTTAGAAACTAAAGGGGCACGTCGTATTTCGCCATTTTTCATTCCTGGAGCACTGGTAAATATGCTAGGCGGGTTTGTTACGATTGCACATGGCTTAAAAGGTCCCAATCTCTCTTCAGTTACTGCGTGTGCAGCAGGAACACATGGGATTTGTGAAGCAGCTAAAACAATTATTTGTAATGGTGCGGACCAGATGTTAGTTGTTGCAGCCGAATCAGCGATTACTGGTGTTGGCATTGGTGGATTTGCTTCAATGAAGGCACTCTCAACACGTAATGATGATCCCAAACATGCATCACGTCCTTTTGATGCCGAACGTGACGGTTTTGTAATGGGTGAAGGCGCTGCTGCATTGGTACTTGAAGAGTATGAAAGTGCTAAAGCGCGTGGCGCACGAATCTATGCTGAACTGATTGGTTTTGGTGAGAGTGGCGATGCCAATCATATTACTTCACCAAGTCTTGAAGGTCCTTATCGTGCTATGAAAGCGGCATTGAATATGGCAGGTAATCCGAAAATTGATTACATCAATGCACACGGTACCTCTACGCCAACGAATGACAAAAATGAAACAGCAGCATTAAAAGAGGCGTTTGGCGGCAAAGAAAATTGTCCGCCTGTGAGCTCAACTAAAGGGCAGATAGGGCATTGTCTTGGCGCAGCTGGCGGTATGGAAGCAGTGATTTCCATTATGGCAATGCGTGATGGAATTATCCCACCTACGATCAACTATACAACTCCAGATGAAAATTGTGATCTGGATTATGTGACTACCGGTGCACGTAATGCTAAACTTGATATTGTCATGAGCAACTCTTTTGGATTTGGCGGCACTAACGGTGTTGTAATCTTTAAAAAGCTATAACCAACTACGCAAGGACCCCTCTTTGGCTACTTATCTAGACTTTGAAAAGAAGATTCAGCAGATTCAAGAAGACATTGCACTAGCGGGAGCGCGGCAAGATCATCATGCTGTTGAAATTTTGCAAAAAGATCTTGATAAAGAAGTTGCTAAAACCTATAAAAACCTCACTCCTTACCAAGAACTACAACTTGCACGTCATCAAGATCGCCCTTATGCCTTAGATTACATTAATCTTATCATGGATGAAAAATACGAACTTCACGGTGATCGACACTTTGCTGATGACAAGGCGATTATCTGTTATCTTGGTATGATTGGCGATGAACGCGTGATGGTCATTGGCGAGCAAAAAGGGCGCGGTACCAAAAATAAACTCAAACGCAATTTTGGTATGCCCAACCCTGAAGGCTATCGTAAAGCACTCCGCGCAGCACAGATGGCAGAAAAATTTGGCATTCCGGTATTGATGTTTATTGATACGCCAGGTGCTTATCCGGGACTAGGTGCAGAAGAGCGCAATCAAAGTGAAGCGATAGCACGCAATCTACTGGAGTTTTCGCGTTTAAATACGGAGACAATTTCCATTGTGATTGGCGAAGGCGGTTCGGGTGGTGCCTTAGCTATTGGTGTTGCTGATCGCTTGGCTATGATGCGTTATTCTGTTTTTAGTGTTATTTCACCTGAAGGCTGTTCGGCTATTTTATGGAACGATCCCGCGAAAGTTGAAGCAGCAACCAAGGCGCTTAAAATTACCAGTGCGGATCTCAAAGAGCAAAACCTAATAGATGATATTATTGAAGAGCCGCTTATTGGGGCACATCGTGATAAGCAGGGTGCTGCTGAAGCGCTGCGAGAATATTTTTTAAATACCTTGGGCGAGTTGCGTACGATGGATGCTGAAACCCGAATGCAAAAACGTTATGAACGTTTAATTGGTATTGGTGCTTTTGAAGAGTGAGAAGACTACTCCTCTAAATTACTATCCGCTGCCTCTTTTGACGGATCAAATTTAGGCCGTTTTTTCCGAGATGCTTCTTTTGAAAATGCAATTAATGCTTCAGCAGTGTCAATCTCTTTAGGAATATATTGCAAAGTGTGTTGTAACAGTTTTGCAGCAGTGATGGCATCAGAAAGGGCACGATGATGTGTGGCGCTTTGATAAAGAGAGAGCTGTTCATTTAAGTAGGAAAGTCCATAACGGTACGAAGAGATGGTACGTTCAGCCAGATCTATAGTACAAAGTGTACGGTTCATGAGTGCTTCAAAACCGCATCGTTGCAACATTGCCGAAGTAAAGGAATAATCAAATTTGACGGCATGGGCAACAAAAATATCTTGGCCTAAAAAGAGTTTGAATTGCTCCAATACCGTGCAAAGATCGGGGGAGTTTTGTGTCATAGTGGCATCAATACCGGTAATTTCAGTAATATGCTGCGAAATTTCATTACAATGAATTAGAGATTCAAACTGCTCTATAAGCTTACCATGACGCAGTTTGACTGCACCAATTTCTATAATTTGATGTTTTTGTTTATTGGAGCCATTTGTTTCAATATCAACAATACAAAATGTAGCATCTTTATACGGGATATGTGCAGTATTAAAACGATATTTGCCATCGGTATCGAGACTGATTTCTAGTCCATTTGCCAAAAAAAGTTCACGATCAAGATCAGAGTAGTGGGCATCAAAAACTTCGTGTTCAATCCCTTTTTTTGCAAGTAGTAGAATATTTTTTTTGTTAATACTCACGCCTGCTTCGCCTTTTGAATAAAGTTGCGGACTTTTTGCGGATCTTTTTTACCTTTAGAAATTTCTACACCGCTGCTAACATCAACACCATAAAAACCGTAAGTTCCAAGCCTATCAATATTCTCGCAATCAAGACCGCCTGCCAAAATGATTTTAGAGCAGTCCATATCTTTAAACCATTCAATATTGAGTCGTTTTCCCATACCGCCATACGCTTCACAGTAGGCATCAATCAAGCGATATTCGTTTACATGTAAGAGTAAATCCTCTTTTTTTTGTGCTCGGATAACCCGAAGATAAGGAAGTTCCAGTGCGTCAAGAAGCGATGTTTCAGCTTCAAAATGGGGTTGTATCAGCGTCATTTTTGCCATTTTGGCAATTTGGTTGATTTGAGAGGCTTCTTCATTGACAAAGAGGCCCACTTTTTCTACAAAAGGAGGAAGTTTAGCAACAATTGCCGCAGCCGCTTCGGGGGTAATGTAGCGTGGGGAAGGGGGATAAAATACAAAGCCTAAAGCATCCGCACCTGCCATAATGGCATTGATGGCATCATCATAAGAGGTGATACCGCAAATTTTAACACGCACAATTAGACTTTTAATGCATCGATGGCAGCTTTATACCCTTCGACATGATTAAATATGAAACTTCCAGCAACAGCAATATCAACACCCGCATCACGTAGTATTTCAATATTTTTATCACTAACACCGCCATCAATCTCGATGAGACACTCAGGATTGATACGATCACGAAGCGTTTTAAGCCGATGAATCTTTTCAACAACATTGGAAATAAATTTTTGTCCTCCAAAGCCGGGATTGACACTCATAAGAAGTACCATATCCACATCACTAAGTAGGTATTCAATTGCTTCGGCAGGTGTATGCGGGTTAAGTACGATGGCAGGTTTGATTCCTAGTGATCTGATATATTGGATTAAGCGGTGCGGATGTTTCTCTTCTTCAATATGAAAAGAGATGTATCCTGGTTTGAGTGGTGCAAAAAGATCAACAAAAAACGTGTTGTTTTCAACCATAAGATGGATATCAAGGGGTTTGCTCGCTGCTTTGGCTATGGCCTCAACAACAACGGGACCAATGGTAAGATTGGGAACAAAATGTCCGTCCATGACATCCACATGAACGAGATCGCATCCGGCATTACAGATTGCTGTGACATCATGCGCAAGATTACCAAAATCTGCAGAGAGGACGCTAGGAGCTATAAGCATGGCTTTCCTTGTTTTTTTGTAATTTTATCAAAATGAGCTGTCACCTGGTTAAAAAGAAGGTGAATTTATCATTATCAAATTTAAGATCAACCTGAACCCCTTTCTTGTCTTGTATCATCGCCAAAAGATCTTCGACATTACGATAGGTTCGTGGCAGTGTAATATTTACTTGAATATGCTGCTCATGTAAAAGGGCTTTGACACGACCGCCGATAATATTGACAAACTCCGCCATGGCATCAAGAATCATCTCCTCATCATCCGTACTTTCACCAATGAGGATTTCACACGTTTTTTGTGCAATTTCTTTTGGAAAAATTAGCACGATCATTCCGTCCATAGCACCATAAAAACCGATGGAACTGGCCAGTTTATTTTGAGATTCTTTAATGTTTAATGACGTTACAGTAGCTGTATCTTTGCTTGCTTTGGCATTGGTCATCATCTCAACGGTTGAAACGGTAGCATCAATAAAACGGGGTAATTCATTGACAATAACTTTGGTCAACGAGCGTTTTTGTTTTGCAGTAGAAGCAGAACTGGCACCAAGTTCCTCAAGAAGCTCTTTATTTTTTAAAATGTCATCCATATTGTCAAAAAACAAAATACCGGAATCTTCCATATCATCTTTGAACTTTTTAGGAGTTTTCTCAAACGTTAAGCCGACAAAACAGATTGTGGCGTTGAATTCGGCTGCCGAAGAAGCTAATTTAGAAAAAAAGTTCAAAGCATGAATATTGATAGAGATGACTTTATAAGCATCAAAAATAAAAAGTCGAAATCCTACGTTAAGGGAGTTGTTGTGATACTGTATATTAAAGCTATCCGTAATTTCAGCATCAAGAAAATTAGCAATAGTATAAATAATAGCGTTTCCTGTTACGCGTGTTGCTATTTTTTGGCCAAAAAGTCCAAGATAGGTATCTTCAATAATGGCGTAATAGGTATTTTGATTCTGTTTTTTTTCTTCAAAATCTTTTTTTGATTGTGCGATTACCGGGGTATGTCCATAATCAAAAAGTTCAATAGCCATGGTAGAGCGTTGCGAGGGATCGTCGTTATAAAGCAAAACCGTATACGTTTCATCTTTATTATTGGCACAAAAAAGTGAAGCAACTTGTTGACTGCTAAAGAGTGAAAAATTAATATTTTCTTCATAAAACTTCATGATAGCCGTGTACTTTTTATGATCGTAGTCGCAAAACCCCACAACAATATGCATCTTTGAGCGTAATTTTATAAGCATTTTAACAAAAACTTCGAGACCGTTTTTGTTAAAAAAGATAACTTTTTTAAGTGAAACCAGCAGCATATTTACGTTAAGTTGCTCGGTAGCATGGATATCTTCGAGCGTCATAAAAACAGGAGCGTTTGTGCCGTCTAAAAACCCTTGCGGAGAAAAAACACCGATACCATCTTTAACGACGGCTCTCATGAGGCCTCCATAATAAGTGCGCTGAACTCTTCATAAATTTCTTGAACATAATCTGTTTGAAAATCAATAAAGTCATTAAGCCCCGCCTTAATATAGGCGTTTTGGCTGAGCTGATAAAAGAGGAGCAAGTGCATCCACTTTCCAAGGGTATTTAAATGTTCATCATTGGCAGGTTTTAACCCAGAAGAGGCTTGAATAATAACAGATACTTCCGGGGAGAGCTCCCATTTATGGGCGATCGTTTCACAAATATCAAAGAGATCAAGATTACCAAGACGTTTTAAAATGGTGTTGTAATCGAGTGCTTTAAAAGAGCGTAGCAGCGTAACTTCTTGTATGTGAGTTTTAAAAAGTGCTTCACAGGTAATGATACTTGCCGGTAGCAGTGTAATAGCTGTTTCGATCTCTTTATTTTCAACATTTAGGTGGAGTAAAATTTTTTGCCACTGCGTGCTTAGCGAGGCTTGCAAATCGTAAAAAAGGACTTTGTTAAGATCAAAAAGTTCCCATTTTGCAGGACTTAACAAAGACATCATGTAATTGTAAAGTGTTTGCTGCGCGGCAGATATCCCCAAGATACCAAAAATTTGCGAAAGATCATGGACTTCATTGCGAAATCCGTATATGGGTTTGTTGACTTGGGTAATCAAATAACTTTTGAGTGCCGGATCACCCTCGGCAGTTTTAGCAGCTTTAGTAAGTTCACCTTGAATAACAAAGCCCATTGTCTGTTTCAAGATAGCAGGTGTTGGGGGAATCTTTTCGATGAAGGCATGGATTTCTTCTTGGGTAATCACGGGTAACCTCTACGAATAATGTGATGAAAAACAAGATATTTTAGCGCTCATGTGGTAAATCCATACTTTAAAAATGCCAAAATTGCTTGGAGATTGGCTATACTTAGATACCGCGTATATGTTGCGTGGGTATGGCAACATAGATATTAAGATAAAATTTTGTTTCAATTCGATAGAATTCGCCACAAAAAATTTTGCAAGGAGCTCACTATGGCAAAAAAATGCGCTGTTAGCGGAAAAGGCCCAATGAGCGGAAACAATGTTTCTCATGCGAAAAACAGAACCAAACGTCGTTTTTTACCTAATCTGAGAACGGTCCGCATCACACTTGATGACGGTACGACTCGTAAGGTCAAGATCGCTGCTTCTGAGCTTCGCACACTCAAGAAAAATTCATAACCGCATAAAAAGGCATTAGGTGAATCTCTTTAACAAGATTCGCAAAGTGCTCAACTGGGAGGAAACTCCCAAACCTGACGTTAAAGTCCTTCCTGAAATTTACGGCTATTTCAAAGCATTCCAGCTACCCCTGATTCTTACCGTACTGATGATGATGATTGGTACCCTAGGTTATATCTTTATTGAAGATTTTACGTTGATGGATGCCATTTATCAAACGGGAATTACGTTTACAACGGTAGGCTTTGGGGAAATGGCACCCATCTCTGATGCCGGCCGTATTTTTACCATCACGTTAATCATTACGGGGTTTGCAGTTTTTTCAACCTCTGTTGGTATCCTTGTAGCAGAGATCAACCGAGGTAAGATTGGATCAATTTTAAAGGAGCGACGCATGTTATTTCAAATTGCGCGTTTAAAAAAACACTTTGTTGTTTGTTATCATAACGACTATACCATCGAACTGACCAAACAGTTGCGTTTAAGTCACATTCCTTTTGTAGTGATTGATCCGCGAGAGGATATTGAAGCGCTTGCTAAAAAATACAAATATCCCTATTTTTTGCAAGAAGAACCCCATACGGATATCGCACTGCTTAAAGCGCATATCTCTTCGGCAAAAGGGTTGATTACCCTCTCTGGCTCTCTTGCTGATAATATTGCACTGATTGCTTCAACGCGTCTTTTTGAAAAAGAGCATCAGATGCCACGTCCTTATTATGTTATCAGTTCTGCTGAGAGTGATACGGATGTGCAGAAACTAAAAAAACTTGGAGCCGATACCGTAGTATCGCCTACCAAACTTACAGCGCAGCGTATTGGTGTTATGGCGGCACGCCCGGATATGGAAAATCTGCTTGAAGCCTTTTTATATCGCACCGATACTCCGCTGGATATGGAAGAAATTTATGTTCCTAAAACCAGTTGGCTGGTACTTAAAAAACTAAAAGAGACCCATTTGCGTCAGATTGCTAATGTTTCAGTTGTCGGGGTCACACAAAAAAGCGGTAAATTTACGCCCATGCCAAAAGGTGAAATGCTGGTAACTAGCGAATCAAAACTTTTGGTGATCGGAACGCATAAAAGTATCGTGATGGTTAAAGAACTGGTGCGACTTCGCAATAAACCTACGGAGTTACGATATGTATAAGTTACAACAAATTGATGGTGGCGTTTGTGCTGCTAGTGGTTTTCATGCTGATGGAGTGAGCGCCACTTTGAAGGCAAACGGGGCCAAGGATGTGGCATTTATCTATTCAGATACCTTGTGTGATGTCGCTTCGGTATTTACAACAAATAAAATGGCAGCGGCACCGATTAAACATGCCAAAAACATTACGCAGAGTAATTTTATTTTAATTAATGCTAAAAATGCCAATGCTATGACCGGTAAAGAAGGTCTTGAAGATATTCATGAAATTATGGATGTGCTAGGCGGCAAACACCAACAGATCCGTTCACCGTTGATGAGTTCAACCGGAGTCATCGGTGTGCGTCTTCCCAAGCAGAAAATCATTGATGCGGCATTGAAATTTGATCTTACATGTAAAGAGCCTTTGGCTGCTGCTGAAGCCATTATGACAACAGATCGTTTTAGTAAAACGATTGCTTATGAAGTTACATGTAATGATGGAAGAAGCTTTCGTATTGGTGCGATGGCTAAAGGTGCGGGCATGATTAATCCGGCGATGGCCACAATGCTCTGTTTTATCACGACTGATGCCGCCATCAGCCGCGAAGCGATGCAGCCGATTTTAAATCGGGTCAATACCAAAACTTTTAATGCGGCAAGTGTTGATGGCGACACCTCTACCAACGATACGGTATTGGTGTTGGCTAATGCTAAAAGTGGAGCATGTGATCTTGAAGGCTTTGAAGCAGCGCTTGAGGCCATCATGGAATTTTTGGCCAAAGAGATCGTGCGCGATGGCGAGGGTGCGACCAAACTGGTAACGTATGAAATTCGTGGTGCGCTAAATGATGCAGAGGCGGAGCAGGCGGCTAAAGCGCTTAGTAACTCATTATTGGTAAAAACCGCACTTTATGGGGAAGATCCAAATTGGGGGCGTATTGCAGCTACTATTGGTGCTAGTGGGGTTACATGTAAGGAAGAGCATCTTAGTATTGCGTATGATGATGTCGTATTATATGAAAACGGACGTAATCTTTTTAATGCCGAGATCGAAGAGAGCGCGGCGAGAGTGATGCGTCAAGACTCCTTTAGCGTCCATTGTGATCTGGGGATGGGCAATGGAAGCTTTCGGGCATTTGGATGCGATCTTGGGTATGAGTATGTCAAAATTAATGCCGATTATCGAACCTAATCAATCGTCGCTTCTTTTAGCGCAAACCTTTACCTTTCGTTATGATGGGCGTGAAGATCGGATGATGATGACGCTTAATTATGCATCTCATACGGGGCGTCTTGATTTGATGCTTACCCGTGCCATGATTCTCAAACTCATTCCAGTTGTTGAACGATTGATGTTAGATCATGGTGTGAGTCATTCACTTCAGCCCTCTGCCGTTAAAACAAATACCAAAAATGTGAGTGCTACCGATACCGACCTATTGGATGTGATGGCACAAGAAGCACTTTTGCTTGAAAAGATTGATTTTAAGATGCGCAAAAATAAGGAGCGCATTGCATTGATTTTTTATACCGCAGCGCAGCCTGTGGCACATGCTGTGATGACTCCTGAACATTTTGCTCAAATTATGCAGTTACTCATACAAAGCATCCCGCATCACAGCTGGGGCATTTCAGCTAATATTCTGATGTTGTAATCGTCTTGTAACACCAGAGTCTAAGAGAGTATCCATTATAATTCCAGAATTAAAACAACAGATTGAGGAAATGAAAATGCGCGGATATAAAGTGTTTGCAGGCAGTTCAAGCAAAGAGTTTGCACTCGAAATGTGCCAAAGTCTAGACGTGCCGCTTTCTAAGGCGGATGTCAAACGATTTAGTGATGGAGAGATTAGCATTCAGATCTCTGAGAGTGTACGGGGACGCGACGTTTTTATTGTACAATCAACAGGGGCCCCATCCAATGACAACCTTATGGAACTGCTTATTATGACTGATGCATTGCGCCGTTCAAGTGCCAGTTCGATTACGGCGGTAGTCCCTTATTTTGGATATGCCAGACAAGACCGTAAAGCAGCCCCGCGTGTTCCTATCAGTGCGCGTTTGGTAGCTGATATGTATGAAACAGCAGGGATTGACCGCGTGGTAACCATGGACTTGCATGCGGGTCAAATTCAGGGCTTTTTCGATATTCCTGTTGACAATCTGTATGGTGCTATTACATTTCAAGAGTATATTCGCTCTAAACATCTTCCCAATCCTATTATTGCCTCACCTGATATCGGTGGTGTTGCCCGTGCGCGCTATTTTGCTAAAAATTTGGGGCTTGAGATGGTTATCGTTGATAAACGCCGCGAAAAAGCCAATGAGTCTGAAGTGATGAATATTATCGGTGATGTTAGCGGCAAAGACGTTATTATGATTGATGATATTGTTGATACGGCAGGCACGATGGTGAAAGCAGCGACCGCACTAAAAGCAAAAGGGGCGACATCGGTAATGGCCTGTGCAACGCATGGGGTATTGAGTGGCAAGGCATATGATAATATTGAAAACGGTGAGCTTGATGAGCTGATGATTACCAATACGTTGACTACAAAACCTTCGGAAAAAATCAAAGTTTTAAGCGTGGCACCACTGTTTGCCGAGGTGATACGTCGCGTGTATCACAATGAGAGCGTCAATTCACTTTTTGCGTAGGATATCTGATTGAAAAATATTCGTAACTTTTCCATTATTGCCCATATTGATCACGGCAAAAGTACACTGGCTGATCGCATTATTCAAGAGTGTGGCGCTGTTGCGGATCGTGAAATGAAAAAACAGATGATGGATACCATGGATATCGAGCAAGAACGTGGTATTACCATTAAGGCGCAAAGTGTGCGTTTGGATTATGTCAAAGATGGTGAGCACTACATTTTGAATCTAATCGACACTCCGGGCCACGTTGATTTTAGTTATGAAGTGAGCAAATCTTTAGCATCAAGCGATGGCGCGTTACTGATTGTTGATGCCGCACAAGGCGTTGAAGCACAAACGATTGCCAATGTTTATCTGGCGATGGAAAATAATCTTGAACTGATTCCCGTCATTAACAAAATTGATTTGCCTGCAGCCGAGCCTGAGCGTGTCGCTGAAGAGATTGAGCAAACGATTGGTATTGATGCTACGGATGCTTTAATGGTTTCTGCCAAATCGGGTATTGGCATTCATGAACTGCTTGATGCCATTGTCGAACGTATCCCAGCACCTCAGGGTGATCCTGATGCTCCAACCAAAGCCATTATTTATGATTCGTGGTTTGATGCATATTTGGGAGCTTTGGCTTTGGTGCGTGTTTTTGATGGCGCCATTAAAAAATCTCAAACAGTAAAATTGATGAGCAATGGTGAAGTACATCAGGTATTGGATTTGATGTATCCCCATCCACTGCGTCGTCAAAAAACAGCTGCTATCAATAGTGGCGAAATCGGTATTGTTGTTTTAGGACTTAAAGAGGTTTCTAGTATTAATGTAGGCGATACGATTACGGATGCTAAAAATCCTTGTAAAGAACCGGCTACAAAATATCAGCCTGCCAAAGCTTTTGTATTTGCGGGGCTTTATCCCATTGATACAGATAAATTTGAAGATCTTCGTGATGCCTTGGATAAACTGCGTCTTAATGACAGCAGCCTTGGATATGAGCCTGAAACTTCCGTTGCACTTGGGTTTGGCTTTCGTGTAGGTTTTTTGGGAATGCTTCATATGGAGGTTATTAAAGAGCGATTGGAGCGGGAGTTTGATCTTGATTTGATTGCTACGGCACCTTCGGTTGTTTATGATGTCTATCTCAATAATGGCGATGTTATTGAAGTGCATAACCCTTCAGGCTTGCCTGATGTTAATTATATTGACCATATTGAAGAACCTTATGTTCGTGCCACAGTTATTACACCTACGGAGTTTTTGGGCAATATTCTTAATCTTCTCACCAATAAGCGTGGGATTCAGGAGAAGATGGATTACATCAATGAGCAGCGCGTTATGCTTGAATATGCACTGCCCATGAATGAGATTGTTGTGGACTTCTACGATACACTCAAATCGATCTCCAAAGGGTATGCCAGCTTTGATTATGAACTTAGCAATTTCAGACCAGGCGATCTGGTTAAACTTGATGTACGTGTTGCCGGTGATGTGGTGGATGCATTAAGCATTATTGTGCCGCGTTCCTCTGCGGAAGCACGGGGCCGGGTATTGGTGAAAAACATGAAAGAGATTGTCCCTCGTCAGTTGTTTGAAGTAGCAATTCAAGCCAGTGTTGGCAATAAAATTATTGCACGCGAGACAGTAAAATCGATGGGTAAAAATGTTACTGCCAAATGTTATGGCGGCGATATTACTCGAAAACGTAAACTGCTTGAAAAACAAAAAGAGGGTAAAAAACGCATGAAATCGATTGGCAAAGTGCAGTTGCCGCAAGAGGCTTTTATGAGCGTTTTAAAAATGGACTAAGATGCGTTGCATGATGTGTGAAGCGTTTTCGCCAACACATCTATGCCAAAGTTGCCTGCAAGCACTAAGCCCTCAACTACATACCTCTTATCTTGATGATCAGACAAAGGTGATCTCTTTTTTTCCTTACAGCGACATCGAAGCGTTGCTTTTAAGCAAGCATACCGATGTGGGATATTACATCTATTCACTTTTGGCAGCACATACATTTAAAGTTTTTGCACAGGCATTTACATTTGATGAAGCGGTGGTCTCTATTGGGGTTGATGATCAGCCCATTCACGGGTATTCGCATACCGCCATTTTAAACCGTGCGTTGGCAAGTAGAAACATCAAACCCCTTCATGCTATTTTACGTGCGCAAAACAGGGTAAATTATGCGGGAAAATCTCTTGTTTATCGCAAGGCACATCCGCGGAACTTTACATGTAAGCCCTTTAAATATGAGAATGTTATTGTGGTTGATGATATTATTACTACCGGCAGCACGCTTGAAGAGGCGGTTGCGCGGCTGAAAAAAGAAGCTAAAGAGGTACTTTTTTGTCTCACGTTAGCTTATGTAAAATAAGCTACTCTTTGCATAAAGTGCGTGGTTCGGTGGGATAGTCACCAGACATCTCATAAGTTTCAATGCAGTTATTGTCGGGGTAGGTATTGATAAGATAAGAGATACCATCAATACTAATCATTTTAGCATCCTGGCTTAAACCCCATTCACCGCCTGTAGAAGTGGAACCGTTGGCATCAAGTGTGACGCTCTTATCATCAATGCGCCAGCTGCCAGCTGCCGTATAGTTTCCATAAACATCATTATTGCCAAAACTGATATCAGCACCGTAATAACCCGCACTGTTTTGTGCTGCATCGCTAATAAGCGGTTCATTACACATACGGTAGGTATTTCCGCCTGAAGTCACGGTGTAGCAGCCTCCGGTACGTGATGCGGAGATAGTATAACTGGTTGTTGGATGCAGATTTAAAGCGCTACCATCATCATTAACGCCCCAGACATCAGTGTAGTTGTAATAATAAAATCGGCTTCCGCTACGCTGCTTGATCGAACCGTCACTCATAAATTGATAACTGATCTGATATTTGTCGTAATACTCCAGATAATTATTGCTCTTGGTGTAAACACTCCAAATACCGTTTGTGATCTCTTCATCACCAAAATATTGTTTGGATCCAAAACATCCGGCACTATTAGCATAATCGTCATAACAGGTATTGGTTTGGTTCGGCGCATAATTTTCGTTTTCGTATTCGATAGTTCCGCTAGCCGATTCTTCTTCAATTTTGCCGCATCCGGTGATGACTAACAAGAGAGAAAGAGTAAGAAAAAAAAGTTTTATTTGCATTGCTATCCTTTAGAAGAGTCCCTTACATGTAAGCGGGTATTGTAACGTGTTAAAGTTTCCAAACAGTGACTGATTAACTCTGATCTTTTGATATCTGTTGGCTTTGCTGCTCCACTAGTTTAATGATGGCCAGAAAAAATGCAGTGATGGCAGGGCCTAAAATCATACCCCAAAATCCAAAAGTGGTGAGCCCGGCAATAATGGCAAAAAAGATGACCAATTCATTCATTCTAGTGGTAGTTTTGATAAAACGTTCATTGATCCACTTAATAATTAAAGGTTTAATAAATGTGTCTGCGACAATTGAGATGACTATTAATGTATACAAAGCAATAAAAATCGCTTCGGCAATATTGCCTTTGGAGAGTTCGTAGATCATAAAAGGAAGCCACATCAGTGCCCCTCCAACAACCGGTAAAAGTGATGCAAAACCATACATAATACCAAAGAGCAAGCCGTTATAGCCCATAAAAGAAACAGCAATGCCAAAAAGGGCACCTTCAAACATCGCAGTTACAATAATGGAATAAAAAACGACGCTCATGACTGATGAAAGTTCGTAACTAAGCAGGGTTGTGTCTTGATGCGGCAGTTGAATAAGCTCTCTAAAAAAAGTAAAAATAGCGCGTCCATGAGAGTGAGCAAAAAAGTAAAAAACAATAACCAAAAAAGCATTTTTCAAAAAGTTGGCACTATAGCCCCCAATAGTAGCGGCAATTTTGACTGCATTTGCAGCTGAATCTCCTAGCGAGATACTGCCGGTTAGCTCTTGTAAATAGGATTTGGCAAAATCAAGTTCTTCGGGAAGATTGTCTACCCAATTTATAATATTGCCATACAGCATGGCCAGCTGGTTTTGATCTATGTGATTGAGCATCATCGTAATGGTTGTTAAGAAATAGCCCAGTGGTGCAAAAAATAAAATGGCAAGCAATAAGCTTGAAAACAGGGCGGCAACGAGGTTTGATCCGCTAAGTTCTTCAAAGCGGCGCTGTATATTGGCCGTAGAGATTGCTAAAAGCATTGCAATTGAAATGGTCATTAAAAAGGGTTGATACAGTATGTAAATACCGTAAAAAGCAGCTAAAAAAAGTGCCAGTAAAAAATGTTGTGGTTTCATTCAAAAAGACCAGGATATGAACTAGAATGCTCCATGCCTAAAACATCGTAAGTTTTAGGCGTGGCAATACGTCCACGCGCGGTACGCTCAAGATAACCATTAGCCAGCAGATAAGGCTCCAGCACATCTTCAACCGTTCCTTCATCTTCGCTCAGCGCCGCAGCGAGCGTGCTCAGACCCATAGCGCGTCCTTTGGCGGCAATTAGCAGCTTTAAGAGTCGAATGTCCATCTCATCAAATCCATAAGCGTTGATACCCAGTTCATCAAGTGCAAATTTACATCTTACATGTAATATCTGCGTTTCGTTAGCAACATCTGAAAAATCTCTAACACGGCGTAGTAGGCGTAATGCAATACGTGGAGTACCTCGGCTGCGTTTGGCAATTTCAAGCGCTGCCGAGGTTTCAATAGCTTTATTAAGTTTACGCGCCGCTAATGTAACAATTTGGGCCAGTTCATCAGAGGTATAAAATTGCATACGAAAACTCATGCCAAAACGATCACGCAAGGGGTTAGAAAGCATCCCCGCACGTGTTGTGGCACCAATAAGCGTAAAGCGGGGCAGGTCAATTTTTACCGTCTGTGCCGCTGGGCCGCTTCCTATGATGATATCAAGACGAAAATCTTCCATAGAAGAGTACAAAATCTCTTCAACTGCCGGAGAGAGGCGGTGAATTTCGTCAATAAAAAGAATATCGTGCTCTTCCAGATTGGTTAAAATTGCAGCCAGATCCCCACTTTTTTCTATCATGGGTGCGGCAGTAACTTTAATATTAGATTGCATCTCATTGGCAATAATAAGCGCCAGTGTCGTTTTTCCTAATCCCGGAGGGCCATAAAAGAGTACATGATCAAGGGCTTCTTGGCGTTTTTTACTCGCTTCAATAAAAACACCAAGATTTTTTTTAAGTTGTGGCTGTCCGATGTAATCATCCCATCCATCAGGACGCAGAGACATCTCAATGCTCTCATCGTTAGTGAACTTTTCTATTTCGACCAGTCGTTCCATCTATTGTGTTTTTATTCCTGTTGCAACAATCAAGCTCACTATAGCGCGTAGCGACTTAATAAGTGTGTATCTCATCAGGAAATGAGCCATTTTCAACTTCTTTTTTATAGCGCCTTAGCGCCTCTTTGACTTGAGCGGCACCATCAAGATATTTTTTGACAAATTTTGGCGTAAACTCTTCAAAAAATCCAAGCATATCAGAAAATACCAATACTTGCCCATCAACGCCATTACCGGCTCCAATACCAATGAGCGGTACTGAAACACTTTGTGCAATACGTGTTGCAGCGTCGCCTTTGACGCCTTCAATAATCATACAAAACGCACCGGCTGCCTCAAGCGCTTTTGCATCTTCGATCAATCGTTGAATATCAGATTCATCTTTGCCTTTAATTTTGTATCCTCCTTCGCCACGTACAGATTGTGGCAATAAACCAATATGACCACATACGGCAATACCATTGGATGTGAGGTGCTCAATAATGTTTACTTTTTCACGTCCCCCTTCAATTTTGATAGCATCGGCATTCGTCTCTTGATAGACACGAATGGCAGATTCTAGTGCTTGCTCTTTGGTGGCGTAGGTTCCAAAGGGCATATCACAAATAATAAAAGAATTAACGGCACCTCGGCAGACGGCTTGCGTATGATAAATCATTTGATCAAGGGTCGCGCTTAGCGTGTCAGGTTGGCCATTAAAACTCATATTAAGACTATCTCCGACAAGGATAATGTCAGCTATGGTGTCAAAAAGTTTGGCAAATAGTGCGTCGTAAGCTGTAATCATGGTAAGTTTGCGTTCACCTTTTGCTTTGAGAATAGTGGTGATGGAGAGTTTTGTTGTCATCGAGTGGCTCCCTTTGTTGGATGCGTGGATTTTAACGAAAAAACCGCTATAATTCAACGCAATAGGAGAACTATTTTATGGGTGCAAGACGCGATTTAGAAGCAAATTTCGATTTTGAGATCGTTGATGAATTTTTAGATCATTTTGCAATGATGGTTGATGTTATGGATGTGCTAACGGTCGATTTGCAAAATCAAGAGCGCTATGCACGTAGTGTTGATGAGTTATTTCGAATTTTTCATAATATTAAATCGGCCTCAGGATTTTTAAAACTTGATCCCATACTACGTCTCTCTCGCTTTGTTGAAGATGTTCTTGAAAAGATGCGTGAGCTTAAAGGCCCTGCTAGTGAAAATACGGTGAACTGGTTTATGGAAATCAATGAGCTTTTTATGCAGTGGCAAGATGATCTCAAACTTGATAATGAACTGACGAAAATAAAGTTCTCTCTTTTAAAACTTCCCGATTTGGAGAAAGTGTGAAACAACTCGTAGCCTACATTACCGCAGGATACCCTGACATTAATTTTTCAGCCGATCTCGCATTAGCTTTAGGTGAAAATGGGGTTGATTCCATAGAGCTTGGTGTGCCGTTTTCTGACCCGGTTGCCGATGGCCCTGTCATTGAAATGGCTAATTTCAGAGCGCTAGGAAATGGATTTCGTTTTGAACAGCTTTTGGAGTTGTCCGGTGCTATTGCCAAAGATGTTGATACTTTGTGGATGGGCTATTTTAATCCCTTTTTTCAATATGGCTTAGATCAATTACTTCCCAAAGCAGCACAGCTAGGTATTAGCGGTATGATTATTCCTGATCTTCCTCACGAAGAGAGCGCTGCTTATTCTAATGCATTTCGTGCGAATCATCTTGCCAATATCGTTTTTGTAGCACCTACGGATACAAAAGAGCGTATTGCCACTATTGTCAGTGATGCACAAAAATTTATTTATTTGGTAGCTTATGCAGGGATTACGGGTTCAGGAAAATCTGAAGACTTACATGTAAGTGTTGAAGCCATTAAAGAATATAGCAAAACACCCGTATATGTGGGATTTGGCGTTAATGAAAAAACTGCTAAAGAGAAAGCAAAAGGTGTGGATGGCGTTATTGTAGGTTCGGCGTTTATCAATATTTTATTAGAAGATGAACTGTCATTAAGCCAAAAGATAACACGCTGTACTGAATTAGCACGTCATATCAAATCACTGATCAATGAGTAATTGGCTATAATGGCACTCTAACTTATGGGGCTGACCTGGTTTCGACGGGAGTAGGTCGCTTTAGGTTGCATGTCGGACTGAGCACTTCCGTTACGCGGCTCATCTTGCTTAAATGCAAACAATACAAATTATCGCCCAGCTTTAGCAGTAGCTTAAGTTTTTAACCCCTCGCAAGAGGCGGGCTGCTTCACCTATGGACTCTAGATAAGTAGGATTCGAAGTATCACCCTTTATGTAGATATATTTTACGTCTGTCTCAGCGTAAAACGAATCTTTGAGACTCGTTTGGCGTAGCTTTGCAAGTTGTGTGAAGCCAGATTAAATGAAACAACTTCTCTAAACATGTAGACGCCTTTAGTAGCTTGTTTTCGGACTGGAGTTCGATTCTCCACAGCTCCACCAATCTATTTTATACCTCTTTTCGATGTTTTATAAATGTATCTAGTAATTCTTCAAACGCTTTTTCACTGGAGTGTTCCACATCGTCCATGCGTTTAACGGCGCGGCTATAATCTTTTTGATCTCTCCAAATAGTAATGGCTTCTTTAACGCCATCATGTACATTTTTATGATGACGGGTAACGGAGTCAATAACTTGTTGCTCTCTTTCAATCTCTTTATAATTAATTTTAAACCACTTACCAAAACGACACTCTAGTTCACTCATCAAAGTTGGATTGCTATTATTGATAAATGCGTTATATCCTTCAAGTTTGTAAAGAATATGGTCAACTTTGCCATTACCAATACCAATTTCATTAGTAATATTATGCGTAATTTTAGAAATACGCTCCGAGTTGCTAATAACAAATTCAAGCTCTTCAAAGAAATCGGAAAGTATGGCGTTAATAGCATTCGCATTGGTATTAAAGTTCTGAGTCATATCCAAAATCTCAGTGGAATTTTGCTTCAGCTGGCTGATATTGATCTCAACTTCTTGAGTCGCTTTTTGGGTGCGTTCTGCAAGTTTACGAACTTCATCGGCAACAACAGCAAAACCACGTCCGTGTTCACCTGCTCGCGCCGCTTCAATGGCAGCATTAAGCGCCAAAAGATTCGTTTGATCACTAATATCTTTAATAAGATTGATGATAGCGCTAATCGCACTGACGCTATCAGTTAAAGAGGTGGCACCGTTTTCAAGAGAGTGGCTCTCTTGAGCAATGGTTTCAATGCTTTGCAAAACATCTCCACGCTTGATTTTGACATTATCAATGCGTTTTGAAGTACGGTTATTATAGTCAGTTGCCTCACTAAGAGCTCTGATATTAGATTCCATAATTTTTTGTACAAATCCTACTCCACTGGCATATGATTTAAGGAGTAGTTGAACAATGTCATGAATACTCTTAGAGAGCATTTCATCTTCACTTTGATTGCTTTGGGTAGTTTCAAGTGTTTTGATACGCTTTTCAAGCGTTTCATTTTGCGCTTTGAGTTGACGATTTTCCTCTTCAAGTTTACTGATGGCTTGTAACTCTTTTGCGTTTGATCCAAACAGACTCATAGATTTTCCTTAAGATGATGTGGCTTTATTATAACGCGCACTTGTTGCAGATATTATAAAAGGGCCGCTTTGAAAACGCTAGTCAAACTCAATAAGAAGAAGTATAGCCCTAGCTATGGCTTTGAAGGTCACTTATAGTAGCAAAAGTTTTGGTTACCGTGCCACTACTTGAAGGTGTAATGTCACTATCATGCGACTTTATGAAAAAATATTTTAAACTCTATAAATAGTGGTTTAATTACCGCTGATTCGTTCAATAGCCTTAAAAGATACATAAAGGTCATAAGTAGCGTTATTATACGCATTGGTGGCATGAGTAAGGTCTGCTTGTGCTTTGATTAATGTTAATGTACTGACCTGACCATAGTTATGGCGATCGGTGGTAATACGATAATTTTCTTTGGCACTTTGTAAAGCACGATATGCTACATCTTTTGTTTTGTACGCTACTTTGAATGCTTCATAAGTACTGCGAAGCTGATATTGTAAATCAAGCTTTAATTGCTCTCGTTGATAGGCTTGAATACGGCTTTTTTCAAGCAGTGCCTTTCGACGTTCAATATTGGCTAGCCCGTCATAAAGTGTCCATGTGACATTGAGCATACTGGTCGCTTGCTCACTATTTTGAATTGTTTCAGTTCCTAGCATACGTTTTTTGTCATTAACTCGATAATTGGCTTGTAAATCAATATGAGGTAAATAGCTACCGGCTACTGCATCACGCTGCGATAATAGTGATGATTCAAGTAAATCTAAGGCTTTAAGCTCACTGCGGTTTTTAAAAGTTTGTTTGAGAAGTTCGTCAAAATCAGCCAATTGTGGTGTTGATGTATCAAATGTTTCAACATTTTCGTCTCGCTCAAGTTTGCCACCCAAAAGTTGGCGCAGGCGGCTATAACTTTGAGTAATATTACTTTGGGCATTAAAAAGTTCCTGCTCGGCACGAAGTTTATCAACTTCAATCAAAAGCAGTTCGTTTTTAGCCACCATGCCTTGCTCATAACGTACTGCCGTATCATCGTACTGTTTTTGTAATGAGGCTACTTCTTCCTTTTGTGTTGCAAACTGCTTATGTGCTTTGATACACGCACTATAGGCACTGATAACATTCAATCGCAAATCGGCCTTAGTTGCGTCAAGTTGTAGTTTTGTAGCTTCTTTTTCATAATGGCGAGCATCAATCGTGGCACTGTCGCTGAAGCCTTTAAAAAGATTATAAGAAGCACTTAGATCGTAATAATGTGTTGGTGCAAAAGAGAACACTGTCGTTTTATCTTGCACTCTCCACGAAGCACTGGCATTAAGTGTGGGATGATATCCTGCATATGCTTCATCCTCAGCAGTTTGGGCTACGGATAGATTACCTTGAGCGATTTTAAGTAGGGGAGAATTAGCTATGGCACGTTCAATCGCTTCATCTAGCCCAAGGGCCATAAGTGACGAGGCCAGTACTAAAAAAGTCAATAGTATTTTCAAGCAAGCTCCTTATTCTTTGCACCAATTTTTTCAAAGACGATGACAAAATACATTAATCCAGGGGTAATAAAAATGATTGATACTCCTAAACACTCAGTAATGAATGATTTTAATCTCTTGGTAAAATTTTATCTCAGTTTTGGGTGTAACATTAGTGGAAGCATACCAAAATTGAGTTCATAGAAGTCATAAATTTAGACATAATAACTTTTTGCTACGTTTTACACCATGATACCTACATATTATTACAATAGAATTTTTGTAAAACTTTTTTAGAATGTGTTTTGGTAAAGCCAAAAACACTCCCCTGAGCATTATCCCTTTTCGTCTTTCTTCTGAGCTTAGGGTTATTAAAGGTTCGCTTATTAGCATCAACTTTGTAAGCGTATCAAACGGTTGTGGCGAAATAAAGGCATTTCGGATTAAAGGTACTAAAATGTCAGAGGTTCAGAATGTTATTGAGGCCTAATTAAAAGTTAGAAGCCTGAATAGAGGCTTCTAACTCATTTTGTTAGAAAAAAGGTTTAATACATACCTGGCATACCGCCCATGCCACCCATGTCAGGAGCAGCAGAAGCAGATTTTTCTTCAGGAATTTCGTGAATGGTAGCTTCAGTAGTAAGCAATAAACTTGATACGGACACGGCATTGGTCAGTGCCACACGTTCTACTTTAAGTGGATCGATAATTCCAGCTTCAAACATATTGACATATTCACCTGTCGCAGCATTAAATCCAATGTTTTTATCGGTAGAGTTAAGAATAGCATTAACAACAACACCTGCATCATAGCCGGCATTGACTGCGATTTGTTTCAATGGTGCATTGATAGCACGTAAAATAATTTCGCATCCAATTTTTTGATCGTGCGGAAGATCTTCAAAATCAATACCTTCTGCTGCACGAATTAATGCGGCACCACCACCAATTACAATACCTTCTTCAACTGCTGCTTTGGTAGCTGAAAGCGCGTCATCAACACGATCTTTTTTCTCTTTCATTTCAGTCTCAGTTGCAGCACCAACTTTAATAACAGCTACGCCACCAGAGAGTTTGGCAAGGCGTTCTTGAAGTTTTTCTTTATCATAATCTGATGTTGTGCCATCAATTTGAATTTTAATTTCTTTAATGCGGGCTTCAACCATCTCTTTAGAGCCTTTGCCATCAACAATGACCGTATTGTCTTTATCAATAACAACGCGAGCAGCTTGACCAAGGTCAGCGATCTGTGCACTTTCGAGTGTACGGCCCACTTCTTCTGAAATGACTGTACCCCCTGTGAGAGTCGCAATATCCTGCAGCATCGCTTTACGGCGATCACCAAAACCAGGTGCTTTGACAGCAGAGATGTTAAGAATACCGCGAAGTTTGTTGACAACCAATGTAGCCATTGCTTCGCCTTCCACATCTTCAGCAATAATCAGTAATGGACGATTGCTTTTTTGAACTTGTTCAAGTACAGGTAGAAGGTCTTTAAGATTAGTAATCTTTTGATCAAAAAGAAGAATATATGGATTCTCAATTTCAGCGATCATTTTCTCAGAGTTGGTAATAAAGTATGGAGAAAGATAGCCACGGTCAAATTGCATTCCTTCAACGACTTCGAGTTCATCATTAATACCTTTTGCTTCTTCGACAGTAATAACGCCATCGCGTCCAACTTTTTCCATTGCTTCGGCAATCATATCGCCAATAGCGGTGTCTGAATTAGCAGAAATAGATGCTACTTGAGCAATCTCTTTTTGGCCAGCTACGGCGATAGATATTTTTTTAAGATTGGATAAAATAGCTTCAGTGGCTTTGTCCATACCGCGTTTAACTTCAACGGGATTAGCTCCAGCTGTGATATTGCGTAGGCCTTCTTGAAAAATCGAATTAGCCAGTACGGTTGCTGTAGTTGTACCATCACCTGCTTCATCAGCAGTGTTAGAAGCTACTTCTTTAACCAGTTGTGCACCCATGTTTTCAAGAGGATCTTTGAGCTCGATTTCACGAGCAACAGAAACACCGTCTTTTGTAATAGAAGGCCCGCCATAGCTTTTTTGAATTAAAACATTGCGACCGCGAGGTCCCATAGTAACTTTAACTGCATCGGTTAGTTTTTGAACACCTTGTGCCAGCTTATTGCGGGCTGTGTCTGAAAATGTAATCTCTTTTGCTGCCATAATCAAAATCCTTTAATATTTTATAAAGTAACGCCAAGAACGTCAGAAAGTTCCATAACCAAATATTTTTTGCCATCAAGTGTCAGTTCTGTGCCAGCATATTTGCCAAAAACCACAGTGTTACCTACTTCAACATTTTCGACATCGCTTCCAATAGCCATAACATTACCTTGTGCTGGCTTTTCTTTGGCATTGTCAGGGATAATAATTCCTGAAGCTGTAGTGCTAGCTTCTTCAATGCGCTCAACGAGCAAACGATCACCTAATGGTTTAAAGTTCATTTTGATCTCCTCAATGAAATTTTTGAGAATCTTACACAAAAATCTGTTTACTTGTCAATACCTTTAGTCTTTGTGACTCAATCTATTTTACTTCAATAGAAGCATAAAGTTTGATTAATAAAATCATTGATACTATTTCATACAACTTTTGATTTAGAGAGGTACAGTATTAATATGGAAAAATCAGGAAAGAAACAAAAATCCGTTGTACTTTTTACTACGCCTACATGTAAATGGTGTACAACGGCCAAGCAATACCTAAAAAAAAATGAGATTAAATTTAAAACTATTGATATTACCAAAGATGCTAAAGCAGCTAAAGATTGCGAACGCCATGGCTGTCGAGGGGTACCGGTGTTTTTAATAGGGTCACGCTGGATTTGTGGTTTTGATCAAAAAGCAATTGATAAAGCGTTGGAAGTATAAATTTTAGCTAAAAATAAGAAAACAGACTATATAATTCCGACCTTCTCAAAGATGTCAAGGTAGCTCAGCTGGTTAGAGCACTGGTCTCATAAGCCGGGGGTCGGGGGTTCAAGTCCCCCCTTTGACACCATCATAAAACCCCTAAAAATAGGACTTTTTAAACATTACATAAGCCATTTATACTACATTAGAATATTTTTATACTACTGACCGTAAAAACGAAATTTTCAATCCAAAATCTCAATCAACAGTATCAATACCGTCTTTAACTCATCATCCGTCGAGGTTGCAATCTTTTCTACAAAGCGGTCATTGTCAATAGAGCGGACATGTCCTATGAGGGCATCGGAGTTTTTTTCGAGTTTCTCTCTTGCTGTAAAACGAAAGCGGAGTGGTTCAGCATCGTCTATAAGCTGGGTTGTCAAAGGAATGATGACTGTGGTGGTGTAGGATGATTGGTTCAGCACATCACTTTGAATAACCAGCACAGGGCGTATCTTACCGATTTCATTGGCTTTTTTTTGAGGGTTCAGGTTTGCCAGCCAGATTTCACCTTTACAGGCCGTCATTCAGAGTGCCTTCCAGTTCTTTTGCTTCCAGTGCATCCGCCTCTTTGACTTTTTCCACTGCTTTGAGTATTCGTCTCTTTTTGGAATTCAGAACATAATCAGCATAATAATCAAGAGCATCTCTTAATACATCGCTCTTTTTTTTGTGTAGCAATTCTGCCACTTTTTCCAGTTTATTTTCATGGACATCATCAAGTCTTACCGTTGCAACCATAAAAGACCCCTCCCAGTATGTTTGTATTACTGTATTGTAGCATACAATATTTTATCAATATGAAACAGTTGAAAAATAATCAAAAATTTACCTAGTCCGTTAAGTGATCTGTCAACCCTCTATAGTACAAAGAAATCAAGCATTTCTTAGCATCTGATGCTGATGCCACCATTGTAGCTCTTTTTCGATTGGCGATTTGTAGTTATTGTACGAATGCAATCTGGTTCGATTGTAAAAATTGATAT
>JBNKJB010000003.1:0-64351 GCA_050290965.1 Sulfurimonadaceae bacterium
TCTGAAACTGCGTCCGTCGCTGAGCTGATCGTGCATGAAGTCCATCGACCACACTTCGTTGGGAGCTAACGGCACCTCTAGGGGTTTAGGCTTTTCTCTGACGATGCGCTTCTTGGGCTTGATCCGCAGGTTCAGTTCCAGTTCACGGTAGATACGGTACACCCGCTTGTGGTTCCACCCATATCCTTTGACATTGCGCAGATACAAAAAGCACAAACCAAATCCCCAATTCTTCTGATGGTGCGTCAGGCGGATCAGCCAGTCGGCGATTGCTTCATTCTCGGAAGAAAGCTTGGGCTCATAGCGATAGCAGGTCTCGCTGATCACAAAGACGGCGCAGGCTAGACGAATCGTCAAACCTTTCTCTTCAACGGCTTTTTTAGCCATCTCCCTGCGGTGAGACGGCCTCACCACTTTTTTTCCAGAGCCTCCTGCACGATCTCGTTCTTGATCCGCTCTTCGGCATACATCTTCTTGAGCCTTCGGTTCTCCTCTTCGAGCTCTTTCATTCGAGCCATCAGCGACGCATCCATTCCGCCATACTTGGATCGCCACTTGTAAAACGTCGCGCTGCTCATCCCATGCTCTCGGCACAGCTGTGGTACTGGAATACCATTCTCCGCCTGCTTCAATATCGCCAATATCTGGCTGTCTGTAAATCGTGATTTCTTCATAGAAAACTCCTGTCTGTAGTTTATTAGAATTTTCTACTTTTGAAAAGCCTTACTTTGCGGGGGGATTACCGGTTCGGTTACACTATCTAAAACATAAAAACCATTCTCACCTTCACCTGTGCCATCCCAACCATAATTAACTCCGAAAGAATTTTCATAGCCCTATCCATCAACAACGAACTTACAGCTGTTCAATCGCATGATTAAAATTTTTCATATAATGATCCCATGTCGTATTTTTAACAGAATCACGTGCGTATTGAGCAATGTTCTCTTTTCGTTCTCTATTCTCAAGCATCTCTTTTATATACTTTGCGAGTTCTGCTTTATTGGGTTTTTCCATAACAACACTTTGATCAAGCATAATCTCTGATGCACCAACACGTTTGGAGGTTATAACCCCAAGCCCACACGCCATCGCCTCTTGCACCACCATTCCAAACTCTTCAAAATATGCAGGGTGAACGGTAAAATCCACGGCATGAAAATACTCTTGTACACTATCAATTGGATCTCGTAAAATAAGCTTGTCATCCACTCCAAGATCTTTGGCTTCTTGAAGATACTGGCCTATATTTCCATCTTTTGCTACCAGCAATACTTTGTATTCAACAGTAGTTTCAAGCTCATAAAGAGCTTCTAAAAAAAGAGATAACGCCCTCTTTTTTAGATCTCCTGAAGTGATAAATCCAATCAATACGACAGAAGCATCCACATTGAGCTGTTGACGCATTCTTTCTTTAACAAATTTAGCATTATCCGTATTAAATTGTTTAGGATCATATCCCGGATAGATTATTTTGATTTTATCCTCAGCAATATGAAATTCCTGAATTAAATCATCTTTCATAAGTTTTGAATTGGCAACAAGCAATCGATACGCATTCGACATCAGCACGCGCCGTCTAAACTTTGCTAGATGATTAAGTGGATCCATGGGTTTATTGTATTTGTATTGATACGCCCTTTCAACCAGATTATGAAGACACAAAACATCTTGTTTCATTAAGTCCCCGTGTCCGATCACCAAGTCGTACTTATTTTTGCTAATTTTATGTTGTGCAAACTTAGCAAATAAGAGACGTTGCAAATATTCATTTACAAAAGGAACTTTAAATATTTTGACAATATTGACCCCTGTATTTTTAATATTCTCGTCATATTTATGGGTATAAATATCAACAGCAACACCTTGTTTTAAATAGTATTTAATCTGTTCTAAAACAATTTTTCCTAGTCCACTTTTAGTGTTGATATTTCTTACGCCTATTGCTACAGATCTTATGGGATGCATCACTTAGTTCCTCTGCTATTATTTACAGTTAAAAAATTACAATTTTTAAAGCATATCTAAAAACCACCCAATAAGAGGCATTAAACCGAAAAAAACAATAAAATAAAAGGGCACCTCTAAAAACCAAAAAATGTTCTATGAAGTGCCTTAAAGTGAAAGTTTGATGGCAGGTTTGTTCGATTTTTAGATAGTTTTTTGGAAGTGCCCATAAATATATATTATTTTGTTATAATTTTATTTCTTCATAAAAGTTGACTCCCAAAGCAGCCATATCTTTATGAACCAAACGTAATAACCAGAAGGGATTGTAATGGAACATATTTTAGATATTATCGACTCAATTGCGCATGAAAAAGGACTTGCTCCTGAGAGGGTCAAAGAGGCGATTAAAACAGCTTTTGTGCAGGCTGCCAAGCGTTTGATTAACGAAAATTATGCTTACGAAGCTACTATTGATGAGAGCAGCAAAAAAGTTATTATTTATCAAACCATTACGGTCGTGAATGATGATGCCAAAGAGCTAGAGGGCGAACATGCCGCCGCTTACATTGGCCTTTCTGAAGCCAAAGAGAGTGATGATGAGATTGAAGTAGGCGATCAATTTCAAATTGAGCATGATTTAGAAGCACGTGGCCGTACTGCTGCCATGACACTGCATCGTGAAATAGAGTATCATGTTCAGCGTCTGGTTGAAGATGAACTTTACAATAAATACAAAAGCAAAATTGGCACCATTGCTACGGGCCGTGTTACACGCGTAGATAGCGACAACAACACCTACATCGAAATGGATGAAGTTCGTGCCATACTGCCTATGAAAAGCCGCATCAAAGGTGAGGTTTTTAAAGTGGGTGACGTAGTGCAAGCTATTGTGCGCCGTGTTATGATTGATAAACAAAGCGGTATTCAGATTGAACTCTCGCGTACATCGCCAAAATTTCTTGAAGAGCTTCTTGCCATGGAAGTTCCCGAGATTAAAGATAACCTGGTTATTATTGAACGTTCAGCGCGTATTCCGGGAGAACGTGCCAAAATTGCACTTTACACCACGCATCCAAAAATTGATCCTATCGGTGCTACGGTTGGCGTTAAAGGTGTTCGTATTAATGCCGTAAGCGAAGAGCTTATGGGTGAGAGCATTGATTGTATTGAATACACTACCGTGCCCGAACTTTTTATTGCCCGTGTCATGTCTCCGGCTATTATTTCATCGGTAAGAATAGAACCAAGTGAAAACGAAGAAACCCCGCCTAAAGCCATAGTAACACTTCCAAGCGATCAAAAATCCAAGGCTATCGGCAAAAGTGGTATCAACATCCGACTTGCTTCCATGATTAGCGGATACGAGATTGAACTGATAGAGCAAAAAGGCTCTTCAGAAACAATGCAAAATGGTGAAAAAGAGGAGAAAAAAGACGATATTTCAGCACTGGAATCGTTGTTTAATTAATAAACTTCTTGCAAAACTACAAGAAGTCCTCTGCCCCAAAGGGGCAAGCTTTAGTGCCACAGCGGCCAACATAGGACTTTGGGCTTTGCTCAAAGTGCGTAATATTTAGTTTCTCTTTGCATACGGATTGAGTTTCATCAAAAGAAGATCCGCACTCATATTCCCCAGCAGCGTCAAAAACGCTGTAACCATCAAAATTCCCATAATCACAGGATAATCACGGCTTAGCGCACTTAAGTAAAAAAGCTGTCCCATCCCCTCAATACCAAATATTGCCTCTAAAATCACACTGCCGCCTATAAGGCCTGGCAAAGAGAGTCCTAAAAGGGTAATGACTGGCGGCAGCAGATTGGGAACAATATAACGCCTCAGCAATTGCTTTTGATCCAAACCACGAGCACGGGCAAAAAAGTAATAATCGCTTTTTAAAATTTCCAGCGTCAGCGAACGAATATAGATAATCATACTGCCCAAAGATACAAAGACCATCACCCCTATCGGCAATACAAGATGCCATGCCATATCCAGATAATATGTTACTCCGGTTTTAGGCTCTATAGAGTGCAATCCGGCAATGGGCAGCCACTCTAGCGTTACACTAAAGATCAGCATCAACAGCAGTGCCAGATAAAATGACGGCATCGAAAACGAAATCAGTGATAATTGACGAATGAGATAATCCGTATGCTTCTCATAGTTTAGTGCCGCTTTAATACCTAAATAGATTGATATTACAAACACCAATACCATCGCTGTGATATTCATAGTTAACGTAATGCCCAAGCGCTTGAGAATTTCATCACTCACATCCGCACCGCTGACAAATGACACCCCAAAATTAAGCCCTAACATATTATGCATCCAGCCCCAATACTGCTCTAAGAGCGGTTTATCCAGTCCATAAACCGCTTTAAGCTTGGCAATCGCCGCTTCGGTCATATTGGGATTTAGCTCACCTGCCGATAAAAACGAATTGGGTGCGGCATTGATGGCTATAAATGAGATAAACGAGATCAACCAGAGCATAAGTGCTAAATACATAATTTTGGGTGCAATTTTTGACACAAAGGAGCCTAATGAAATGTTTTAAAGAGATTATAGTAAAAAATTAATACAAAAGAAAAAAAGTTCCACCCCAAGGGGGTAGAAAGAGGAATTAGAAGTTTAGAGTGATATAACCCTGAACTGTGTTGATTGGATCATCATTTGCTTCGAGATCCGTGTTGATATACGCCAAAGTCAGATCAAGAGGTCCAAAAGATTTAGACGCAGTCAGCGTGATTTCTGACATATCGTTGTTTTGAACCTCAGTACCAGCAGCATCTTTTTTAGAAGCTTGATCTGCCATCGTATAGTACAAGCCAAGATCTACAATATTAGGAACGCTGCCTTCTGCAGAAAATGAAAATGATGTAGTGTCAGTTTGTGTTATATAACCATAAGACCACCATGTTTCAGTATAAATTTTTGATGCGCCTGTACTTGTTGCTGTATTGAAACCAGCTGCACCTAAAGAACCTTTATCATTGGTTTGAGAAAATGCTGCTTTAACAGTGACAACATCTTTCATTTCATAACCAAGCATGGCGGCAACGATATTGTCTTCATCACTATTATCAGCATCTACTTCAACCGCAGAGTATTGCACACCAGCCAAAATACCCATCATTGAAAAGTCTGCTTGAATCCAATACGCTTGTGCTAAACGTGTTACATCATAATACCATGCTTGGAATGTCAACATTTCAAGTGAGTTATTAACGATACCTGCTGCATACGCGCCATCCGTACCATAAGTAGCAAATTTACCCTCGCCATTTACAACTGGACCTACTGCTAGTGATGTATCAGGAAAACCAAGTTGGCCAGAATCTGCTACAGCACTACGACGATCTTCTCCAAATGTTTCAGTACCGTTTCCGTTACCAACCCATGCTAAAACAACAGTGGTACCTGGAATATCTTGGTTAATAACCGCAGCACCTTCAAAGGTATTTTTTTCAATAGACCATGTTTCAGTAAATGCCAGTGGTGTATCCAAAGCCATACGACCTACTTTTGCTGCCGTATTACCTGCGGCAACTACAGCATATGCTTCAGTAAACCAGCTTGCATTTTCAACTTTAGCTCCGCCAAGCGCATCAGCATAGGTCGCACCTGTACCAGCTACTGCCGTGTGAGAACCACCCCAAACATTACTTACAAAGTTATTTTCAAGGCCTAACGTAGAGATTGCAGTATACCCAGCACCGGCACTGATAGTAACTAAATCGTTTTTGTACAGATCAGCTGTCAGATTCAGATTCAAAGATGCATCGGCTGCACTGGAGTGTTTATCAAACAATGTACCTGTTCCCGTTTCACCTACCGCGAGGTTACTTAGTTGACCTTTTGCATCACTAGTAGAATAAAACACATTGGCATCACCGCTGATTTGAACATTCTCAACTGCGAACGCTGACGCACCCATTAGCATTGCTGCCGCAAGACTCATTTTTACAATTTTCATTTCATATCCTCATCTTGAAATTTCAGACATAACGATTGTAGCATTGTCCCCATAATTTTGGTCAAATTCGAATGTTTAACTTTTATTCATTTGCATAAGTGTTACAAATCTTAACACAAGGTTATTTTTATACCACAAATTTAAGGCCAAATCAACACCACAAAAGCCCTATTTTAGGGCTTTAATCTTAAAATAACAATATTTAATACGTAATATTTCATGAAATTTAAAAAAAAGATACTGTAGCGCCGTTTTTATGCAGCCTTACATGTAGAATTTTTACGATTCTCGGTTATCCCAGGCCAATGTGGTTTTACCCTCACTGTTTTTCTCAACTGCGCCCATGCCCATAATGTTATATCCCGAATCAACATAATGCACTTCGCCCGTCACTCCTGATGCCAAATCACTGAGCAGATACATGGCAGAATTGCCAACTTGCTCAATACTGACATTACGGCGCAAAGGTGCATTGCATTCATTCCAGGTCAAGATCTGTTTAAAATCACCAATACCTGCAGCTGCCAGTGTTTTGATTGGTCCGGCGCTAATGGCATTGACACGCTGACCTTTAAGACCCAATTCTACTGCCATATAACGTACTGTAGATTCCAGTGCCGCTTTTGCTACACCCATAACATTGTAATTGGGTATGTATTTAGGGCCTCCAAGATAACTCAGTGTCAAAATGGATGCGTCATCACTTAAAACCGTTTCCAAACGGTTTGTAAGATCAATCAACGAATATACCGATACATCCATAGCAATTTGAAACGCCTCTTTAGTTGTTTTCATAAAAGGTTCACTGAGTGCCTCTTTGGGAGCAAAAGCTACCGAATGTACCAAAAAGTCGATTGTGCCAAAATCACGCTCAATTTGTGCCGCAAGCGCTGTCATATGTGTTTCATTAGAAACATCAAGCTCATACACATAATTGCTGCCAAATTCCTCTGCAATCGGTTCAACACGTTTTTTGAGCGCATCGTTTAGATACGTAAATGCCATTTGCGCGCCCTGATCTGCACACGCTTTAGCAATACCATATGCTATCGACTTATTATTTGCCAACCCAACAATAAGGCCTTTTTTACCTTTCATTATCATCTCTATTCTACTCCTTTGTTAATTTCTTGTGCATCTTTAATCATGGCTAAAAAGTCATTGACATCCAATGCTCCGCTCCCTACCAATATGCCATCAACATGATCCAGTCCCAAAATGGCTCTGGCATTCTCTTTTTTAACACTACCGCCATAAAGCAAAGGTTTGTTGTGTACTTTTTTAATGGCGCCGTGAATGAGTACAATATCTTCATCCGTCGGTGTCAAACCGCTTCCAATGGCCCAAACCGGTTCATAAGCAATAATGAGATTATCGTATCCAAAGTCAATACCTTCATATTGTCCTTCCAGATACTCTAACAGTGCTTCGTTACCCTCTTCACGAACTTCCAAAGGTTCCCCAATGCAATACACAATACGAAATCCCTTCTCTTTATAAAAAGAGAATTTTTCCGCAATCAATTCCTGACTTTCGCCCAGAACATGACGACGCTCGCTATGGCCAAGCAAAATGGTTTTGATACCAAACTCTTCAAGCTGCTCTAATGCAATTTCACCTGTAAAAGCACCATTTTGTACGGCAAACGCATTTTGTGCTCCAACCTTTACATGTAAGCTCTTTTGCATGAGTGCCGTAGCTGGCGGAAAAATAATAATTTCATCATGAATTTCTTGCGCGATCACAAACGCTTCGAGTGCTTCAAGATACGCTGCTGTTTTGGCTCGGGTATGGTTACTTTTAAAGTTGGCTGCTAATATCATTCGCTATCATCTTTAAATACAAGCTGTTGAACTCCTGGCAATATTTTACCTTCTAGCAGTTCCAGTGACGCACCCCCACCCGTGGAAATGAAAGTCATCTCTTCATCCACACCCACACGTTGTACCAAGTCGGCAGTATCACCACCGCCCACAACCGTTGTGGCGTAAGAGTCGGCAACAAAGTGCGCAATTTTACTTGATCCACGCATAAAACGCTCCATCTCATATACACCCATAGGACCGTTCCAAAGTACTGTTTGTACATCGTTAAGACCTTCACGATAGAGCCGTACCGTTGCAGGACCGATATCCAGACCCATCCAATCCGAGGGAATCTCCTGAGCCGTTACCAATTTACTAACCGAATCAGCCGCAAACCTTTGTGCCGCAACAACATCAACCGGTAAATAAAATTTGACCCCCAGTCGTTTTGCTTCATCCATAACGTTTTGCGCTTCTTGCAGTAGATCATCTTCAACCAATGAATTCCCGATATCGTAACCCATTTGCTTTAAAAAGGTAAATGCCATACCTCCGCCAATAAAAATTTTGTCCACGCGCGGTAGTAAATGACGCAGTGCTTCCAGTTTTCCTGAAACCTTGCTACCGCCAATAATGGCGGCAAAGGGACGTACCGGACGTCTTAACAAGGTATCAAAAAATTTAATCTCTTTTTGCAATAAGAATCCCGCTGCTTTATGCGCTTTATCAAAATGGTGTGTAATCCCTTCTACCGACGCATGAGCGCGGTGGCTTACCCCAAAAGCGTCGTTAATATAAAATTCGGCCATTTGGGCCAAAGCTTTAGAAAAGAGTTCATCGTTTTTCGTTTCACCTTTTTCAAAGCGCAAATTTTCCAAAAGCAAAATCTGCCCACTTTGTAATGCCGCGGCTTTGGCTTTTGCATCTTCACCTACAACATCTTTAGAGAGTATCACTTCGCGTTTAAGCATCTGATGCAAACGACGCTGTATGGGGGTTAATGAATATTTTTCGCTAAACTCACCCTTGGGGCGCCCCATATGCGATGCCAAAATAACGGCACAGTGTTGATCGAGACAATAATTAATTGTTGAAAGTGCCGCTCGAATACGACGATCATCCATAATATTGCCATATTCATCCATGGGAACATTAAAATCACAGCGAATGAAAACCTTTTTACCATTAAGATCGAGATCTTTCATTGAGTAAAGTTGCATTGAGGTCCTTATTTTAAAATGTAAAGTGCCATATCGATAAGTCGTGCTACCTAAAGCTACGCCATAACTTTAACCATAGTGCCATTAACAAATAGAAACATTTTGCGTGAAAACACGCACATTTTGCCCATGCATTTATCTTCCTGTCCGTATCATTAAATGACGCTGATTTTAACAAAAATCAGCTATAATCTGCTTTAAATGAATATTGCACTTTTCGGGGGAAGCTTTGACCCGCCGCATCTTGGTCATGTGGCTATCATAGCTGCTGCACTCAAGCATCTGGATATTGAACGGCTTTATGTCATCCCGGCTTATCTTAACCCGTTCAAATCACAATTTGCTGCACCGCCGCAACTTCGTCTTAAATGGCTAACCAAGATCATCGATGATCCTCGTGTTATCATCTCGGACTTTGAAATTGCTCAAGAGCGTAGTGTTCGCAGTATTGAAACGGTAGAGCACTTTAAACCCGGAGTTGACACACTGTATATGATTATCGGTGCCGACAATGTGGCACATTTAAACGAGTGGCACCGCTTTGAGGCACTAAATGCTGCGGTAACATGGGTTGTGGCGACACGTCAAGAGATACCCCTTGATACCAATTTTATACGCCTTGATATTGACATACCAATTAGCTCAAGCAGCTTACGCCATACATGCGATGCTCGTTGGTTACCACCTGAAATTGCGCAGGACATCATAAATTTTTATAAGGAGCATCATTGCAAAAACGCATAGAAAAGATTAGCCAAACACTGGACAAACATAAAGCTGAAGCGATTGAAGTCTTTGACTTGAAAGGACGTGAGTATTTTGTTGATTACGTTATTATCGCTTCATCTCTGGGTTCACGCCATACTGAAGCGCTGCTGGATCATCTTAAACGCGAACTTAAACCCGAAGAAGAGTTTTTAGGGGTCGATGTCAGTGACGAGTGGATTGTTGTGGACTTGGGAGATATTTTAATCCATATCATGACACCCGAATATCGCATTAAGTATGATATGGAAAGTTTTTTGGCGGCATTAGGCAAAGAACATTAAGGTAAAAACGCAATTAATGCTGCCGTTACAGCGACATTAAGCGATTCCACGCCACGGCGCATTGGAATCTGCACAGCATTATTGCAATGTTGTGCTACTGCTTCGCTAACACCCTCACTCTCATTTCCCAATACAAAAACTGATTTAGATGCCATATTAAGATCAAAAAGACTCTCTTTAGCATGAGAAGAGAGCATGTAGATTTGATACGCTTTAAGATACTCAAATGCCTCACCAAGATGTTTACATGTAAAGATAGGAATTTTAAAGAGTGTCCCGGCACTTGCTTTGATGACCAAAGGTGAAATTTTGGCACTATTGTGCAAAGGCAAAATAATCCCATCAATCGTACCTGCGGCGGCTGAGCGAATGATCATGCCAAGATTTTGTGGATTCTGGATGCCATCAAGCGCTAGCAGACGACAACGATCACCGCACGTTTCATGAAGCGAAGCAATAGGACGATAATTCTCGGCCACAATATCAATGGCAACACCTTGATCTTGCTTGGCATTTTTAGAAATACGCGAAAGAGCCGCTTTATCATGATAGGCAATTTCAATCTTTTTTTCTTCTGCCAAAGCCACCATTGTTGCAATCACCCCATCGGGACGGTTGCTAGTGCTTAAATGAAGTTTGTGAATCGTGAGTGATGGCTCTTGAAGCACTTCCATAACGACATTACGTCCATACAGCGTCACGAGCGAATCAAAAAAAGCTTTACGTGTTTTGTAGTGTTGTGAATCTTCTTTCACTTTTGTCCTTTATCACATTTAAAAAGCTGTATAACAAACGCCGCACCCTCAGCGCGATCTTTTGTAGAAATTAAGCCTCCAAATTGCTGTTCAACAATCATCTTAACCATATAGAGTCCCAACCCTGTACCATTTTTACCTTTAGTACTAAAATAAGGCTCAAAAAGGTGTGGAACCACATCTTGAGCAATCCCGATTCCGGTATCGTGTACCTCTACAAACACTCTATCATCAACCTCGCCGCAGATCACCTCTATAAAACGCTCATCTTTCTCAGCAATGATAATAGCATCAATGGCATTGTTAAATAGATTTAAAAAGATCTGTTTGAGCTCATTGGAATTGGCTTTAACTAAACTATTTGGCTTACATGTAAGTCTCATATCAATAGCGTATTCTTTAAGCCTTGGAGCAACAAATTCCATGCTTAAACGTATGGTCTCTTCAAGATCGCAACATCCTAGCTGATTGTCAGGTTTAAAATAGTCTTGAAAGTCATTGATGGTATGAGAGAGATAGGAGAGTGTTTCATTAATCTCTTCAAGCAATTCGTCGCTTGTTTGTGTTTCACTCTTTCCTAACATAGCGTTAATTTGATAATTGCTAATACGCAACGAAGCGGTTGAGAGCGGCTGGCGCCACTGGTGTGCAATCATACGTGTCATTTCACCCATGGCAGCCAAACGTGACTGATCAATCATCATTTTTTCTTGTCGTTTAATTGTTTGCATCTGCTCTTCAAGCATACTGTTTTGCTTTAAAATCGTACGATACGCTTTGTCAATCATACGCTGGAAAAAATAGGTCGTCGAGGCAATAATGGCAAGCACAAAAATAAGATAGAGTGTTTTTCCAAAACTAAGGTAACTGGGATAAATATTTTGAAACTGTACGGCTAACAACGAGACAAAAAAAGCTGCAATCCAAAACACGCCTACTCTATTTCCTTTGAGAAATAAAAAAGCAACCACATAAAAAAAACACCATATCAGCTTAATGTCTTCGGGTTTTGAAAAAAGAATCAATAGATTAAAATGCACCAATACCACAAATGCGATAGCGTGTGTGACCACATTATAATTTTTTTTGTCACGTCGTAGCAAATAGATACACCATAGAAAAAAAACGATTAAACTCGCATCGGCGTACACCAAGATGGAATAACCAAATATATGGTTACTGATAATACCTTGTATGAGTGCAACAAACGCAACAAGAAAAATGGAGTTAATCAACCGAAAACGGTATTTTTGAAGATACTCACGGGGTGGAAAATACCACCCACTATTAAGATAATTATAAAAAAGATACCGTAGCTTTCGAGACATCTCAGCTCCTTGGAATCTATTTGTTTTGAACGCACTTTGAGCAAAGCCCAAAATGCTACGCTGGCCGCTATGGCACTAAAGCTTGCTCTTTTTTGTTTTGAACGCACTTTGAGCAAAGCCCAAAATGCTACGCTGGCCGCTATGGCACTAAAGCTTGCTCTTTTTTGTTTTGAACGCACTTTGAGCAAAGCCCAAAGCCCTACGCTAGCCGCTATGGCACTAAAGCTTGCTCTTTTTGTTTTGAACGCACTTTGAGCAAAGCCCAAAATGCTACGCTGGCCGCTGTGGCACTAAAGCTTGCCCTTTTGGGGCAGATGAGTGCTTGTAACTTTGCGGGAAGTTTACTATTTAATTTGTTCTAAAATGCTTTGAACCGTAAAGCCAAATTTTTCAAAAAGTTTTTCTGCCGGTGCTGAAGCACCAAAAGTACTCATACCAACAACGTGATCTGCTAGCATGTACCATTCCATACCCCGCGCAGCTTCAATAGCAACTTTTTTGGTCTTTGGTTTGATAATGCTCTCAATATAGGCACGCTCTTGCTCAATAAAAAGATCAAAACAAGGAACACTCACAACGTTTGCTTGGAGACCTTTGTTATGAAGTGCTTCTCTTACATGTAATGCCAATTCCACTTCAGAACCTGATGCCATCAGTGTTATTGTAGCATTGGGATCTTCAGCCAGAAGATACGCACCTTGCGAAGCACTCCCTTTTACCGCCTGAGGAAGCAGTGCCAAGTTTTGGCGTGATCCCACAAAAGCTGAAGGCGAGTGCTTCATCTGCAATGCCACTTGCCATGCCACTACATTTTCATTGCCATCTGCCGGACGCCAAACATAAAAATTTGGCAATGCTCTAAACTGACTGAGATGCTCAATCGGCTGATGGGTTGGGCCATCTTCACCCACACCGATACTGTCATGCGTCCAGATAAAAAATTGTTGAATCCCACTTAAAGCTGCAATACGTGCTGCAGGTTTGAGATAATCGCTAAAGACAAAGAAGGTGGCACTAAATGGCATTAATGGGCCATAAAGTGCTATGGCATTACAAATAGACGCCATGGCGTGTTCACGAATGCCAAAATAGATATTTTTACCTTTTGGAAAAACACCCATATCTTTAAGATCGGTTTTATTTGATGGACCCAAATCGGCAGAACCGCCTAAAAATCCGGGAATCGCTTTGGCTATAGCATTAAGCACTTTGCCATTAGTCGAACGCGTTGCATCCGCTTTGTCAAATGTTGGCCATGCAATACGTGAAAAATCTGGATTTAACAGTTGCTCCAATGCCTCGTTTTGCTCCATCAAAGGGAGGGTTTTAAGGCTATGCTTCCACTGGCGCTCCGCCAAATCACCGGCTTCGATAGCACAGCGAAAACGTACCAGTACATCTTCATCTACGTGAAAGCTTTTGCTTGGATCAAACCCCGCTTTTTTCTTGGCCGCAGCAATCTCTTCAGCTCCTAAAGGGGCACCATGGGAATGGTGGGTACCTTCCATTTTATCGGCACCTTTTGCAATCGTAGTATTTGCAATAATTAAACATGGAGCAGTCGCAGCTTTGGCAGTTTTGATAGCACCATCAATTGCTTCAAAATTATGCCCATCGATTTCAAGTACTTCCCACCCTTGTGATTCAAAACGTCCTCGAATATTTTCTGAGATGCTTAAATCGGTCGAACCTTCAATGGTAATACGGTTGGAGTCATAAATCATAATCAGATTATCAAGTTTATTGTGTCCCGCAAGTGAGCAGGCTTCATAACTGATACCCTCTTCAAGATCACCATCGCCACAAAGTACATACACATGATGATCAATCACTGCGGCCGTCTCAGAATTTACCTGCGCACCGACATACTTGGCAGCCATAGCAAAACCAACACCATTGGCAACCCCTTGGCCTAATGGACCTGTGGTAATCTCCACGCCCGTGGTGTGACCAAACTCAGGATGCCCTGGTGTTTTAGAATCGAGCTGACGAAAATTCTTTAGATCATCAAGTTCAAGGCCGTATCCCCACAAATAATAAAGTGAATAGATCAATCCCGTTGCATGCCCGCCTGAAAATACCAAACGGTCACGATTAAGCCACTTTGGATTTTTCGGATTGTGCGAAAGATGTTCGCTTAAAACTACCGCAATATCCGCAAGCCCCATGGGAGCACCCGGATGTCCTGAATTGGCCTGTTGAACCATATCGGCTGCCAAAAAACGGATTGTATCAGCCATTTTCTGGCGCATCGTATTACTCATTCTCCATCCTTGTTTTAATTAAAAAAAATTTTAAACATGCTCTACAACATGCCTGTTAATATACGCGACAAGCATTGGTGCAAGTTCACGTTCTAAACGCGCATCAAAGCGTGCCAATCGTTTTAAAAGATCATCTGCCAATAGCGTCGCCTCTTGCATGGCCTTTTCAAATCCCAATACCGTAACAAAACTGTTTTTTTCAGCGTCATTTTGGGTTGTTTTTCCAGCCTCTTCACTGCTTTGTGTTACATCAAGAATGTCATCTTGAATCTGAAACAACAAGCCTAAATCAATGCCAAAATCATAAAGCTGCTGTGCTGCTTTTTCTTCACCGCAGATAATAGTTCCCATTTTAAGCGACGCTGCAATAAGTTTGGCTGTTTTATGGATGTGCAGCTGTTTGATTTGATCAATTTCAAGCGGCGTATTTTCAAAATAACAATCAATCGCTTGTCCAAGCACCATACCTCCGGCACCGCCATTTTGTGCCAGTTCACGAATTAACTTGACACGCACACGATCCGAAAACGGCGCAGCACTCAACACCTCAAAAGCATACGTATTAAGCGCATCTCCTACTAGTATGGCGGTGACTTCGTCATAATTTACATGTAAGGTGGGATGACCACGTCGCAGCATGGCATTATCCATTGCCGGAAGATCATCGTGCACCAATGAATAGGTATGCATTAACTCAATAGCATATGCCGCATGAAAAGCACCTTCACGCAGCAATGGAGCATACGCTGAAACCACACCTAAAAGTAGTGCCGGGCGAAACCGTTTACCACCAGCCATTAGCATTGAATGTAACGCTTTTTCATAATGGGGGTGAAAGCTTGGCACCCGCGGTAAATGCGCTGTTAAGAAAGCTTCAAAATCCTGCATATGCCCCCGTTAATTATTTTTGTTATTCTAATCTTTTTTAGTTTGGATACGGATAAAGAACTGAAAGTGATTGCGTTCAAAAAGCAGTAAATTTTCATTGGATTGATGCAATGCCGCACGAATCTCTTTATAGTGTGCTACATCTGTGCGATTCACCCACTTTAATTGATCCCCAATTTTAAGACCAAAGTGCTCTGCTTGGGGTTGAATTGACGCGATACGAAGGGTTGGATCCAAAATAATCCCAACATATTCTAAATAACTTGAAGATAGTAACCCGCCAGCACGTTTCATCTCCAGTTTTACGCTTACATGTAACAATTGATTGTCACGTATTATTTTAAAATCATGAAGCGTAGAAGGAGCACTAAAAAGTAGCGCTTCTTCCAGTGCACACTTGCTTGTGTACGTTTTAGCATCCATAGCAATAATAACATCTCCTTTATGGAGGGGCTCATTAGGAAAAAAAGGATTGGTTTGTGTGACAACAATGCCTTTTTTACTCTCATCAATTTCAAAGCCTGCATCGCCATAACCCGCAAATTTATTGTCAATAAAATGCTGCACATAACGTTCTTCTATAATGCCGCGCGGTGTTGCTATCCCTTCAAACCCACAGCAAGAATCAAGTAACAACGCTGGACTCTCATAAGGATGCGAATAGTGTGCCAGCACATCAAGTCCACATTGATGCGATAGTATCGTTCCAGAGTCTGCACGCGTATTGGAAACAACCGCACTGCTTTTATTCTTTCTTTGTGAAAAAACAAAGGGATAGCGAAATCCTGATCTATCTTTAACAAGTGCTAACCCTAAAAGAGGATCATAGCGCAGGGCATCGTGCGGTTTAGATTTGGAATACACCAAACGCACACCACCTTTGAGTAAGAGTGACAAATGATTGTTCTCTATGGCATGGGAATCTTTGATTTTTTGTTTACATGTAAGAAACGGGGTGCTACAGGCAGCGGTTAGTGAAAGAGAGAAAAAAAGAGTGATTAATAAAGCGCGTAGCATCAGTTCTGCGCAAAAGGGTTTGCTCCGCCAAACAATCCCATTGCACTCTGTTTTTTAGAGTCTTCAACCATCTTAGTGGCATCATTAAAAGCGGCAATCAAAAGAATCTGCAACGACTCCTTGTCTTCTAGCAGTGTTTCGTCAATATCAATGTCAATCACTTCGGAATTACCATTAATAGTTACTTTAACCATACCGCCGCCGGTTTTAACCGTAAACTCTTTAGCTGCCATTTCTGATTGCATCTTTTCAGCTTGTTCTTGAAAACTTTCAAGCATTTTACCCATATCACCAAGATTCATATTCCCAAACATAGCGCTAAATCTCCGTCAATGTTTCGACAATATTATTCTCATCATCTACAAGCACAACTACAGGCTGATAAGTTTCAAGCTCTTTTTCGTCATAAGTTGCATACGCAACAATAATAATTTTATCACCTTTATGCACTTTACGTGCAGCGGCACCATTAAGACAAATATCGCCTTTGCCGCGCTCACCCAAAATGATATAGGTTGAGAATCGCTCGCCATTATTAATGTTGAGAATTTCCACTTTCTGTCCAACACGCATTTTAGATGCTTCAAGCAATGCTTCATCAACAGTAATGGAACCTACGTAATTCAGGTTGGCATCCGTTACTGTAGCGCGATGAATCTTACTGTAGAGCATTTCGATAGTCATGCATTGTATCCTTACTAACTTACTTATCTACCCATCTGAGCAGCCATATCAGCTGGCGTAATCGGCGTATCCCACAACTCTTCGTTGATGACATACTCTTTCACTACATTGCCGCCCATGATATGCTCCTCGATGATGCGATCGATTTTCGCTTTATCCAGACCTGCATACATGATGTGACCAGGTTCAACCAACATCACAGGTCCGACGTTACAGCGGTTCATACATCCCGTTCGCACAGGTTGTACAGTCGCAATTATACCTTTTTGCATTAAAGTTTGTGCTAAATGCTGAAATAAGTCCTGCGTATGCGGACTTACGCACGATGGTTTTGGCATACCCGGAGGTGACGATTGCTCACATTTAAAGATGTAGAATGCTGGTTGTGGAATACCCATTAGTTTGCTCCTTGCTATTTTTTTGGAAAAATTATACAAGGTAAAGAAAAGAGGATAAAAATTGTCCGATATATTTTAGTTTAACTTAAGTTCGCTCTGCAAGCAATGCACGAACAACTTCCCTGTCATCAAATGGAAGCTTTTGATCATAAATAATTTGATACGCTTCATCCCCTTTACCAAGCACCAAAACGATTTCTCCTTCTTGCTGCTCTTCAAGCGCTTTTGCAATCGCTTCGCGCCGATTAGGATTGATATACAATTCGGCTTCATCGTTAATACCGGATCGAATCTGCTCGATGATCGCGTCAGGATCTTCGTTGCGTGGATTATCACTGGTAAGATAAATTTTTTTGGCATAAAGAGCAGCAACTTTACCCATGAGCGGCCGCTTTGTACGATCACGATCGCCACCAGCACCAAAAACCACACGGATCTCTTTCTCTTTTAAAGCACCAAGAACCTGAGCCATACCATCTGGTGTGTGAGCAAAATCTACGATAACATTAGGAGATTCACTCACTTGTTCCATACGACCGCTCACCCCGGCAAAATTCTCCACCACCTCACTAATTTGCTCCAAAGTATGCCCACTCAAAAGATGGACTGCCGCCATGGCTGCAAGTATGTTATAAAGATTAAAAAAACCATGAAGGGAGCCATGAAACGGTATCATTGCTCCAAAATGTTGAATAATCCCACTGATACCGTCATTAAGTGAATACGCCATCATTTTATAAGTTGCATTGTTTTCAATGCCATAGGTATAGGCATTTTTAACATTGATATCAGCTTTTGGCTCATCACGGTTAATGAGTTTTACACTCTCATCTTGAAAAAAACTGTTCTTGACACGCGCATACGCTTCAAGCGTTTCATGATAATCCAGATGATCTTGCGTGATATTGGTTAAAATTTTAAGAGCAAAGTTGATTCCTTCAATACGCTCTTGTGCAATGGCATGTGAGCTGACTTCCATGACAAAGAACTCACACCCCGCTTTGACGGCCTGATAGATATGGCGGTAGGTATTAAGAACCGAAGGTGTTGTTAGCGTTTTAGCCTCAATCACCTGATCATTCATAAAAAACCCACGGGTTCCCTGCATGGCAACCTTATAACCCAAATCAAGCAAAAATGAATAGAGTGCACTTGCTGTTGTGGTTTTTCCGTTTGTTCCGGTAATACCAATAACTTTAATACGATCAACGCCAAATGCTAAAGCAATCTCTTTGGCCTCAATAATAGTATGCGGATTGTGGGATTTTGCATCATCAAGATATTTGCGGTTTTGTGCCGTCAATACAAAAGCCGTATCAGGGCCACACTCTTGCGAATTTTCACTAACGTAACGATACGGCCGATCTGGCAAGGCTATTTTCAACCTGCGCCTTCTTGATCAATAGCATTAAAAATTTCAGTAAGTCTTGTATCATTTTTATAGACAGAAAGTGCACTCTCAACATAGCCCAATGCCATCTCTTTAAACCCATGTTTCACCAATTTATCAAGAAAATCAAGAAAATCCTCTTTTTCGGTAATAATGACACGAGTAGAAAACATAATATTTTCAAAGGTCCGCTTAAAGTCACCACTCTCTTCAACCAGAGTAATAAAATCTGAATACAAGATCCCATTTTCTGCTTCAATGCGATTTTTTATTGGATCACTTATCAAACTACTAATCTCTTCAAAAGTACCATCAAGACTTGCCAAAATTTCGCTCATAATGCTATCAGCTTCTTCAGCATCTTCTTCGCGTAAAACGGCATAATAATCAAACAATGCAACAGCGCTCATCTCACCACTCATTGCCATTTCGGCCAATATTGCACCATTGTAAGCTTCTTTAGAACCAGGAAAATCCTTAAGCACCAACGCATAATTCCTGAGTGCCTGATCATACTCTGCACGGTTAAAGTTTTCATTCGCATTGGCGAGGGTTTTATATTTGTTAATAGTTTTCATGTGGCCCTCCTTCATAATTACCTAACATTTGTTTAATTGAATTATCGGTTAAATTTGCTGAAATATTAAAGTTGATCGATTTGATTTTCCATTCCAAATGGTACATTAACTACAGTTAACTCGGGATGAATATCAATGCGCAGCTGACGTTCAACGCCGTATTTTAGGGTATTTCCACTACTGCCACATCCAACACATGCCCCTTTGAGTTGCACATAAACAACACCATTTTTTACGGTAATAAAATCGATGTCGCCGCCATCTAGTGCTAGTGATGGGCGAATTTTGTCGATGACACTGATAACAGGTGTAATCAGCTCTTCGTCGGTAAAAGGAATCATTATTGGCCTTATATTTTTAATATGACAAAATAGGCTAATATCGCTTAACAGGTACTAAAAAATAGAACCTAAGCAATATTCATAACATCCGCAACATAGCGGCTTTTTCGCATTCCAACAAGCACATTATCAATCATGTTTTGCTGAAGCAAAAAATGTAAAGCACACGACTGCAGTGTGTGTTGACAACTCTCTAAATATGGTTTAAGCAAAACCCGCGAACGTTTAGAACACTCATAAGCTACCATTTTAGCAAACACTTCCAAAAAGAGATGCAAATGATATGCCAAAGTTTCTGCACTCTCTTGATCTAATGGTGCTAGCGAACGTTGCAAATGCGGCAGTACTTGTTGATGCAGAAACTGCTCGTACTCGCCTATCCATGAAAAACGATGCTTGTTGCTATCAAGCTGCTCTATAATATTGTAAATCGGTTTAAGCGACTGATGATCAAGCAGACCAAGTAATTCATTATAACGATTAAAATATTCTGCCGGTTCTTCATAATCAGCAAGTCGGTACATTTGATTAGCAATCTGAGCATTCAATGGACGGTTTGCAAGAACACGTAATCCTTGTGCTTTTGCCCAACTAGCACACTTTAGGCCCTCACGCTCCAAAAGATTAATGGGTAACTGCACTGTTGTAAAAACATGCTTTGTATTACCAACTTCTTTTGCAGCATTAACTGCCAAAGTTATTAAGTCCTCATAAGCTAAAAACTCTTCATCATCAGACGCTTTAGCAAAACTATTGGAACTAATCCCATAACTTTGAATTTTTCCTTCTTCAACCAATGTTTCTAACGTTACAAATGCACGATAAATTTGTTTATTGGTTCTCTCTAATGCCTTAGTATGTGACTGGCCCGTATTGATAGCATTTAACAATAAATATTCGGGATTTTGAATCATATAGCATGAAAGAGTTTTTGTTTGTAATCTTTCAAGAGTGTTATCAAGTTCATCGCGTATAAAATTGGGATGTAGAGAATAAAACACGTGTTCAGAAAACTCAACCATATCGTCATATGTTCTGCTTGCAGATTTAATTTGCTCAAGAGTATCCCCTTGTATATAACCAAATTTGCTAATGATTTCAACACTATGGCGTAGTGATTCATCTATTTGCTGCAGTGCTTTAGCAACAGCGCGCTCGGCAGCCCCATTCATATAATTTGGTGCCGTATCAATCAAAACAGTTCCTGCTTCAATGGCATCAACAATAGCTTGAATGTGTTCAGGATTGAGATCAGTCATACGATACGTTCCCAAAGCGATCTTAGGATGCATAGCGTTTCCTTAGGTAATATAATGAATTAAGAGTGAAAGAAAAAATGGAGGTAGGTGGCGGCTATTGAACTCTTATACGAGTTCAATAAATGCCATTGTAGTAGCATCACCACGACGGATACGTGTACGTGTAATACGCGTATAGCCACCCGGACGCTCTACATATTTAGGTGCAATTTCATTCATAAGCGTTTTGGTCGCTTCTTTTTGTTGCAACGCTGCAAATACAGCACGGTGTGCATTAGCATCACCTTTGCCAGCAGTAGTAATTAATTTTTCAATATAAGAGCGTAGCTCTTTTGCTTTAAAAACAGTTGTTTCTATTTTACCGTTTTCAATCAATGCAATACTGAGATTTTTAAGTAAAGCAGCACGATGTGAGCTTGTACGACCCAGTTTGCGATATCCGTGACGATGTCTCATAGGAATTCCTTATTCAGCTTCTATTTTCTTTTTCAGCGTAGCCAGAAGGTCACTAGAAAGGTCGGCACCAACACCAAACCCAAATTCTTCAACTTTCTCTACGATCTCTTCGAAAGATTTCTTTCCAAGGTTTTTAACATTTTTAAGATCATTTTGGCTCATCATGACGATTTCACCAATATATTTAATGCTTGAGCGATCCAAACAGTTGAAACTACGCGCACTTAAACCGAGTTCGTCAATGCGGCTAAGCAGTTGTTTAAGTTCCGGAACTTCTTCATTGCGTTCGATAGCATTAGGTATTTGAATATTTATCTCACTATTAAATACGGAAAGTTGCGCATACATGACTTCAAGTGCATTACGAAATGCGTCATGTGGTGAAATTTGTCCGTCTGTAACAATATTAAGAATAACTTTTTCAAAACTTGGGTTATCTTCAACAAGAACATTTTCAATTGTGTATGTTGCTTTGCGAACCGGTGTAAAAAAAGCATCCAGGGCGATATAACCATCATCAAGTTGTTCACGAATATCTTCACTAGGAACATACCCTATACCTTGATAGATTTTTATTGAGAAATTAAGTGTTGCATCTTCATTGAGTGTTGCAAGAAACGCCTCATGAGTTACAATATCCACCTCTTCAGTGATAAGGTCAACACCTTTGATTTCACATGGCCCAACAAAGCTGTAAGAAACTTCAGCCTGTTTCACACCATTTTTAAGTTTAAAGCGAACACCTTTAAGGTTGATGATAAAATCCGAAATATCCTCAAGCATACCACGTACAGAGTCAAACTCGTGTGACGCGCCCTCGATCTTAATGGCGACTGGTGCAAATCCTACAGAGCTACTGAGCAAGAAGCGACGAAGCGGATGTGCCAATGACACGGCAAAACCCGTCTCGAACGGGAAAGCGATGATATTCGCTTCGTTCTCGCTAATTGGTTCAACAACAAACTCTTGTGGGAGGAGCGGCGATGTTTTAATTTTATTCATGCGTCAGTGCCTTTATAGTTTTAATTATTATTTCGAGTAAAGCTCGACGATCAAACGTTCTTCAACCGGAATGACAACTTCTTCACGCTCTGGAAGACGTGTAAAAATACCAAATACTTTCTCTGCATCAATGTCAACCCATGGGGCTAAACCAGTCTGATTAGTTAGTTCAATTGCACGAACAATCTGTGGATTGTTTCTACTTTTTTCACGTACTTCAACTTTTTGTCCTGGTTTAACACGGTATGATGCAATATCAACACGTTGGCCATCGACCAAAATATGCCCATGATTTACCAACTGGCGCGCAAAACGACGTGTTGTAGCAAAGCCCATGCGGTAAAGTACATTATCAAGACGCTGCTCAAGAAGTGCTACCAGGTTAAAACCGGTATTACCATCACGACGTTTTGCTTCTTTAAAGAGTGTACGCATCTGTTTTTCAGAAAGACCGTACATGAATTTTGCTTTTTGTTTTTCATTTAGCTGTACGCCATACTCAGAGAGTTTTTTGCGACGTTGACCATGCTGACCTGGAGCGTAAGGACGTTTATCAAGTGCCGATTTCCCTGCTAGGCGACGCTCACCTTTTAGATTAAGACTGACACCGAATCTTCTTTCGATTTTTTCTACTGGACCTCTATATCTTGCCATCAGTAATCTCCTTACACTCTACGACGTTTCGGTGCACGACAACCGTTATGTGGTAATGGAGTAACATCTTTCATAAATGTTACACGGATACCCTCAATTGCACCTACAGCTTTTACTGCTGTTTCACGACCTGAACCAGGACCTTGTACCTTAATACCAAGCTCTTTGATACCATGGATTTTTGCTTTTTCCACTGCTGCTTCAACAGCTGCTTGCGCTGCAAACGGTGTTGATTTTTTACTACCCTTGAACCCAAGGCTACCAGCAGAACTCCATGCAATCATGTTACCCATTTCGTCAGTAATTGTGACTAATGTGTTATTAAATGATGCAGAGATATGAACAATACCGCGAGCGATGTTCTTTTTAACGATTTTTTTACGAGTTACTTTTCTTTTTGCCATACTCTATAATCCTTACGCCGCACCGACAGTTTTACGTCGACCCTTACGAGTGCGCGCATTTGTCTTAGTTTTTTGACCACGAGCTGGAAGCCCTTTTCGGTGACGAAGACCACGGTAAGAACCAAGATCCATAAGTGCTTTTATGTCCATAGCAACTTTTTTACGAAGATCACCTTCTACCATATAAGAAGCACGGATCTCTTTCGTGATTGCCGCAACATCGTCTTCACTTAATTCATGAACACGTTTGTTGTAATCGATGCCTGTTGCATCTAAAATTTGGCGAGACGTATGTAATCCGATTCCGTATACATAAGTCAAACCGTATTCAACTCTTTTTTTCTTAGGTAAGTCCACACCAGCGATACGTGCCATGCTTATCCTTGTCTTTGTTTATGTTTTGGATTTTTGCAGATTACTCTAACAATACCTTTGCGTTTGATAACTTTGCAGTCATCGCACATCTTCTTTACGGAAGAACGTACTTTCATGGTAAGCTCCGAAATGATTGTTCGTAATGTCCCTAACATGTAGGTTGAACTGCTATTTATAGCGTTAAGCTCCCTGTTTTAGGGGCTTAAGAACAACCAATACTTGTAGATAAAGCTTGCGTTTTATGTACAAATATTCACAAATAAATGTCCAAGTTAGGGCAAAACGGAAGCGTATTGTATCTGATTAAAGGTAAAAGAAAGTTTAAAGTTAAGTTATGATTCAGACAATGCGAATCATAACAGGTGTACTTGAAACAAAATCAAGCATCTCAAGCTTTGAAATGACATTTTGGATATCACATTCGCGTGCCACATGCGTTGAAAAGAGCAAATTGGCATAATCAGTATCAATATTTTTTTGAAGCATTGCAGCAATCGAAATAGAAAATTCACCAAATATTTTGCTAATTTGTGCCAATACCCCCGGTTCATCAGCAACCTTCAAACGCAAGTAATACTGAGAAAGGATCTCTTCTTTAGGTTTAAGCTTCAGTCCATCTTCAAGCGGATGATCAAAGCCTAACATAGGACGGCTTTTACCCAAACGCACAATATCAATAATATTAGCCACAACAGCGCTTGCCGTAGCATCACCACCAGCGCCTGGCCCATAATAGAGTGTTTCGCCCACTTTATCGCCTACAACACTGACACCGTTCATAACACCACCAATTTTGGCAAGCATTTTATTTTCATCAATTAGCGCCGCATGTACCCGTAATTCAACTTTATCACCATCACGTTTAGCAATGCCAAGCAGCTTAATCTGATAACCAAACTCTTTTGCAAAAGCAATGTCATATTGCGTTATCTTCTCAATACCTTCAATGAGTATATCTTCAGGTTTGGCATCAATACCATACGCAATAGAAGCTAAAATTAATAACTTGTGCGCTGCATCAAAACCACCAATATCAAATGTGGGATCAGCTTCGGCATAGCCGAGTTCTTGCGCCTCTTTTAATATGAGATCAAAACTCACACCCTCTTCCATCATTTTGGTAAGCATGTAGTTACATGTACCGTTCATAATTCCCATGATCGATTCAATATGATTGGCTGAAAGTCCATCTCGCAGTGCATTTATAATGGGTATACCGCCAGCAACGCTGGCTTCGTATTCAAACGATACCTCTTTTGCCATCTCTTGCAATTCATAGCGATGATATGCCAGTAGCGCTTTATTTGCCGTGACGACAGATTTACCATTTTTAAGTGCTTGCTGAATCACTTCAAAAGGCTTTTCTATGCCTCCCATAAGTTCAACAACAATGTCAATTTCAGGATCGTTAACCACTTCATAAGGGTCGGTTGTCAATGCAATGTCAAGTCCGCGTTCCTTATCTAAAGTACGAACAACCCCCGTTTTTACTGCTATTTTAACGCCGGAACGAGCTTCGATAATATCTGCATTATCATGAAGAATATTGACGACAGATGTGCCTACTGTTCCTACGCCGATAACACCGACGTTAATCACTTCTCTTCCTTGTCATTATCTTCAAATTGAGACAAGAAACGTTTTATATTTTTGGCAGCTTGACGAATTCGTTTTTCATTTTCAATCAATGCAATTCGTACATATCCTTCACCATATTCACCAAAACCAATCCCTGGAGCTACAGCAACCTGTGCTTCTACCAAAAGTCGTTTTGAAAACTCCAAAGAACCTAAATGTGAGGCACAATCAGGAATCTTTGCCCAACAAAACATTGATGACTGATTTCGGCGAATTGGCCAACCAGCACGCACAAATGCTTCAACCAGTACATCTTGACGATGGTCATATTTATCAACAATATCTTTAACACATTGCTGGTCGCCATTAAGTGCCACGGTAGCTGCTACTTGAATGGGCGTAAACATCCCATAATCCAGCCATGATTTAATTTTTTGAAGTGCCCCAATCAATTTTTTGTTGCCTACAAAAAAGCCGACACGCCATCCTGCCATGTTATAACTTTTTGAAAGAGTAAAACTCTCCACCGCTACATCTTTAGCTCCAGGAACCGACATAATCGATGGTGTTACATAGCCATCAAAAGTAATATCACCGTAAGCGATGTCTGAAATAATATAAAAACGCTCTTTTTTGGCTAAGGCAACCAAACGCTCATAAAATGCCGGTGTTACCGTAGCGGTTGAAGGATTGTGCGGAAAATTAACCACCACATATTTTGGTTTTGGAAACGAATCTTTAAAAGCCGTATCAAGATTAATAAAAAACTGATCTTCATCTACCTTATAATCTTCATCATAAGGAAGTTTCATCTTCTGGACATTACCACCTGCTAATATAAAGGCATAAGAGTGAATTGGATACGTTGGATCAGGAACAACCGCCACATCACCAGGGTTTGTAATGGCATAGGCCAAATGGGCATACCCCTCTTTAGAACCCATAGTAGCAACAGCTTCTGTTTCGGGATCAATATCAACATCGTAGCGACGCTTGTACCAATCACAAATCGCAAGACGTAATTTATAAATCCCTTTTGATGCCGAATACCCATGTGTCTTCGTCTTTTGAGCTGATTCAATCAACTTCTCACGAATGTGTTCTGGGGTATCTCCATCAGGATTACCCATACTAAAATCTATAACATCAGCACCGGCACGGCGTTCTGCCATCTTAAGATCATTGACCTCTGCAAAAACATATTTTGGCAGCCTCTTAATTCGGTCAAACTCAATTTCGTCAAACATTGTTGCGACTCACATGAATAATTTGGATGACATTTTAGCACAGAACTATTTGATGCCGCTTGCTTCGATGTCTAAACCGTCTTTAATATTTTTCAGATCATACATATCAGCAATTTTTACATACGCTGTATTGGATGGAATATTGATACGAATCTGCCATGTTTTTTTATCGCGTTTGTACACTTTGAGCAGGTGCAGTGAATTATCGAAGAACGTAATGTACGGATACCAAACATTGGATCCTGAAGATGTCAGTTTCAGCTGTCGGATCCCTTCAACATTCACCCAATGTGGTACCAAAGAGCGCTTCAACTTCAACACTTCCCCCTGACCTATAGAATGAGCATCAAGTGAAGCGGATGCCATATCAATATTGTAATACCAATCATTTTGTGAAAGACGTTTAATGTCAAGAATTTTACAGCCCCGTTTAAAGAGTTCATTTTTAAGTACTGTGGGATCTGTTGCATATTCAGATTGCATCGTAATACGCCAAACAAATTCGCTCTCATTTTTTTTAGAATACTCGGTCATATAACGATAGTAGCCTATAGCATGGAGTGTATCCCCCATTACTTTAACAAAATAGAGTGACGGACCATTAGTCGTAAAAGTTAGGGTGAGCTGTTGCGGTTTTTCAAAAAAAAGCTGGAGTAATCCATTTTGTTTTAACGTTTCAACAATCTTGACTACATCAAGATGCTCATTGGTGTAATAAGCCGCTTCATCTTTAAAAAGAATTTCTATAAAGCCACGATGCGTAGCATAACGATCATCTCCCATGAAGTCACGTACTTTTTCAAGCAGATCAGATGCGTTAAGTGTTAGTGCCGTAAGCACAATTAAAAGAACAAATCGTTTCACCAATTTTTACCCTGATTACGCATTTTAAAGGTTTCACGATCTAATGCTTCAAAATTGCCACCTTCATACATAAACCACACTTTGTTTTGATCCGAATATTCACTGAGTTTATTATCAAATTCAATATCAATATAACCATGGCCAAAAACCATCAACCACTCTTTTGAGGTATTAATTTCATAAGGACCATCAATAATTTTTTGAATGCGTTTACCATCGGGCTGTTCAATCAGACCCATCCACACACGACGTTTTGGCAAAATAATCAAACGTTTTGGAGCTTCTACTTCTTCTATAGAAGCTTCATCGGCAGTGCTATTTTCTTCTTCGACCACAAGCGCTTCGGCAACAGCAAGCTGCTTGGTTTCATTAATCTCTTGAATCCTGTTTTTAACGTTTTGCAATACTTTTGGAGGGGTTTTTACAGCATCTTCCGGTTCTAAAGCCATTGTTTTAACAATGACATAAATGATTGCAGCAGCCACCGAGATGAATAGCACCAGAAGCAACACACGTTTATTTAATGGCTTTTTCTTTTTAGGTGTAATCAGAGCTTCAGGTAAATGGGTCTCATTGGGTGCGGTACCCGTTGCTAAAAAATATTCCTCTTTGAGTTCTTGGAGATTGAGATCATATTCACGTTCTAAAATCGAAATAAATCCAAGAAACTGTACTTTTGAAAAAGCTGTAAAGTCTTTGGCCAAAAGTTTTTTAATGTTTTCGTGAGGAATACGAGTTTTTTCATATATGCTCTCAATCGATTGTTTCTGAAGTCCGTGAAAAGTATCAGCCATGACGCATCCTATCTATTAGTATCGCTCCTGCAGCGCTTACATTCAATGAATCAAAATCGTGAGCCATAGCAATTTTGATTTTATAATCAAGTTTTTTCACCACTCGATCCGCAATGCCTTCTCCTTCGCTGCCAAGGATCAATGCGCGCTTGCCACTTACGCTTAGAGTTCGTATATCTTCACCTTCAAGTACCGCACCATAAAGTGTAAATCCTCTTGTTTTCAGCACATTGAGCAGATCATGAATATTGGGTTCAACCAACAAAGGCATTTCAAAAAGTGCGCCTGAACTACTGCGGGCAATCGGCTCAAGCTGCAATGACTTAATACCGCACACCGCAACAGCATCCACCCCTAAAGCATAAGCACTTCGAATAATAGCACCAATATTTCCCACATCAGTTACACCCGCCAAAAGCACTACAAATTCAGCGCCATCAAGTTGTGACATTTCGCTTAAGACAATATCATCTACTTCGGCAAGCAAGCCTTGATGATTACCGCTTTTGCTCATAGATTGCGCTGCATTCTCAGGAATACGCTTTATCTCAAACCCCATCCTCATAAGCCTACTGTACTCTTTTTTATCCAGCTCTTTAGCAAGATAAAGCGTGTGGATACGTGATGGATGATGCTCTATGAGGTGATAAACACTCTGTTTTCCGTAAATCAACATGGCTTATTCTACCGCAATATTAATAAGGCGCTCATAACAAGCTTTAGGCGATTCGCCAGTAATTTTTGCAATCAACTTTGCGGCACTTTTTTTGGGTAAATCAAGCATAAGGATGTCCTGTTCATTAATACCGCCATAGCGAGGTGGCGCTGCTTCGATAACAACAACCCACTCACCTTTGATATTAGAACCTATTTCTGTTTGGAGTATTGCCGCTGTAGCGCGAAAAAATTGCTGATATTTTTTACTAATCTCTTTAGCCAAAAATATCTGTCGCTGTGGTGCTATTTGCACTAATTCATTCAAAAGTTTTTCAAGACGATGCGGGGCTTCATACAACACTGTAGTAAAACCATTATAAAGTGCCCGTTGTAATGCATTAGAGCGATCAGCACCCTTATGCGGTAAAAAACCAAAAAAGAGCATTTGTGTCGTTACAAAACCACTAGCAACAAATGCACTCAATGCCGCATTGGCTCCGGGAAGTACATCATAAGTAATACCATGCTCTATACAATAACGTACCAGCAATTGCCCAGGATCGCTAATACCGGGCATACCTGCATCACTGGCATACACAATATTAGCATCAAAAAAATCTGGCGAAAGTGATGCAATAAATGCCGCTTCATTATGAGAATGAACCGCAATAAAACGTGGATTGTTTACATGTAGACCATGACGTTCTGAAAGAAGTTGAATCAGTTTTTTACTAACACGAGTATCTTCACATAAGATAACATCCGCTTGAGAAAAAACCTCAAGCGCGCGTAAAGAGGTATCGGCGATATTTCCAATAGGGGTAGGAACGAGAGTAAGCACTTACTCTCCAGACAGTGCGGATTAACCGCGCTGATAACGTTTATTAAATTTCTCGATACGTCCAGCGGTATCGACAACCTTTTCAGAACCGGTAAAAAACGGATGGCATTCGTTACAAATGTCAATACGCATTGTCTCTTTAGTTGAATTAATAACAAAAGTGTTGCCACATGCACATGTGACTTCACAAGGAACATTATTTGGATGAATCTCTGGTTTCATAATAGCTTACCTTAATGGCATCACGTCATGTACGTGATGCAGTATATATTTTTAATCCGTACGGGTGCGGATCATTTTGGGGCCGTATTATACCTGATTTTTCTTACAGGTACAATCAAATCTTTCGAGCAGCGTAGAAAAAGACCCCCCCCTCAAGCGTCTCAAGAATAGATTCTATCTTTACGATTACAACAAAATTTTACTAGAAGCAACAACAACGGCGCTTTCTGAGCGCAATACCAAAGGAGTATCAAACCGATAGCGCATCTGATTTTGAAACAACTGACGCTCTTGCTCATCAAATCCTCCCTCGCAACCAACAATCAAAGTCTGAGGTTTGGCATTGCCAAAAGTCTCATTGACAAAATCAAGTACCGCAGCATCAGGATAGTGTTCAAGAAAACGTGAAAGTGATTCGCACGTGTCAAATTGCATATTTTCACTACGTCCACACTGTTGAGATGATGCTTCAAGAATACGATCAAAGCGCTTGAAATCAGGCTTAAACTGCTTTTGAGAACGCTTACATGTAATAAAGGTAATTTTACTAACTCCAATCTCATTTAACATGGGTAGCACTTTTTCAATTGATTTAGGATCAATCAAACACCATCCCAAATGCAGAGAAGACGATGCTTTGATGACCTCTTCACGACACTCTAAACGATGTAATAAAACGCTTCGAGCATCAATGGAAGCTACCTCATAGATATATAACATCTGTGGCGTATGCTTTGTTCGCATTGCGATCTGATCGCCTATGTGATGGCGACGTACTTTGATGAGATATTTAAATAACTCACCTTTAATCTCAAGACGTTCTTCCCCGGCCTCATCACAAAAAGTAAAAATCACATTAACATCCAAAGTGTTATAGCAGCACTACCCACAAGCTCAACAAGCAAGATTTTTTTGGCTTTAGTGCGATAACGTTCAAAGGCATCGGGGAGTTTAAGATCATGATGTTTAAGCAGACCATAACGCTTTGATTCCAGTACAATCCACACAATATTGAACACAATCATAATAATATTTGCTATTGTAAAATCAAGATGCTTTGCTGCCATCATAATACTTCCGGTAAAAAGCAATAATGCTAAAAACGATGCTACAATCGGCATCATGACACGCATCTGTTTGGCATAGCGGTGAATATTGTTAGCTTGCATCAAGTGCAATAGATTTGCCGTAATGATTCCAATCAGAATCAAGGCGCCATAGCGGTGGATATCGATACTCATGTCATACATTTCATTCATAACCCGGATTTTACCAAAGCTCATCTATAATTCAGCTCTTATCCCGAAGCACAAGGAACAGTTATGAGTGTAAGTGTTGAAGAAGCCCTGCAATTAATCTATGAGCATGCGGAGGTGGTTTCACAAGAACTTATTCCAATCGAATTGGCTTTGGGGCGTATTGTCGCTACCGATATTACCGCTACACACAACTTACCGCCCTTTGATAACTCTGCTATGGATGGTTATGCTGTTGTTTGCAGCGACGCAGGTAAAAAGGTGGTTGTCCAACATACAATATTTGCAGGCGATCGTGAAGAGCTTAAGCTCACATCCAAACATGCTATGAAAATTATGACCGGAGCCAAAGTTCCTGAAGGTTGTGAAGCCGTGGTGCCCAAAGAAGATGTTCATTTTGACAAGGAGCATGTCGTTTTACCTGAACGTATCAAAGCAGGCCAGCATATCAGGCTTTGTGGCGAGGATATCCAGTCGGGTGATTTATTAATAACACACGGCACTAAGCTTTATGCCCATCACATCACACTACTCGCATCGCAAGGTATCTCACAGATAACGGTTTATAAAAAACCTCGGGTAGCCGTTTTTGCTTCGGGAAGCGAGCTTAAAATGCATTATGAACCACTGGGTGCACACCAAATTTACAATACGAACAGCCCAACATTTATGGCGCGTGCTATAGAACTGGGATGTGATGTTAGCTTTGTTGGGACCGCTAAAGATTCGCTTAAAAGCATTGAAGAGCATATTCACAATGCACTTGATGCTGATTTAATTATTACTTCAGGCGGTGTGAGTGTAGGGGATGCCGATTTTACCAAAGAGGCATTTGGCGCTTTTGGGTTTGAAACCTTTTTTGACAAAATTGACATCAAGCCTGGCAAGCCCACAACTTTTGGTAAAATTAAAAATACGCTCGTCTTAAATCTTCCAGGCAATCCACTGGCCGCAGCACTCAATTTTGAACTTTTTGGCCATGCCATCATTTTGGCGCTTAGCGGAAGCGATGAAAAGTATCTTAAACCCTTACATGTAAGGCTTGGAGCTGATCTTAATGTTAAAGCGGGTCGTCGTACACTCGTGCCTGGCTTTTATGATGGCATTGATTTTAAGCCGTGTCAAAAATTTGCACCCGGGATGGTGTCGCCATTAGCCAAATCCAATGGATATATTATGCTTGATGAAACGCTTTCCACCGTGCCTCAAAATAGTATGGTTGCCATGATACCGACGCGTTTTGAATCTGTGGGCACCAAGGTCATTGCACTAAGTACTACTAAACCGTTGTTGGATTAACAAAAACCTCGCCGCGTTTGAGTTTTTCAAACCATTCGCTATCGCTCCATGCGGCGCGTACTCCATCGCTAAAAATAATGTTTTTCAAATCAATGGCTCCCATCAATGTACTATAAGCATCTTCTCGAAAACCTTGAGCATATCCCGTAGCTGTTTCATGCACAATAATGCTGTTAAGTAAAACATTACGTTCTTGATTTTGTGTGGATGTAGACTGCATCAATGTATCGATCAAAACAAAGAAAATACGGCTAAACTGCTCGGCTGAAGGTGAAACGGGCAGCTGAACCCAGCGTGAAGAGTGTGCTTTCATTGCATTGAGATACTCAATGCTATCGCCATCCCATAACGTAATGGCATGATCAAAGCTATCAATCAACTCTTTAATATGACGTTTCATCAAACCAAAGTCATATACCATCTGCCCATGATCAAGAAAATTGGATTCAAACAGCACTTCAATAATATAAGAGTGCCCGTGTATCGAAGCACGGCATCGTTCGCTTGAGCAGTTGCGGACAATATGTGCGTTTTCAAATTTAAACTGCTTTCGGATAATCATCACACTCCCCTATTTTGATCCCAAATACGAATATGCAGACGATCACTGTACGTAAAACCGCGTTTTTTACAATACTCAATAACCGCTTCGGTATTGGCTTGCACTTCATCCCGACTTCCGCCGCGTGGCATACAGGTGACAACGGTTTTATGCGCCATATTCAGTATCTGCATAATCTCATCATCCAGATCATTAGCTAATCCTTCGGCATCAACCGTAAATTTAAAAAAACTCTCATCGGATTGATCAATGATCGCGTTAAAAACTTCAGGACGAACCCGCTTGGCATACGCTTCGCCGCTATTGGAAAGTTTTACCGATAATGCGTACGTACAAGATTTATAAACCGGGTAACGCTCAAAATCAACCGCTACGGCAGCATTGGTTTCAAAAGTAACACGGTGATGGTGTGCGATTAAATATTCCACAAAGTCTGTTAGCACGGAATCAGCAGCATTTAAAAGCGGCTCACCTCCGGTAAAAACAACATCCACATCAGCGGGAAGCTGATAACTTTTGAAGATGGCTATTAATGTTTGGGTCTCATCAATACGCTGCCATGTTACGCCAAAATGTTTTTTATCTACAGCATAAACGGTATCACACCCCCTCACTTCGGTGCCATCTGCTGCCTTTTCAATGCAACCAAACCCCTCACAGCGCATGTTGCAGCCCCCCAAACGAAAAAACAAAGAGGGCACGCCGGTGTGCTTTCCTTCTCCTTGGATGGAATAAAAATGTTCTACTAAATAGAGCATTCTTAACCGCCCGTTTCGTAAAAAGCACGACTGGAAGCTTCCCCTTCGGGATCGCTCCAGCGATTTTTTTCAGGTTTTGTACGCACAACCTCTTTTAATATCTGCGCCGCTTCTTTAATATTGCCACGTTTGATTGCATCACGAATATTCATTGCCTCATCAAAATAAAGGCATGGAATCAGATGCCCTTCTGCGGTGAGACGAATACGATTACATTTGGTACAAAAATCATCTTTATGCGGTTCAATAATACCAAAACGATAGCCATCACTCATACGGTAATAATGCGATGGTGAGTGTCCATCAAACCCTTCATCTTCAAAAGTGTATTTTTGGCTTATGACATGGATAAGCTCTGCCGCATTCAAGCCCTTAAGGTTGCTTAGAGCGTGCACATTTTCCATGTACTCAATAAAACGGATGCTCATGTTACGCGCCTTGGCATATTCAAGCACATCCAAAATCTCATGATCGTTAAGCCCTCTCATAGGAACCATATTAACTTTCACCTGCAAACCGACACGCAGTGCCTCTTCAATACCCTCAAGTACATGTTTCAAAACATCTTTTTGAGCAATCTTTTCTGCAATGGCGGGATCAAGCGAATCAACAGAAACATTAATACGTTGCAATCCGGCATCTTTAAGTTTTTGCGCAGCGTTTTTGAGCAAAAAGGCATTGGTTGTCATGGCCAGATCTATTTGTGGCGCATAATTGTAGATCATTGCTATAAAGCTATCAAGATCTTCACGCAAGAGTGGCTCACCGCCAGTAATGCGAATCTTTTTAATCCCTTCATCAATGGCTACTTTGATAAATTCAAAAAGTTCTTCAAAACTCAATAAATTCTCTTTTGGAACCCATGTAAAAGGCTTTTCAGGCATACAATACTGGCATCTAAAATTACATCGTTCGGTCACCGAAACACGAAGATAGTCGACAACGCGATCATAACTGTCTACTAACAGCTCATATCCTTCTGTTTTTAATTGGGATGTTATTATAACGGGTAGAAATTAAAGGGAAGAGAGAAATAGTTTTTTTTAATGTTTCCAAGCAGCGCATGATGCGCTACTGAAAGAAGTTACAGCTTACCAGCCACGAACTACGGCATGACATGCTGAACACGCATTGACAATGTCAGAATAGGCATGCTGGGCTTTGCCCATCTCTTTGGTGGCAAGATAGATTTCCATCTCATCCACTGCCGAATTAATACGCTTTGAAGCATTATAAGCCACATTTTTCATGTGCTGTTTATCTTTAGGTAAATATTTTGCAGTTTCATCAAGGTTTGTAAAAAGCTTGTTCGCACTGCGAACTTCTTTGATACCGTTACGGATCATCGGCTCGGAATTATACAAAAATCCTTTTTGAATATTGAGAAGTCCACTTTCACTTTTAGCCATTGTGGCCATCAGTACCGTAGTATCTGATGCCATCAAACCAGCGCTAAAGAGTCCTGTAAGTATCAAAGTTTTTACTATTTTCATTATTCTTATCCTTTCAAAAGTACACCGTTAGTGTACTTCTCTCCACAGTTTGTTTTTCCATAATGTTGCAAAAATTGCAAACACCAACATGTAAAGCATCACTTTCCAGCCAAGATCTTCACGTTCAGCCTTTTTAGCATCACCGATCTCTTCCATATATTCAACAATATGTTCTTGAGCCTCTTTAGTTAAACCTACACGTGGCATACCGGTGCCATGAAGTAACCGTTGTGGATCGTTGATAAAGTTTTCAAGATACTCATGACCGCGACTTTTAATGTATTGAGACAAATCAGGAGCTGCCGCACCAATATATGCTTTAAGCGTATCCGATGGTGTACGCGCTTCAATTCCCGCATACGCCATAGGGTGACAACGTCCACAAGCACTAATAAAATCAGCACGATGCTCTTCAATCTCACTGGCAAATGTCTCTTTTGGAATACTTTGAAGAAAGGCTATGATATCCATAATATCCTGAGCCGGCATCCAATTGTATGAAGGCATTGGATGCACTTTAGCACCGCCTTCAGGATACTTGTGACTCAAATGTGATGCGCTCACCGGATCAAAAATAAAGTTAGCCAAATAGTTTGTTTCATACAGATGTCCAGCCGCACTAAGATCTGGCGGTACTACACCATATGACGCAGCAGAATCAGCGTCGCTCATCATTGCCGGATAACCCGCTTTTTCAGCAGCATGACAGGCAATACAGTTTGCTTCAAACTGTCCTTTTCCGCGCTCGGCATTACCAACAAGTGATGTATCAACATTTTTCAAATCCGAAAATTTGAAATCAACCGGAGCAGGTTCTGGATGCATTACATGATGTGCATAAGGTTCAATTCCATAATACGTAACCGCAACAAGGCCAATAATGACGGCTAAAATTTTTATCTCTTTCATTATTTACCTCCTGCTTTTTTCGCTTCGATTTTTGTGATCACCGGTAAAAGAACAAATAGTGCCAGGAATGTTGCTGAAGCAAAGAATCCTACCCATGCATTAGCACCGGTTGGTGGCAATTTTCCATAAATAGTCAAGACAATAAGGTCAACCATCAAAATCCAAAACCAATATTTAAACATTGGACGCTGATTTGCAGCTTTTACCATTGGTGAGCGATCAAGCCACGGCAGAACAAAAAAGATGCCATTAGCAATACCAAATGCCATCAATCCAAGATCTTTACCACTGATACCTGCAATATCAAAGAACCATCCACGAAGCACTTCATAAGACCAGAGGAAATACCACTCAGGATAGATATGTGCTGGGGTTTTCAGGCCATCCGCCTTGTCAAAGTTGATTGGATCCATTGCAAATCCATAGTGATAAAACACCAGATAGAAAAAGAAAATCATAAAGAAACCAAGAACCATAAAATCTTTAGAAAGAAACATTGGCCAAAATGGAATAACTTTAGAGCCTTTTTTGTTTCCGGATTTATACTTTTCAGCCTCTTCTTCATAATCAAAGAATTCACCATTTTCATTGTTAACATGTGGAAAACGCAATGCATAAAAGTGAAATACAATAGCACCCATAATTGCCAATGGAAGAAGAAGTACATGTAACATAAAGAAACGGGTCAAAGTGGCATCTGCAACATAAAAGTTACCACGAATCCATACCACTAGATCACCACCAATTACAGGAATACCACCAAAAATTTCGGTAATAACGTATGCCGCCCAATATGACATTTGTCCCCATGGAAGCATGTAGCCCGAAAAACCTTCTGCCGAGAATGTAACAAATAGCAGCATTCCCGAAATCCAGATCATCTCACGCCCTTTTTTATAAGAACCGTAATAAATCCCCGTAAACATATGGATGTATATTACCAAGAAGACAACCGAGGCACCCACCGCATGAACGTGACGGAATAGCCAGCCATAAGCAACATCTTGCATGATGGTAAAGTTAACACTGTCAAATGCCATATTGACATCTGGCTTGTAATACATGAGCAAAAAGATACCCGACACAAGAAGCACTGTAAACAGCACGGCTAGCACCATTCCCATTGCCCACAAAAAGTTAATGTTTTTCGGAATCCAATATTCCGTCATCATTACCTTGGTGAATTTTTCAATTCCGAGACGCTGCTCGAACCATTCACCTATGGAATTCGCTTTTTCAAATTCTGCCATAACGCCCCCTTACGCTTTCGCTACCAAAGCTTTGTATTCGTCACCCTCTTCGCCAAGCGTCAATGTGACACCGTTAATGCTAAATGGTGGTATGTCAAGCGGACGTGGTGGTGGACCAAACGTATTAACGCCTGCCGCAGTGAATTCACCGCCATGGCAAGCACATTTAAAATCATGCGTGTCTGGACGATACGCCGGAATACAGCCCAAGTGTGTACACAAACCAATCATTACCGAATAATAATGATCACCGACTTTAACGCTACGCCCATCAGTTGGAGCCATATCTGGTGTATATTTTAAAACAAAAACTGGTTTACCGCGCCAAACAACAATTTCTAATTTATTCTCTTCAAACGCTGATACATCAACCGTCGTGAAACCGGCAGACATAACGCTTGGAAGCGGATCCCAGGTCTTTTTCATCGCGACAAGGGATGCAACCGCGCCAACACCGGCAACAGCACCAAAAGCTTTACCGATGAAACCTCTTCTACTTTCATTAGTCATATTTCTCTCACTTCTTGTGAAATTTAGTCCACAATATACAAAAGAAAGTATTAAGTTTTTATAAATATAAGTTTTCTTTAATGAAAGTTATAACTTTATCTGTTTCATAAAGTAATGAATTACATTTATGTGATGTTATTGTTTGCATAATTTTCTCTAATGCTCCTGCATCATATCCATTCACAATGGGAACCCCCAAAGAATAGAACAGTGTTGTCCAATCTTTGGGATAATCCGGCCGCTGTACAAACACTGCTGTTGCGCCGTTTGCAAGTGATTCAAGTACGGCTTGAGGTGACGCGCTTACAAGAACCTTTGAATTCATAATTAAGGTATCATACTCTTCAAATTGATAACATTTTTTAAACGCAGTAGCAATCGCTTCTTCATAATCCATAAAATAATAAAATCCTATACCTATATTCATGTCGTAAGGAACAAACATTTCTAAATGCGCTAGTAAAGATTTGTCATAATCATCATCACCAAAAAAGAGTGATGTCTCAATTTTTTTCTCGGTTTTTTGGAAATATTTTTGATCAACAACGACTCCTTTACAGATTCCTTCGCCTTCAAGATAAGGTGAAATCAAAAATTCATTTGGATGTTTGCTATCGTTTGGATTGTCGCTAATACGGATAAAAGTAGAAAAAAATGCACTCATATCATCAAGCATAGTTGGATTGTGCTCGGCAGAATCAAAAATAATCTTATCACCGCGCTGCGCAATTTGTGGAATATTGCGCACCACATCAACACCGACAGCGCGCTTAATGCCAAAATCGCGTGCTACTGAAGCGATACGGAAATCTGAAGCAAGCAGCGTAATATCCATATCACCCAGTGCATTAATAATAGCAACTGCGCGCCTGAAACGATCCAACCCTATGCGATGTCCCGTATGTACGTAATAAAAAAGTCTCATCAAAGCACCTTTTGTTTTTTTGGATTATACAAGCTAAAATGTTTGCCCTAACATAAAGGAGCGTTCTAGAAGATGTATCTTACAAAAAATTATCCTATATCTATTACTGAAATTATTCGGGCTCGTTCCATTGTTAAGCGTTATATCCAGCCAACGCAACTCATTCGCTACGAAGGCCTTAGCAAAGCACTTGAAGCCGACGTTTATGTTAAACATGAAAACCATAACCCGACGGGCAGCTTTAAAATACGCGGCGGCGTTAATCTGATGCATCATTTAAAACGTCAAAACATTGATGGAGTCATTACGTTTTCAACCGGCAACCACGGTCTTTCCATTGCCACCGCCGCCGCGTGGTCACAAATGCAGGCCGTTGTGGTGGTTCCGCAAAATAACAATCTTGATAAAAACCGTGCTATTATGGAAACGGGAGCACAATTGATTGAAAGCGGACGCACTTTTGAAGAGGCCTCTGCAACCGTGGAGCATTTGTGTCATGAACGCAACCTTTATTATGCTCATCCTGCTGATGAACCGCATCTCATCAACGGCGTCGGAAGTGAATTTTTAGAAATCATCGAAGCTCTGCCCGATATTGACGTGATGATTCTGCCCATAGGTGCCGGGAGCGAAGCATCTGCGGCTATTATTGCCTTGAGAGCATTTAAGCCCGATGTTGAAATTATTGCCGTTCAGGCCGAGCATTCACCTGCTGCATACCGTTCATGGAAAGCTCAAGCGATGCTTTTGGACAAAAATGAAACGTTTGCAGGTGGATTTGCCACCGGAAAAGCTTATAAAACACCTTTTGATATTTATAGCAAAGGACTTAATGATTTTATTTTGCTAAGCGAAGAGGAGATATATCAATCCATCGCCATGGCGTGGCATTACACCCACAATATGGCCGAAGGGGCTGGTGCTTCTCCTGTTATGGCTGCCTTTAAGCTTAAAGAGCACCTTAAAGGCAAAAAAGTCGTATTGCAAATGAGTGGATGCAACGCTTCTAACCATGAGATTATGCAAGCTTTTGTTAAGAGCCCTTTTTCTTGAGATGATTGGGTAGGTTGAGAGTATTTTTAAGCTTATATGTAACCAAAAAATATCATCTCAGCCTTCAATAACCCCGATAAGTTTATTGTCTTTGAGTGGTATGACGTTAAATCGCCACTTTTATTTACTGCATGTAAACAAAGCGAACTCACCTGAATGATAACATTCTCTAGTAACGCTGAGCGTTGTTATTGCTAGAACTTCCCTTTATTTTTAACACCCATTTTAATGTAAATATGCAAAATATCAATTGCGGCAGGTGTGACACCGCTAATTTGCGACGCGGCTTCTAATGTAGGGGGATTAAAGCGCAAAAGTTTTTCCACGATCTCTTTGGAAAGTCCCGAAACAGAGGCAAAATCAAACCCTTTTGGAATGCTTACATGTAAACGTTGCTTCATCTTTTCAATATCTTCAGACTGCTTTTCAATATAGCGCGCATATTTAGCCTCAATAAGAATTTGCTCTTGAATATACTCATCATATTGTGAGAGTTCTGGTAGTAGTTTGGCAAGTTTTTCAAGTGTAAAACTTTTGCGCGATACAATCTGGCGCGCGGACTGGATATCGTTAATTTTCTCTTCGCCAATACCCTCTAAAAAGGCTATAAACTCTTTATTAGGCGTAAATGTCGTGCTCTCAACCTGTTGCATTCCCTCTTGAATCTGAGCGCGTTTTTTCTCGATTCTGTCAAGTTCATTATCATCCAGCAAGCCCAGTTCATGTCCGTAGCGGCCCAAACGCAAATCGGCGCTCTCTTCGCGTAGCAGCAGTCGATACTCGGCACGCGAAGTAAACATACGGTAAGGCTCTTTGGTACCTTTAGTCACCAGATCGTCAATCAGTACTCCAATATAAGCTTCATCACGACGCAGTATGAGCGGCTCTTTATCTTGCAGCGAGAGTGCTGCGTTAATACCTGCCATAAGTCCTTGCGCCGCCGCTTCTTCATAGCCGGTGGTGCCATTAATCTGTCCCGCAAGATAAAGATTGGCCACTTTTTTAGTTTCTAGTGAGTGTTTGAGTTCGGTAGGATCAACATAATCGTACTCAATGGCGTAGCCATAACGCACAATCTTGGCATTTTCCATTCCTCGCACCGAGTGGATCATCTGGCGCTGCACATCTGGCGGCAGCGAGGTAGACATGCCGTTGATGTAGCATTCGGTATTCTCCCTAGTTTGCGGTTCAATAAAAAGGTGGTGGCGCTCTTTATCGCGGAAACGGTTAATCTTATCTTCGATACTGGGACAATACCGCGGCCCGATGCCTTCGATTTGCCCGGTAAAAAGCGGTGCACGGTGAAAATTGCCTTCTATAATGTTATGGGTTTCATCGTTGGTATAGGCAATATAACAGGGAATTTGCTGTTTTGTTTTAGCAAAATGTTCTCTATCGGTTCGAAAACTAAAAGGAGTAGGAATCGCATCACCCGGCTGCTCTTCCATCACCGAAAAATCAATACTAGAGCTATCAATACGCGGGCAGGTTCCGGTTTTAAGCCGTCCTACATGTAAGCCGGCTTCTTTAAGTGATTGAGAGAGATTGTTAGCCGCAAACTCACCAAAACGTCCAGCATGCTGTTTGATCTCGCCCACGTGCACCACGCCTCGCAAAAAAGTTCCCGTAGTAAGAATGACCTTCTTGGCACTATATTCATTCAGCAGTTGGGTACGCACGCCAGTCACCGCACCATTGTCAATAACGAGCGCTTCTACCAGTTCTTGCACCAGATCCAGATTGTTTTGTTGTAGTACCAGATTACGCGCAATAATGCGATAACGGTCCATATCAATCTGTGCACGACTGCCGCGAACAGCCGGACCTTTTGCCGCATTTAAAATGCGAAACTGAATGCCCGCTTCATCGGTGATACGTCCCATTTCACCGCCAAGCGCGTCAATTTCGCGCACCAGATGCCCTTTGGCAAGTCCTCCGATAGCAGGATTACAGCTTGTAGCGCCCACCTGTTCGGCCAATATGGAAATAAGTAGTGTCTTGTTGCCCATGCGTGCAGCGCAAAGCGAGGCCTCTACCCCGGCATGTCCGCCGCCGACAACGATAATGTCATAATGATTCATAAAGCGAATTATAGCGTCTCCTGTATTTGTACGCAGCTTTTTGTTACAATTAAGTCTTATAAATCAAGGAGTACTATCAATATGGCCCAAATGAGTAAGGAAGAGATCGAAAAACTTCTTGGCAGCTATACGCCAGAAACCCTCGAATACGACCCCAACGTGGACGGCAGTAACGAACACAAAATACGTGATGACCTTTTAGAAGAAAAAGCAGCTTTAAAAGATATTATCACTAGGCTTAAAGAGAAAAATCGCGGCGAGCGAAAAGTGCGTCGCTAACACCTTGTTATACTGTTATCTGCAGGGATTGCTAAAATGACCTTTAACATGTACCGTTTAGGGCTTTTATTTTTTATCTTTACCCTGTTAATAGCAGAACCTTATGTTTCACAGGCAATCATTAAAGCAATTACCGCCAAGTATGGTGAAGAAGCCAAAAACCGTTTTGAGCTGCTTAATTCCACGATTGAACATTTAAAAGATAAAAGCGATCTTGAAAAACTACAAGGCATCAACGATTTTTATAATGACGTCCCGTATCTGTCCGATCAGGAAAATTGGCATCTCAAAGACTACTGGGCCACGCCGCTTGAGTTTTTGGGACGTGACCGTGGGGATTGTGAAGATTACGTGATTGCTAAATATTTTGCGCTGCGCTCTTTGGGCATTGAGAGCAAAAAACTCTATTTTTCTTATGTTAAATCGCTTAAATACCAACAAGCGCACATGGTGCTCACCTATTTTGAAACCCCGCAATCCATTCCGCTAGTTTTGGATAATTACAATCTTAAAATTTTTCCCGCATCCAAACGACGCGATTTGATTCCTATTTACAACTTTAATGGCGACTCGCTTTATCTAGCCAGCACAAAGGGCCAGCAAGGCAAAGCCATCCAAAGAACCAACAAAACCCACAAAAAATGGGATATCCTTATCAACGATATCAAAAGGAACAAATTATGACACTCTACCGACAGATGGCACTGTTGATCTCGGCTATGTTACTATTGATTCTGGCATCAGTGATGACGCAAAACTTTGTTAATGCCAATAAAGCGGTGCAAGAAGGACTGTATGAAGATGCTAAAAATACCGCCTCATCTTTGAGTTTGTCACTAGGAACCGCTAACGGTGATACCGGCATTATGGAGACCATGATCAACGCCAATTTTGATAGCGGCCATTATGTACGGATTGCTTTGGATAATCTTAATGGCGTACAAATCTATGAACGCATTGCCGAGCAGTCACATCCCGATGTGCCACAGTGGTTTTTGGATCGTATCAGTATTGATGCCCCGGTAGCATCGGCGCAGGTATCGGCGGGATGGAACCCTTTGGGAACCTTACATGTACAGAGTGACCCAGCCGCAGCATATGAGCAACTTTATACAATGTTTCATGACCTTTTAATCTCGTTTGGCACCATTGCATTGGTATCGCTTATTGTGTTGAATTATCTCTTGCATGTTGTGTTAAGGCCCCTTAAAAAAGTGCAAAATCAGGCCGAATCCATTTTGAAAAATCAGTTTATTTTGCAAGAACAGCTCCCTTTTACTACCGAATTTCGTGATGTGGTTAAGGGAATGAACGCTATGGTAGGACGGGTTCAGGAGATCTTTGAAAAAGGCAACGAGGCGATGGCGCGTAACCAGGAGCTGATGTATAACGATCCTGTGACCAAACTCTTTAACCGCCGTTATCTTATGCTCAAACTCCCCGACTTGCTTGAACATGCTAACGAAGCGGGCGGCGGAATGATGCTGCTGATTTCGCTTGAAGGTGCTGATATTGTTAATCGTGAGCTGGGGCGTCAAAGGGCGGATGATTTTTTTAAAGCACTGGGCGAGACCTTTTTAAATCTCTCGGCACGTTTTGATAACAACATTGTTTCACGTATCAACGGCACGGAATTTGCACTTTTGCTGCCTAACTGTACTCCAGATGAAGGCGCGAAAACAGCCAAAGCAATGAATGACGCATTAAAAACTCTTAAGAGCCATTATGAACTAGAGACGGATAACATCGCTATTAACATCGGTCTTTATCGTTATATGGCGGGACAAGACATTCCCACCGTAATGACCAAAGCCGATTACGCTCTGGCTCACGCCAAAGCATTGGAACACGACAATACCTATCTGTTTGACATCCAAGATGATAAAAACGCCATGGGCAAAGAGCAGTGGCGCGGTATTCTTGAATCGGCACTGCAGCATAACGCCTTTAAGCTAGCTTTTTGGCCGGTTGTAAATACCCAAAGTTTAAACACCATCCACAGCGTTATGACTTTTTCTATTCATGACGAACAAAACACCTACTCTTATGGCAGTTTTGCTCCGCAAGCCATCTCGCTTGGATTATTGCCAAGCATGTATTTGCGTTCACTTGAAACGCTCTTTATGCATCCGCCGCAACATACATCTGGAGGCTATAGTATTCGGCTATCGAGTGATTTTTTAAAAGCGCCGCACAGCTATGAAAAGCTTAAAAAACTGCTGCAACACTACCGCCAACAGATTACTTTTGAGCTGATTTTTGAGATTTCCGATACGATCATGCTGCATCATTTAGAACTGATACTGCAATTTGACGCACTCTTTGACAGTTTTGGCTATAAAATCGGGATTAACCAGTTTACGGGCGAATCTAAAAATTATCATTATTTACAAGAGATTCGCCCCAGTTTTATTAAAGCCGATGCGATCTTTTTGCTGGATCAAACCCGCGAAAGTATGCAGGCCATACAACTCATGACCGATTCACTGGGCATTGCGCTGATTGCCACGGGCGTACGCGAGCACGAGCATCTGGATCAACTGCACGATCTGGGTATTACTACCATTCAAGGGCCGCTGGCTGAAAGCTTGCAACGCCAATGAAAACTTTAGGGCACCTTTAGAAAGGCCAAAGCACCTACGTATTACAATCGCGCTAAAAAAGTACCTTTATGATTCAAAACGCCCATAACGCCTATAACAGCGGTGATTTCAAAACCGCTTTTGAACTTTATGAAACTCTTGCCGCACACTCCAACGCAGATGCCCAGGCCTCACTGGCTTACATGTACCAAAATGCACAGGGGTGTGAACGTGATGATGCTAAAGCATTGTCACTGTATGAGATGGCCGCCGCACAGCAACAGCCTTATGCACTCTTTAATCTGGGAATTTTATATGCCAACGGTATTGGTGGCGTGGCGCACGATCAGTTTAAGGCGTTTGAGTATTACCTCAAAGCTGCCGAGCGCGAAATCCCCAACGCCATGTATGAAGCTGCATTAATGCTAGAACACGGGCTTGGCTGTGCGCAAAACTACTCCGAAGCGGCTTTTTGGTACGAAGAAGCAGCCAAACGCGGCCATGTTGAAGCCTTTAACAACCTAGGCGTGCTCTATAAAGAGGGTCATGGCGTGCATCAAGATTTTGCGCGCGCTTTTATCTGCTTTTCTCGCGCATCGCAGGGCAATCTACCTACAGGCCATTATAATCTAGGACAGATGTACGATCAGGGATTAGGTTGTGAAGAAGATCACGACAAAGCACTTGAGCTATGCCGTAAAGCCGCCTATGGCGGACATGAAAAGGCCAAAGCGATCATTGCATCGCTTCAGCAAGAAGGGAAGATTGTTTTTTAGTGGTGTGCCATCTGCGCACCGAGAAAGACACCTAACGCAAGTGCGGATACAACTTCAAGACCCTCATTATAGTGATGTGACGCAGGACGATGATGCGGGCGATAGTTGTTTACATAGTGATGTTTTGGGCTATGCGAATAACTGTGATGCGACGGACGTTTCATCTCATAATGAGCATCATGACGAGGCGAAAAACGCGAATCATCATGATGGTCTCTGGCATAAGCACTCAGTGTAAGTAAAGCGGTAATAATTGTAATTTTTAGCGGTGACATAGTCGCCTCCTTGATTTTAGATGCAATGATCTTTACATGTAACTGTGAAGTGATTGTGGAGGCTTACATGTAGCCTTTTTATATGACTCTTTTATATCAAATTTGGTTATAATCATCTTCTTGTTGAGATCATCAAAGGAGACGTTATGTTTAACTTGTTTGAAAAGCATTCTAACAATGACACCCCTAAAGAAACTACTTCTATCGTGACGTACAGTCTTAGAGAATCCGAAATTTCAACACGTCTTTCCTCACTTCCGCTAAAGCCTAAAGTTGTTATCGGATTCGTATCGCCCGCACTTGATTTTAGTGGCGTCTCTTCAAAAATCAAACAAACACTCCCTGCTTCTTGTACGCTAATTCTCTCCACAACGGCGGGAGAACTGTGTACTTTTGATCATACAACGCCCATCTCCGGCATCTATTCACAATCTGGTGCCGGAGAAGGCGATCACATTGTACTGATGCTCTTCTCTGAGACCATGATTAGTAACGTTTATGTTGCTTCGATCCCGCTTAAAAGCGAAGATATCGCAAGCAGTAGCAAAAACGCCTCTGAACGCATTGACGCTATTGCGCAAGAACTACGTCGCGTCAAAGTCCCTTTTCCCATGAGCTATGAAGATACATTAGGCTACACCCTGATTGACGGACTCTCATCAAGCGAAAGTTTTTTTATGGAGGCGGTTTACAATACGGGAGCGTTCCCTTGCCTTCTTGTCGGCGGAAGTGCCGGCGGTAAGCTCGATTTTAAAAATACCTATATCTTTGACAATCAAAAAGCGCTACGCCATCATGCACTGATTGCTTTTATAAAACTCTCACCGGAGTACCGTTTCGGTATTTTTAAAAGTCAAAATTTTCGCAAAACCTCTGCACGTTTTACGGTGTTATCCGCCAATCCACTCAAGCGCGTCGTCAACGCATTTCTTGATACCAATGCCAATATTAGCAAAAGTGCCGTTGAGACGCTTTGCACACATTTTCACTGTTCACCCACACAATTGGATGAGAAACTGCTCAATTATACGTTTGGCATTGAAATTGACGATGAGATCTACATCCGTTCTGTTGCGGCCATTGATGCTGAGACGCAGAGTATCTCCTTTTATTGCGATGTCGCTTCGGGCGAAGAGCTGCTTTTACTGGAGAAAACCGATTTTGTGCAGACCACATCGGAAAATTACGAGCGTTTTAGCCGCAACAAGCCCAAAGCAATCGGAGCGATTTTTAACGACTGTATTTTACGCCGCCTCTTTAATGCAGGTGCTTTGAATGCACTCAAAACCTTTCAGGATATACCTGTTGCTGGTTTTTCAACATTTGGTGAATTGTTGGGTGTCAATATCAATCAAACATTGACCGCTATCTTTTTTTATCATGTTAATAATGCTTCTTTTCAAGATGAGTATATCGATAGCTTTGTTCAAAAATATGCCGGATTCAAAAGCTATTTTTTGCAACGCCGCATCAACCGTATGATGATGATAGATTCTATAAACAAAGCCATGCTTGAACAGATCAAAGAGAGTATGCCCGTTATTGGAACCATTGCAACCGCCATGCAAGAGGCTGTAGAGTCCATAGGCAATGTGAAGATACAACTTCAAAGCGTTCAAAATGAGTTTGAGCATTTTTCCACTACCATGGAACAAAGCAGCAGCGACAATATAGAGCTTTCAAACGAAGTGGGCAACCTTACCAATAACGTTCGTGAAATTCGCAACGTGCTTGGCGTGATATCCGATATTGCCGACCAAACCAATCTGCTGGCACTCAATGCCGCCATTGAAGCGGCCCGCGCAGGTGAGTACGGCCGCGGTTTTGCCGTGGTTGCCGATGAGGTACGAAAACTGGCCGAACGCACGCAAAAAAGTCTCGCAGAAACCAATGTTTCCGTCAGCACCATCATTCAATCGGTTGAGGGCATCGCCGACACCATGCAAAACGTGAGCGAAGGACTTGGAGCGATGACGGATAAAAGCACGTCACTCTCCGGCGAAGTCGAAGAGCTGACTCAAATGAGTCATAGTATTTCAGAAGCACTGCTTGTCAAATCCAGACTCATCACTCAGCTTGACACGGAGTTGCAAAAACTGCATGTTTATGAAAAGATGCTCGATACCATCAATGCTTCTTCGTGAAGCTGGTATACTCCTTTTGCTAAACTTTACTTTACCGTGTTAAACCCTTTATCAATCCACCCCCAATGAATGCCGCCGTCAAGCTCATAAACATGTTTATACCCAAGCTTCGCACCCATAATTTCACCCACTGTTTTTGTTCGGTTGGCATGGGCGCAGACCAGTATAAAAGGCTGCTCTTTGTCACGCACCACCTGCGAAAACGCGTGCAAGAAAGCATCAAGATCATACCCTCCCACCTCATCAAAAAACGTGATCTTGTGGCTGCCTTCGATAATGCCGTCATCTTCCCATTCATCGGCTCTCCTGATGTCGATGACTGCGATACCTTCTTCTCTTTTTTGTTGAAACTCTTTTGTTGAAAGAGACTTGAAAGGTCCAAAATTCAGCATGTATCTCCTTTTTGCGTTTTAGGAGATATATACATAAATTGTGCCTGTTTATTGGGATCAATAGAGAAAATGATTTTCAACTTTTTTACTACTTAGAAGTCTTGACACGTATTACGTGTTATAATATAATTTTGCTATAACGCCCTTGGCAGTACGCTCACTAGGAAATGCAGGTGAAGCCGATCCCTTGGGCTTTTTTTTTGGACATTTTTTATGAAAACTGCAATCCTTGTTGATGGTGATTTTTACCTTAGACGCCACAGCATACATTTTGGAAAAGAAAATCACAACAACCCAAAAAAAATTGCACAAGATCTTGTGACACACTGTATGCATCACATTGATCGTGACAAGGACAGACTTTATCGAATATTCTTTTATGATTGTCCTCCCAGTTCTAAAAAAATACACCATCCCCTCACCGAAAGAGCTATCGATCTTTCTAAAAGTTCCCTTTATATTTTCAGAACAGAACTGCATAAAGAGCTCGTTAAAAAGCCTAGTTTAGCATTACGTCTCGGCTATCTTGATGAAAACAATGCAGACTGGAAAATAAGAGATCCAAAAATAAATAAAAAGGTGTTGAATTGCAACACTTACTCATAAAAAACTTGTTGATAGAATTGTGCTAATAGCAGGTGACAGCGACTTTGTACCCGCTTCAAAACTTGCAAGACGCGAAGGAATAAACTTTGTTCTTGATGCGATGAATCATAAAATCAGAGAAGATCTTCAAGAACATGTAGATTGGTTACATACCACTCTTCCAAAAAATGGAAAAAAGAAAATAGATAAATAACCAAGTTGGTATTACATGTAACCCACCCTACCGCTTCAAAAACCCATAAAACACCGGAACATAAAAAAGATTCAGCAGTGTTCCCCAAAAGAGGCCATACCCCAATGCCACAGCAAGTGGTTGAAACGTAACCGCTTGACCGGATGAGAAAAAGATCAGCGAAGCCAGCCCAATGATGGTAGTTACCGAGGTCAGCACAATAGGACGTAGCCGTTTGGTGGCATTGTCAATGATTTTTTGAGCTGATTGGGTTGAGCCTAGTGTGGCCATCATAATAATGCCATCATTCACAATCACCCCAGCAAGTCCCAGCGCTCCAATCAACGATGGTAGCGAGATACCAAGATGCATAATGTCATGTCCCACATACACCCCTAAAATCGAAAACGGAATCACCGACATAACAATCAGCGTTTTTCGCACCGAGTGAAACAGATAGAGCATAGCAATAAATATGAGCACCAGTGCCAGTGCAGTTGCCAGTACCATCTCGGTTTCAAGCGTCTCTTTCTGTTCGCGTTCGCCTTTGAATTTTAGCTTGATTCCCTCTTTTTTCAAATTTTCAAAAAGTGCCGCGTTAAATTCAAGTACTTCGCTTGTGGTGGTTTTTGATGGATCAATATTGGCATAGCAAAAAAAGGTGGTTTCACCATCATCTTTAGCCAGTTTTTCCAGCGATTCAATCATATCAAACTCACACACTTCGCGTAACGGCACAAACGTACCGTCTTTAAGCGGTATTTCCAGATTTTTAAAATGCTCTAACGTGTTTTGATAATTTACAGATTTGAGTTTGACATCCACTAATTCCTGCTCATCAAAGATGGTACCGATCTTGCGTGAAAGGTAGAGATTAGAGACATAGCGTCCAACACTCTCTTCGGTTAAGCCCAGCATCTCGCCGTAGCTATTGATTCGCAGCTTGATCTCTTTGGGACCAAAGCGGATGTTATTACCGGAATATTTGATGCCCTCGGTTTTTTCAAATGCCGCTTCAATGCGTTTGACGGCTGCTATCGCTTTTTGATAATCACTGCTGACCACGCCAATCATAATATCGGCTTTGTTGTGTTTCATCCCTTTTTCAACCACATTAATCTCATCAAGATGAAACTGTTTTTTATACCCCTGCTCTTTAAGCCAGTCACGTACATCGGCAGCAATTTTTTGCGACTCTTTTGCACGGGTGCGATGTTTGGAACTCTCATAAGGGCTTAACAGCGGCGTAATGTAACGATCCATAATATTGGCCGGAGCTTTGTCTTCAAGCTCTATTGAAACGTATCCCACGTTAGGATAAAGCTCGGTCAACCCCGTTGCCGTACGGCGGTATCCTGCCGTTGAACTGATATATGTTGCAAAGAAACGATCTTTTTGCGCCAACAAATCACGCTCTATGGTTTGAGCTACATGTAACGAATCTTCCAAAGAATTTTCGGGAGAACCTTTAAAGGTAATATTGATACTGGAGGTATCAAATTTTTCAAACATGTAAAATTTGGAGTGCTTTACCTCCATATATATCAAAGCGGGAACCGTTGCAAAAAAGAGCAGCAGAAAAACTTTTTGATGGCGTATCAACCACTCCAATGCCAATGCGTACAGCGCATTGATACGCTGCCACGAAAGCGTACGCGACGCAGGCGATAGCGTATGCGCGGCGTGTATGGGCAAAAAGATAAACGACTCAATGAGCGACGCCACGATCAGCGCGCTAAAAGCAATAGGAATCAAGCGGATAATCTCGCCGAGCGTGCCGCTGAGCATTAAAAGCGGAATAAACGAAAACAGTGTTGTAACCGAAGCGACGGTGACCGGTTTGGCCATCTCTTTGGTACCGTAAAAAGCCGCCTCTTTAGGTGAAAAACCCTTTTCAATGTACTGCTGGATATTTTCGCTCACAACAATAGCATCATCAACAATAATACCAATGGCAATCAACACTCCAATGAGCGAATTAACATTGATGCTGTTGCCGGTAAAATAGAAGTAAATTGCTCCCATAACAAACGAGGTGGGAATACCCAGTGCAATAATAAACGCTACTCGTACATTAATCAGCACCATACTTAAGAGCGCAATCAAAATAATGCCAAGAATAATATTGGCAATGATAATATTAAGACTCTCTTTGACAATAATGGATTGGTCCATACGCATGTCATACACTACTTTGTCGCTACTGAGGGTTTTAATGAGTTGGCTAATGGCATCGGAGATTTCAATAGCATCGCCTTTGGGATCTTGCGAAATGGAGAGCGTAATAGCATTTTTACCGTTCATACTCGCCAGCGTTTTGGAATCTTCGTAACGTTTGGAAATGGTGGCAATCTCACGCAGCTCTATGTTTCGTCCGCCAATGTCTAAAATGGTCGCTTCAAGATCGGATGCGGTTTTTTTGCCGTTTTGCGTTGAAAGATAGTAACGCTCCTTGGCATTGTCAATCTCGCCAAGCGGAAAAATATTGGAAAGCTCCGAAAACGTCTGCACCACTTCGCTCATTCCAAAACCGTACGTGTGTACTTTCTGTTCATCAATCAACACTTCGTAAAACAGATCCGAATCGCCAAAAATAGTGACATCGGAAATATCTTTAATGCGCAACAGGCGGTTTTTAAGCGTTCTGGCAAGTTCAACCAGCTCGCCGCGGGGCATCTGCGATGAACGAATGGAAAGTTGTAAAATGCCTCGCGTATGGCCAGGGCCTCGAATGGTTGGCTCATCCATATCATCAGGTAAGTTGACGGCCGCTAAAGCAATAGCGTCTTTGATGTCATCGCTAATACGGTTCTTATCCGCACGTCGATCAATTTCCAGCTCAATATGAAAACGGCCCGGAGAGATGGTTGATGTGATCCCGTCTACACCGTCGATATTGCGGCATAAATCCTCAATCTCCTGTACGGCAATGCGATTCAGCAGATCCGGCGATGCTCCCGCATACGAACCGCCAACATTAATGGTTTCAGGCTCAATGGTGGGCGAAACCTCTTTGGGGATAAGCGTGTAGGCGTAGGTCCCCATAGCCATCAGTAAAAAAAACAGCGCGTAATTGGTTTTATAGTTGTCAATAAAAAAGCGTAGCACTCTCTCAAACATGCAAACGCTTTATACGGCTGATTGTTCGTATTGGTACGAATCAACTCCCATAATGGCAGCACCGTATGACGTGGTTACCTGAGGATATTCGGGGATGAATATTTTGCATCCCAACTCATTTTCTATAGCGTGTACCAATCCGGTGTTCAGTGCTGGGCCGCCGTCAAAATAGACACCCTCTTTGACGCCGACACGTTTGACTAATTTGACAATGCGCTTAGCAATCGAGTAATGTACGCCGCTAACAATGTCTGCAACGCTGTGATTATTACCTAGCAGTCCAATAATCTCGGATTCGGCAAATACCGCACAGGTGCTGCTAACCGAAAGCGGGGTACCGCTGGCGCGAAAATGATACTCCCCCAGTTCATCTACACCAATCTCCAATTTCAGTGCCACTACATCCAAAAACTTACCCGTTCCTGCCGCACAACGGTCATTCATGGCAAAATTTACCACATGCCCTTCATGATCAAGTGAAATTGATTTGCTATCTTGGCCGCCAATGTTGATGATGGTACGGATTTCGCCAAATTCACGTGCTGCCGCTACCGCGCCTAACGCATTGGCCGTAATTTCGCTAATGTTCTCATCGGCCTCTTTATAAAGTTTTCTACCATAACCCGTAGCTACCGTATAGACCACATCTTGCGCATCAATACCCAGCTCACTTAACAGTGCGTCAAGCGTTTCTTGGGCATATTTGTAAAACATGCTACCGCTAGCACTAATTTTAGATCCAATAAGTTTTTTGTTCTCATCGGCTATGGTAATTTTAATGGCAGTCGATCCAATATCAATACCGGCAAAATAGTTCATCGTTGTTTTCTCCGTCTGGTTTTGAGTGATTCAATAAAGGCTTCAATGCGGGTACTAAGTTGTCCGGTTTGCGAAGGACTGTAATCGCTTTCAAGATATAAAATGGGAATGCCTGCTTTTTCCATTGCCGCGAGTACCGAACGCTGTTCCATCTCATACACCTGACACCCGGCAAAGGCCTGATAAATCACGCCATCGGCGCTATAATCGCGCACCAGTTCGATAATGCGGCGAATACGGTCGTCGTTGCGCGTAAACACGGGACAGGTGCACCCTTTTAAGTAGCGATCCGCCACGGCATCGACCATATCGTACAAAAACCACTCGTCAACCGAAACCATATCGTTAAACATTCGGTTTGACGAGCAGCTCTCATCTGCCACAATAATGGCGTCGGCCTCTTCAATGAGCTGCGGTACCTTGAGATTAGGAAAAATCGGAGGCGAACCGGTATAGACAATGCGCGGACTAACTTTATGTGCCGCACCGATTCCCGCTTTGACGCGCTCTTGCATCTCTTCGAGCAGCTTCTCTACCGCTTCACTCCACGCTTCGGTACGATCAAAGAAAAAGGCATTGGTCACCATAAACATCTCATTACCCGAAATCGGCGGCAACGGCTCTTTGCGCAGTGCATTTAAACGGTGATAAAGCGTCTGGGCATACCCCACCTTGCGAATTGATGCCTTGAGATTTTTGCGCGTCAGTTTTGTTTTGAGCGTGCCTGAGAGCGTTTTGGTAAAGTTGCGCACGCTCCGCCGCCAATACTCGCGGCTCTCTTCGCTCTCTTTAACACGGGGAAACTCCATCTCGAAAACGCTATATCCCATCTCTTCGACAATGCCCGTGGCTTTGGTTTTTTGATCGCATGTCGTCGGTGTCACCACCATATCAGGTTTATCGGTAAAGTGATTCGTTGCAAAGGCACCCACCGTTGCTTTGACCAGCGGACACGATTTTTGGGGAAGGTATTCGCCGCCGATCTCATCATCGGTGCTAAAACCGTTACACAGACGCACCGGTGCCGCGCCAAGGGCGTCAATGATTTCGTAAGGCACCTGAATACACATCGTACCTACCTTTGTTTTACCCTCATGCATCGGCGCCATATCACAGTGATAGCGGCGGTGCAAATCATAAAAATACTCCATCGCTTCACTGGGATGCAGCGCGTTTTCACGCAACGCATCCAGCACTTTGACCGCTTCCATGGCCTTATGGCGTCCCTGACGCTGCGAAGCGTTTTCAATGCTATGGTGTTCACTCATGAGTATCCTCTTTTTTATCCATATTCATCCGTTTTGAAAATCCCTCTTTGGTAGATTGAAACAGTGTAAAGCCTGCGATATCGGCATGTAAACACCCCTCTTCGGGACACGCGGCAACGCATTTCATACATAAAATACAGTCATCGCGCAAAATGTCGTGGCTTTTAACGTCATCGGCGATATCGCGGATCTGCATGTCACAGACGTTGTAACAATCACCGCATTTGGTACACTTGTCGCCCTCTTTTTTCAATTTCATGATTGAGAATTTATTAAAGACGTAATGCAAAGCACTCATAGGGCAAAAATAACAAAAAAAGCGCCGTTTCACAAACGCTCCGGCAATAAACATGCCCGTAATGGCCATGCCAAGCGCGGTTAAAATCATGGTGGTTTTGCTTGAAAAATCGATAGCCCACTGCGAAAAGTCACCCACAAACAGCGGCGTGATCATACGCCCCGGACAGATCTGGCAAAATGCGGCGCGCCACTCGCCACCGATCAAACCGCTGCCGATTGCCACGGGAAGCAGCAGCAGTAAAATCAGCAATAGGTATTTAATGCTTCGTAGCTTATACGATACCTCTTTTGAATAGCGGCCATAGCGAATACCTAAACGTTTGCGCAGTGCCGTAAGCCAGTCTTGCATGGTGCCTAAAGGACAGACAAACCCACACCACGCTTTGTTTAAAACGATAAACCAGAGCAAAAACGTCCCCAGCCCGATCAAAATTCCCATACTCGCCATGCTAAAGAGAATATCAAGCGGACGACCGAGCTGATGCTGAATCGGCAAAAGGTAGCACATACCGCCGTTTTCACTGTCATAGCCACATGAAAGTACCGGCATTTCGTTACCGAGATCTATGGAAAAATAAGCGCCATAGATCAACAGAATAAACATTACCGTCTGTATGATGAAGCGAAAACGGCGCAGGTTGCCGTAATCGAGAAAGCGTCTAATTCTTTTCATCAAAACGCACCTCGGTAAATGGCTTTTCTCTGCGACGACGGTAAAGATAGATAAAAATACTTGTAAGCAGCAACGCTAACGTACCAAAACTTAGCGCATAGGCATACGAACGGTAGCTTGAAGCTTCGGGATAAAAGCTATCTGGATAGGTCATCGAATAATGTGTTTGGGTATAGTTCCCTTCACTTAATGCCCCCGTCTCCTCTTTGGTGTACGAAGCGGTAATGAGAAAGTCGTCTTTATGCCGCTTTTCAAAAAGGCTCCACGGCGGAAAATACTCTTTAATAATCGTAAAGGAGACCCTTCCGTTTTTATCGCTTTTGAGCCGTTTGCTCCACCCCCCTTTGGTTTCAAACGTCACGTTCGCACCGGCAAGCGGTTTGTTATTCAGCAGTACTTGAAAATTGAGCATATCTCCCGAAGCAAAACGCGAAAACAGTTTTTCATCATCGCCTTGAATGCGTACGATCTCAAAAGGCAACTGCGGCGCATTGGTGCTGCGTAGCTCCACCTTGTCGCCGTGACGGGCATAGACGGTGTCGTATTTGGCGCTGTTAACGTAACGTGTATTCCCCTCCAGCGTCTCTACGGTGTAATAGAGCGTATAGCGCCCCGGTTCTTTGGCATCGGCGCTTACAATGCTCTGGTCACGTTTGGATACGACTTTTGCCGTGACACTCTGCAGGGCGTTGTCATAAACCTCCAACGTGCCCTGCGTATTGCTGCAACAGTTTTTTGCTTGGGTAAAATCTCCGTTAAGCAGCCAGAGCTTCAAACCCGTAGGCCGGCCGCCATGCATCCCTCCTTCGCCGCCATGCTTTTCGCCTTCAGGTTTTCCGCTAGAACGCTGTGCACCTTCAGGTTTGCCTCCACCGTATTTTGCACCATCGGGTTTTCCCCCGCCATATTTCGATGAGGCGTCCTTATTGGGGTTCTCTTTGTCAAACCAGATCACCAACGGCTCAGCCGCCAAAAGCGTCATGCCGATAAAAGCAAGAGCTAAAAAAAATTTCACTACACAACCCCTTATTTATACACTCTAATATTACGCGAGATTATTACTTCAAAGTGTTAATTTTTTGTTAAGTAAGCTTTCTACGACGGGTTTTAAGGGATTCAATAAAAGCTTCAACACGGGTACTTAGCTGTCCGCTTTGCGAAGGGCTGTAGTCGCTCTCTAAATATAAAATGGGAATACCTTCACTCTCCATCGCCTCTAATACGCTGCGCTGCTCCATCTCGTATACCGTGCATCCGGCAAAAGCCTGATACACTACGCCATCGGCACCGTACTCACGCACCAACTGGACAATACGGCGGATGCGGTCGTCGTTTTTGGTAAAGATCGGGCAAGTGCAGGCTTTGAGATAATTGTCCGACACGGCATCGAGCATCTCATAAATATTCCACTCATCCACGGCAACCATATCGTTAAACATCCGATTAGAACTGCAGGTTTCATCGGCAACAATAACGGCGTCGGACTCTTCAATGAGTTGGGGGATTTTATAATTTGGAAAGACTGGGGGCGAACCGGTATAGAGAATGCGTGGAGAGATTTTTCCCGCTACATGTAACCCCTCTTTTGCGCGTGTTTGAACCTCATCAAGCACCTTTTGCGCCGCTTGAATCCAGTTGTCAATTTTGTCAAAGAAAAAGGCGTTGGTGATTAAAAACATATCCAGTCCCAAAATGGGAACGTGTCTCTCTTTGCGATATGCGTTTATCCGGTGATAAAGCGACTGTGCGTGAGCGATCTTTTGCACTGACGAGCGCAAAGCGGAACGCGAAAGTTTTTTATTTTGAAAGCGCGAAAGTTTTAGTGCAAACTCTTTGACACTGCGGCGCCAATATTCACGGCTCTCTTCATCTTCTTTGGTACGCGGATAGCCCACGTCGATGACGTCGTAGCCAAAGCGTTCAATAATGGCGCCCGCCTTTGTTTTTTGGTCGCAGGTCGTGGGCGAGAAAATCACGTCGGGACGATCAGAAAAGTTATTGGATGCAAAGTGGCCTACCGTCGCTTTCACCAAAGGGCACGCTTTTTGAGGCAGATAGTCGCTTCCGATCTCATCATCGGTGTAAAAGCCGTTGCACAGACGCACAGGGACGGCATCTAGCGCATAAATGATTTCAGAGGGGATCTGAATGCACATGGTTCCGATTTTGGTTTTGTTTACATGTAAGGCCTCTTGATGGCAATAGACACGCTCAAAAAGATCGTAAAAATACTCCATGCTTTTAATAGGAGCTTTAAAATCCTCGCGCAGCGTATTGATGAGTTTGATCGCTTCCATCGCCTTGTGACGGTTCTGACGCTCTTTTGAGGATTCAATGTCATGGGTTTTAGCGTTCATGAGGCTCCTTTTGACGTTCTTGCGCCATGCGCACTACAAAGCCCTCTTTGGTGGATTCAAAAATGCTTACACCGGCGAAATTGGCCTCTAAACACCCCTCTTCGGGACACGCCGCCACGCATTTAAGACAGAGCGTGCAATCTTCGGTTACCATATTTTTGTGGCTCACGTCATCGGCGATCTCTAAAATATCCATATCGCACGCCGTGTAACAATCGCCGCATTTGGTGCATTTGGAGCCCTCTTTATAGAGCCTGAAAAGCGAATATTTTGAAAATGAATTTTGCAGTGCGCTCATGGGGCAGAAGTAGCAGAAAAAGCGTTTTTTCACAAAAGCGCCCACCAAAAAAAGCCCTACCACAATCATGCCAAGAGCGCTCATGACACTATCTGAAGTCGAAGAGAAATCGATATAAAACTGGTTAAAATCTCCGGTAAACGCGGGAATCAATATACGCCCTGGGCAGATATCGCAAAAGGGCATGGACATAGCACTCGGTAGTGTGGGCAGACCAAAAATAGAGTTACTGAGCATCATGGGAATGATCAAAAGCAATATGAGCAGAATGTATTTAATGCTCTGAATTTTTTTGCGGTTAGCCCACGAATAGCTGCTGTAGCGCAAACGCAGCTTTTCGCGCAGCAGGCTCATCCAGTCTTGCATGGTGCCCAGCGGACACATAAAGCCGCACCACGATTTGTTCAGCAGCACCAGCCACAAAATAAAAACAGCTATCGAAATCAGTAAAGCGATTCCGGTATACCCCAGATAGGTCGCAAACGGGTGACGCAGATCGTGCTGAAGGATGCCTAAAAAACATTTGCCTCCGGTATATCCCGAATTGTAAACACAGGCAAATGTCGGCAGCTTGTCGCCCAGATCAAAACCGATAGCGCCGCCATACACCAATAAGATAAAAGCAAGCACCTGAAACCAAAAGCGAAAGCGCTTAAAGTTCATGGTGTTAACGGCATGTTTAATTCTCTTCAAACCAGATATCCTTGTGTTCGCGGCGACGGCGGCGGCGCAGGTAAAAAAGCCCCAGTGAAAAGGCAATCATAACGCCTACAACCGTTAAATACGCAGGCACTTTAGAGCTGTACTCAAGCGGCGCGGTATGAAACGAAAAGCGCTCGCTTAGGTAATAGTGCGTTTTGTGGTAGGGCATATTATTGTAGCTGCCCGCTTCATCGCTCTCATAATTTGCCTCAATCAAAAGCGCTTCGCTCGCACGTTTTTTTGTAAAAGTATCCACATAGTGATCGCGCGGAATCTCAAACGATACGATCCCCTCTTTATCGGCATAAACGCGCTTACTCCAACCTTGCTCGGTGCTTACATGTAAAGCAATATCCTGATGCAGAGCACCTTTAAAATAGAGTTTAAAACGCGCAATGTCCCCCGAATAGAGGCAGCAGTTGATATGATGGTTTTTAATGGGGCGCAGCATACTCATATCCATCGCCACCCTATCACACGGCTTTATGTCATAGTGCGTCATGCTTTTACCGCGAATCTCTTTAAGCAATGACTTTGAAAGATCGGCCTCACGGTTGTAGATACGGGTTTTTAAAAGGGTTACATGTAACACGTCGTCAATGACCTGACGCGATTGAAGGTAGACATAGTAACTGCCGATTTGAGGCATATCGACACTGATTTTAGAGCCGTTAACCGCTCCTTGCAAGAGAGTGTTTTGCATATCCATAACATACACGTCGGCATCTTCTATCTGCTGCGCTTGCGCTTTTGGGAAATCGCCGCCTTGTACCAAAAGCCCTTTTTTAGGGACGTTTTCAATCCAAAGGGAGGCATGTGCAGTAAGTGCGAAGAGCAGTAGCAGTGTGAAAAACACACGGCGCATGTTTAAAAACTCATTTTAAGCGTACCGAGAATCACACGACCCGGCGAGACGTAATACTCTTCGTAGGTTTTATCAAACAGATCCTCAACGCTTACTTCAAGCACCACATATTTGTTAATGGCGCGCGAGAGTTTAAGATCTACCAATGTGTATGCCTCATAGTTTTTCGCTTCGGTATTTTTATCGTCGCTATAGCGCTCGCCTACGTAACGCACCGAAGCTTTGGCGTTAATAATCGAAGGATTCTTATAGCCGATACTTGCCGATGCTTTGTGTTTTGGTACATCGGTTAAATATTTTTCTTCAAGGCTTGGATCGGGGTCGAACTCTTTAATTTTGGATTCGTTATAGGTATAGTTGGCGCTAAAATCAAACGCCTCGCTTAAAGCATACCCAAGCTCAACCTCAACCCCGCGAATCTGTACCTTACCCACATTGGTTTTTATCTTATGCTTAGGCTCGTTTAAATCGGGGGTAATCGAGTAGATAAAATCTTCCGCATCACTTTGATACGCCGTAACACGCAACAAGCCGCTACCAAAGAGCGCTTGCTCTAGACCCACCTCATACGAAAGGACACTCTCGGGATCAAGATCGGGATTAGAAGCATAAATATAATCACCATAAATCCACGTACGATACAAATCATAAATTGTTGGTGCACGAAACGCTTTACCAATAGAGCCTTTGATTGAAGTATCTTCTGTAATGCGATAGAGCAGAGCAATTTTTGGGCTAAATGCCGTAAAGGTATCACGCTCATATCTGCTCTCAAGTGTTGGTGTTTGGGTCTCATCATGTCCTTTGCCATCATGATTCTCATAACGGTCAAAACGACCGCCAAGATTGATGATGAATGCATCCCAAAAAATTTCATCTTGCAGATAGATGGCTGTAACGTAACACGCAGTTCTGGACAAAATAACAGGGAGTTCTGGACAAAACAAAAATATAACACTACTTTAAGTAGCTTTCATGCCCCTTTTAAAGATGATTTATACTTCGTCAATCATTTTTTCTGCATCAAATGAAATATATTCATCTACTACGGAGGCATTCAGTTTATGTGCACTCATATATGCTATTAAAGGACAAAGCTTGTCTGCAATAATAGTTTGATTGGTATAGTAATTCCAACGTACAATTTGACAACTACTCAATAATTCAAAATATAAAGTTCTGTAACACTCTTTTTTTGACTCATATTTAGAGTGTAATTTAGCTCTTTGGAGGTTTTACACTTAAAGTCTTTATACAGTTCTCTGATATATGGGTCATCATTATATGATAACAGAAACTTTCCTTTGATCTTTGCCAGTATATCACGTAGCAGTATGTGTTGTTCTTTACCAAAGCCGTCAATGTTTTTATAGTAGTGCTCTGTGCCATAATATGGAGGATCACAGTAAAAAAATGCATCCTCATTGTCATATGTTTCTATAAGCTTCTCAAAGCTCATCTCTTCGATAGTGACAAACTTGAGACGTTCTGACCATTTTGTGAAGCTCCTATAAATATTCTTTGGCCGACGGCTCTTTGCATTCATTGCAAACGTAGTGCTTTTTGACCCAAAGCTTTGAGTTATGACGTAATAGTAAAAAGCTGCTTGCTCTATTCGGTTTTTTGGCTTGATGCGTCCAGAGAAAATATTGGCAAATAGTGTACGACTAATAAGCATCTTGTTCAAATACATTGATAACGTTTCAGGCCTGCGCTGGATCATACGATGTAAGTTCACCAGCTCGCCGTTGATGTCGTTGATTAGCTCAACTTTTGAGGGGGTTTTTTCATAAAAAACGCTGAGACCTCCGCCAAATACTTCTCTATAATATTTGTGTTCTGGGAACATCTGCACGATCTCTTGAGCAAGCTTTGATTTTCCGCCGATCCACCCGAATGGTGCTTTCAATTTCGACATTTCAATCCTTTTCATGTCATAATGTCAGTTAATCGCGGGGTGGCGGCCAGATGGTGTAATATTAAAGCGCAGTTGTCAGGGGTGGCGGCTGCGCTACATGTCACTCCTCTATCACATCAAAACCGCTCAAGTATCCATATGAACCCACAATCACGTCAAACAAAAACGTGATCACGCCGCCAACAGGAAAAATACCAGTGAACTCTACACCTTGAGATAAATCCACAGTACCATCGCTATATGAGCTGATATATGTTTTTTGAGTGCCATCTATAGTAATTCCAGATTCTCGCTGCTCCGTACTACCGATGCGTATTCCAGAGAAACGTAACGTATACGTCTTGCTGTCGCTGAGTCCTGCTATTGTGATAGCTATCGTTGGGTCAGTGTTTTTGATGAACATGGAATTTTGAAATTGCGCGTCAAGAAGAAATCCAGAATCATCTCCAGAGGACGAACCATTCGTGTTGATTTGCACGGCCGACGCAGTGTCAATACTAATCAATCGCTCAAAGCCATTGGAGGTGAGTATGTTTGTGGCTCCGGATTCCATCGAAAGTATCGTATTGACATATAGCCCATCTGGTATGCCATCAGTCGCGCCAAAAGATATATGGATTTTTTTCGAGTCAATAGGTTTCTCACCACTCTGGAATGTTTGAATAGGCGTACAACCAGTGTTCACATAGTATGCTATAGTATCGACAAAATTCTGCATGATGGCATCATATCCAAGCTTGGTAGATGGATGTACGTGGTCGCTCGCAAGGTATCGAATGTTGTTGTACATCAAATTATAAAATTGAAAATATGACTGCCCATCTGGATAGCAAAACAACGGGCTATGTTCTAACGCTTTTCTTCGATAAATGTATGTGTTGTATGGCTTTGAGCCGTTATACTCAAGATCCCACGTAGTACCTACATAATCACGAAACGACATATCAAACAGCACAGGAGTGTATCCAACACTCTTGATTGCGTTCAAAATATAGTCAAGTCCAACGTTCATATTGCTAACTTGTAATATATCAAATGGTCGATTCGCTGAAATATCATTCCCACCGACATGAACACACACAATCATGTCTGAATATGTTCCAGTGTAGTCAGCAAGTATTGCATCAATCGAGCCAACAAGATCCCCAATCGTGGACCCGCTGACTGCCCTATTGTGGACATTACTGTTCACCGCATAGGTTTCGTCAATGCGCGACTGAAGCGTTGCCTCATGCATGGAGCGCTGCAAAATACTTGCGCCAACAAACAAGTAGTTGTTTATGCCAAGTGGTGACCTCGCGGCGGAGACTTTCCCGTCAATCTCCTTCGCAGAGCTGGTCAACACGTCAATAACCTCAGAAACCATTACAGTCACTCTTTCGCCCCCAATAAGCCGAAGCCAAAGGTTTTGACCGCTCGGTGCACGGTGAACGTCACCACCTCTGATCACCATACCAGACATATCGTTTTGATCTGGCTTCCCTGGTTGTTGGCGCCACAAAATCGTGTGATTCCAGCTCATCATTTGAAATTGAACAGAGCCAGTTGATACTTGTATCCAATCATCACTTGTCACATTCACGCTTTTCATATCACCCTCCTACTTCTGGCATCGATGTTGTTTCTACCGTCACTACTTCTTCGCCGCCGCCGACAAGACGAAGCCAGAGTGGATTTTTTCCGTATGCTTTTCCGACCAAGCCACCTCGAACAATGAATCCTAGCGTATCACTCTGTTCCGGTTTCATAGCTTGCTGCCGCCACCTCACTGTGTGATTTGTGCTCATCACCTGGAACTGAACAGAGCCAGTTGATACTTGTATCCAATCATCATTTGTCACATTCACGCTTGCCAAACCTCACTCCTCATCTGTCGTGACGTTTTGATTGATTGCGGCTCCAATCGACTTGATCACCGATGACGTTGACTCAACAAATATTTCAGATATCCAGCTCATCGCTCACCTCTCTTTTTCCTAAGCTCGATACGCTCTTTTTCGTATGCCGACCAGCAATGTTTTTTTTGAAATGGCAGCGCAAAAAAATCAATGACTTTTTCAAAAATCACAGCTTCAAAATGCTGACCATACCTCGCAAGAAGATGTGTGTATGAGCTAATAGTCCAATCTTCTGTTCCATAGAGAACAGCACCACCAACTTGATCGAGCGTAATCGCTATTTTTTTGAAATACATGTAAATGTTTTTTCGTTCTCTGATCAATCCGAAAAATATCGCTATTGGAGACGCTACGATCAACAAAAAAATTGCGGTGAAAACTAGCAATAGCGCAAAAAAAACTTTCATAGTGCAAACCCTTGGATAACTAGATCTATCTCATCCTGCGTCGTTGCGGATTCGACCGAGTTTCGTGTGCTTTCTACGAGATCCGACAGCGCATAGCCACGCATCATAATTTCATACTGCTCCATTGCTCTCGCATTTCTGGCTTCCTTGGTTGTGTTCCCTGATCGTGCGGTCAGGAGTGGTGTCGATGAAAGTGATATATTTTCATTCGCCACGCACATCAGCACTTCACTAGCGGATTTCTCAAAAAAAGCTATTTCGACCGGCATATATTTTTTTTCAAATTTCTGATATGCCGCCTGTCCCACATCGTTGATGTATTGGATTGCCTGTTTTCTCACCTCATCAAGCACATCGTCTGATTCGCTCATGCTTGAAAATCGAACGTATTCGTCCATCGTATATGC
>JBNKJB010000004.1:0-144154 GCA_050290965.1 Sulfurimonadaceae bacterium
TCAATCTCTACGAACAGTTTGGTTAAAATCATGGGTGTCATCCTTAGGTAGCCTGCAAGCTTTTTGGATGACACTCAAGCAATCTCTGATCCTCTCTCAACTTCAACAAAAAACTTTGAATTCTTATCCGAGACTCACGTTAACATAAGAGATTCATTGCCAGAATCAGGTTCAATGGCTCCATATACTCTTGTATTGATAGATGAGCCAATAGAGTTAATATCCATTACTGGCATATCATTTTCAAAGAATATATCGACGATAACTGTATCATCTTCTTTTAGTGTATCTTTAATCAATTCTTCCTGAAGACGGTCAATTACTTTGTTTGCCTGCTTCTGCGTTAAATCAAATTTCTTTTGAAATGTTGTAAAAAGTTGTGCTTTTGCTACTTTGAGTTGCTCTATTTTCTCTTTCATAGAGTTAAAAGTGGGGGGGGTATTGTCTGCAATAATACTACTTGACAATAATGCACATAAGAGAATGCTTTTATAAGTACCTTTACGAATTTAATGGTGTGAGAATCGCTGCGCAGTGCTCTGATAGCAACACCATTTTAAAAGCAGCTTTTAAAACCGACCGTATTAAGGCCGGCTATAAAAAAAGGATTTATCAGTTTGTGCCCCACAAACGTTTCAACAGATTCATTTTTTCATTATGAATTGTTGTCCACGTACCCCAGCCCGATGGATTGGAACTTGGATCGTATGTGGTGCCGTAAACGCCGCCAGTATCTCCCGATTCTGGGTTGATTGCCCAATAACATGCATCCATATTTTTCTCTTTAGCATAATCGACTAAAGCATTTTGCCACTGTGCATCAACACCTGGTGCAATATGGCTCCAACGCTCTCGATCTGTCTGGCTAGCACCATTTGGCCAATCCCAATGACCGCCAAACTCGCCTATAAGTACTGCGTATCCCTGCTCACGTAGATGGCCAAAATGTTCCTCCCAACCGGCTCGCAATCTATTGGCATCAATAACAATGTTACAATCAGCATCACCTGCTTCATCAGCCTCAAGGCCAGCACATTTAGATTGCGAAGGATCTAAAAAGTGGTTTTGAACAAACACGGATGGTCCGTATGTGTGTGGAGACAATACCAAACGCTCTTTAGGAATATTTAGTGGTTCCTCAGCAGCCATATAGAAGTTTTCGCCCCAGTTTGGTTTATAATCTTCACTACCAAAAGGCACCTTGGTACCGTCGTGAAGTTTCGAACCGATACCCTCAACCATAATCAACACATCGCTATTCACTGCATTAATGGCTTGATAAGCACTTTCAGCAAGTGACTTCCACTCAGACCATGTATAATCCCACGGCTCATTAAATATATCAATTGCTAGAATGTTATGCACACCTAATTGCTTTTCCAATCCTGCCATTTCGCGTAAATTGTTTAACCATGCCTCTTTGCCATAAGCATGTACTGTTGTAACGCTTGCAGGGTTTCCGGTAAGAGAGCATGAATACTCTTCGCGGGTATAGTCATAATTTTGACGATTGGCATCCGCATAAGGAGGTTTCGCATCCAAACGACCTGCACGCCAGCCTACATAGTTAGAACACGAGTGAATATCAAGAATAATATTAATACCATTTTGATCGGCTAGTTTAATAAAATCTTCTAGCGCCTGACGTGAGTTTTGCTGACGTACAAGCTCGTCATTTTTCAACACACCCCCCTCTTGCACCCAACCAATACCTTGCGGATTATTTGCATCAAGTGTTTGAGGCGCAATGGGTAGACGAATGACGTTGAAACCCTGAGCTTTAATTTCATCCATGGTATTTTGAATGGTACGTCCGGTTGGATTCCACCACATATTGCCAACATACAGTTCCATCGGAGCACCACCGGGATTATGATCAGCATTTTTAGGCTCAAACTGACCCTCAAGACCAAACCATGCACCACAATGGATAGGGAGTTCTTCTCCATTTTTAGTGATATTGCCTGAATCATTGACCCGAAATACACCACTTGTTTGTTCCGAATTCGATTGTGAGCTTGATGTTGACGTTGCCTGCGAACTCACACTTGAATTCATTGTGCTTTCACTGCTTGAGCTTGCCTGCGAACTCACACTTGAATTCATTGTGCTTTCACTGTTTGAGCTTGCCTGTGAACTCACACTTGAATTCATTGTGCTTTCACTGTTTGAGCTTGCCTGTGAACTGACATTTGAATTTGTTTCAGAATTACCACCTGAATTATTTTGTGAACTGACATTTGAATTTGTTCCCGAATCAGAACTTACATTGGTTCCAGTATTAGGACACGTATTATTATTATCGCTTGTAACAGCAAAATTACAGCCTGATAGCGATAACATCAACGATAAAAACACAGAGTGTTTTAAACCGGTACTCCATTTTTCTTTCATATTTCTCACCTTATTTCATTTTTTAATGTCATTTTACTTAACAAGGAGGATTGTAACAAACACTCAGTCACACTACGGTCATACACTTTGTTAATCAATTTAAATGTCCGCTAAACCTGTCTGCAAAACTTGCATTACAATCATCAAACAACAAAGGCACTATTAACACTGGTAGTTTGATCAGGCGAGTCAAGCCGATGCTTCAGACGGTGGGAGTTTTATGCCTTCTGACGTGGATAGATGACAGAAATGTTGTCAAAAGGCGGAGCATTTTCAAGGTGGCGTTGCAGCTAAGAATTATATGAAGCAACACCAAGAAAAACATACTATATTATTTTGATGATGCACCTTGTTGCAATATTGGCAACATATCATCAAGTTTTTTTTGTGCGTCTTCATCGCCTTGCGCGGCAGACTTGGCATACCAATACACGGCTAATGGCATATTGACTTCGGTAACATCACCTTTTTCATACATGCCAGCCAAATAATACTGTGAGGTTTTTTGACCATTTTTAGCCGCTTTACTATACCAATAAAACGCACGTTTATCATCTTCTTTGACGCCTTCGCCCTCATCATACATGATTCCAAGATTGTTTTGAGCATCTTCGTCACCTTGTTCGGCTGCTTTGGTGTACCAATAAATCGCTTTTTCATCATCACGTTTTACTCCCTCACCTTCATCATACATCATACCAAGGTTATATTGCGCAGTAGCATAGCCTTGCTCGGCTGCTTTGGTATACCACTTTACCGCCTCTTCGTTATCTTCTTCAACACCATCACCTTCATCATACATCAATGCCAGATTATTCATGGCTTTAACATGCCCTTTATTGGCTGCTTTAATGTAGAGTGCTATTGCTTTATCATTATCTTCTTCAACACCATCACCATCATCATACATTAGTGCTAAATCAAACAACGCTTGCTTATCCTCATTTTTGGTGGCCTCAATTGCTTGAGACAATTTCTTTGGAGGATGTTTCTCTTTATATTCTGCAACAATAGCATCTATTGATTTTTTAAGATCCGGGGTAATTTTTTGCACCATTACCTGCATTTTTTCTGTAGCCGAGAGCATCAATTGAGGCTGCTTTGAAATAAAATTCTGACCTATCGGAGTCTGATAAAAATTCGAAAGCTCTTGAAGTTCTTGCGGTGTAAATGCTTCGGCATACACCTCGACCATCACTGCTTTTACATCATCCCACACAAATTTTTCAGTCACAGCTCCTAGAATCTTTTGCATCACTTCATCGGCTTCTTCTTCGTTCTCTATTGAAAGCTGCGATGATATCTTACTTTTTTCGTTTTCAAACAATCCTGTAATAACTTGTTTGTACAACGTTTCAAGCTTAAGGAGATCAATCATTTTTTCGGCTGCAGCCTTTTTTTCAGTACTTTCATCCGCATGAATGTTAACAAATAATAACACCAACAATAACATAACAATTTGACGCATAAAGTTCCTTTTATTAATAGTAATAAGAAATTATATGCTACCAACACTAAAGCCTTGATCAAATATCTTTAAAAAACGTGACGCTTTTTATGCTATTTAATTCTATTTACAGTCCTGTAGCTATAAGATATTTAACTTAAAAGTTTTGAATTTTTATTTTTTATTTTTTATGGTTAAGGCCACATTGTGAAAAAAACGCTGCTCTTCTTTAGTTTGGTAACGCTTGTTGCTGCCAATCCTTTTGATACCACACTTAAAGAAGAAGTTTTATGGCTTAAAGATGAGACGTTTGTCATCTCTGCATCAAAAGTTAAAGAAGAGATCAAAAAAACCTCAGCTTCTGTTTTTATTATTGACAGTGAGACCATCAACACCATGGGAGCACAAACACTTCTTGAAGCGTTACGTATTGTCCCTGGACTTGATATTGTACAAAGTAATATTTATGTCAACAAAATCAATGTTCACGGCATTCAAACGTTTTTTAGCGAAAAAGTGCTTATTTTACTAGATGGACATTCGCTCAATAGCAATCTTCTTGATGGCGGGGCTACCACTGCGTATGGCAACTTTCCGCTAGATCATGTAGAACGTATTGAAATCATCAAAAGTCCTTCTTCGGCACTCTACGGAGAAAATGCCTTTATGGCACTTATTAACATCATTACAAAAAAAGCTAAAGAGATTGACGGTACTAAGGCAGGTATTTCATTCGGTAACAATAACGCCTATATGGCAAATCTATTGTGGGGAGAATCGTATAACGATTTTGATATTGCTCTTGATCTTAACTACCGCGATAGTGATGGATCAAAAGTTTTTGTTACACAAGATGCCGCAGGTCTCAGCGGAAATACACACCCCTACTCCAGAAACCTCTATAGCAATCTTTTTGTGCAACATACCAGTGGTATCTATTTTAAGGGTAACTATAATTATTCCAAGGATGGCCCGCATTTTGGTGCGGTAAACGTGTTAAATGATGAAGATGCCACCAAAAGAAAAGCATGGTTTATTGAAGCAGGATACCGCCACAGCCTCAGTAATATCTTGAATCTTGATACTCGTATTTATCGTGATTATTTTGAATATGACAGTAAGTGGCGGGTATATCCAAAAGGGTTGCCTTCACCGGAATATACACAAGGAATGCTCGGCTATGTTGGAATTGACAATATCAAAACGGGAGCAGAAACGTTTGTAACATTTGAAAAAGACAACTTCACGCTAGCAGCCGGTACATCATACGAATTTCAAGAGATCAAAAACCCATGGCAGAAGATGAACTGGAACCCGCTAACGCTTGAACCGTTAACCAGCGTACAAAACTTCTCCAGTTCCGATACCAACTATATTTCGGAACATAATCGGGAATTTTTTGCATTCTATGGTGAGTTACTTTATGATTTTAACGACGATCTCCGTTTCAATACAGGGGTACGTTACGATCACTACAGCGATTTTGGGGGCGTACTTAATCCTCGTCTTGGCTTAAGCTATCAACTCAATACCAATAACACTGTAAAGATGATATACGGTGAAGCATTCAAGGCACCGACTTTTTCTGAACTTTACAACATAAACAACCCTGTTTCTTTGGGAAATCCCGATCTAAAACCCGAACGGATTAAAACCGTAGAACTAACGCTGCAAAACAGTTCTATAAAGAATCTTCACATGTCTCTAAATTTCTTTAAAAGCCATATTAACGATATTATTATTATTGTTGACAACACCCATGTGAACCAAGGAGAAGTGTTTACCGAAGGTATTGAAGTACAACTTAAACAAGATTTATATAGAGGTTCCTATATTCTTGCAAATTATACCTACCAAAATCCAAAAAATAACGATACCCATGAAACAGTTGCAGATATTGCTAAACATATGGGCTATCTCTCACTAAACTATAGAGTCAACCGTTATTTTAATCTTTACATTGATGCCAAATATAGAGGCGAACAGACGCGCCCAAAAAACGATATACGAGGAAATGTCGATAGCACTATTACCAATAATGCCGTATTTTTGATTAAAGACTATCCGCTAAACGCGCTTCAAACAAAGCTTTTTATCGACAATGCATTTAATCAGAGTCATTTTGATTCCAATACACCTTATGATTATCCTCTTGCGAAGCGATCATATGGAGTTGAGTTATCTTACGTATTTTAATGAGTCATAATAACCGTATAAGGGGTTGATCATGCCGCTAGAAAAATTATATACACTCAACATAAACGACACACTCATCTCACTCTATGTGAGACAAAAGGGTCAAAAGATTAGTACATGTAATATCTTCAAAAAAAGAGAAACGGCTCTTTTGGGCATAAGTCTAGGTAACTCTTTTTTCACCAAAGAGCGAATGCACCTCATTTTTACTGGATTTTCATCTTATTTTAAAAACGTTGCGGTATTGCTTGCCGATGATCTCGCCGAACACAATTTTCGGGTCATGGGTTATGATGAACGCAAAATTAAACGAAAAATTCGTGAAAATTCAAACAAAACACGTAACAAAATTAAAGCTACAATCAACGAAATAGCATCCCCAAATATAACCTTTTATCAATGGAGAGATATTGAATCTGATAAAGGCTATCGCCGTTCAATAAAAAATATAATTTACACCTATGATCATAACAGTGCTTTTTCCCAAGAAATTAATCAAATTGTGCTAAATGTATTGCATAAATATCTTCCCAAAGACTATAATCAAAATGATGTTATCAATGAAGCGAAATGGTACTTTTTAAAAGAGCTAGCATTTATTTGTACATCGAGCGACTTTTTTAATAGCTCCGTTATATCGGGATATTACCAAGAGTCTCCTCTTTTTAACCGTAACATTTTAACTGATTTGAAAAATGTTTCATTTGTCATTTATGAATGCAAGGATGAATCTGAACTGATATGAAAATTTTTTATTTATTACCGTTTCTTTTTACTTTAGTGTTCAGTGATAGTGCTAAGATATACCTCTATTTACCTGCTATCTCTATAAGTGATTTTAGATCAATCAAAATCGCGTTTGATGAATATCTGCACCAATATGGCGATTATGAGCTGCAGCCTTTTAACGATAGAGATCTTTTTGAATACTATTTACACAAAAATAACGCCATTGTCATTCTTTCAAGCTGGCATTTTTACGAGATCGCTAACAAATATCATCTCCAAGCACAGTTAGTAGCACAAAAGAATGGACGCATCACCCATAAAATGCTTCTTGTAGGTCAACGTAACACTCCTTTAAAAGGTATTGTTATATCAGCCTATAACAATACCTTCACCAAAGAATTGCTAGGTACCATTGCACACTCTGCTAAATTTTCTGTTCTTAAAGTTCCCAAAGAGATTGATGCTCTTATGAGCGTTGGATTTGGCATGAGTAAGTTTGCTTTGGTTTCACAAGAAAGTTTTTCACTTTTACAAACGATCAATCCCTCATTAACTCAGGATTTAGGCATTTATTTTGAATCAAAACCGCAATACCGCATGTTTTTAGCCACTAACACTATGGATGCAGATACGGCAAACCTTACTGCTATTTTCAAAGATATGGATCAGTCTGAGGATGGAAGACGCATCTTAAATATGATCGGTATGGACCGATTAATACCTTTTGAGCCATCATCTGATAAGGAGATCAAATGAAACTCCTCTTTTTTATATTTTCATTTATATATTTATTACAAGCTGAAACCATCCTCGTCATAGATTCTAATGCAGAGGTCAAAAAATATACCGAAACTATTGATGCTTTTCGTAAAAACTTCAATCGGGATTTTACGGTTTTAAATCTTTCGGGTATGAGTGCTAAAGAGATTAGAAACGCTCTTTATGATATCTATCCCGATATTGTTTACGCAGTAGGTGCCAAAGCGTATCAATATGCCAATGCATACATCCCTGAAAAAACCATTTACTTTAGCTCCATTATCGATTATCAAAAGTTTGATATTCAAGGAAAACGTTATGGCATCAGTAACGAACTGCACAGCGGCATGCAGCTAACTTTGATAAAATCAATTTTTACCACTGTTAACGCTCTTGGTGTCATTTATAGCGAACACACCCAAAATATTATGAAAGATTTACGTCAAAATGCCAAAAAAATCGGCATTACGATTACGTCTTTAAAAATTACAAAAGAGCCAATGGAACGTTCCATACTTGAAGATTTTATTCAGAAAAATGATGCCTTAATGATCATACCTGATCCTCTACTTTTGAGCAATACTGCACGAGTCAATACATTTTTTGATCTCTCAAAAAAATATAAAAAAGCCGTCATCGCCTATCATGAACTCTTTATCAACTATGGTGCTGTCTTGGCAATTTCGGTTGACAATCCTACCATTGGCAGACAAGTTGCCATGATGATGCAAAACCATATATCCGATGAACAAACGGTAGCGATACAATATCCCATAGGTACCCATATCATTTTTAACAAACATCAAGCCGCTATGCTTGGACTAAAAATTAATTCTGATATTTCTCAAATTGCAACAAAGATACTTGAATGACACTGACCAATAAAATTTCGTTATCCATTTTATTTATAACAACATTGGTTGTATCCATATTTACTTACCTTCAAATCAATGAACAGAGTGAAATTTTAAATAGTGAACTCAAACAACGTATCGCTTTAATCAAAAACAATCTCCAATCTAATGCTAAAAATACCATCATATCTTTGAAATATGATGTCGAAAACGATATTGCCGTTCTTAATTTTTCGCATATTGATGCATTGTTTCAAAATCTTATCACTACAAAAAAAATTGATGGGGTTTTTCTTTTTAATGCCGATAAAAATAAGGCTCTTTTTGCCGGAAAAGAGCATTTAAAAAAATGGATTCCAAAAGAAGAACACGAAAAAACAACACTAACAGACATTGATGATAATCATTTTGTTATTGCAACACCCATTAACCTTAATAGTAAATGGGGAGAGCTTTATATTATCTATTCACTTCAAGAGCTGCAAGAAGAGATTCGCAAAACGCAAGCGTATAAAAACCAAAAGATAGAGTCAAGTATTAAACACGCTATTTTTACCTCTTTATTGCTGGCCTTGACTTTGCTGATGTTTAGTTATATCTTTGCCAAAAGGCTAATTGCACCTATTGAATTGCTGACGCAAACGGCAAAAGAGATCGCTAATGGAAACCTTGCCATAAGCGAAACGTTAAAAAGCATTCACTCAAACGATGAAATTGGCGTACTCTCGGCGTCTTTTATTGATATGAGTCAAAAACTTGACACTTCATACAAAACGCTCAATATTGCCAACCAAAATCTTGAACACAAAACCATAGAGTTACAGGAGTTAAATAGTTTTCTTGAAGAACGGGTTGCGGAAAAAGTAGCACAAATAAGGGAGCAAGAAGCTATGATGATTTCGCAATCAAGGCTAGCCGCCATGGGCGAAATGATGAGTATGATTGCACATCAATGGCGCCAACCCCTAGCAACGGCATCACTGATGATTACCAATGTTAAAATCAAATCCATGCTCTCAGGCAAGGCACCAACTGAATCGGATGAAATACTGGATCAAATTTCTAATACTATCGCTTATCTTTCAGGGCTAATTGATAACTTTCAAACCTATTTCAAGCCCAATAAGTTACCGGAGAATGTATCAGCACAAACACTCATTGAACATATGGAAAATATTCTTCAAACACGTCTGAAACTTGAGAAAGTATCGCTACATATTGAGCAAGAAGAGCAAGAAGTAATTGTTGAAACCTATGCCAATGAAGTAGTACAGGTGCTCATTAATATTATCAATAATGCCATTGATGCTCAAAAAGAGCAGCAAATAGAAGATCGTCATATCTGGCTTCATGTTTTTGATAAAGGAGCCAACCTTGTCATAACAGTTGAAGACAATGCCGGCGGCATTGAAAAAAAGATTATCAAACATGTTTTTGATCCTTATTTCAGCACTAAAGCAAAAAATGGTACGGGGCTTGGACTTTATATGGCAAAGATGATTATTGAAAAGCACATTGGAGGCCTCTTAAGCGTTCGAAATACTGCTAAAGGCGCGGAATTTACTATGGTGATACCCAAAAAATTTCAACCACAACAAGAGTCTGAAGAGACAGTATTAAGTGCCTCTTGAGCAGGCTCTTTTACAAATAGACGCCACCTACGACACTGCTCTGTTTTGAGAGAGGATAATTGAGAGGCAATAATGGCGGATTTTGCTTGAGATTACGCATCATGCGGCTATACAGTGAGGCATTTGCAAAATAGCGTCCACATAAAACAAACTGTGTGGTTTTGGTTTTGATTGAAAGCTCTTGCAGCAGTTCACTAAAATAATCACCAAACGATTCAAAAATTGAATAGCATAATAATACGCTCTCAACTCCGGCCAGTTTATAACTGATAATACTTGCCAAAAAGGCCACATGATCAAATCGGTTATCATGCACACGAGTATCCACCTGTAAGCCTCCCTTGCCTACAAACTTGAGCGCTTCGCGCGCTACCCCCTCATACGAAGGATCATCAAGTTCTAGTATCACACCTACCATCTCAAACAGATCAAAGTGTTCAACGTTTTCAAGCTGCTCATACACGTTAGGATACTCGTGCTTCATACGTATTACCAAACGATCCGAACCTTCACGAAGTGTTGCTATTTTTTCCATCAGCTGCGACGCATCGCACGCCATAGGCGGTACCACACGAATCACTTTTTTGCCATCATAATAGAGCAATGAAGATTCATCTTCAAAACAAACACCAAGTATTTTTTCTCCAAACTTTTGATGTTCGGCAATCACGGCCATAAAACTTGCCGCATCAGCAGCCATCTCTTGAATATTGCCATGCGCAAACGCTACCTGCTCACCCTCAAGCACCATTACTTTGGTACCATAGGCATGTTCAAAACGCTCCATAGCATCAAAACGCATCACACGCCCCTCTTTAATACCGGCCATAGCACCTGCAATGCTAATCGTATCGGTGGTGTAAGGCATGGTGGAAGGAAACACAACACGTTCACCCTCTACCATCACCTTGCGCTCTTTATCAATAAAAAGTCGCAACTCCTTTTGCGTATTGATGGGAATATCAAAATCAATAACATAATCAGCCGGCGTTTGCGCATCGGCCTCATCATAAAAAATGTAGGAGTACCCCAAACGCTCCAACTCTTTGCACAACAAAATATTAAAGCCATCATCAGGATATTTCACATCACGGCTAAAGCCCAGCGTTGTTTTGAGTATGTCATCTTTCAGTGCTACATGTAATACCGGACGTTCAATACTCAAAAGTGCATAAAATTCACTCTCAATCAGTGCAAACATCTGCGTGATTTTAGAAGCATCAAAAGCCATAATAGTACTGTTTCTTTGAGATGTATCGCGAAGATAAAAACAACGATACCCCAGAGTTGACTTCATTAAAAGAGTTTTGCCATCATTCAACGCTTTGGCAGCCACTTCAAAAAGCATTCTAAAACTGCTTGCATCATTGGCATACCGTTCGTTGCCATCATCCCTTATACGCACGGCAATACCGCATTCATGACAGCTAATCAAATGATGCTGTTCATGCCGCCCTGGTGATGTCTGCTCGCTCTTACATGTAACACACTCATGAAAAGGTGCCATCAGAGAATGGGTTCGATTAAAAGGATAATGATCAAAAAAAGCGTAGGCTCCTCCGCAGTGTGCGCATGAGGTAAAAGGGTAATAATAGCGGCGTGATGAAGGATCAAACAGCTCTTTTTGACACGCGGGACACAATCCAAGTCCCACTGGATGATCTAACAGAAATTCAGGCAACGTTTCGGGTTCGCCCTCAATTTCATAATGGCGACTCGCCGTTAAAAAGCACGATGCTCCCAGTTCATTACCAATGGCTTCAAGAGTGTTTTGCAGCTTATGATTTTGAGCGTCAAAAGCCGCAATAATCCGGTTTTGCTTACGGTGCACACTGGCATTAATGCCATGCGCTCTGATAATTGCTATAAGATGATTTTGGGTGTAATCTTGAGACGAAGAGGTCTCAAGCTCAAGAACAAAGGCCAATTAACGGTTGTCCTCTTTAACAAATTTGCTACCACCAATGACAATAGCAATGTCACCCTCTTTCCAAAAAATAGTGCGCCAAATCTGATAATAGATATGAAACATCACCCAGGCCACAATAAGCCACATGGTATAGTGATGCACAATACGCACGTCCATTAAGGTGCCGCCGCATACCGCAATTGTCCAATCTGTTGCTACATGTAATAGCTGTGGCCACCAACTTCCTATAGAGCTTAATCCCGAAGCCAAGCCATGTACGTACATTTGCAAGCCGGTAAAAAGCATCCATATTAACAACAAATGAAAAATAGTAAAATAGACCGTATTAAAGCTGTCACTATGGCTAGAATCAAACCTTTTACGATGATTGAGTGTTAGAAGGTTAAAAAGCACCTCCCAAAACTCTATGATATTCTTTGCTGTAGGAAGCAGCTTTTTATAGGGTTTTTCAAAACGACTGAAAAAGTACAAATACGCAATCACAATTGATGTCACATCAAAAATGATGGCAATAATGAAATGACCCCAACGGTTCCATGCCATTACATATTTATCCACGGCACCATCAGCAATAAAACTCTGATAATAAGGATGTCCAATATAAAGCCCTGTAATCACCGCTCCTATCATCGATAGGGCGTTGATCCAGTGCATCCAGCGCATGGCCGAAGTCATACGTTTGACCTGTTTGTATCCACGTTTCATGATACCCTCCTAAATGGAACAGTTGCTGTTGACTTTATACACCGCCAACTCTTTGCCTTTGGTATCAACCACATGCACCGCACAGGCAATACAGGGGTCAAAACTATGGATGGTGCGCACAATCTCAAGCGGCTGATCGGGATTGGCCATTTTGGTACCGATCAAACTCGCTTCATATGCACCCATACGTCCTTTGGCATCACGCGGTCCGGCATTCCATGTTGATGGTACCACCGCCTGATAATTTTCAATTTTTCCCTCTTTAATGCGTACCCAATGCCCTAGCGCTCCACGTGGCGCTTCAGCTAAACCATGACCTTTAGTATCTTTGCTCACTTTGTCAAAATCAAATTCTGTCCATGTTGAAAGATCGCCTGATGCCACATTGGCTGCAAGCTCATCAATCCACTCAAAAATCACATCAGCCATCAGTTCAGTCTCAATAGCACGTGCGGCGGTACGACCCACAGTAGAAAAGAGCACGCTCACAGGCAAGTTTCCACGTGTTAAAAAGTTGGTAACATATTTTTTAATACGTGCATCGCCTGCGGCAAACCCGACAACCATGCGCGCTAACGGCCCCACTTCCATACGGGTGTCATTATATACCGGTGCTTTGATCCAGCTGTATTTCTCTTCGGTTTTCAAATATGCAATGCCATCATCACGCTTGTCAAATCCCGTATAGTTAGGATTGGTAACACCATCATACGGATGCAAGCCATCACTGCCTGTATACCATGAGTGGGTAACATCCTCAACAATTTTAGATTGATCCAGTGCTTTATAGCTGCCAAGATCACCACCCGTAACGGTTCCACTTGGAAAAAGCAGTGCCGATTGGTAAAAACCGGTGTCATCCAAACGAAAATCTCCATAACTCATAAAGTTTTTAAGCCCGCCACCGGTACCATCTAGCGCTTCATCAGCGTACATTGTCCCCGCCATGTAAACATCTGGCAGATATGCGCCTTTAATGAATCGCGTAAATTCGCTGTGCAGCTCTTTGTACAGTGCAATACGTGCCGGATTTTTAATATCTTGCACACAAGTTACCCCACCTACTACAATACTTTGAGGATGCGGATTTTTACCACCAAAAATAGCCATCTGTTTAGCCGCTTCACGTTGCAAATCTAAAGCTTTGAGATAATGCGCTACTCCTAAAAGATTCTGTTCAGGAGTCAATTTATAATGTTCATTCCCCCAGTAACCGTTACCAAAAATTCCCAAACGTCCTTGTTTAACAAACTTGGCAACACGCTCTTTAATGGCCGCAAATTCACTCTCGCTGTCAGTATAAGGTTTCACGCCTGCAACCGCCGCCCATTTTTGCGCTTCGGCCACTACTTTTTTAGGATCGGCTGAAAGTGCCGAAACCACATCCACAAAGTCAAGGGCGTGCAGATGATAAAAGTGCACCACATGATCATGCGTATAAAGTGCGCCTTGAATCAGATTACGCACAAGACGTGCATTTTTAGGAATGGTAATACCAAAAGCATCTTCGACCGCTTCAATAGAGCGCTGATAATGTGTTCCGGTACAGACACCGCAAATACGCATAGCAAGCAATCCCGCATCGCGTGGGTCACGTCCTTTTAGGATCATCTCAATCCCGCGAAACATTGTTGACGCGCTATAGGCATCCACAATGGTATTGTTCTCATCTACAACAGCTTCAATTCGAAGGTGCCCTTCAATACGGGTAATTGGATCAATTACAATATGTTTTTTACTCATTACGCATCTCCCTCATCACTTTTTTTACCCGCAACAGCACTAGCAACAGCATGAATTCCAATACCGATGCCAGCGGCAGTTAGCAAGCCAAGGCCAAACTCATCCACCGTTTTTTCAACACCACCTGTTGGCGCCTTGATATTAGCATTGGCCATAGGGCGTTCATACGCATATTTATCCCAAAAATCAGGCTCAGAACAACCAATACAACCACGACCTACACCAATAGGCCAGTTGACCGCCTCGTTGTAGCGTATAATAGAGCAGTTATTAAAGGTCATTGGCCCTTTACAACCCATTTTATACAGACAGAAGTTATTTTTAGCTCCTGTATCGCCCCACTCTTCAACAAACTCGCCCGCATCAAAGTGTGCACGACGTTCACAGTTATCATGAATGCGGTATCCAAAAGCAAATTTAGGACGCAATAATGAATCGAGTTCGGGAACTTGTCCCGTTAGCACAAAGTGCAGCAAGACGCCAACCATATTAGCAGGGTTAGCCGGACATGCCGGAATATTGATAATAGGTTTGCCATGAATCACGTCCATCACACCAACGGCACCCGTTGGGTTGGGAGCTGCGGCAGGCACGCCGCCAAAAGTGGCACAGCTTCCTACTGCAACTACAGCCGCTGCATCTTTAGCCACACGCTCAACGTGCGCTTTAAAGGTTTCAGCGCTCGCACCAACAGTACACCACTGCTCCCCTGCACCCACAGGGATAGAACCTTCAACAAAAAGCAGGTATTTACCTTTAAAGTGTTCTATCGCTTCTTCAAGCTGCTTTTCGGCTTGATACCCTGATGGCGCCATTAATGTTTCATGGAACTCCAATGAAATAATATCAAGTACGATCTCATCAATTTTTGGCCCATCAGAACGCAGTAATGCTTCGGAGTTGCCAGCGCAATCTTGCATCTCCAGCCAGATCACCGGAACGCGTGTCATGAGTTCTGTGGCTTCGGCAATCAGTGGCGTAAACATAGGAGGCAGCATCAACATGGCCGTCGTAGCACTGGCCCATTTCATAAACTCCCGACGATCCGTACCGTTGTCGTTTAATATATCCTGAAAGTCAATCGTGTTGCGTGGTTCAAGTGCGCGCAGTTCATCCAGACGTGCACGACACTTAGCAAACAGCTCTTCATAGTAGGTTTCACCCCTATTGGTATCCACTCGGGCACTTTGGGAAGTAAAAAGTTTTTTTACCGCTTCGATACGCTCTGCCATTCGTCACTCCTCATTACAATGAATAATCATTCACTATCCTACTGCCCCCTAACTTAAAAAAATATAACAATTCTTAAAAATTATATAAATTGTTTTTTTCTTATATATTTTAAGGACTCTTCGTCGATACAGAGCAAAAAAAACACTACAATACTATTTTAATGCTACGCATATGTTTTATCATTAAGCCGACGTTATGCACTTTAGGTGTCCTCCTGTATCTAAAGCTTTATAAAGTGCGTACTATCAGACATTACTATGAAAACTTAAAAATACGAGGTATCTCATGAGACTCATTGATCACTTCATTGACTATATTGTCAATCGTAAAGACCTTAGAAACTATATTGAATTGCGCAAAACACTGCATGAGCGCGGTGAATTTAATGATGAAAAACTCCTACAGATTCAAGAAAATCTTGAACGCCTTCGCACCGAAGATCCAAAAACGCTTGAAATAATGTATGAAACTTTTGCACAGATTATGAAAGAAGACCGCGGTCATTATGTGGAATATCCTCTTAATTTTGCACGTGAAATACTACGTATGTATAGTGCCGGCAATACACCGCAAAAAGTATGCAGCGATTATCAAAAGACCCTTGAACACCATTACCAATCCATGAACTAATGCGTCGTACAAACCGAACAGACATCAAAACTTTTAAAAATAAATTGTGCTTCTTGGGATGAGCGTGCATCCATCATCGCCTTTTGAGCAACACCGGGTGTATTAGCGTGCGAGGAACCCAAGTTCCATTGTGTAGGCGTAATGATGGTATAGTTTTGAATCTTACCCTTATGAATTATTAACTGATGTTCAAGTGCTCCTCGCGGCGCTTCAACACATCCGCGTCCCTCTGCTGAAAATGTATTCCATACAACGTTAGGAGCATGATAAGAAGCTTCTTGCACATTTAAAGAGTGCAGTAATTTCTTTACATGTAAGAGCAGTTGTGGTATCTCCATAATACGTGCCATAGTACGACTGTAACTGCTATCTTTATAACGGCGATGCATATTTTTAATTAAGCGATTATCGGTAGCAATGGCACGGGCTAGTGGACCGCTCTCATGAAAACGCCCTTGATATGCCGCGTTAATGGCATAACTTTTTGCATGAGGTGCATACGCGGGTTGTAACGTAATATATTCAGGATCTAGTGCATAATGTACCGTACGCTTAAGGCGTGTCGGTTGACAAAACTGATGATGGCCCATCACTACAAAACGGTCATACGCAAAACCTTTTTCATGCATATTTTCATGAATCAATAAGCGTTCAAACGCAGCAATATCGCTAGAGAGTGTATTAAAATCCTTACATGTAGAAAAATCAAGTGTCTTATCAAGCGACACTCCCATCATCTCTTTTTCAAAAAAAGTGATGACTTCATCTACCAATGCTTCCACACGTATCACATCAAGATGTGTTGGATCACAACTCACACCCCCAGGAATCATAAATGAGCTATGCGGCCACTGGCCACTAAAAAGCGCTGCCGCCTTATTGCACAGCGATGCCCCATACGCCCCTTTAAGCCTGAGCGCTTGAGACAACTCTTGCCCATGCAAGAGTGAAAGTTCAGGATAGATGACCAGATAAAACCATTTCATATGATTTTGGATCCATTCTAATACCAGAGTAATCTCACGAATACTCTGAGCTTTGTCACTCACATTCACCACAATCCCCTGATTTTGCAAAGCCGATTCAAGGGCGCGCACCGTGGCCATTAAATGCGAATGACCACAAATACCGCATACTCGCGGCGTATATACCAGCGCATCCAAGGGCAATTTTCCCTCCAAGATTGCTTCCATCCCTCGAAAATGAGGGAAGCTGATACTCACAAAGTCCACACCGTGGTCGTTCATATCGATATGCAGCGTTGCTTCGCCTTCAATCTGCTCAATCAGTCGTTTTTCACGCATCATCAATCAGCCGTTTTTCTAAACGTTCAATATGAAACGTTTTCGCAATACCCGTCAGTGTTAAATAAGCACGTTTGCCCACACCTAATGGCACGTCATGCGGAATTGACATATTGGTTTTGGTTTCAAACATACCACTGCGGGGAAAATCGCTCTCGGTACACCCAAAGCATGGTGTTCCTGCACGTGTTTTAGAACCACTCTCATTCCACAGCACCTTATTGCACACGCCATGCGTCATAGGGCCACGACACCCCTGCTCGTAAAACAAGCACCCCTCTTTAAGACCAAAATTTTTGGCATCAACCTTCCATTCAAAATACTCATTTCGATTACACCCATGATGCACCAAATAGGCAAATAACTCTTTGGGGCGGCGCTGCGCATCCAGGTCTATATTTTGACGTGAAAGTAGCATCTGTAAAACATAGGCCAACCACTCAGGATGCAACGGGCAGCCTGGAAGGTTAATTAATTTTGTATCGTTTTTTAACGGTCCGCTTATATCGCTTTGATGAAACCCCAAACCACTTGAGCGTTGCGGTGTAGTGTGAAAAAATATACCGCCAAAACTGGCACAACTTCCTGCTGCAATAATATGCTGTGCATGTGATGCATAATGCTCTAGCAACGTTTTAAGCGTAACACCAGCACGCTGCATTAAAGGATCGTAAGCCCCTTCAAAAATCAAAATGTCGCACGCTTCTTTACATGTAACAATCGCTTCAAGCGTATGCGTTGCTTTTAAAATGGGATGATACAACAGCTCAAAACGTTCGAGAAGCTGCGGTAAATGAATATAATTAAGAAAGGAATGGGTATTGCCATTACATGTAACGCCCTGTAGCCAGAGCAGTTTTGGTTTAACGCTCTTTGAGTGCATTGTAGATGTTTTCGCTAATGGAAGCTTCATACTTTTCTAAATCTTGAGGCAGCACGCCTTCCCCATACAAAAAAACCATACCTCCCAAATAACCCATAAAAAGACCAAAGGCCGCAAAAAAGTCCTGATTTTTTAATGCGCCGCACGCAACACCATCATCAAAAAAAATCATTAACTCTGTCACAAAAGATGAGACACAAATCATGCCGCTACACTCTTTAGAAAATATTTCGCGGTTAGAGAGATAAACCCGCAAAAAATACTCAATCATCTGCGGACGCTCTCTAGCAATGCCAAAATACATCTGCACAATTAAAGCAATTTTTTCATTAGTGGCAACATCCATATCGTTAATACGCTTAAGTCGTTCGCCAAGAACATCTGAAATGTATAAAATCAACTCTTTAGCCAACGTCTCTTTAGAGGTGAAATAGTTATACATATTGCCTACGCTCATGCCAACCTTTTTAGCAATATCGGGAATCGTAGTTGCATAAAACCCTTCACTTGAAAACAGCTCAAGCGCACTTTCCATAATAGAAACTTTGCGTGCCTCTTTTGAAAGCCTTGCCAATATCACTGCCTTTATAATGAATTAATATTCAGTATTTTTATATATTAGAGTTTTTGCAAAACTCTATTTAATTTAAACGCACTTTGAGCGAAGCCCAAAGCGCTACGCTAGCCGCTGTGGCACTAAAGCTTGCCCCTCTTGGGGCAGAATGTAAGGATATTGACCCTTACATGTAAAGAACGCAGTTTGAGCAAAGCCCAGAGTCCTACGCTAGCCGCTGTGGCACTAAAGCTTACCCCTCTTGGGGCAGAATGTAAGGATATTGACCCTTACATGTAAAGAACGCAGTTTGAGCGAAGCCCAAAGCGCTACGCTAGCCGCTGTGGCACTAAAGCTTGCCCCTCTTGGGGCAGAATGTAAGGATATTGACCCTTACATGTAAAGAACGCACTTTGAGCGAAGCCCAAAGCGCTACGCCAGCCGCTGTGGCACTAAAGCTTGCCCCTCTTGGGGCAGATGACTTCTTGCTGTTTTGCAAAAAGTCTATTATAGCAATTCACCGTAGTTTTGGAAATAAGGGCACCTCTAAAAATCAAAATCCAGATATACCTCATCAATAGCATCAGGAGAAAGATATTTTTGCGCATAGAGTTTATAGACACCGCTTTCATAAAAATAACGACAAATCGCGGCATCAATCTCGTTCTCTTTCGCCATTAACCACATCATTTGCATCGCTTCAGAGAGTTTTTTAGCTTTTTTATACGGTCGATCCGAAGTGGTTAGCGCATCAAAAATATCGGCTATTGCCAAAATGCGCGCTTCAAACGAAATGGCTTCGCCTTTGAGTCCAAGCGGATATCCACTTCCATTCATTTTTTCGTGATGTCCTGCCACAATCTCAGGCACATGCGCAAGTTTTTTAGGAAAAGAGAGTGCGCGTAACATTTTCAAACTCACATCAGCATGATGATTGATCTCCTCACGCTGCTCTTGCGTCAGTGTTCCCTTTTGCACACAAAGATTGTTCACTTCATCTTGATTTAACAATCTTGTTGCAACCCCATTAATTTGTAAGGTCCTCTTGGCAATTTCCTTGACTCTTTCTATGGACGCATCGCTAAAATTTTCGCTGCCTTGATTTGCTTCGGTTAAAAAGTCAATCTCTTCATTAAGAATCTGCAACTCTTCATGATAGTGCCGCTCAAGCTGCGTATACGTTGCAGCATCTACATGATCACGCTGCTCTAATAATGCAATTTTTTGATCACGCTTTATCACTTCGGCTTTAATACGCACCAACATAATACGATCAAAAATGGTTTCAAGTTTGGTTTGCTTGTCCATAATATGCTCAGGCATAACGATTTTACCAATATCATGCATTAATGCAGAGATACGAAGCTGTTTGAGTTCATCTTTGGAGTAATGCTTATCTCTAAATTGATTTTGATCTTCATGAATACTTTGTGCCAGCATCACCGATAAATCAACCATTCTTCCAATATGCCCTCCGCTATAAGGTGATTTTTCATCTAGCGCATGATTGATCGTGCTTAAAAAACTCTCTAGCAGTGTTTCCAAATCACTAATGAGTTTTTGCGTGTTTATTGAAACAGCCGCTTGTAATGCCAAAGAGCGTGTAATCACCTCATCTTGCAGATCAAACGCCGCAATATCACCAAGAATATCTTTTTTGTTGATGAGCTGCAACACCCCAATAATAGTATTTTCATGATCGGTTATAGGCACAACTAACATCGATTTAGAACGATACCCGCTAGAGGTGTCATACGCTTTGGTACTTGAGAAATTGTATTCGTTGGTTGCATACACATCAGGAATATTGATAACTTTTTTATCTAAAGCACATGCTGTTGCCACGGAAGCAAGATTTTTACAATCATCATTATCATACAAATCCAGTGGCGCCCAATCAAATGTTTCGTTGCTGCCTCCCAAACGAAGATCCATGGTTTCATTCACAATCACCTTAAAAAGAAGCTGTTGTGATGTTTCATCTATCAAATAAAGCGTACCGGCATCAGCGCGCGTTAGCTCCATAGCACTCTTTACAATCTGCTCTTCTAACAAACTGGGGTTTTGAGTTACAGAGAGAAGCAGACCTGTTTGTACCAATTTGTCCAGCACTTCACTTAAACTAAGTTCACGTTTTTGTTTAATGTGACGCCGATCGTACGTAACAATAAACCCTTCGTGCAGAATTTGACCCTTATTGCGTAAAAGACCAAGCTCTACAATCTCTTGCTTGATCGCATCAAAATAGTTTGGTTTTAAATGCATAAGATGCACCACAAGATCATGACGCTGCAATTTTTGCAAATCCTCATGCAGCAGACGAGGCGTATAATGTTTGCTTGCTGTTGCCAACGCTTCCATATCCGAAGGAAAAGAGACTTCGGTAATTAAAGCGCTAATACGTTTGTCTTGATTAAGAATCTCCCACATGCGATCATTACAATAAGTATCGGCGCTAAACATAATGCTTCGTTTTGCTTTAGTAATAATATAACCGCAACTTGCAACCGTATGATTGGTTTGAAACGGCGTTAAGATCACATCATCAATTTCATACTCTTTATCAAATTCAATAACATTAAATTCTAATGCCTTGCTTGTAGAGTTTTGCAAATTGATCTGTGAAAAATCGGGATAAAATTCAAAATTGAAAAGATGGTTTTTCAGACTCTCTATGGTCTCTTTCAGTGCATAAATCTGTAAGGTATGCTTCTGATCGGCATAATACAAGTCGATTAAAAATGGCAAATCCACAATATGATCAACATGAGAGTGTGTTAAAAAAACATGCTCTATTTTTTTAGCTTCGTCGCCAAGCGTGTTAATGATGTTGCCAGCATCAATCAACACTTTTGGTGAGACTTGGATACATGTGGTACCTTGCCCTACCGTCTTAGTACCAAACGATCCAAGAATACGAATATAATCCATATATACTACTTTAGTTGTTGCTCTATACATGCCATGAAACACGTAACTGGATTCAATTATAGCACCTGAATCAACTGCTATAAAATATCAAAGTATTGCGTTGTGGCAATTGTTTTTGGCACCTTTAATCTATTCTTGCCTTAATTCTATCACAATACGTACATGTTTGGTTGATTTCATTGACATCTTCTTGACAATCTGTTGTCATTGCAGATGGTATAATCCACCGCTATTAAATTAAAGGAGCCCTTATATGAAAATGGTTTATTTAGCGTGCTGTATCTTGCTTTTTGCAGGCTGTAGTGAACAAAAAAAACATGAAGAAACCCCCGTAGCAGTAGAAAAAATAGAGCAAAACGTTGCCCAAGCGGTTGAAAAAAGCGCCGATGTAGCTCAAGAAGTTGTTGAAGACACCACTCAAGCTATAGAAGAATCAACAGACGAAAAATGATATTAAAGGAGACTTCAATATGAAAGCGATCTATTTGGCATGCACTATCTTACTTCTTGCAGGCTGCAGCGAACAAAAAAAACATGAAGAAACTCCTGTAGCAGTAGAAAAAATAGAGCAAAATGTTGCCCAAGCGGTTGAAAAAAGCGCCGATGTAGCTCAGGAAATTATTGAAGAAACCGCTACCGTCATTGAAGAAGAAAATATCAGCGATTCCGCTGATACCAGTGTTTTAGAAAATGAAGAGGGCTCCATTGTAGCCATCGATGCAGCACCCGAAACACCAAAACCTGTGGCACAAGCTCCTGAAATATCACATCCCGATGGTTCAGCCCTTTTTGCCAGTAAATGTGTCTCTTGTCATGGCCCAAAAGCTGAAAAAAGTGCTTTGAACAAATCACAAATCATTGCAGCATGGCCAAAAGAAAAAATCATAGCAGCACTTAAAGGATACCAAGATGGTAGCTACGGCGGTGCTATGAAAACATTAATGATGGGACAAGTTAAAAGTCTTAGCAATAGCGATATTGAAGCCTTAGCAGAACATATTTCGCAACAGTAATAGAGTTTTAGCAAGAACGCACTTTGAGCAAAGCCCAAAGTACTACGCTAGCCGCTGTGGCACTAAAGCTTGCCTCTTTGAGGCAGAGGACTTCTTGTAGTTTTGCAAGAAGTGTTATGATAAGCTGGGAAGATTAAATTTCTGACTCATCAACTCTCCCTCTTCATTAAAAAAAAGATAATACAAAAAATCTTTTTTTACCGCTAAACCAGCTAGATAACGCAGTGCTAAATTGGCCTGAAGTGATGCAATATGCATTACAATTGGTGCTGCAATACCTGCTGGTGTTTTCTGAATAATTTTGAAAACATCATTAAATGATGCCGACTCAAAAAAACACACTTGCCCATGAAATGCTTCAACCGAACCATACACCCACGCCAAACCTTTAGCTTTTGCATAAGCATTAATGCTTCCGCGTACCGGCAAATTATCTGTAGCATCAATAATTAAATCCACATCAATGTTTTTAGCAGCAAACGCGTCAAAATCACATACATGAGCATGAGCCTTAACATAAGGAGAGCGTGCCTCTATAATTTTTGCTGCGATTTCACACTTGTATTTGCCTTCATCGCCTGTCTTAAAAGCGATCTGACGATGAATATTATGACGACTAACCTGATCAAAATCAACCATATGAATCGTTCCGATTCCCGAGGCACCTAGTGCAAAAGCGAGAGAACTGCCTAATCCCCCACTACCAATAATGGCAACTGTTTTTTCTTCCAAAGCGCGCTGTGTTGTCTCGCCCCAAAGTTGTATTTGGCGATGAAAATAGTGCATCATCTCAGCATCCATCTTAAAAATCCTTACTGCTTCAAATCAATCAACCCGGCCCGAATCCGTTACCGGCAATGTAATGGTAAAACGCACCCCTTTGTCCGTATTGCGCACATGAACAACACCCTCGTATTTTTCAATAATCAATCGTGAAAGATACAATCCAATACCCGTACCGCCTGTAGCTTTTTTGGTCGTTACATAAGGCTCAAAGATGCGTTTTAAGAGTGCTTCATCAATACCACCCGCGTTATCTTCAACACGCAATACATCCAGATGATCTACCGATGCAATCTCAATCCAAATTTTTCCATCTTGGATACCGCGCTCATTAATAGCATCCGTACTGTTTTTGATAAGGTTCATAACAACCTGTGTCATCTCGTTTTTTCGTACCTTTAACTTCCGAGACGAAGCGCCTGAAACTTCTACCGCAATTTTGGCATAACGGATCGAAGATTCTGAAAGCTTCAACGCATCATCTATGATTTCGTGAAGCTTACATGTAAGCACATCATCTTGCACATTGAAAAAATTTCTAAAATCATCAATAGTGCGTGACATGAACTGCAAATTTTCATTAATGCGATCATGTGTGCTATCAAACTCCTCTTCGGTCTGTTTTCCTAACTTTCGTTTAATATAGCTATCTTGATTAAGAAGCGCCAGATTATTCAAAGGTTGGCGCCATTGATGCGCTATCTGCTCAATTGTCTCACCAATTGATGCCAGTCGGGCCTGATGCGCTAGCATCTGATCTTTTTGACGCATACGCGCCAAAGCATCTTGTACTTTTTCTTGCAACGTCGTATTAAGTTTTTGAAGTTTACCGTTATACTCTACATGTAACAGATTAATACGATCGGCCAATGCCCATGACAAGAAAAGCATCTCCAGTGCCGAACCGATTTGCTGTGAATAATTCATCATATAAAATCCACCGATCACATTGAACTTGTTCAGTGAAAACAGAACACAGCCAATCAAAAAAGCACTCCATCCAAGAATATAAAAGCGTGCGGCGCGGTTACCTTTTAACCAAACCCGCACACCGCTATAGAGCAAAATGATAGGGACAAAAATAGCTAATAATGCGCCCACTTGGACCATAATAGCATAGGAAATAAACGTCGAAATTAAAGCACCAACAAGGCTAAAAATAATTAATATAAGCAAAAATCTGTCTAACGTTTTGGCATAGTAACGCGTCTGCAAGAAGTTTCGGCCAAAATAAGCCGCCGCGGATGAAGCAAACATAATTGAAAAACCTGTACCATGCTCAATATACCACCATGCATCCGTCCAAAAATACTGAGCACCCAGGCCGTCATAAGTGAGTTGCCAAAGAATATAGGCACTTAAAAAGAGCAAATAGCGCAGATAATTACGATCATACGTAAAAAAATAGAGTGTGGCGTTATACATAAAGATAATAATAAAAAATCCGTAGTAGATTCCTATGAACAACAACCTTGAGTGCTGCGTTTGAATCAGATCGACATCACGCAAAATTTGCATAGGAACCTGCATTGAACCCATTGATGCAACACGTAAATAAAGTTCTATAGGCTCTTGCTTTTGTACTGGCAGCAAAAAGCTAAAGCTACGCTGCTGAATTTCACGATTGGCAAAAGGCTCAAAGAGACCGCTTTTTTTATGAAATAACAACACTCCAGCACTATCATATCCATATAAATCAATATGATTGAGCATCGGATACGCGATATTCAAATACCACCGCTCTTGTAGCATAGAGCCATCAATACGTAGTTTAAGTTTAAACCAGAAGACCGATGATGTAAATCCAAATGAAGGCGCTGCCTGCTTTGAGGGTGAAAAAATTTGTTGACGGACTGCTTCAATACCCATTGTTGCGGTGGTATCTTCATAATAACTGCAATACGTACCTATGGCATAGCTATGTGGCTCATCAATAACCAATGCATTGTCTGCCATTACAATCCACAGAGGCAAACACAAAAGAAGTAAAAATCGTATCATATTAAATTTTGACGACGACGTCTTGCCTCAAAAAAGCCCCACTCCTTGCGTGCCGCCATTACGTTATGATGATCAACAGAGACAACCATCAGCTCTTCAGTATTACGCAGATGCGCTATTATTTCTCCATTAGGATCACAAAAAAGCGAATCGCCATAAAACTTCCAGGCATATTTTCCTTCATGATATTCTCCAATACGATTGGCACGAAGAATGTAAGTATTATGGGTAAAAGCCCGCATTTTAATCAGTTCTTGCCAGCGTTGATGCGACTCAAACGTTGAGACACTCGGCACCAGTAGCAAATCAATTTTTTTCTCGTCTAAAAATTCAAACAGCGCATCGAAATGGAGCTCAAACCCTGCCATTAAAGCACACCTGATGCCATCAACCATAAAAACAGGAGGTGCTTTAAGTTTTTCGGTCTCATTTGCAAAATATGCCGCTTCATTCCAATGGGAATAGTTTATCAATACCTGTTGATCATAATAATGGACCGAATTGGGAGCGACTTTAATAATGACTTTATAGGGTGCTTTTTTACGCACCATAACAAGCGGTGCCACAATAACCATGTCATACGTTTGACTCAGCTCTTTAAGCATACTAAGCTGATGCTCGCTTTGTTCACGTATCATTGACAATGAAAGGCTTTTAAGTTCATGAAAAAAAGGATTCAGCAGATACTCACCTAATAGCAGTACTCTAACGCCCTCTTTATGTGCTTGTCGCACATAACGGTACAAGCGTGTTGAACTCATGCCGATATTGGGCTGTTGTAATACCGCCGCTTTAATCGCTGCCACGGTTTTTGATCTCCTCGATCTGAAGTTGTGCTTTTTCAAGCATCTCCTGTGCCGCTTTTAATTCTGCCATACCTGACTCGTAGGCAGCGATACTTTCACTCATGGTAATATCGGGCTGCATCAACTTTTCCAGAATCTCCTTAGAGCGTTCAAGATGGGCTTCAAAGGGGTTGTTTTCAGGATTCAAGCGCGTCCTTTACATAGGATTCAAATTTTTCAATCTCCACTAAAAAAGCGTCATGCCCGTAATGACTATCAACATTAAAATAGTTACATGTAAGGCCACACTCTTTTGCCGTGTCATAAATGGTTTTCATCTCCGAAGGTAAAAACAGCAGATCTTTTTCAAAACTAATCAAATAGAGTTCCGCATTGATCATCGCTATTGTCTCTTCGAGTGAATCAAAACCACGCGAAAGATCATAAATATTGATTGCTTTGGTAATATACAGATACGAAAGCGGATCAAACCATTTGGTAAAATTGTAGCCATTATACTCCAAATAACTCTCAACCTGAAACTTTCCAAAAAGCTCAAAAAGACCATCCGTACGGCGATACTCACGCCCAAACTTGTGATTCATCGAATCGTGAGACAAAAAGCTTATGTGCCCTGCCATACGCCCTACTGCCATGCCCGGCAAACCGTTTTGCCGAATATCTTCGCTCTCGTAATATCCCTGTTTAAAGGCCGGATCATTCAAAATCGCCTCTTGAGAAACCTTATTAAAAGCAATAGCCCAGGGCTGCGTGGCGTATGTACCTGCCATGGCAATGATTTTAGTGGCAAAATTAGGAAAGTGCACCCCAAACTGCATCGCCTGCATGGCCCCCATGCTGCCGCCAACAATCGCATGCACATGGTGAATGCCCAAGCGATCAAATAAGATACGCTGTGCTTTGACCATATCTTTAATAGTCACAACAGGAAATTTAAAGCGATAAGGCTCATCATAAGGAAACATCTGCGACATCGGGCCGGTAGAACCAAAGCAGCTTCCAATGACATTGGAGCAGATCACAAAATATTTGGTAGTATCAATCGCTTTGCCATCACCAATAAAACCATCCCACCATCCCGGTTTGCTTTCGCCTTCATAATAGCCCGCCGCATGGTGTGATCCGGTGAGTGCATGGGTTACGACAATCACATTATCTTTTGCTTCGTTAAGCTCGCCGTAGGTTTCATAAATGATATCAAAAGGCTCTAAAATACGCCCACTCTCAAGATAGAGCGGATTCGTAAAATGCTCAATATTCGTCTGTAAGTTCAGCACGTTAGCTTATGCCTCCAACGCCTGTGATAAATCGCTAATCAGATCTTCGGCCGCTTCCAGTCCAATGCTCAGACGAATTAATCCCTCAGGAACGCCGCAAGCTATGAGTTCTTGAGATGTAAGCTGCTGATGGGTAGTTGAGGCCGGATGGGTAATAATGGATTTGGAATCACCAATATTAACCACCAACGAATAGATGTTTACCGCATCAACAACACGTTTAGCTTCATCAAGCGATGCTAGCTCAAAACTAAGCAATCCGCTACTCATACCCCCATCAAAATATTTTTGGGCATTGGCGTAATTTTTGTTGGATGCCAAGCCCGGATAATTCACTTTTTTGACTTTGGGATGTTGTTCGAGAAACTCGGCCACTTTTTGCGCATTGGCAGAGTGTTCTCGCATGCGTAACGATAGATGCTCCAAGCCCTGAATAAAAAGCCATGAGTTAAACGGTGACGCCACCGCCCCCAGATCACGCAATAGCGACAATCTGGCACGAAGCGTGTACAGAGGCAGTGGCACGTCTTTATACACCAACCCGTGATACGATGCATCTGGTTCGTTAAACTGTGCATAACGTGGGTTGTTTGCCAACTTCTCTACAAGGTGATGACGCTCCACTAAAATACCGCCAATAGCAAGCCCTTGGCCAGTTGTGTATTTACTGGTTGAATGCACAATCACATCCACCCCATGCTCAAACGGTCGGCACAATATTGGCGTGGCCACGGTGTTATCAACTACAGTAAGAATACCGTGCGCATTGGCAATTGATGCAATAGCGGCAATATCAGCCACATCTACACTGGGGTTGGTAAGCGTTTCAAAAAAGATCACTTTGGTGTTATCATCAATCAGCGGCTCAATCGCAGCCGGATGATGCACATCAAAAAAACGCGCTTCTATGCCAAAACGTTTTAGGGTGTGTGCTGTTTGCGTAAGCGTACCGCCATAAAGCTGTGACGCACAAACAATGTTGTCTCCCGCTTCGGCAGCATTAACAATAGCATAAAAAATCGCAGCCATACCGCTGGCAGTAGCCAAGGCTGCCGCGCCACCTTCCATCTCGGCAAAACGCTTTTCAAACACATCACTGGTTGGATTGTTCAAGCGTGTATAGATATTGCCAAGTTCTTTGAGTGCAAAAAGATTGGCAGCATGTTCAACATCACGAAATTCATAAGCAGTTGTTTGATAAATAGGTACCGCCATTGTGCTTTGAGTATCTTTTTCATACCCCGCGTGCAAGGCCTTGGTTTGCTGCTTCATAGAATAAAACCTCCGTGCGATTATAAGTCGCAGACTATAACATGCCAATGTTTTAGAATAGGTTAAGGAGTCCCTGTTATTGAGGATAGCTTTTATCTAAAATTCACTAAACTATGTGCTTGGTAACCGAAAAAAAGGCTTATATTACTATGAAATTATTATATTTTTTTATTTTTATACTTCTTACATGTAATCCAATAATTCAGGCAAAAGAGAAGGGTTTTACTTATACTTACCCTATTCAAACTCCTGAAATAGCATCACAACGTTTTGATTTTAACATTAATGGTGTCACTGCAGCCATTCCTTATGAGAGCAATTACGATTTGCACCAAAAAAACCGTAATGTTACGCGTCTTATCGTAGCTATTCACAGCTCCAACCATGATGCTAAAATGTACTACCGCAACACCCTCTTACTTGCCCAAAAACTCAATAAAACCAATGAAACCTTGATTGTTGCACCGCATTTACTGATTGACTCTCTTGTATCCAAGGAAAAGCCTGCCGATTTTTTGTTTTGGGAAGTGCCCCCTTTTCGAGGAAGCTCCAGAGCATTTTATAAGGGGAAAAAAGCCAATATAAGCGCTTATGAGGTACTTGATACTCTCATGGATGCTATCAGCCAATCACACTTTTTTCCCAACCTTCAAGAGATCGTTATTTTTGGCCACTCTGCCGGCGGACAGCTTGTTAACCGCTATGCAGCCTACAGCCGCTTTCATAAAAATAGCTTACATGTAAGATACGTAGTGATGGCACCTTCATCGTATCTCTACTTTAATAATGAACGTGCCCTTGCAGGCAATACCAATCGTTTTGACACGCCTGCACTTCCATCGAAAGTTTATAACTACTGGGGATATGGTATGGAAAAGCTTTATGGTGTTCATAAACGCCATCATGTTACGGCAGAACGTATGCGCCATCAATACCAAAACAGCGAAATCATCTACCTTGTAGGCGCTAACGACAATAACCCTAATGATGCTTCTCTAGGCAAAAGTCAGGGCGCCATGCTACAAGGCCGCCACCGCCTTGAACGCGCCCAAATCTATTACAACTACCTGCAACATATTTTTACTACATCAATCACCAAAACACAACACTTGCATGTTGTTCCCAATGCAGCGCATAGCAGTAAAACTTTGATGAATTCGGCCAAAGGTAGCGAAGCCTTGTTTTTTTAGAGGTGCCCTTCTTTTATAGAGCATTTTTAACAATATTTTTTGTTTATTTTTGTATTATTTTTCTTTGAATTGTAAAGGAAATATTAATGAAATATCCTATGATGATCACGAGTACTGCCGCGGTATTACTCTCTATTAGCCTTTGTAGTTGTGGCAGTGGTGGCGGTGTAGAAGGCTCAACACAACAAGACACACCGTCTCAAGAGACATCGCAGCCAAGTACTCAAAACAGCACTGTAACGGCGCAAAATAGCAGTGATACCTCAACGAATATCCAATACGACACCACAACATCTAGCACGGTAACTACAGGAAATGCTTCACTAACAAAAGGTGCAGAGCTTTATAACAAATGCGCGGCCTGTCATGGAGCGCAAGGTGAAAAAAATGCACTGGGCGAATCAGGCATTATCTATACGCTCAGTGCCAAAACCATCGAGAGTTCTTTAATCCGCTACCGCGCCGGTACGCTTGATCAATATGGTATGGGAGCGTTAATGAAAGGTCAGGTAGCTGCATACAGTGATCAAGATATTAAAGACGTAGCCGCTTATATTGATACGTTTTAAAAACTGAAAGGACAACAATGCATTTTATCTATACTCTTCTTATAGCTGCACTATTTTTAGCCGGATGCGGTGAAACGACAACAAACACTGCAGATTCTAATCAAAGCAGTTCTGTACCAATAAGTACTAACAGTTCTTCATCTCAATCTTCTGTGTCATCTCAATCAGACTCTTCATCCTCACAAGCAGACAATGCGTATCGCGCAGACTTTTCAGCTTTGAATTGTCAAACAAATCACAACTGTTTTGCTTTTTTAGGTTACGACTCGCAATACGGATTTGAACCTTGGATCAGTGACGGTACTCCCCAAGGCACTATCATGCTTGATGATATTAATACCACTGATGCCGATTCCAATCCCAACTCCTTTGTCCAATCGGGATCCTTTATCTATTTTCAGGCAACGACGGGCCAATACGGCAACGAACTTTATGTCCTTGACACCCAAACATCACAGGTCAGGCTGCTGCATGATTTAACACCAGGACGCGCAAGTTCAAATATATACAACATGATTGCCTGGAATAATAAGCTCTATTTCGTTTTTGACAACAAACTCTATCAAAGCGATGCCAACACTTCAGAACCTCTTCTTATCTCTGATATTGTTCCTTCGCAATATGCTAGCACCGATACGTGGTTGTATTGTCTTAGTAATGATGTGCTTTATCGTACTCACGATAGCACGGTAGAAACGATTGCTATTGATAATCCCTATACTCTTTGGAGTGCGGGAGATAGCCTTGCGATATGGTCTAAAACAGATACCTATGCTTCAGAAGCCAAACTTTACACCCTTTCAGACGAAAATACCACCCCAACATTTATCAAACTTTTTGAAGCCCTTTATGGTGGAAGTTTACATGCGTATTTTCTTACCCGTGATACAACAGATGGCAAGAAGATTATCTATTTTTCAGATAATTCCAACAGTGGTTCTTCACTAGATTCTAATTACAATATCAAAGCACTTGATCTAAGCGACAACACCTTAAACACCGTTTTAGATCTTAGTGCCGATAACGGTGGCGAAAACATTAAAACAATGCTTATTGATGGCGAAGATATCTATGTTTTTGCTTCACGTACTTATTCTAGCTCTTCAGGATCCTATTCACCTGAAACCGGTGCGGTCTATTCACCTTCGGAATTTTATAGTGTTCTCTACCGTTTTGATCGCAATTTTGGTTCCAAAACCTTGCTGCACACCTTTAGCTTTGAAGCACCTAACGCAAGACTCTCTTGGTTTGCCCAGTTAAAAGAGAAAATCTATTTCATCAATTCAGATACCTCACAATTGCATATATTTAATACACGAAACAAGACATTAACAACGTTAGATAACTTTGATAGTTTCAACAATACACTCTTTAGCACCATACCTCAAGGGCTTTTACTCAACGATGCATCAACGCTATTAAAGTACGATACCAATCAATTCGTTACCATTGCCGATCCAGCTTACGTTTCACAAAATCGCTACAATGGTAATCACGTCTTGCTTGATAGCAATCATACTTTGTACTATCCAAAAGTAGGTGAGCAAGGCGTTGAACTTTATACGACTTTAATCGATACAAATGTTTCACAACCTCAAGAGCTGCTAGCCAATATTAATACAGCTACTTTAAACAGCTTTTATTTTACTTCGATTCATAACAATGGCAAAACAGTGATGCACCTTCGTACAAAACTTATAACCACCGATTATGAAAGCTATCATGTTTTAAAAACATTTGGGCCTTTTAGCTATAAACACGAAGGCAAGACCAGCACTCATTCACTGGGTAAATTTTTTGAGCTTAATAATGCCTATTATGTTGTGGCACCCGATGAAAATGGAGCGTCAACTATTTTTAAAATTGATAGCGATATGGAGCATATTAGCGAAATTGTCAAAAGTGATTCTATGCTAGAGGAGTTTACACTGCTCTTTAGTGCCAACAATACGCTCTATTATCAAACAAACTATCGGGGTATGGCATATTACCATGAAGGAGATACTTATTTTTCCATAAACGGTGCAACAGATGAAATTACCACCCTCACTACCGAGCATCCTCTTTCAAACTTTTTAGCACGGGCCCATGTTCCAGATTCATTTGTAGTATTGGGTGATTCTATTTTTTATGACAATAACAACACCATAACAAAAATGCAACTTTTAAAAGATGATATGGTTACAACATCTACCCTGCAACAGTTTGAAGGAACAATAAAATTCTCATTAAGCGATAGTAATGGATTTTATTTTGTTATTACTCACTATGAAAGAGAACCTATTACTCATCAAGAAGAGATTCCAAGTACTGTGGAAATCTGGTATAGCGATGGTAATACGACATCAAAACTCTATACTTTTCAAGGCATTAATAATGAGGTAAATGCAATAGATACTATCAATGGAACATTAGATATCATCAATGGAAAACTACTCTTTTTATGGTCAGAAGAAGTATTGTCAAACACTATTTCAGGAACAGGAGTAAACTTTTTAGAGACACATTACAAAACATATGTTATTGACAAAAACGCTACACAACCCACTGAAATATTAGATGAACAAGGCTTTATATTTGCTCATCCTGACAATCTAAATATTATTCTTATGACCCAAGCAACTATATATGATGAGACCAATTTTCCTGATCTAAAATATTGGCTTTATAATCTTAAAACAGGTATTAAAACACCGATATTGCAGGAGTAGCAGTACACGGCATTAGCCGTTACTGCGCTACTTTAGGAAGTTCGTTAGAGAGAATGTCTAAATTAGGAAGCATGACAATTTCAATACGGCGATTAAGCGTTCTGCCCTCTTTGGTGCTATTATCAGCACGGGGTTGAAATTCGCCAAAACCGGCAGCCGAAAGGTTTTCAGGAGCTACGCCCGCCTCACTCATAAGGTGCACAACACTGAGTGCACGGTCGCTTGAAAGTTCCCAGTTGCTATAACCGCCTCGTGATTTGATGGGAATATTATCGGTATGCCCTTCTACTTGAAAACGGCGATCTTTAAAATCACTAAGAACACTTGCTACTTCGCTTATGGCTACTTTACCTTCCTCGTTTAGCTTGGAGCTACCGCTAGGAAAAAGCACATTTTCAGGCAAGTTAATTACAATCCGCCCATTTTCAATACTCACCGTCAATCGTCCGCCATCAATCATTTTTTGCAGCTTTTGTACAAAGCTGGCATAAATAGCGTTACGTTTTTTTGTCTCTTCTTCAATTTGTTTGAGTGTTCGCAGTTGCGATCGAATCCCTTCAAGATCTTTTTGAGACGTGTTTAAACGATTTTGCGATGCATCCAGTTCGGCTTCGAGCAGACGTTTTTTCTCTTGAATATCGGCTAGTTCTGCCTGCGCTTTTTGAAGCTGTGCTTGAGTACTGTCAAGACTCATTTGAGTGGCCTGAAGCTCCTGTAGTGTAGCTTCATGTGTTGATTTGGTAACACAACCTCCTAAAAACAGCACTCCTGATAGTGCAACCGCAACGGTAGTAAGTTTCATGATAACTCCTTGATCATTTGGTACAACAGAATACCCATGAAGGAGAAACACACTTTTAATTTTTTGTTAACGTAATATGATCAAAACCAAACGTCACAATAATACAATCACTTGGGCAGTGCCATCATCAAAAAGCCAGTAAAAGCTGCATTATCCTTACCAACCAGCGGTGTTACATGCTGTTTCATCTCTAAAAGAAGCTCTGAATACGCCCTATAAAACTCATAACTTGGGCGCGGTTTATAAAGCAGATGTTCAATCTCGAAGTAGTTTAAAATGCCTTTGGTCGTATTGGGTTTAATAAAAAAGTTTTGATCCCGCGCGTAATAATAGGGAATGAGCGTCACAATCGACCATTTGGCAAGCTTATAACTCGCAAGCAATGCTACTAATTCTTCAAAACCTTTAGCCTTATTGCCATGCAACAATTCAAACAAAGCCGTGCAAAGTTTTTTTTGATCTTCTTTGGGTAGATGTTTAATCATCTCGCGCACTTTGGGTTTTTCAAAAAGCGAAATCAGAGTGGATTTGCCTACAATCCGGGCAAAACTCTCACAGATGCTTTCACAATTTTCAAAACACTCCGGTGCAAACAGCTTCTGCACCTGTTCGCCAATCTTAGCAGTGTTATGACGTTTTACAATGGGTAATAGTGCTTCATCTTCAAACCCTTTGGGATAAAACGCCAAAAAATTGGCTTCGGCATCTTCGAGTTTTTCAAGATTCATAGTACCACTCCTTAGACTTGATCGGGGAAATGCCCTATCATCTCATCATAATTTTTTCGCGTTTTAAGTGCCTGAATCACCGACTCTAGCGCTCTAACATAGCGATGGGCTAAATCATACTCACCCTCGCCCAGCTCAAAAGCCAGCTTCTCATGCGGCGGATCAAACTGTGCATTAACACCTGTTTTATTTCCACGTGCATCAATGCGATACCATCCAAAGGGTTTAAGATATACCGCATTCAGCCCATGCAGACAAAAAATACCCTCTTTGTATTCACCGCAACTAAGTCGCTGATAGCATAGTGCGGCAGGAATACCATTGCCTCGGAGCAATGCAGCCAGCAGATGGCTTTTGGCATAACACCATCCGCTACCTTGCTCTAGCACTTCACTGGCACTACATGTAGTCATCCCTTCGCCGGCATCACCTGTATGTAAAATAGCATCGCGTACAAATTCAAAACAACGAGCTGCTATGGCAATTTCATTAGCGCATCCCTCAGCCAACTCTTTTGCTTTAGCTGCCACAAGGGGATGATCGAAATTAATAATCTCCGTAGCTTCTAAAAACGCTTTATTGGTTTCATAGGCCAACTCATAGTAATGGTTGTTGTTGTACTCAAACGTATCTATCACGTCAAGCCCCAGTTTTCGCGTATGGGCTTCATAAGAGCGGGGATTGATTTTATTAATAAACGTCACCAAAATATCATAGCGCGGCGCCATCTGGGCAAGAGCAAACTCAAAAATTCCCTCCAGTACACCGCTGCCTCGTACGCTTTTATCAAGACAAATTGGGCCGTATTGATAGGAGTTGTTTACATGTAAGCGTTGACCCTTGTATTTTAGATGCGTTAAGCCTTCAATCATAAAAGCAAACATAGGCCAAGCCGACCAAAACTGCCATGATGCCGCCATCACATACGCCACAACCCTGCCTTGATCCTCTGCAATAAAAAGCCCCTGCTCTTGTTCAATCAATGCGCTAAGCTGCTCACTGCTAAAGGGCGTGGTCACGAATCCGTCTTTTTTATCGGCTTCATCAATGAAATCAATTTGATAGCGATAATGCAACTCTAAAACCGCATCAATATCGTTACATGTAGCTACTTTGTAGTGCATGGTGCGTACTTTTTTATGGCTTGAATGGTTATAGCTTTGGGAGCATGTATCTTAGACTCTTTGCATCGCATTTGGCAGTTCTTATTTTGAGATTTTTTGTAACTATAACTAAAAACCTGCCTCTATTGTAAGTGCCAATTTATTTAGTTTCTTAGAGGTCAGATAGAGAAGTTGCCATTTTAAAACCGATAGCCCGCACCCAATTCAATATAACCGTATTTATGATCAAAAGTTGTTTGCGTGTATTGGTTGTAAAGGTATGGAATTTCGTTGCTAAGCTGTCGATACATGGCCTGTCCACCCAAATAGACCAAAAATGATTCCCCAATTTTTGATCCCACATAGGCTTTAAGAATATGATCTTTATCAATATAATCTTCTGATGCTTCACGATCGGTATAAACAAATTCATAATTTAATTCAAAAAAGCCCGAAGTCAAAAAAGTTACTCCTGCATTAAGTCCGGCACGATAGTTCATTTCGGTATATTTCAGATTCAGATCAGGAGCATAAAATGCCATGGCTAATTGCAATTTTGCATTATCGTTAGGGTATATTCCAAACTTTGTATGGGTTGTGGTTTGCGAAATACCGGCATAAAAATCCAGCACAACACTCTCATGCGGTTTAAACCCTGTTAGCAGGCGCACATAAAACGAATCGTCATAAAGGTCTTCAACCGTAATGTGAGGATACACGGCATTGCCATCATCATCTTCTAAAACCAAATCGCCTTTATCGGTATGAATCACATTTTCTTCAATCGAAACGCTACGATCGCCTGTAATGCGCCGCAACATATTGTTTAACAGCGCTTCATTGGTAATATTAAAGTTTGCGCCCTGATTGCGTTTATAGCCAATATCAAGCGTCAATACATCCAAAGCATGGTATTTCAAAAATAGATCAATCCGCTGATTCTCAAGCGTCTCGGATGCATAATCGTAACGGTCACGCTCATACGATCCAAATAGCGCAAACATATCATTAAAAGCATAATAGCCATTCAAACCAAACCCATCCATATCGCCAAGCGAACCAAAAGAAGGATTGATAGAACTCATCTCTCCCTCTTTTAAATTAAGAAGATCAATGCTATCGTTAATGCTGTTTATATGTAAGGTTACTCCACCTTGTTGTGCTGGCATCATGGCATGGTTGTTTAACACCGCATAATCAACTGACTCAGCCTGTAGCGTTGCTACAATAAAACCTAAAAGTGTTGTTAATAGTGCTTTGATGAGAAATCCTTATCCAATTTTTTGTTATGCTATCGGAAACTTCTTTTTATACCTATAAAATCACAAAGATTTACCATGTATGTTTTGGATCACACGTTAAAGACACCACTTCACATCGACCTTGATACACTTGAGAGCCGCGCCGAAGCAGCAGGTATAAAACTCTATTTTGCCAGCCGCGTTTCAGGTGGCACGTGGGAAGCACTGCGTAGGGGATTTGGCGGTTTTAACGAGCAAGAAATTGACGCCGCCAGATATCTAGTGTCACTTTTTTTGACTATAAATCACTGCTGTTCCTGCCAATAAATCATGCAGTGCACGCTTATCGCTGCGAAACGCTATCATAACAAAGCCAAGCAGTAACGGTAAAGTTGAAGCAATGTATCCAATATATCGGGTGAGAATCTGCTGATTACTCATCTCTGTGGCACTATCAATACTCACCACCTCTATACCCATCATTTTTTTACCCGGTGTAGCACCCGCCCAGCGTTTCCAAAACACAAGTACCACCATGGCCATTAAAAACTGAAACAGCAGTTCCCACTGCAACTGAGGCTGTGGACGCTGCCCCAATGCATTGACATTACCCTGCTGCGCCATTTGTAAAGCATGAATCCACTGATCAAAATTCATCCACTGCCCATCGCTAAGAAAATAGACCACAACGCCCAGTGGCACAGCTAAAATAAGTGTATCAATTAGTGAAGCCATCAGCCGAACTGAAAATCCGGCATATTTTACATGGTGTGCCATTACATGTAAGATTTATATATGATAATTGGGCGCTTCTTCGGTAATGATGACGTCATGCACATGCGACTCTTTAAGCCCTGCACTCGTAATCTCTACAAACTCCGCTTTTTCCCAAAATTCAGGAATGTTTTTAGAACCGCAATAGCCCATAGCAGAGCGTAGCCCGCCCATCATTTGATGCACAATGCCAGCAATGGCACCACGATACGGTACGCGTCCTTCGATACCCTCAGGAACCAATTTATCCGCTGCGGTGCCTTCTTGAAAATAACGGTCTGTACTCCCTTTGTTCATCGCACCAATACTGCCCATACCGCGGTATGATTTGTATTGACGTCCCTGATAGCTAATGGTATCGCCGGGTGATTCTTCGGTTCCGGCAAGCAGTGAGCCTGCCATAATACAACTCGCTCCTACAGCAAGCGCTTTGGCAATATCACCGGAGTATTTAATTCCACCATCGGCAATAATCGGCACTCCATGCTTGCGCCCTACTTCAGCGCATTCAGAAATGGCTGAAATTTGCGGCACACCCACACCGGCCACGATACGCGTTGTACAGATTGATCCTGGGCCAATACCAACCTTAACACCATCAGCACCAGCTTGAATCAGTGCCTCAACCGCTTCGCCTGTTGCCACATTGCCAGCAATAATATCAATAGCCAGTTCCGCTTTAATCGCTTTGACGGTATCAAGGATACCTTTAGAGTGCCCGTGCGCTGAATCCAAGACCAACACATCAACGCCCGCAGCAACCAATGCGCGGGCACGATCCATCTGACCCACGCCAATCGCCGCACCTACGCGCAAACGGCCAAATGCATCTTTATTGGAGTGTGGATAAGCAATGCGTTTTTTGATATCTTTTATGGTTACAAGCCCTTTAAGATACCCCTCATCATCAATGATTGGCAACTTCTCTATTTTGTGTTTATGCATAATTTCAGCAGCTTCATCAAGAGAGATGCCTTGCTTGGCAGTAATAAGCGGCATTGGCGTCATCACATTTTTGGCCAGCTTATCCATATCTTTTTCAAAACGCATATCACGGTTGGTTAAAATGCCCAGCAACTTGTTATGTTCATCAATCACGGGGACACCTGAAATCCGAAACTCGTGCATCAACGCTTCCGCGTCGCCCAGGGTCGCTTCAGGGTGCACATAAACCGGATCAATAATAATGCCCGATTCGCTTTTTTTGACTTTGGTAATCATTTTAGCTTGCGTTGGAATATCCATGTTTTTATGGATAATACCAATCCCGCCCAAACGCGCCATTGCAATCGCCGCACGATATTCTGTCACCGTATCCATTGCAGCTGAAACCATAGGAATTTTCAAACGAATATTGCGCGTCAAATTGGTTTCAAGATCAACCTCTTTGGGAAGTGTTTCAGAGTATTGGGGAACCAAAAGAACATCTTCAAAAGTCAGGGCACGTTTACGAATCTTCATCATTTTTCCTCTTTAGTTTTGTAATTGTTTTTCAAGCGAATAAGCGCCGTCAAATACTGTCTGTTCATCAAATGCTGCACCAATGAGCTGCAATCCTACCGGCAAGCCATTAGCAGCCGTATCAACCGGTAGTGAAATCGCCGGAAGACCTGCAAGGTTTATGGAGATGGTATAAACATCACTCAAATACATCTCAAGCGGATCGGAGAGCGCACCAAACTCATACGCCGTAGAAGGCGCCACGGGAGAGAGAATCAGATCCACCGTTTCAAAAAGTTTTTCATACTCTTCTTTGATAAGCTGACGAACTTTTTGCGCTTTGACGTAATACGCATCATAATATCCGCTAGAGAGCACAAAGTTACCTAACATAATACGGCGTTTAACCTCATCTCCAAAACCTTCCGAACGGCTTTTAATAAAGGTGTCTTTGAGGTTTTCTCCCTCCACACGTGCACCATAGCGAATGCCATCATAGCGCGCCAAATTGGTAGTAGCTTCTGCCGTTGCTGTAATGTAATATGCTGAAATATCGTATTTAGGATCCATCAACTCTTTTTCAACAATAGTATGCCCCGCAGCTTTAAGAGCTTCAATGGTTTTGGCATAAGCATTTTTGATCTCATCACTGGCATTTTCGACATATTTAGGCAATACGGCGATGGTCAGTTTACGTGATGCATCAAGCTTATCGGCAACACTAACATAATCCATATCAGCACTGGTAGAGTCTTTAGGATCATAACCGCTAATAATGTCGTACAAAATCGCAGCATCTTCAACATTTTGCGTCATTGGCCCAATCTGGTCAAGCGAACTGGCATAAGCCCCCAAACCGTAGCGGCTTACACGACCATAAGTAGGTTTCATACCGACAATACCGCAAAAAGCCGCCGGTTGACGGATTGAACCGCCCGTATCGCTGCCAAGTGCTGCCACCGCAAGACCCGCCGCCACAGCAGCCGCCGAACCGCCCGAAGAGCCGCCTGGAACACAAGAGGTATTTCGGGGATTAAGCGTTTTGCCATAACAACTACTCTCGGTTGTGGAGCCCATAGCAAACTCGTCCATATTAGTACGACCAAACGGACTTAATCCGGCTGATTGCAGTTTTTCAATGACCGTAGCGTTATAAGGAGCAATATAGCCTTGCAAAATTTTTGATGCTGATGTCACCGACCAATTTTGAACTTGAATATTGTCTTTAATGGCAATGGGCACACCTTCGCCTGCATCATTAACATCAATATAAGCATTAAGTTCTTTATGCGCTTCAATCTTTTGGCGCAGCTCATTTTTGAGAGTTTTAAGCTCTTCTTTTGAAAGTTTAAGGGCTTCTTTGAGTGTGATCATTCCTGCTCCTGTCTTTTTTTTGCGCGTCTTACGCCCATAATGCCAATACCAACTACCATAAAGATAATCAGTATTGTCTCCATAATAAAACTCATCGGTACCATGTCGCTAATACTAGGCATACAACACTCCAGCGCAGCGTTGACACGGTGCATCTTCAGATGATGATTGATATTTCCAGCAACGTGGGCATTTATGGGCCTCGGCAAAACCAATCACAAACAGATCACCGTTAATTTCAAAACGACCTGCTTCTTTAGCAACCTGGTTCGTGCCAATAGCCGAAACCAAGAACCAATCTTCGGCTTCAAGCGCATCAAGCGCGGCAATTTTAGAAGCATTGGTTGAAATAATCAGCTCCAGTGTTGCTTTGATTGTTTTCTCTTTTTTAAGCGTGTCCACAATCTCCAAAAAGCGCTCGCGCGCTTGCATCATGTACACTTCATCAAATGTACTCTCTAGCGCTGCAATCGGTGTATACACAAGATCAAAGATATCGTCCGCATCACCTTTAATCACAGCAGGAGCACTCTCTAAAATCTCATCAGCCGTATAGGTTAAAATGGGTGCAATCAACCCCAAAAGCGCTTTGGTAATCATCGCCATCGCACTCTGACTTGCACGACGATGCAAATCATTTTTGGCATCGCAGTAGAGACGGTCTTTAGTGACATCGATGTAGATACCGCTCAAATCGTTAACAATAAAATTATTAAGCAAGCTCATCCCGTGTACAAAGTTGTACTGGCCAAAACTGCTATGCACCTCGGCAAAAAGTTTAGAAGCTTTGGAAACAATCCAGCGATCGAGTACGCCCAATTGCTCAAACGGCAAGATGGTCTCTAAATCATCCACATTTGCCAGCATAATTCTAAAAGTATTGCGCAGTTTACGATACTGCTCTGCCGTTTGTTTAAGAATATCATCAGAAATTTTCTGATCGTTTTGATAATCCGTCATCGCTACCCAAAGACGCAAAATTTCACTGCCGTACTGCTTAACAACCTTGTCAGGAGCCAAGACGTTACCCTTGGATTTAGACATCTTCTCGCCCTTGCCATCCATAGTAAAGCCATGAGTGATAAGCGCTTTATACGGTGCTTGATGTTGAATCGAGGCACTTAAAAAGAGCGAACTTTGAAACCATCCGCGATGCTGATCGCTACCCTCAAGATAAAGATCGCTTGGATAGTTCCCAGCATCGTAATTGCGTGATTTTAATACCGCGTTCCAGGTGGCACCCGAATCAAACCAGACATCAAGAATGTCGCTGACTTTCTCAACCTCATCCGCTTGATAAGCACTTCCGGGATAGAGCAGCTCTTGAGTTGAAAGCGTGTACCATGCATCACTGCCGTGTGTTTCAAAAACCATAGCGATAAAGTTTAAAACCTTTTCATCCAAAATGACTTCGCCTGTTTTTTTATCGCGGAAAAATGCAATCGGTACACCCCAATCACGCTGACGCGAGATACACCAGTCGGGGCGATTTTCAACCATTGATCCCAAACGTTTACGCCCTGTTTCGGGATAAAAAGTTGTTTGGGCTACCGCGTCAATACAGATATCACGCAAGGTTTTAGTTTTGCTCTCAGGCGTAGCATCTACCGCAATAAACCACTGTTTTGTTGCACGAAAAATCAGTGGCGTATGACTGCGCCAGCAGTGAGGATAAGAGTGACGCATTTTGTTTACATGTAACAAAGCATCGCCTAAAAGCTCCAAAATTGGTTCGTTAGCTTTAAAAATATGCATTCCTACAAAATTTTGGGCATCTGGCAGTAGCTTTTCGCGTACAAGTGTCTCATCATAACAGCCCGTCTCATCCACCGGCATAATCACATCAAGGTTATAAAGCAATCCCACACGGTAGTCATCTTCACCGTGACCTGGCGCAGTATGGACACACCCCGTACCGCTTTCCATCAAAACATGCTCGCCCAATACAATATGTGAACTGCGACCGTTTAAAGGATTGATTGCATGAAGATTTTCAAAAACTTTAGCTGCAAACTCCTGGACAATCTCACCTTTTAAAATAGCGCTCTCAATCAACGACTGATATAATTTTTTAGCCACAATATAGCCATCAGACGTACGTACGTAAGTCTCTTCGGGATTCAGTGCTATTCCTGTATTGGCCGGTAGCGTCCATGGCGTTGTTGTCCAGATCACCAAAGCAGCATTGCCTTCAATAGAGGTGCGTATTTTTGCCTCATTACTTAGCTCAAACGCCACAAAAATAGAGTGTGACTCTTTCTCTTCATACTCTACTTCAGCCTCAGCCAAAGCCGTACGCTCAGCCCAACTCCAATAGACTGGTTTGGAACGCTCGATCAAGAGGCCTTTTTTGGCCACGTCGCAAAGTGTACGGTAAATATTGGCCTCAAATTGATAATCCATTGTCAGATAGGGTTGCTCCCAATCGGCAACAATACCTAGCGATTTAAATTCATCGCGCTGAATCGTTACAAAACTCTCGGCATGTTCACGGCACAGTTTACGAATCTCACCCGTAGAGAGCTGCTCTTTTTTCTGTTTGCCGCCCAGCTTTTTCTCAACCTGCTGCTCAATTGGCAGGCCGTGGCAGTCCCAGCCGGGTGTAAAACGCACTGATTTACCATCAAAATAGTGGTATTTGACAATAATATCTTTTAAAATTTTATTGAGTGCATGGCCAATATGTATGTGTCCGTTGGCATAAGGAGGACCGTCATGCAGTGTAAACATTTCAGCATTTTCACGATGCTTCTTCATTTTGGCATAGGTGTTGTTTTCAAACCATTTAGCATAACGAATCGGTTCATTTTGCGCAAGATTGCCGCGCATTGGAAAGTCGGTTTTGGGTAAGAGGAGCGTCTCTTTGTAGTCCATAGAAGCCCTTAAAAATAATCAATCTAATACATTTTAAAAATTTTTGCATTATACTCTCAGGGCTATTAAAATTAGCTGTTAGACTCTACTGCCGATAATGACATGAGTATGTTATACTATCTGCAAAAAAAATGGTGCCGCATGAAAAAACACCTGCTCTTTATTGGCAACAAATTTCAAAACAATTCCTGCCTCCAACATTATGTTCTACGTGCCGTTTCCCAAAGATTTGAAAGTATCAATACCATCAGCTTTTTTGGTGATTCCGATAATACACTTTTTTTAGAGCTTGAAGCACTATTACAAGAGGAAATACGCCTTATTATTGTCACCAGCAGAAGCAACGCCGCCGTGATCGGCAAGCTTTTAAGTACCATTACTTCTGACAATCAAATTTTAAAAGAGCAGATGCTCATTCCCTCACGTACTACGCTTTTTGAACCAGATAGTTACGTACTGGAATACCAACAGGCTCGTATCAACGTTATTGTCGCCACCGAGAACGAAACACTGCCGCCTATTATTTTAGATGAAGAACGCCGCAGTGCTAAACTTCATATTTTCAATGAATCAGCAGGCGATGTCAAAATGCTGCTTGAACCGCTGGCACAAAGCTTTGATATCCGTTTTGATTTAAATGTTGTTGTTGATGATTGGATTGAGGTCAGTATCACGAGCAGACGTTATGGCAATATTGCGCAGTTTCTAACTGCCGCCAAACAATTACTGCCTAATAGACTCATTGCCTCATCCAATATTGTTGCTTATATTATTGAAAAGCTGCAGCATGCCAATAAAAAAATCACCTTTGCCGAAAGTTGCACAGGCGGTTTGCTTGCAGCAATGTTTACCAAAGAGAGCGGCGCATCGGCTGTATTTGAAGGTTCATTGGTCACATACTCTAACCATCTTAAATCCAATTGGCTGGCGGTAGATGATGCCGTTCTTGAGCGTCATGGCGCTGTTAGTGTTGAAGTGGTAGCTGAAATGAGCGAAGGTGCCCTCAATGTGAGTTATGCCGATTACGCCTTGTCTATTAGTGGCATAGCCGGGCCAGAAGGCGGCAGTAAAGAAAAACCTGTAGGTACCGTCTGCCTTTCGGCACGCTCCAAACATAAGGAAAATCACATGATGGTACTGTTTCATGGAGACCGCAATGCCATACAAGAGCAGAGTGCACTTTTTGCCATAAAAATGCTCTTGTTGCTTGAGCGAGAACTTTTTTTCTGATAAAACGGTTTTTGCCTTGACATCAGGGTATGGAATATGTATAATTTCGCCCTCACAAACATGTTTTGTGCGACTCGTCTCGTTAGCTCAGCTGGTAGAGCACGTCACTTTTAATGATGTGGCCGTAGGTTCAAATCCTACACGGGACACCATTTATTTTATACGCTGAATGAACAAAGTCCATCCAGAATGTATTAAAATTAATGTAAATGCGGTGGTAGTTCAGATGGTTAGAATACCGGCCTGTCACGCCGGGGGTCGCGGGTTCGAGCCCCGTCCGCCGCGCCATCTTTAAAATATGCAAATTTATGGGCGCTTAGCTCAGTTGGTAGAGCGCTACCCTTACAAGGTAGATGTCACAGGTTCGAGTCCTGTAGTGCCCACCATTGATTTGTATGCAAAACGAAGTTTGTTTTTGCTACGTTGATACCGAGTTTTCTTTATTTAGAATACTCACGAAACTTGTTTCGTCATTGACTTTGAGAGTGACCCTTTCGTCTAGTGGCCAAGGACACTATCACTTCATGGTAGGGACAGAGGTTCAAATCCTTTAGGGGTCGCCACTTTGGTACTCTTTAAGATGTAATTTCATTTTTTGATTGTTATCAAAAATCTTGATTTTTGCTTTTAAGCAGAAATTGGGCGCTTAGCTCAGTTGGTAGAGCGCTACCCTTACAAGGTAGATGCCACAGGTTCGAGTCCTGTAGTGCCCACCATTACAGACATTGAGATATTTTTAGGTTTATTTCTATACAATATCGCTCTTAGAAAATGCGGTGGTAGTTCAGATGGTTAGAATACCGGCCTGTCACGCCGGGGGTCGCGGGTTCGAGCCCCGTCCGCCGCGCCATCATTTATTAAACTTCAACTTAACAATTCCAATATAAACTTTTCTCTCACTTACTTTGCTATAATTTTTTATTCATCAAAGTTCTTGCGGAACTCTATTTGAACGCATTTTGAGCAAAGCCCAAAATGCTGCGCTGGCCGCTGTGGCACTAAAGCTTGCCCCTTTGGGGCAGATGGCTTTTTACTGTTTTGTAAGAAGTTTATTTGTTACCCTAATCAACCTTACATGTAAGGGCAGCACTAACACTTTAGGAATCATTATGGGATGGACTTGTCAACACGATCATCAAGGCTACTGTAAACTACTCAAAAAAGATTGCGTTCCAGGTATGAAAGGATGCGTTTTAAAGCGTAACAACGAAGGCATTATTTTTAGCAGTGAACTGCATCAAGATTCAAACAAAGAAGAGGCATTCGATACCTCTGAAACCTCCATTGATTTTGCTGCATTAGCCCGAAGCCATTAACATCATGTCAACTATTTTAAATCTCATAAAAATTCGGCTATACTCCGCATAAAAAAAACTCGGGGTTTTTGATGGCCGTTATTGCTGTTGCATCCACCAAAGGCGGGGTTGGAAAAACCTCGATCTCCTTTTCACTTGCAAAAGATCTTGATTATCGTTATGTCACCAATGACATGTCTGTTGTTATGACTAAATACAACAAAGCAAAATATTATCCCAACAAGCTTCCGCTTTATGAAAATACCGTTTATGACTTTGGCGGTTTTGTTGATCAGCATGCCAATGCCATTATGCATGAAGCCGACATTATTTTACTGCCTACAATCAACGATCTCAACTCCATCATGAAGTCACAAATTCTGATTAAAGAGTTTAAGCATAAAACCATTTTAGTCTTTGCCAACATGATTGAAAACGAACGGGATTATACGACGATCAAAGAGGAGATTCATCGTTATTTTCCCAATCTTGCCTTTACCCATATGCGGCGTACCAAACTGCTTAAAAATGCGTTAGAAACAGGCATGAGTGCCACAGAACTTTATAATGAAAACAACCAAACCCAGTACATCTACCGCCATGCCTTTGAAGAATACAAGCGCATACTTGATATTTTTAAAACCCTGTAACAAGCACTTCTAAAGTCTTTGCGCATCCACAAAAGCACGATAGTATCCGTCGCTCTTTTGTAGCAGCGCATCAGGCGCACCCGATTCGACCACCCTTCCCTCATGAATCAAATAAATTACATCAGCATGCTCCACGGTGCTAAGACGATGCGCAATAATAATCATGGTTTTGCCATGAAGATGCTCTCGCAATGAAGCAAAAAGATTATTTTCAGTCTGAATATCAAGCGCAGATGTTGATTCATCTAAAATAATAATATTGGGATCAAAAACAAACATACGTGCAATCGCCAAACGCTGACGCTCACCGCCTGAGAGTCTGATACCATCTTTTCCAATACGAGTATCCAGCCCCTTTTGCAGTTTGTCAATCACGGAACCTAGCTGCGCTATATGCAAAGCATGATAGAGGGTTGCATCATCAATGTCGCGTCCTAGCGTTAGGTTATGGCGCAGCGTATCATTAAACATACGCGGATTTTGCAATACCAGTGCAATATGTTCACGCATTCGGTCAAGGCCGATGTGATTCACCGCAATATCATCAATATAGATATCGCCACGCTCAATGGCATAAAGTCCCAATATTACATGTGCCAGTGTTGTTTTGCCGCTACCGCTATGACCCAGTAGCGCCACCGTTTTACCCTTTGGAATCTCCATATCAATACCATGGAGTACTTTTTTGCTGCCGTAAGAAAAATGAATATTTTTAAGCGTTATACCATTGGTTGAAGCCATAGCAAAAGGATTCTGCTTGTGTTCATACTGCGGCTCATGTGAAAGCGACAAAAGATCATTCAAACGCTCTAGCGCGCTCTTGGCATTTTGAAATGATAGAATAATTCCTATAAACTCCTGAAGCGGTGCGATCATAAACCACAAATATCCAACCACTGCAAACATCTCGCCAATGCTTAGCTGCGAATAGAGCACCATCACCATTGCCACCGCGCGCAATGATTCATATCCTGCCAAAAAAATCACACCCGAAAACTGTCCGGCTGCTTCACTTTTCCACCCAAAATCCGAAGAAGCGTTGCGAATAGCTCTGGCATTGGCAATCATGCGCTCAATGTAGCGTTTTTCCTGATTGTGGGTACGAATCTGAATAAATAGATCTAGTGTTTCACTCAATGCATCTTGAAACGTTTCAATATTACTGTTTTCACGCTTTTTTAACTGGCGTACTTTACGTCCAAGTAAGGTTGTAATGGTTAACACCGTAGGATTTAACGTAAGTAAAATGATGGCCAGTTGCCAGTTAATAGCAAAAAGCACAATACTCACGCCCACCAGTGAAAGTGCCGAAATCAAAAACTTTCCAATACTCACACCAATAAAAGCATCAATGGTATTCATATCAGTTACCAGTTTTGAGCTAATCCCTGCTCCGCCGAGCGCTTCATATTCGGCTACCGAAACCAATTTTAGATGCTGCAATAAACGCTCTCGTAACTCAAAAACAATCTGTTTGGAAACCCGCGTAAAAAGCCGTATTTGTATTACATTAAGCAAAAAGAAAAGAGCACGAAGCAATAACGTAATACCAAACACAATAAGAATATACATGTAAGGTTCTGTAGGAGTGTAAAAAAATCGAATCATTCCTACAACCCAATCCGGTTTATCCAACAGCACCTCGTCAATCAACAATGGAAACAGCAATGGAACCGGTAAACTTACTAACACGGCAAGCAGAGCAATCCCCTGTCCAAGCAGAATCATTTTGCGATATTTTTTAGCATCGTTATAAAGCGTTTTCCACGTGAGTCTCATTGCCATCCTTTGGGAACATTATTATATCTTGGTTATAATCACATAAAAAGGCCTGCATAAATGCGATTGTTTTTTATGTTTGTGCTGCTGTTATTTTTTTTGTGGGGATGTACCCAAAGAGAAATAGAAGCGCCCAAACCACCGCTCATTGTAGGCATGAGTACCGATTATTTACCTGTAGCTTTCAAAAATAACGAAACCACAACAGCCATCGAAGTAGATTTTGCCACATTGCTGGCCAAAGCACTTGGACGTGATCTTGAAATTAAAGTTTTTCCATGGGAAGAGCAATACAACGCACTTAGAAATGGTGAGATCGACATTATCATGTCTGGCATCTATATTACTAAAAAATATCCCAATCATATACTTTTTAGCGAATCTTACACACAAATATCACAAATGGCGTTGATGCGTGAGAGCATGTCCACCCCTAATGACTTAAAAAAAAGCGGTAAAAGCAGTATTGGTTATGTTTTTTCCACCCGGGGTGAGACAGTGGTAAAAAAACGATTCAATCACGAACAACTTGTGGGCTTTAATTCCCATAGAGTTGCCATTGCATCATTGCAAAAAGGAGATATTGACTATTTTTTTTATGATGCACCTACAATTTGGAACTATCATGCGGAGCATAATATTACAGATCTTGTCGGCTTATATACCCCTTATAATACCAAAGACCTGGCATGGGCAATTAAAGCTGATAACACCATGCTCTTAGATAATGTTAATCTCATCATTAAACGCTGGAAAGATGACGGTACCATTACTCAGGTTCTCAACAAATGGGTTCGCATCAAAGTCATTACTTCTGATGGCTGGGGTTTGTAAGCTTTGAAACAATCTGCCAAACGCATTGGCATTATTGGTGGCGGGGCGGCTGGCCTCATTGCAGCCATAACGGCGGCAAGAGAAGGCTGCAACGTGACGGTTTTTGAAAAAGAGAGTCGTGCAGGAAAAAAGATTTTAGTTTCTGGAAACGGCCGTTGCAACATCTCTAATACCCATCTGCATCCAGGAGACTATTTTGGATCCCATGCCGATTTTGTCTCCTTTGCGCTCAACACTTTTGATTTTCACCACTTTAAAAAATTTTGCAACTCCATTGGATTGCATCTGCACATTCACCAAGATGGACGGGTTTATCCTCTCTCTAACGAAGCCAAATCGGTTCATACCCTCTTATTACGTGAGGCTACCCTCTTACATGTAAACTTGCTTACAGAGTGTAGAGTTCAGACCCTATCCAAAGAGCCACAAGGTTTTGTTATTACAACCTCAGAAGCCATTTATGATGCTTTTGACGCCGTATTAATTGCTACCGGTTCACAAGCAGCCGAGCAACTTGGAGCTACAGACGACGGCTACCGTCTTGCCCAAGCGCTTGGCCATCCTACTATAACGCCCTATCCTTGTTTGGTGGGCCTGCATCTTAACTCTACGCTTCATTCAAAGCTTTCAGGCGTCAAAGTTTATGCCGAGCTTACCCTGTTAATCAATCATCAAAAAATGCAGCATGTTACGGGTGATGTTCTCTTTACCAAATACGGTATCTCAGGATTTGCAACGCTAGATATATCACAAGCTGCTTCTTTGGCACTGCATGAGCATCAGCATGTGGCCATCGAGATTAATCTTTTGCCGCATCTCTCAACACAAGAGCTTGGCAGTCGTTTGGCAAAATTTGCAACACAATTGCGTGAACATACTGTTTTAAACTTGTTAGAAGGCATGGTCTCTACTAAAGTTGCCCCACTACTGCTGCAAGAATCTAACATCAACGCAGCGCTAACGTGTGATGCACTCAATACCAAACAGATCAAAAAGATTTTACATACCATGACGCAATGGCGTTTTGAAGTTAGTGATACCCACGGCTTTAAACATGCCGAAGTGAGCGGGGGTGGTGTATGCACAGAACAAATTGATCCTAAAACCATGCACTCACGCTTACACAAAGGGCTCTATTTTGCAGGTGAAGTACTTGATATTGTTGGAAAACGCGGCGGCTATAACCTTCATTTTGCTTGGGCGAGTGGTTATCTTGCCGCTACTGCAATGATTCGAAACGAATCGTAAAACGCGCACCTTCATCATCATTCGTAACACTAATAGTACCGCTAAGGTAGCGTTCAATGATCATCTTGGCCATATACAATCCCAACCCCGTGCCATTTTTACCTTTACTGCTGAAATAAGGTTCAAAAATACGGTCAATAATGTTAGCTGGAATGCCGCCACCTGTATCGCTTACATGTAAATAAATAGCACTATCGCGTGCTTCACACACAATGCGAATCTGTTTACGTTCTGGTTGATTGATTGCAATAGCATCAATAGCATTATTGATCAAATTAAGTGCAATCTGCACCAGCTCATTAAAATAAGTTTGTATGCCAATATGCTTTTCACAAAGCACCACAATCTCAATATTATGGCTTTTAAGACGCGCGGCAGAAAAATTGGCAGCACGCTCAACAACTTTTTGCAAGGCACACGCTTCTTTTTGTTTATCGGGCTTAAAATAGGTCTGAAAATCATCAATGGTATCTGAGAGATAGATCATCGTATCAGAGATGGTATCAAGAATCTCGTCACGTCGATCACGATCACGATTCTCAAGCATTGCTGTAATTTTGTGCTGGGTAATCATCAACGTGCTGGTGGCTAGAGGTTGCCGCCATTGATGTGCTATCATGCTCATCATCTCACCCATAGCAGCCAAACGCGACTGTGCTATAAGCATCTTTTCTTGATCTTTCACTTTTTTAACCTCTAACGCAAGCTCTTTGGTACGCGCTTCAACACGCTGCTCCAATGTGGCATTGAGCTCATTAAGCTGGCGATGATCATTTTCGATCCGTGCAATCATATCAATCAGTGCTTTTTGAATAATTCCCAGTTCACCTTCAAACTCAGCGGCATCAAGTATGTAATTATTTCGTTTGGGATCAAATGCTTTAATCTGTTCAAGCAACGCATTAAATGGACGATTGAGACGACCAAGAACATAAAGCATCCCTGCTACAATAATCAAAAAAATGCCAAAATATTCCAGTACAAAATTATAATATTGCTCCAACACCGCATCATAATAACGATGTGAAAATTTCATACTTAATGTTCCAAGAAGCGACTGAGTTGCATCATCACTGATTGTTTTGGTAAGACGGTAGCTTTTTATCTGTTCTTTGTGCTCATCCTCGACCATATTGGAATCATAAGCATAAAGTACTTTTGAATCAGGATCTCTTAGCTCAATCGACAAAACAGAACTGTTTTGTTTGGCAATAGTGTCAAGATAATCACGATTGGAATCAACCAATCCAAAAGCAAGATTGGTTCGCAATATCGGAAGCATCGTATCTACCAAAATAGTATTACGGCTTTTTTCGGCGTCAATGACAATATTTTCGATTTGGCTGCCATGTTTGGTTTGAATGAGAACAAAAACCAATACCATAAAGAAGACAACAACCGCAATCATGCGTTGTCTTAGACCAAACGTACGTCTCATTGAGGCTCCTTGAGCTTATATATTTTTGAAATTGATAAGAGTGTTGGATCAAAGGTAATATTGGCATCACGTGCAGCGGCTACATTTAGTATAGGTTTAACATAACGGCTTACATGTAACGAAGCCATAACGCCTGATTCCATCGCCACTTCATTAAATGCCATCGTAATCACACCTTGATGCTGTGTTAGTTTTAGTATTTTTTCAATTTTTTGAACACCTATTTGACACAAAAATACCAATGATCCTTTGGGTGCTGATGCAAATGCATCTGCTTGTATCAGTGAAATATCAAGTGCTCGCTTGGAAAGACCGTTGGGATAATTAGAATGCATCTGCTCTTTTAGCATGATGGCGCGTTCTTTTTTTTCTTGATCATCATAGACAATCACAATATGTATTGTTCCACTAGTGACACGATCGTTAATTTTGCTCATCAATACGATTCTAGGTGCAATCTTAGCCTGAATTTTCAGCATGACTTCAAGGTCATCATATCCAAGAAGTGACACACTTAGCAACAAAAAAATGCTCAGAATTTGACCAAAAATTGTTATTCCTCATTAGAGACGGTTTATATACATATTATATCCATAAATTCTCTCTTAACACTTAGAATTATGACGTTGTAATCATAAAAAAGTTCCCAAAATAAAGCCTGTAAGTGTTTATTTAAACGCACTTTGAGCAAAGCCAAAACGTATTCTCTTTTTTCAGATCTCTTCTAACATTAATACGAAACATGTTACTGTTTGAAAAATCAAAGAGTCTATTTTAGGAAGTAGCCATGACAGCACAAAATGAAAGCCTTATCAAGCTAAGTATCAAAGATTTTTTCACGAAAGATATTTTAAAACTCGCACTTTTGCCTTTTATCATCACAATGGTCGTCATGTACACACTTTTTTTTATCGTGGCCGATTACGGACTGGATCAACTTGCCAATACACAAGTGCAGATACAACAAAGCCAAACTAGTATGAATCCTGATGGTACCACCCATACCGAAACACTAAATGAATTTTTTGCTGGCTCATCGGTTATGACATTTTTGCTCAAATACTCTATCACCTCATGGATTGTCACCTTTTTAATTTATACGGTCGGGGGCTTTCTTGTAATGTATATTTCGGTAATCATTGCACTTTTTGTGATGGGATTTCTCACTCCGTGGGTGGTCAAAATTATTCAGTTTCGCCATTACCGACACATTCCAATAGAAGGCTTTGGAGGTATTTCCGATATCATTTGGCACTTCACCAAAACCTTCGCCATAGCATTTTTACTTTTTTTGGTGCTGGTTCCCTTTTATTTCATTCCAATGCTTAATGTCATTGCCATTAATATCCCAACCTACTATCTGTTTCATCGTCTGCTCAACTTTGATGTGGGTTCTACCATCTGCTCCAAAGCACACTACATACAGATTATGTCACAACGCGGCAACGCCATGCGCTTCAAAACACTGGTAATGTATCTCTTAACCTTGCTACCTTTTGTAGCTTTGTTTAGCATTATCTACTTTGTCGTCTATCTGGCTCACGTCTATTTTTACGAACTTACTATGCTCTATGGTAATACCAGTGTCGAAAATACAGCAACCCCAAAAGCGCTAGATCACTAAATTCTTGCTACTAATTGACCTTGTCAATATGAATCATTTGCCCAAGAACACTTGTAATCTGGGTAATTGCTTCTAAACTACCGCGAATTTGCACCCGCACTTCGTTTACTTCAAAAACTTTATCAACATCACTAATACCGTTTTCGCCAAGAATATACTCCACCCGTCCCAAATCATTATAACTGCAACAAAACTGCAACAGCTCTTTTTTAACAAATGCAAAAAACTGAGCCTCTTCACACACGGCGTTAACGGCGTCGCTGTATGCTCGTACCAATCCACCGGTACCCAGTTTTGTCCCACCAAAATAGCGCACAATAATAACGCCAACATGGATGAGATCATGTCCTTGAAGTACATGTAATGACGGTTTGCCAGAAGTGCCTCGCGGCTCACCATCATCACTGCTACCTTCAACAATCTGATCGTATTCATTTAAATAACGAAACGCCGTTACAAAATGACGTGCTTTGGGGTGTTCACGGCGTAAACGCTCCAACTCTGACTCAAACATGGCGTATGGACACAAGTAAGCAAAAAATTTAGACTGTTTAATTTCGACACTAGCATGGTAAGGGAGATTACATGTAAACATTATAGTTCCTATTTTAGCGCATACATGATAAAATCCGATCCAAAAGAATGCTTCTAGATGCAAAATGATTTTAATGCCCTTCATCAAAGAGTACTTGTGTGGTACACTCAATACGGTCGACACAACCTGCCATGGCGTCAAAGCAACGATGCCTATGCCATTTGGATTAGCGAAATTATGCTCCAGCAAACCCAAGTAAAAACCGTACTTGAGCGCTTCTACTTTCCTTTCCTTGAAGCCTTCCCTACTCTGGCTGATCTGGCTGCTGCAGATCTTGATGAAGTATTGAAGAAATGGGAGGGATTAGGCTACTACACACGAGCAAGAAATCTGCATAAAACTGCCCTTACATGTAAAGAAAACCTTCCTCTGAGTGTTCATGAACTTATGGCGCTCCCTGGTATTGGCAAAAGCACTGCCCATGCCATTGCTGCGTTTGCTTATAAAACACCCGTTCCCATACTTGATGCTAATGTTAAACGTATATTATGCCGCCATTTTGCCCTCAAAGCTCCTAGTGAAAAACTCCTCTGGGAATATGCTGAACATTTGTTTGATCCTGCACATCCTTTTGAATACAATCAGGCCATGATGGACATTGGTGCTACATTATGTCAAGCTAAATCGCCTGCATGTAACACCTGCCCACTACAGCTTACATGTAAAGCTGCCAAAAGTGACCCCCTGCACTACCCACAACCAAAAGCCAAAAAACCCGTTCCCATTCGAAAACGCACTATTGTCATCTACCGACACAATGGTCGTTATGGCCTGTTTCAGCGTCAAAGCCGCTTTTTACATGGCCTGTGGGGATTTATGGAGTTTGATACCCCCCATGCGCCAACAGGAGAGCCTTTAGGAGAGATTATTCAAAAATATTCTCACTTTCACCTGCATGCCAACGTCATATTTTTAGAAGAAGCACATGAGAATCTTGAGTGGTTTCATTATGATGAAATTAGCACTCTCGCACTCAGCGGTGCCGATAGTAAAATTGTGTCACTTATTGCTCAGAAGCTTCATAATACATAACAAAATCACCATATCCCAAAGGGAGTGCTTCTTGCGGCAGCGCCTCAGGAAGCAGCGTTACATGTAAGCGTGAGCTGAGTCTTGAAAAACGCATATTGAGTCCTAAATAATTCTCTAAATGATAAGAACCAACAAAAACAATTAACTTATCTTTTGGCATTTGCAAAACCCGCTCAAGCCGATGTGTTTCAAGTGCCATTTTACTATCCCATGCAACCTGTACGCGATACATCCGCTCACTGCATTGCACTTCATTTTCTCCCGCTTTTGACTTATGACAATGCTCGAAAAATGGCTTCATCTGCATGCGATGTGCACTCACATTTAAATCCAAATTGTCTAAAAAAGAGCGCTCTTCATGATTCATCGCACTGAGATTAAAATCCGATATTTTTTGACGCTCGCTGCGGCTAAGATTAATGCCATACATCGAGTTACGCGCTTTTTTAAGCGTCTCATACAATGGCAAATAACTTGCAAAATCAAAGCCGACATTGCGCTTCCAATTGGTTTTTTCTTTGAGTTGTGTAGCATTGATATCCCCTGCCACATAATCCGCCAATACCTTGTTTTGTGATGGGTCAAACCACTCACTCGCAAAATGAATGCGATATCCTCGCTTTTGCAAAATATTCACCAGCTGCGCAAGCTCTTGATGATATTTTGGTGCATCATGATGATCACCTATAAACACAACTGGATATGCTTCTAAGCGCGTAGCAAGAGCATCTAAATCCAGACACATTTCAGCGTTAAGATCATAAATGTTTTGATCACAAACATGAGAATGCATGACAGGATCTGGAAGTTTACAACACCCTAAAAATAGTACCATTATTCCAATTTGTATCATAATTTTAACCATAGAAATACACCTTTATTGTCAATATAATTAATAAAAAACTTCTAAAAACTTTTTATGTTTACTACATACAAATTCTAGAAATTGCTTCTAATAAATAGTGATATAATACCATCACATACCGTTATTAAGGAATCGTAATGGGACTTGTTCAAAAGATCAAGTACTACCTGTTCAACGCCTTTCGCGAAGTCTTCATGTATCACCACAGTTCACTTGAATTTCGTGCCAAACTCTTTGCGTCAGTCATTTCGGCAAATCCCAATGCTGGAGACTGCGAGTTTATATTAGTCAAAGAAAATGCCAAACAGATTTACAATGATGCATCACGTAGCGCTACACTTGAACTCACTGTACGTGAGATGGTCACTAAGGTAGTTGAAAACAACGGTCTAAACAACGACGACCTGATTGAAGATATCATGAGAGATATAAAAGATATGCCTCGTTATGCAAAAAAAATTGATACTGCAATGCTCTATCCCTATTTAGAATGCCATCATAACGAAGAGATATCCACCTATCAAACGCGTATTATTGAACTTTTTGAACGTCAACGAGATGCATACGACAAAGATAATGAGTGAATTACAATTTAGAGACTAAACCGTTCCTTGTCAAAAAACGCATCATCTGAAATATTTCCAAATGCTGCATTGATAGAAACAAAAAGATCTGGATATTCCTGTTCCATCTTCGATAACATCACTTTCATACTCGCTCTAGCGTGCGGTGCTTTAATATCAAAACGCATTGCGGGGCATGCTTCATCGCCTATGGTCTGCCAGCCATTTTCAGCGGCTGCAGCGCTAAGCTGACGCTCTCGTATTTGAATCAAAGGCCGTATAATGATCAAACCATTCCCAGCCCGATATTTTGGGGCAAGTGAACGCATCTGACCGTTATAAATAAGATTCATAAAAAAACTCTCCGCAGCATCATCAAGGTGATGCCCTAAAGCAAGCTTATTACAACCAAATTTTTGTGCTGCCGTATAAAGATATCCCCGTCGCATCCGTGAGAAAAAGCTGCAATACGATGAGTTTTCGCGTATTTTCTCTTGTGCCACTTCAAAGACATTGCTATCCACAATTTCGTGTGCAATCCCATGCGCTTTGCAATGTTCATGCAATGCAGAATAATCCTCACCCATGCCATAGGATATTGTAACGGCCAAAATCTCAAAATCAAATGGAGCTCTACGACGCTGTTCTGTAAGCGCATGTATCAGTGTCAATGAATCTTTACCGCCACTGAGCCCTACAAGAATCTTGTCCCCATTTTCAATCAAGTTGTAATGAGCATTGGTGCGTCCAAGTTGACGCATTAATTTTTTGGAAAGATGCATTTTATGCACGTTATTAAATCTTTTCTACCATTTTCATAATAAACTGCGCACTCTCTTGTGCAGAACTTTCTAAAAAAGCATCAAAATTAAAACTAGCATCCATATCGGCAGTATCGCTGATAGCACGCAAAATGATAAAAGGTACGTCCAGCGCCTCACACACAACCGCCACAGAAGTACCTTCCATTTCCAATGCATCTGCCTTAAAGGTTTCTTGTATCCATCTCTTGCGCTCCTCGGAGTGAATAAACTGATCACCAGTAGCAATGATCCCTTCTTGAAGTTTAACACCCATTCCAACAGCTACTTCAGACGCTAGCGCAATAAGCTGTTTTTCAGCCTCAATAAACTGTTTACCCTCAGGAACATAACCATAGGGATGCCCAAAAGCGGTAATATCCAAGTCATGCTGACACAATGCCGTTGCGACAATGAGATCCCCAATCTTCAAATTAGGATTGATCCCGCCAGCAACGCCACTAAAAAGCAAAATTTCAGCACCAAATTTTTCAATCATTGTTGCTGCAGTCAACGTTGAAAACACTTTTCCTATCTTGGAATAAGCAATAATGAGATCATGCTCTTTATATTGAGCCGTATAATAGCGATTGTGTGCATATTCCATTGTTTTATATTCGCCAAGCATCTCTAAAATCGGAGCAATCTCCTCACTCATGGCACCCATAATTGCTATTGTCATACTAATCCTTTTTTGCTATCCATTTTTGCACCTGATGCAAGTGGGCATTGAGTGTCACACTCAAAACACCTTCTTTAAAATGCTCCATCTGATATTCAACTTCACCTTTAGGTGTAATAATGCGACTCCCTCCCCAAAAACCAATACCATCTTCAAAACCAACACGATTCACAAATAAAACATACGCGCTGCATAAAATAGCTACCGATTTTGCCAAAGCATCCCATTGCAATTCAATCAACATTGACTCCTCTTGAAAATCACGAGCAGGCGAAGCAACATGCAAAAAAATCACATCCGGTTTCAGTGTATTGACATTGGCAAATGTTTCAGCACGCCAAAGATCCTCACACACTAACGATACTGCTCGCCCAAGTGCTGAGTCAAAAGCCTCAATGGTATTACCTTTGTGAAAATAACGCGCTTCTTCAAACATGCCATAGTTGGGAAGATACATTTTGCGATGGATATGTTGTAATGTTCCATGGGAATAATAAAGCGCAGCATTATAAATACGGCCATTTTCTTTGATAGCAGCACCTATGGCAATATCTACATGTAGACTTGCTTGTGCAACGGCTTCAAGCTCTTCTAATCTCCATGCATCTTCATAGAGCTTGTCTTGGAGCATATAACCACTGAGTGCCAGTTCTGGAAAGATGATAACATCCGAATTTTTGGCATTATCAATGCTTTGCAGTACATACTCTAAATTTGAACGATTCAGCCGCGGCGCAAACTGAACCAGGGTGACGTTCATGAAAGTGCTTCGACAACAGATTCCAAACTCTCCATGTCGAAGATATTATATGTAGTCAATTCTTTAGCAATACGACGGTTAAGCCCACTGAGCACCTTGCCATTTCCAAACTCAATAGCCGCATCAAGATCATCTGCCACGGCCGCAATAGATTGTTTATAACGTACCGGTTTTACCAATTGCTCACTAAGCAGTGTAATCGCCTCATCCTTGGTACGGTAAGGAGCCGCAGAGACATTAGAAATAATGGGTGCCGTAAATGTCTCTTTTAGCATTGAGCTCATGACGTCTTTAAGTTCATCTTGAGCCGACGCCAACAACGGACAGTGGCTCGCTACCGACATATTAAGCAACATAGCACGTTTTGCCCCAGCCTCTTTGAAAATACTTTCTAAAGCTTGCAAATCATTTTTAAGTCCCGCTACAACCAATTGACCATCTTGATTATAATTTGCAGGCCATACTTTTTTACCCTCGTTTTGAGCTTTTTGACATATTGCTTCAACTTGTATGTCATCCATACCCACAATAACCATCATACCGGCTTCAATTTCGCTACAAGCTTTTTGCATCAAAGCACCACGTTTATGCACGAGTGCCACAGCATCAAGATAATCAAGCGCACCGGCTGCACTCACAGCACTAAATTCGCCTAACGAATGGCCCAAAAAAAGTGTTGCATCCATAGGAAGTTTTTCTTGAAAAAGTTTATACGCTACCAAAGAAATCAACAAAATAGCCGGTTGCGTGTAAGCAGTTTCATCAATCTGATCATTAGTTTCAAACAAGAGTGCTTTAAAATCAATTCCTGTACGTTGCGAAGCCGCATCAATCATAGCTTTTGCAGTAGCACTACTATCATAAAAACTTTTTCCCATACCAATACTCTGACTTCCCTGCCCTGGAAAAATCATTGCAATTTTTTTCATTCAAACTCCTTAACTATCCAGGCCAAAAGGCTCATTTTCTGCAATTTTTTTACGTAATGTATTACGATTAAGTCCCAATCGCTCAGAAAGTTGCAACTGAGATTTAAAACGTTTCATCCCAGCACGAATTAACGGTACTTCATACAGATGCAAGAAATCTCTATAATCATTATTTGATCCCAGTTTGTCATCTAAAAATGCTTCAATAATCTGCATTAATTCCGTTTCAGATATATCATCCAAAAGATAATGCAGCATCACCTGACGGCGCAAAGAATAGGCATTTTGCGAAACATCTGGTTCAAAACTATGATAATCAAAACTACGTGTACGTCCAAAAATGGATTGTGCTTCTTTAATAAAAACTTGTTGCAGCATTTCAACATCTTCCAAACGTTCACGAAGCGGTGGTAGCATGAGCTTAATGGAAAAATAGTCATCTCCTTGATGCATCAATGCATCACTACTACTCGTAGCCACCAAACGAATAGCATGATCTTTTAAAACTTCAAAAACCTTTTTTAGGTTGGGGGATGTTTCAATATTGGTAATAATAAGTTGCTTCAAACTTGATGCAGCTGAAACAATAGCTTCAAAATCTGTGGCACTATAAATGGCTGCATCAGGAAGAATATAACGTGCCAAAGAGAGCTTACCTGTTCCATGCTCACCGCCAATAAGTGCATTAACATTAAGGCTCTTAAGCAAATTGGCGGTTTTATAAGCCTCTTTTGAAGCTTGGGAGGCAGTTAGAAAATTAGTGACATCCACAGCTGCTTCCGCCGCCACCACAACAACTGTCTGCAGCTACTTTGTTTTCTTCAGGAATACCAGTCATAGCTTCTTCAGATGTCGCGTCACGAACACTGTTTAACGTTACGGAAAACATTAGATTTTTACCTGCAAGTGGGTGATTAAAATCAATAACAACCGTTGCATCTTTAATCTCTTTAACGATAACCTGAACGGTACCGCCATCTTCACCCTGACCATACAGTGTCATACCTTCATTAAGTTCTATGCCAGCAAACTGTTCCACTGGAAGTTCTTGCTGTGCTTCCTCGTTATATTCGCCATAAGCATCGGCTGGTTTTACAAGAACATCAGCTGATTCACCAACACCCATATGTTTGATACCTTCTTCAAGACCTGGAATAATCTGTCCTTTACCAAACATAAATACTAGTGGATCACCATTCATATTTGAGTCTACAACCGTTTCCCCATCTCGAACTTCATACTGAATCGACACTACCTGATTCGTTTCAATAGCCATAATAAAACCTTTGTCATATGTTTTAGCGGGGATTGTAGCTTGATTAAGCTATGTTCGTGCTGAAGAGGTCTAGCTAGCTATTGAAGCTTATTAAGGTGTTCTCGTGCAGAAGACACCATCTCACTTTCAGGATAATTGCTAATAATGGCACTATAAAATGCTTTTGCATTTGCTACATCTCCCAAATTTTCCATACAGATAGCACTGTGAAGCATCAGCGTAGGCATATAAGATGCTTTATCATAACGTTTAGCACTCTCTTTAAAATAAGAGAGTGCTTTTTCCCATTCATTACGATAATACCACATTTCGCCAATCATGTAATGCGATTTGGCCGGTTTATACTTTTTTGAAATTAAGTAAGTATAAGCTTCAATTGCATTTGTGTAATATTTTTTTAAATACTGTTCATTGGCGTAAGCTTCCACTTCAGCATTACTTTTACCTGAAAAAGTCGTCGTGTTAGTTCCAGAAGTGGGAGAACCACCATTGCTAAGGCTCTTAGCAACACTGCTTTTAAAGTTGTTAATTTCTTCAACCAAAGCATTAAATTCTTCTTTGGAAACATAACGACTATTGATAGTATCAATCATCGTTGAAAATTCTGTTAAAACAGTCTTAAGTTGAAGAATATTCGTTTCATTAGCTTTAATCTGCTCTTCAAGACGTTTTTCTGTAACAACACGTTCGCTTTCGCCCATATCACGTGATGCTTGCAGCTTCTGTAACTCAAGCCGATTGGCATGGATAGTCTCGTTTAAACCCTCCATAACAGTCTGCATTCCATCAAGACGTTCTTGCAAAGACTCAACATAAGTACTCTGAGAAAAAGTTTTTTCTTTAATAGAGTCAAGTGTCTTTTTATTATTAAGAATATGTTTTTCTGCTTCAGTCAAACCATAAGGGTTGGGTGCGTCGAGATCCCCTGCGCCAAACGCTGACGGCTCAGCGGCAGAAAGAAATAAAGGAGTCAGAAGCAAAAGAAATGCTAAACGCATTTACGGAAGCAGTTTAAAATCGACGCGACGGTTTTGAGCCCAACACTCTTTGGTTTTTTCAGTACAAACCGGGTTACTTTCACCATAACTTACCATTGAGATACGCTCTGCAGCAATACCATCTTCAATCAAGGCAGATTTTACTGTATTTGCACGCTTAAGCCCAAGCGCGTAGTTGTACTCATCACTACCCCACTCATCACAATTGCCTTCAACTTTAACCATATAATTATTAGCGTCACCACTAACCAGTTCGGCATTACTTTTTACTTTCGCATGTGTTTCAGAAGTCAATGCAAATTGATCAAATGCAAAATGAACACTTTGAAGTTGCATTTCAAGACCACTCATTGTCATTTCATTATTATCAGCTCCGGTTACACCGTTCTCGTCAACAACAACATTTTCTCCCGCTACGCTTTCAGTAGAATTGTCTACACCACTGTCTTGATATGTCATCGTATCATCTGCAGTTGCATCAATCGCTGGATCCTTAGAACTACAACCCGAGAAAATCAATGTTGCGACAACGGCACTTGAAAGTAGGACTCTTTTCATATTTCGATTACCTTTTTTGAAATTGTGGGTATTGTAGCAAACTTTTCATTAACACAATAATAACTACCAATCAAGAGATTGAATTTTACCCACATGAAGTGGAAAAAGATAGTTTTTGTTATATTCAAGACGTACAATTCCAATTGAACTTTGGTTTTGATAATTTTTAATAAACAAAATTGCTTTACCATCTTTAGAAAATCTTGGAAACTCATTGACACCCGTAGCTGTTAAACGACGAATAAAATCTGTTTTAGTTGAAATCAAATGTAAATTAAACGTGTTAGAGGAAAAAGCATTAGAGCTTTCACGTGACTTATACACAACATAATCATCATATGCGCTACATGAGACATTGCTTTTACCATAATATACAAGCTGTTCAACACTTTTTGACCCAATAGTTTTGGCAAAAACGTTAGGATAACCTAAACGATTTGAAATAAATACAATACGCTTGCCACCATTCATAAATTGCCCGTTAACATCAATACCATTGTAATAGGTCAAACGTTCATAACGTTTTGTACGTACATCGAATAGATAAATATCAGGTTGACCTTGAGGCGCCATAGTCAATAAAAGTTTTGATCCATCCTCATTAACATCAGAACAAACCATCATACCATCCGAATCAATCATTTTTGTTTTCTTTCCGGTTCGAGTATCAATATGATACAGTGTAGGTTTGCGTCCTGTTAATGATGTATAATATATAGCATCTTGTCTCGCATTAGCCCATTGAGGAAAGACATTTAATCCCCCCTTTATCATAATATGCTGATAGGTCAACGTATAATCTGTAATGAGAATTTCACTGGCATTTTTGGATGTCAATCTGGAAATCAAAACCTTATTTTTTATCCAATCAATAGGTGGTTCACCAAGCAAATTATTGATATCAAATGCTATTGAGTGTGCAACAAATACATAAAGTTGTTCTTTTGCAATAGAATAGCTTTTTTGCATACGAATACTGTTATGCTCAAAAAATTTCACATCAACACGATAAGAACCCCCATCACCTTCTGACAACCTATAACGTAAAACATAGTCATTTTTTTCATTATCATGCAATATATCATCAGAAAAATCCACCATTTGATGTTTACGTTCTGTATTGAAAATGCTCAAAACATTCATATCGCCTAATAAACTTTTAAAAAATTTTTGATTCAATGATGTTTCAGGACGCGCTGTAGCATCTTCTATTGCTAATGTAGCCATCCTGTCAGCCTGCTTGATTACCTCTATCGTAGCATCTGCAGCAAAAAGATAACAGGCAAGAAAAATTATAAGTCCTATAAAACGCATACATCTACTCCTTGGACATCAAAATAATATCTATCGTAAGCGACTGACCTTCCGGATTGGGAGGAAATAAAATCGCTCTTAATCGCTCTTTAAGTGAATCAACCTCAGTATTAAAGGCATCATATGCAGAATAGACCAAAACACGGTAATCCTGAACCCGCCCTGACGCATCCAACCAAATTCTGATTTTAGCACTATTGCCTTCAGAGTTAAGAGGCGGATAAAAATGCTCATATACGGCAGCTTGAATTCTAGCCAAATATTTATTAACCTCCAGAGCCGTAGAGGGAGAACTCTTCTGATCACTACTGATTGTAGCCAGTTTCATAGCCGCTAATTTTTGTGTTGCCTCAGCAGAAGCTTTCTGTTGTGCGCTCGTCTGAATACGTTTTTGAATTTGTTTAATCTGCTTTGTATCAATCTGCTTAACAGGTGCATGTTTATCATGAACTACATTTTTTGTAGCAACATCCGAAAAAAGCGATTTGATATCGGCTGGCTTGGGTGGTGTGTCACTTGATGTCTCAGGTGCAGGTTCCTTCTTTACTTCAGGTTTAGGAGGTTCTTGATTTAAATTACTTTTTTGCTGTGATTGCATTGGCTTTGTAGTCAATGAAACTGAAATATAATTATCTTTTTGAAGTGCAAAATTTTTAATGGTGTCATTAATAACAAGAACATAAGCAAATAAAGCCACCACAGCAGTAAAAAGTAAAAATGAGAGAAAACCGCTGAAGTAAAAAAGCGAATCGTTTTTAGCCATTCGTCGCCAATGATACCTCAGTAAATCCGGCACGTTTCACCGATGCTAATACCGACATTACAAGTCCGTAATCCAAGCTTTTGTCAGCACTAATCATTACGGTTGATTTTTTATCTAAATTTTGTGCATAGGTATAAAAGTTATCACCAAAAACAGCCACATCAAACTCTTCTTTGTTGACCTTAACGATACCTTTATCATCAACAGTTATATGAACTGGTGCTTTTTTACTTAGCTCTTTTTGAGCACTACCTTGTGGCAGTTTTATAAGCTCTTCATAAACAATATTAGGAGCAATCACCATCAAAATAGCAAGCAATACCAACATCACATCAACAAGAGGAGTGATATTGAGTTCGGGTTTCTCATCCCAATCAAAATATTGCATGGTTTGTTACCTGGCCAAGATAGCATCACTTTGCATACGTATTAAGCCCATCAAATCAAAAGAGAGTCGTTTTATAATTTGATGAAACGTATAAGCAAAGATAGCTACAAAAATACCAGCAGCAGTAGCAACAAGAGCATCTGACACACCTGCTGCAATAACACTCATCGTTCCAGATGATTGACCAATATGCGCAAAAGTATCTAAGATTGATACTACCGTTCCAAACAAACCAATAAAAGGAGCCGTTGATGCTACTATTGATAAGAAGGAGAGTCCTTTTGTTGCATCTTTTGTTGCTGCAAAATTTGCTAAGTCAAAAACTTCACGATTCAGATGTGTTTTACTTTTAGTAAAGTGATTAAGATAAGATAGATGTGAGGCAGAAGGTGCCCCAAGCAAAAGCGCTTCTAAGGAATCACTCTCTTTTTGCATCCATTGGCGAAGTGAAAAAAAACGGTAAAAAAAGACCCAAACAAGCGCTATAAAATAAGTCGAAAGTAATCCCAGTACAAACAGTGTAACGGGATGACTTTTCAGATAAAAATCAATAAAAGCGTTAATCATAACTTACAACAAATTCTGTGCAGCGTTTTCCAGCTTTGCCGAAACCGACGCAATTGCAATATTGGAATCTGATACATCATGAATCAATTTTTTAGCATCATCTAATGCTTTTGCTACTTCGCTTTCATTCTCACCACGAATAGCAACAGCACCATCAACTAATACAACTACTTTTTCTTCATCAACTTGAACAACGCCCCAGTTAACAACAACTGATTCTACCTGTTTATTCTCTTTTTCAATGTCAATGACACCAGCTTTTAACAAAGTGGTAAGTGTGGCATGATGTGGAAGTACTCCAAATTCACCCTCTTCACCAGGCAAAGTCACACTCAGTGCTTCACCATTATAGATAAGGCCACTTGGTGTAATCACCTCTAATTTCAATGTTTCCATAATTTAGTCCTTTACCAGACTATTTGTTTTTATTTTTTTCGGCTTTTTCGATCGCCTCGTCTATATTTCCTACCATGTAAAAAGCGCTCTCTGGCATATGATCATAATCACCATTCAAGATACCTTTAAAGCCTTTAATCGTGTCTTCAAGAGAGACATATTTACCAGGAGATCCTGTAAATACTTCAGCAACAAAGAATGGCTGAGAAAGGAATTTCTCAATTTTACGTGCGCGTTCAACCGTTGCTTTGTCTTCTTCAGAAAGCTCATCCATACCAAGAATCGCAATGATATCCTGAAGGTCTTTATATTTCTGGAGTGTTTGCTGAACACCACGTGCAACACCGTAATGCTCTTCTCCGATAATCTGAGGATCAAGCAGACGTGATGTAGAATCAAGTGGATCTACCGCAGGGTAAATACCTTTTTCGGCGATTTTACGATTGAGAACTGTTGTTGCATCAAGGTGTGCAAAAACGGAAGCCGGAGCTGGGTCTGTCAGGTCATCTGCAGGCACATATACCGCTTGAACCGATGTAATAGAACCGTTTTTTGTTGACGTAATACGATCCTGAAGCGCGCCCATTTCACGTGCCAATGTTGGTTGATAACCAACAGCAGAAGGGATACGTCCAAGCAACGCTGACATTTCAGAACCTGATTGAGCAAAACGAAAGATATTATCAATAAACATCAGTACGTCCAGTCCTTTGGCATCACGAAAATATTCTGCCATTGTAAGACCTGTAAGAGCAATACGGTTACGTGCTCCAGGAGGCTCACTCATTTGCCCATAGCATAAAGCAACTTTATCCAATACGCTGGACTCTTTCATTTCATGATAAAGGTCATTTCCCTCACGTGTGCGTTCACCAACACCCGCAAAAACAGAAAGACCATCATGTCCATGTGCAACGTTATGAATCAATTCCATAATAATAACGGTTTTACCAACACCGGCACCACCGAACAATCCAACTTTACCACCCTTAGCATAAGGAGCCAGAAGGTCAACTACTTTAATACCTGTTTCAAACATTTCGGTACGTGTACTTTGTTCTACTAATGCTGGGGGATCACGATGGATTGACCACATTTCAGTATCAGTTACTGGATCTCCACCATCAATTGTTTCACCGATAACATTAAAAATACGTCCCAATACTTTTTCGCCAACTGGAACTTTAATTGGAGCACCTGTAGCCTTTGCATCCATACCACGAACAAGACCTTCGCTCATATCCATAGCAATCGTACGAACACGTCCATCACCAAGGTGTGCAGCAACCTCAAGTACTAAACGGAACTTGTTGCCTTCTACATTTGCCTCTACATCAATTGCTTCATTAATCGCGGGAAGATATCCCTCGAATTCAACGTCAACAATCGGACCCATTATCTGAGCAATTTTACCAATCATTTTTTCTCCTCCCATTATTTCATCGACTCAACGCCGCTGATAATCTCAATAAGTTCTGTTGTAATCGCTTCCTGACGTGCTTTATTATATTGAACTGTCAGTCTTTTACCCATATCTTTAGCATTGTTAGTTGCCGCATCCATAGCCTGCATACGAGCACTATGCTCTGCCGCTACAGAATCAATAAGCGCATAATACATGTTATATTCGACATATTTTTCTATCAAAGCATTTAAGACTTTTTCATTATCTTCTGCTTCAATCTCTAACAATGACTGATTCACGTCATCACAGTCTAGTGCATCTATATTAACAGGCAGCACACGATCTACATGTAATTGCTGCGTAATAACATTCAAATATCCATTATGAACAATGTGAATACCATCAATTTTACCATCATAATAATCTTCAATAGATGTTCTAATAAATTCGGATGCTTTTTGCATGTCGGGCGCCGAACTAAGGCCTTTAACTTCATCAAGCATTTCAATTTCATTATATTTAAAATACTCTATACCCTTTTTGCCAATACCGCGTAGACGGACTTTAACTTTTTTCTCTTTCAAATCATCCATCAATTTTCGTACTGCTTTGATGGTTTGCATATTAAAACCGCCACACAAACCTTTGTCAGCTGTTACAAAAATAACATCAACCATCTTTGGCATATCCATAGGTGCAAATGCACGACTTTCGATACCGCCGATCTTCTGGCAATGGATACGTAATGCGATTTCAGCTATGACTTGATTCGTTTTTTCGGCAAAAAGACGAGAGCGCTTCGCCAGCTCTTCTGCACGGCGCAGTTTTGCTGTTGAAACCAATTTCATTGCACGCGTTGTCTTTTGCGTGTTTGAAACACTCTTGATCTTTCGTTGAATCTCTTTCAAGTTAGCCATAATAATCCCTTATTTAGCTATGAAAGATGCTTTGAACTCTTCGAGAGCTTTTTTCATCAAGGCATTAGTTTCATCATCAATTTTAGATGAACTACGGATATTCTCAAAAATCTGAGGATAAGAGGCTTCTATAAACGGATAAAGTTCTGCTTCGAAACGTACAACATTACTGGCGTCCATATCATCAAGATAAGCTTCATTACCTGCAAAAATAATTAATGCCTGTTTCTCAGCAGCAATTGGAGAGTATGGAGGTTGTTTCAAGACTTCAACCATACGTTGTCCACGTTCAAGCTGATTACGAGAAACTTCATCAAGATCTGAAGCAAACTGAGCAAAAGCCTGAAGCTCACGATATTGTGCAAGATCAAGACGCAAAGTGCCTGCAACTTGTTTGGTAGCTTTAATTTGTGCAGCACCACCAACGCGAGATACCGAAAGACCTACGTTAATCGCAGGACGGATACCTGAGTTGAATAAATCAGTTTCAAGGAAGATTTGGCCATCTGTAATTGAGATAACATTAGTCGGAATGTATGCTGCAACATCACCCGCTTGCGTTTCGATAATAGGTAACGCAGTCAATGAACCTGCACCCTGCTCATCATTAAGTTTAGCTGCACGTTCAAGTAAACGAGAGTGTAGATAAAAAACATCACCAGGATAAGCTTCACGGCCTGGAGGTCTGCGAAGAATCAATGACATCTCCCGATATGCTACCGCATGTTTTGATAGATCATCATAGATAATCAGACCATGGCGTGCATTATCACGGAAATATTCACCCATTGTAACACCAGTATAAGGTGCCAAAAACTGAAGTGCTGCTGCTTCAGAAGCTGTAGCTGAGACAATGATTGTGTATTCAAGTGCACCATGCTCTTCAAGACGACGTATTACGTTTGCAACAGTTGACTGCTTTTGTCCTACGGCAACATAAATACAGATAACCCCATTACCTTTTTGATTGATAATGGTATCTAGTGCAACCGTTGTTTTACCCGTTTGACGGTCACCAATAATAAGCTCACGTTGACCTCGCCCAATCGGAACAAGTGCATCAATAGCTTTAATACCAGTTGCCATAGGTTCATGAACCGATTTACGTGACATAATACCAGGAGCTTTCTCTTCAACAAAGCGTGTTTCAGACGTTTCAACAGGACCTTTTCCATCAATCGGTTCACCCAGAGCGTTAACAACACGACCAAGAAGAGCATCACCGACAGGAACGCGGAGTAGTCTACCCAAACGTTTTACGGACATACCTTCACACAGTTCGGCACCTTTACCTAAAATAACAACACCTACACTGTTTTCTTCAAGGTTCATGGCAAGACCTTGCGTGCCATCCTCAAATTCAACTATCTCACCTGCCATAACATTTGCAAGGCCATAAACCTGTGCAATTCCGTCTGCATATGAAACAATTTTGCCTGTTTCATTAATATCAACACTCAGCTCAAAGTTTTCAATACGTTCTTTAATAATTGAACTGATTTCATCTGCTTGTACTTTTGCTACCACTTATTTCTCCTCTCGTAAGTTTATATTGCTTTTAAAATATGATCGATCAATTGGGAATTGAGGCGATTTTTTGAAAAGTTAATTTCGATACCTAGATCTTCAACTTGAACCTTAACACCATTATAATCGCTTGATACCGACTCAAGCGCTATAGTAGCCCCAAGTTTTTTGTGTAATCCTGCTGCTAGATTTTCTATAACAACAGCATCAATTTTAGTATCACTATATACTTTTCCATTGTAGCTATTTTTTTGAGATGCCAACTCTTTTCGCATTGTTTCAGCCATTGTTGGAATAATTCCGATACGACCATTCTCAATCAAAAGCGCTAAAAGGTTCTCCAGTTCTTTGCTTTTAACTCCTTTTACAGCTTCTATAAAAATCGTACGCTTGTCCTCTTGACTCACACTTGGGCTCATAACAATCTGCTCAAATTTCTTGTTATCGAATGCTTTTGCCAAAGTAGTGAAAACTGAAACCAATGTCTCAAACGCTTGCGGTTGTGTTGCATTCTTGAGTGCGGTGATATAACGTTTAGCAATCAACTCTTCCATGTCTTATGCCACCTTCTTTAAAATGAGTTGAGCCATAGCATTTTTATCAAAGCTACCACTCTCTTGCGTCAACACTTCGCCCATAACAGACTCAACAACATTACGAACCATTTTACGTTGTTCCAGTTCCATTAATGCAGTATTTTGCTTCTCAATATTTTCAATATCCATATCACATTGGCGCATAATGTTTTCATTAAGAATTTTATTCTCTTTTTTAGAACTTTCTAAAAGATCAACAGCAAATTTTTCAGCTTCTTCAATCTTTTGAAGTGCTGCTTCTTTTGTGCGTTTTGATTCTCGAAGTTTTTCTTGTACCCGCTCAAGTTCAGCAGCAATATCATTAGAACGACCAATAAAAAAGTTTTTGACTGGAGTCGCAAGAAGGTAATATAAAATTCCTGCAAAAATCAAAAAGTTTACAGTACGTTCTACAATATCGGTCGATCCGTTACCATCGCCAGATGCAAAAGCAAAAGCCGATACAAAAAGTAGTGAGAGTAATATTTTCATCATCGTTCCCCTTATATCTGTGCCATTTTGGCTTTTACAGCTTCTTTAAAAAGCGGTACTTGAGACAACAGAGCATTGGTCAAATCTTCTTTCTCTTTCTCAAGAGAAGCTTCAAATTCTTCATACGCTTTTGCCAGTTCAGTACGCTTCGCTTCCATTTTGCTCTCTGCTAGTTCTTTGGCATCAGCAACAACTTTTTCCCTTAAAGCTGCTGCTTCAAGTTTTGCATCCGACACAATTTTGCTTGCTTTTGCTTCAAGCCCTGCAATTTCTGTGTCATTGCTGCCAACTTCACTCAAATCACGCTGAATATCCGTATCACGTTTTTCCATATACGAAAACAGTGGATTATAAAGTAAACCATTTAGTACAGCAATAAGAGCAAGGAAGACTACTATCGTACTGCCTAACAGCATCGGACTAATATCTAACATATCACCTCCTAAAAGTTGCGTGATTATACAATTTATAAATTGAAGCGATAGTTAAATAGTGCCAGTTTCTTTTAAAAAATTGTTCAAGTTTTGTACAGGAGGTTTGCAAGCAGCAATAAATACATTACTTTAAAGCAGCGTAAAATATATCGGCAAGCTCTTGCGAAGTGAAATCGATTGTGATCTTATTACTTGATTGCGAAGTTTTCAAGCCCATTTTCTGTAATTTATAAATAATATTTTCAAGCTCAAATATTGGTGATTTTTGTTTTAAAACGGTTTTAGAAGGAGTTTGCTCTTTAAAACTTTTTACCAGAGACTCTACTTCACGTACACTAAGTTTTTGTCCAATAATAGAGTTCATTACTAAAATCTGTTCTTTTTCGTCAAGACCAACCATGACTTTAGCATGACCCATCGTCACTTTACCCTCTACAAGTGCTCTTTGCACTTTTTTATTCAATTGAAGCAAGCGCAACGTATTGGTGATATGCGTACGACTTTTATGAATCATTTGTGACAACTCATCATGAGTCAGATCATGCACTTTAATTAATTCTTCATACGCTTGTGCAAGTTCCATAATATTAAGCTCTTCACGCTGAATATTTTCAATCAACGCATGTTCACGCATCTGCTCTTCGGTAATCGTGACAACGATGGCTTTAATACTTTTAACCTTGGCCAGTTTGCTTGCTCGCCATCGCCGTTCACCTGCTACTAAAAGATACTTTGTACCATCTTTTACAACAACAATTGGCTGAAGCAACCCATGTGTTTTAATAGATTCTGCAAGTTCATTTAAACTCTCTGAATCAAAATGTTTTCGTGGCTGAAAAGGGTTAGGTTTAATATCAGCTAAGGCAAGCTCTTTAATATCATTACGTGATCTCGGCATTTCGTTTTCATAGGCTTCTTCTATTTCGCCAAGCAATGCTCCAAGTCCTCTACCCAACGCTTCTTTTGCCATCAATTACGCCAATATAGAAGTTGCAAGATTTTGATATGCGGTAGAACCGATTGATTTAACATCATATAAAATAACAGGTTTTCCGAAACTCGGGCTTTCTGCAAGTTTAACGTTTCGTGGAATAACAATAAATCTATCATTCACATCTTTAAACAACTTAGCTCTAAAGTGCTGCCGTAAATCAGCAAATACCTGTTTAGAAAGATTGTTTTGAGAACTGTACATTGTTGGCAAAAAACCTTTAATAGCCAGTTTGGGATTTATTGTTTTACGCACCAACTTAACCGTATTAAGTAACTGTGCTAGACCTTCAAGCGCAAAAAATTCACACTGAATCGGAATAATTACCGAATTAGAAGCCGACAATGCATTAATGGTCATTGGCCCAAGTGCTGGAGGTGAATCAATAATAATATAATCATAATCTTTACGTACCTGAGCAATGGCACGTTTAAGTATCAGTTCACGTCCTTGTGTATTACCCGCATCATAATACTCTTTTTCAACACCAACAAGACCAATATTTGAGGGTGCAAGATGAAGTGTTGGCAATGTTGTTTTAAGAATAATATCTCGAAGTTTTTTTGTACCAATAAGTACATGATAAACATTAAATTCATAATCATTGCGATGATACCCAAGTGAGGTCGTGGCATTAGCCTGGGGATCCGCATCAATCAACAATACTTTCTTTTCGGCAACAGCAAGTGAAGCGGCAAGATTTACCGCTGTCGTGGTTTTGCCGACACCGCCTTTTTGATTTGCAATTACGATAACTTCATTTTTCATCGCTGGCTATAGATCCTTTGTCCGTGGCACATCAACGAACCGTCATCCATCATCACTGCATCACTCATATTGCAGGTTCCGGCTAAGAGGATACGTGTTTTGTTCTGCTCAAATTCTAACTTATAGTTTCTAAAAACATGCTTCCATGGTTGCTTTTTTTCTATTGCTCGCATAAATGCCACAAGAAGATCATGATAATCACATGCAATATCTAAAATACCAGATCCTTCAGGTGCTTTCACAGCATTTAAGCCAATACCACATATCAGGCTTTTGCCTTGAATATTAGTAATACAACCCGCTATTTTTTTGTTATCAACATAAAAGTCATTTGGCCATTTTAACCAAACTTTTGAACTTTGCATCATTAGAATTTCTTTGAGAAGATACATAAAGTAGATCGATGCTGACTCATGTTTTAGATCTTGCGGGAGCATATCAAATGTTACTGAAAAAGAAAAAAAAAGATTCCCATCCATACCAATCCATTGATTAGCACGACTTCCCTTCCCATCAAACTGCCTGCTTGTTGCAACACACACAGGTGATTGCAATTTTCCTGATTTCAAAGCATCTTTAAGATAACGCTGTGTCGAATCTACCTGATCAAGCCAAAGTATCTGCAATGCTGAGTCTTGCCCCATTTAAATAATCAACAATCCCCATCTCTTTTTTTGAAGGTGGTTGTACTGTAAAAATACGTACCTCCCCATGATAAGTACTGATAAGTGCACTATGAGTATCAATCTGTAAAATCTCACCTGATTTCAAGTGAGCATTATTGTTTTCAAATGTCATCACTTTGAGTTTTAATCCACTGTGCAGATAAACTCCGGGCCATGGTGTATATGCACGGTACTGGTTATATAAAGTCTGTGCATCATCAAACGTCACCTCACCATCAGCTTTAGTAATTTTTTTACAATAACTGGCTTTAGTGTCATCTTGTATTTTTGGAATCAATGTATTAAAACTTTTTAACACTTTGGGTGTCATTTGAGCAGCCAAAGAAGTTAAGCGATCAAAAAGGGTTTCAAGCATCTCATCACTACTAACTTGGATCCGTTCAATATCCAAAATAGCTCCAGTGTCAAGCCCTTCATCCATTAACATAGCTGTTATACCAGTTTCTGTGTCACCATTTAATAAGGCTTGCTGAATCGGACTTGCACCGCGATATTTAGGTAAAATAGATGCATGTAAATTAATACATGGAGCATGTTTTAAAACTGCTTTTGGTAGAATCTGTCCATAAGCTGCAACTACTATAAAATCACACGCTATCTGCTCTAATGTCTCCACAACGCGAACATCACGAAGCCGTTCAGGCTGATAAAGTGCAATATTGTGTGTAACTGCAAGTACTTTTACAGGAGGAGGTGTAAGCACTTTTTTACGTCCAACAGGCTTATCAGGCTGAGTATAAACGGCAACAACATCTATGGCTGTATCACTAATTAAAACGTCTAAGATACGTACCGCATAATCGGGCGTCCCCATAAAAATGATTTTCATATAGATACTCTACTAAAGAGTGTTCCGCTCTCATGAATACCTTCGAGTAAAAATTGACGTATCGTTTCTAACTCAAAACCACTAGCAAGATACATTGATTTGCCATGACGCATCAGATAATCTGCCGCTTTTAACTTAGTAACAATACCTCCCGTAGCAAAGGTATTATTCGGAGTGACTTCACGCATCAATTCAGAAGATGCAATATCGCTTACATGTAAACGTACCACGGCATCATCGTTTTTATGTGGATCTTTATCATAATACGCATCAATATCAGATAGAATCGCTAACAAATCAGCATCAAAATAATGTGTTACATAAGCGGATAACTGATCATTATCTCCAACTTCAAGCTCTTCAGTCGCTGTAGCATCATTTTCATTCACAATAGGAATAACCCCATGTTCTAATAAAGTATCAATAGTATTTTGAACACGTTTTGCTTGCTCTGGAGTATGAAAATTAGCAGCAGTTACAAGAATTTGTGATGTCAAAATACCATAGTTTTCAAACATACGTTTATAACGCCGCATTAAAATCGGCTGTCCTATTGATGCCAATGCCTGCTTATTTTGTAAAATTTTTTTATCTAGTTTTAATTCGGTGTACCCAGCTGCTACTGCCCCAGAAGAGACCAATATAACATCATAATGCGGTTTTAACTCAGCTATAAAATCTACTAAATTTTGCATCCGATCACGTGCAATACGATTTTGTTCGGTAAGTACGGCACTCCCTACTTTTAAAACAATACGTCTTTTCATCTAGAAATACTCACCAATTTAAATAGAGCATATCGTAACGCATCAAGGTTTGTTTGCATGACAGAAGAAATTGGTGCAACAAAAAAAGGTTTTGTCACATCATAAATTGATGCATCATCCTCAACATTATCTTGTTCATAACAATTAAGAGAAGTATCAAAGCCAAAATGACTTTTTTTCACCGGTTTAAGTCCAAGCATTTGAATAAATGCTGCTGTTTTTACAGAAATCTCTTCAGCTGGCAAGGTATCTGCACGTGTCAATGCTATGGCATAATTGGTTGCACTAAGGCTTTGAGAAAAATTCGAGAGTTCCTCACGAAGCACATTATATTGCTCATCCAGTTCACGATACGATGCAATATCAATCATAAAAAGCAATGTCTTTGTACGTTCAATATGACGTAAAAATTTTAATCCAAGTCCCTTGCCATCACTGGCACCTTCGATAATTCCAGGAATATCCGCCATAACAAAGGAATCAAAATCACCTATATTTACCTGTCCAAGCTTTGGAGTAAGCGTAGTGAACTCATAGTTAGCAATCTCTGGTTTTGCATTAGAGACACTGGAAATTAAAGTGGACTTTCCAACATTTGGAAAACCTACTAATCCAACATCAGCAATCAATTTCAGGTCCAGTTTTAACGTTTGGCTAACGCCTGGTTCACCCGGTTGTGCATAACGTGGTTGCTGATTAGTAGAAGATTTAAAGTGTACATTACCAAGTCCACCTCTTCCACCAGACAAAAAAAGTTCTTCTTGACCGTCAATAAGCATGTCAAAAAGTACGTTACCGCTTTCTTTATCAATAATCTGAGTTCCAGGCGGTACAACAATTACAAGCTTTTCTCCCGATTTTCCAGTCATTAGCGAACCTAAACCAGGTTTACCATCTTCTGCTTTATAATGACGTTTACCTTTGAAGTGTGAGAGGGTATGGGTATTATTATCACAACGGAACCAAACATCACCGCCTTTGCCACCATCACCCCCATTCGGACCGCCATTGTTAACAAATTTTTCACGACGGAACGCTACACATCCCGCACCACCTTTTCCTGATGAGACCGTTATCTCGACGTGATCTGTAAACATTGTTGTTCCTTGCGTCTGGGAAAATAATTAATCATAAACTTTATACATGTAAAGATAAAAAATTCATTGTTAAATATTTGCTGCAAAACTGTTATGAAAGCTTCCGGGCATACCCCGGAATACTATTGTTTAGAATAGGATAAAATTAAGAAGCAGGTACGATAGAAACTTGTTTGCGTTTCTTATCTTTGCGCTCAAATGCGACAATGCCATCAATAAGAGCAAAAAGAGTATGGTCTTTGCCCATACCTATATTTTTACCTGGATGTACTTTTGTGCCACGTTGGCGCACGATGATGTTGCCCGCTTTTACTACTTCACCGCCATATTTTTTTACACCGAGTCTACGTCCCGCTGAGTCACGATTATTTTGGGTACTACCTTGACCTTTTTTATGTGCCATTTCTTACTCCCGCTTATGAATTACGCTGCAATCTTGGTGATGCGAACGCGTGTATAGTCTCTACGGAAACCACGTTTAACTTTGCTGTCTTTACGACGGCGTTTTTTGAAGATCACTACCTTTTTATCGCGGCCTTCGTTTACTACTTCTGCAGTAATCGATGCGCCTTCAACAAACGGTGATCCAACTTGAAGCTCGCCATTGTTTACAGCCATAACTTCTTTGAATTCTACAGTTTCACCGGTAGCAAGAGACATTCTGTCAAGTTCAAGAACATCACCCTCTTGCACTTTATACTGCTTACCGCCATTTTTGAAAATTGCGTACATATCGCTTCCTCTAAATTTCGTCATGAAATAAAATAGTGCGCGAATTCTATCTAAAATAGATTTAAGTTTACTTTAAAAAGTTTATTTCTTAAACAATAGCTACTGCTTCAATCTCAACAAGTGCATTTTTAGGCAGTGTTTGTACAGCGACTGTGGAACGTGCCGGCTTATGCTCTTTAAAAACTTCAGCATATATTTCATTCACAACCGTAAAATCATCCATGGATGATAAAAAAATCGTTGTTTTTACAACTTTATCCAAAGAACTTCCCGCAGCTTCAAGTACTGCTTTAAGATTTGAGAGCACCTGTTTCGTCTGCACAGCAATGTCATTTTCTAGCATCACCCCTTCTGGCGTTAATGCAATCTGTCCAGAAGTATAAATCATTTCTCCTACGCGGACTGCTTGTGAATATGGGCCAATGGCCTGGGGAGCATTAAGCGTTTGAACATAATTCATTCTTTTTCCTTTATAGCAATTTTACGATTATATTTTTTTTCTACATCATCAAGAATGGAGTGGAAATCTTCAATGCCCCAATACCCAGGAACCGCATAAATTTGGCTTTGATCTGGCATCAGAAAGTAATGTTTTGGAACCATTTTTGCCTGAAGACTTGAAGGATAATCATCAATTTCTCGTACAAGTTCCACGAGAACATATTTAGATGCAAGGCGTGCCATAACGCTGTTATCTTGTAGTGTTGTAGCTTCCATCTTCCGACACCAACGACAATCTTCACTCACAATAAAAACATAAAAAATTTTATGCTCTGTTTGCGCCATTTTTAAGCCTGTTTCATACTCATGCTGCCACTCTAGCATACTGGCATAAGTATTCAATACTCCAAGCAATAATAAAGTGGCCAAACGTTTCATTACAATAGGAATCCTCAAATTCAAAAGCGTAAGTGTAGCATATCCCATAATAGCGTTATAATAAACTTTTGAGCTATATTTAAACATTAACATTACAACACTAAATACGCAAACGATACAAGGGGCTTTACGGTGTTTCTTTAAGTTGAAAACAGCTCACACATAATGTACAACTGTCCTATTGATGAAGAAGATTTGATTTACAAATCACAGTGACAGTGATGTTAAAATTTATACTTGAAAATACTACTTCATTTTTATCCTATTACCCGTTGTAAGTTTCTCTTTTTTACTAATATATTTAATATATGAAATAAAAATCAATATCATGATAACTGTAGCCACAATTTCATAACCAATAGCCCAGACAATAAAAAAATGAGTTATATCAAGGATCAAGAAATTATGCATATCTGCTTGAGCAACAAACAAAAATAAGAAAATGACACCGGTTACATAGGGAAGTGCCAGCAAATAAAACGCAAACATGATACCTTCCCACCCTTGAGGTGAAATGATATAATCTTTGAAGGCAACTTCCTGTGTAGCAAAATTATCGGCTTTTTTTCTTCGTGCTTCTTTTAAACGTTTTTTATAATCTTGGGTATCCCGCTGTGCATGCACAGAGTGCAAGTTGCAATCAGGTCCCGAATTTTGCATTTGCGTGTCACTCATAACGCTACTCCAATTTATTCTTTACTGCTGAGCACTAAAGAATAACTTTGCTCTATTTTTTTCTTTTAATCAAACTAAAGATAACAATTTAATTGTATCATTTGTTAAATATAAATTTCATAAATGTTCCCAATCAAGTGTAATAAAAATGTTCCCTTCTAACTTTTTTTAAGTATATGTTGCAATGACTTTTTGAAACACTTCATACAATTGATGCACTTCATTAAGTGACGTACGTTCATTAGGCGCATGAATGGTATCATTTCGTACCCCAAACTCTACCACATCAATACCGTATGGCGCAATAAATCGAGCATCGGATGTACCTCCGGCAGTTGAATGTATTGGTGTGATTCCCGTGATATTCAAAATTGCACTATCAAGCGTTTTAACAATATTGGTATTGGTATCGGTAACAAAAGGGTGTGCTGATTGATCCAGAGTAAGTGTGTAATTCATCCCTTTAAAATAGTCATGCACAAACCCTGTAATATCTTCCTTAGTTGTTTGGGTAGAATTGCGTACATTAAACATGAGTTTAAGTTTTCCCGGAGTTACGTTGGTTACTTCCATACCTGCACGGATGTCAGTAATAACAAAACGACTCGGGGCAAAATAAGCATCACCATTATCAAGATTAACACCGGCAATATGTACTAAAACCTGAGAAACAGCATGAATAGGATTATCTGCCTTTTCAGGATAAGCGGCATGTCCTTGTTTACCAATTATTTCAATCACACCATTGATTGAACCACGTCGGCCTACCTTGATGGCATCTCCAAATACCTCTTCACATGTAGGTTCTGCCACAATCACTGCTTCTGGTAACATAGAATGTGCTTCGAGATATTTTAATACTTCGATCGTGCCATACTTTGCCACACCCTCCTCGTCAGATGTTAACAATAAAGAGAGTGTCCCTTTGAAATGCTCTGTATCTTTTAGCGCCTGCGTAAAAGCAGCTACACCACTTTTCATATCCTGAGCTCCACGAGCATAAATATAACCATCACGCTCCAATGGTTTATAAGGATCACTTTGCCACCCTTCGCCAGCGGGTACTACGTCCACATGACCTGCAAAACAGAGGTGTGGACCTTCTGCAAACTTTTTATAAATAAAAAGATTTTTAACCCCTTCAACATCAATGCGAATCGCTGTATAACCTTCTAGATAAGCGGCGATTTCATCTAAGATTCCGCCATCATCGGGAGTCTCACTTTTTAGCGCAAGTAGCTTTTTAAAAAGCGAAATAACTTCCATTAGTTTTTAACCTGTGTATTCTCATAAAAAAGGTAGGTCGAAAAATCACTCACTTCAAAATAAACTTTGCGCTCACCTTTATCAACTAATAAATTAAAATTTTGATCTTCCACACCATAGCCATAGCGATAATTTCGGGGCAAATTATCATCTGTTCCCTTACCTGTTGAGAGTTTGTCAATCTTGATAAAGCGTTTAACAAGTTTGTCTCCGGCATATACGTCTAAAACGCCATTGGTTCCTGTCCAGTTTTGCAATCCTCGGCCTATTTTGTTTTGCGTTTCTTGCGTACACCCGCCAAGCCCTAACACAAGAAGTACTATCATAATACTATTTCGCATACTTATCCTTACATGTAATATATTTTTATTCATCCCAATCATCCATAACACTTTTTTGGTGTTTGGATACCTCAATTGTGGTTTTAAGACGCTCTTCATAATCAAGTTCCAGTCCTTGAGATGTCATTACAAAACCTTTAATGTCAATCAAACCTTCATGAATCGCCTTGTGATGTTCTTTGCATAGCGGTATCAAATTAGAACGATGATTTTGATGAAAATGACCGATGTATCCTGTTGAATTCGAATGTGACTGTTGAACAATATGATGTACATCTTCAGCAATACCGCCGCAAATAACACACTGCGTGACATAAAGCTCTTTATTATATTTACTGGTACGTTTTTTGGCTAATAATTCCAATTCATCAAAATCATTCGCCAAACGTTTTCGAATACGATTCGCCGTATCAAGAAATGTATGATCCATATGCAACGATTTTGCAAATTCCAATCCATAAACGCTGCTACCACTTCCGCTTTGAAGTTTACGGTTAAACAGTAATCTGTCACGGCTCTCATCATACTCTACACTCAAGTGTAAATCTACCACGTTTTTAAGTGCTCGAATCTCTTGCATTGTCGAAAGCTGATGCAGATGGGTTGCAAATAGAAAAACACAACGCTGTGCTGCCAGTTTCATAATGGCACTTGCCACAATTGCAACACCTGAAAGTGTTTCAGTACCATGGCTGATTTCATCCCCTAAAACAAGTGAATGTTCATTGGCACGATTAAAAATATTTTTCATTTCCAACATTTCAACAGCAAAAGTTGAGAGGCCTTTTGCAAGATTGTCTTTTGAAACAATACGCGTAAAAACTGATTCAAAAAGTGAAAATTTCATTGATGATGCCGGAACAAAAAAACCTGATTGCGCCAACACAACAACAATGCCAATACTTTTCATTAAAGAGGATTTACCACTGGAATTGATTCCATAAAGCAAAACCCCATGGATATCATGTCCATCATGCACTGAGACATCCAACATTACCGTATCAGGATATGGTAAATCCATATAATCACGTGCTCCCATGACAATATCGTTTGGTACATAAATACCCTGACGTTCTTGAATTTCAATTAGCGGATGACGCAATCCCATAATTTGCAAAAAATTCTCATCATCACGGCTCTTAACAATCATTGGACGGGCATAGTTGTATGTTTCAGCTACTTTTGCGCCACTAACAGCAACATCTAAATCAGCAACATAACGAATCATCCGCTCAAAAAGTAGCGTATATCGCCTATCAAACACAAGCTGCAACTGGATAAAGCGCTCTTTGACAAGGGCTACGATTTTTGCGCGATTACGCATGATTTTATCTGAAAGCTCATCTGTAAAATCAGATGTAATCTTTACGTTATTAGTCAATTTCTTAACATTAAAGCTCTTACATGTAAGTTCTTGCGATCCAATACTGATAACAGAATCATAAAATTGTTGCTCTACAAGTGTCCAGCGGTTTTTACTCAGTGTAATGTAATACCCCTCTTTCTCCAATATTCCAAGAGAGACATAACGGTTTTGAGAATTAGCAGCCACTCCATTTAACATGTTTTCAATAACATCCATAATCATTTGAAATTGCTGCATCATCATCGCATTTTCATCCACGAGCAGATCAATCTCACTGTCAATACCCCGCTTTAAAAAGTTATCATCAAGCGTTGCCATCGTAAAACGGCGTGATGTTTCCAGATCAAAGCTCTGCTCTATATCACGAATAAATGTATCAAGCTCATAGTCATTAAAAGGCGTTTTTTGTATTTTATGCTTTTTAAGATACGCCATCAAATCACGTATTGCCACAAGTGACTCATAGATATAGTTCATTTCAAAGGGATGCAAACGCGCTAGTTTAGTACGACGTGAAAGTCGTTCAATATCATAAATACCGCGTAATGTTTCTTCGAGTAATCGCGTGTGGGGATTAACACGTTCAATCAAATTGTAGCGACGATCCAGCTCTTCGTTATCCATAATAGGATTAAGCAAACGCTCTTTAAGCAAACGCTTGCCTATAGCCGTTGCAGTTTTATCCACTAGTTTAGCAATCGTTAGTTCACTACGATCTTTGGAAATCACAGAAAGTTGTTCCAAAGCATTATTACCCAAATAAACAAATCTGCGATTATCAATGATAACAGGACGCGAAAGCTTTTGAATAATATGTACATCGTGTTCAATGACAAAATGAATCAAAATTGCTAGTGCCTCAGATACAAACGGGGTACGCTCTAAATCAAGATGCTCAATAGGCGATAATAAAGAATGAATATCATAAACAGTTTGGAACAACTCATTTTGATAATCAATACGAGGACGTTCATGATTGACACTAAAAGAGTAATGTTCAGGAATTTCCAAATAGCGCATAATCTCTTTTTGATCATCCACGCCATCTAAAAATGTTATGACCACTTCAGAAGTTTTATAGATATTTAGCAGATTAAATACTTCATCCAGGCCATAACTTTGATCTTCACTAGTACCGTGTGTTTCATATAAAAATGTTTTACCTGTTGTGACATCAATGGCAGCATATCCAACAGAATAAATTTCACGATTTTTATCTATCAACAAAGAAACAATATAGTTATCTTCATTATCAAGCGTATAATCAAAATTCGTACCTGGAGAGATGATCTGACCAATATAGCGGCTTAATTTTGGAGGTACTCCACGCTGTCTTACAACTACCACAGTATACTTTTGCTCTTGAATAACGCGATTAAGATAGCGCTCAAACGAAACCGAGGGAACACCCGCAAGTAATGGGTTTTTAACTGAAGTTTCTACAATATTTTTATTTTTTTTTGTCAACTGGATATTGAGCAGTTCCGCCATCTCTTTGGCCTTGCCAATCTGCTCTTGGTCGTTATTCACTTCATAAACTTCAAAAAACGTTCCAATTTCCATAAAAAGTACAGTGTCATGCCCATACCGTTCTTCAAAACGCTGCTGTAGCTCAAAATAGGTTTCAGTCAGCAGACGGTTTTTATCGTTGATAATATCATTGAGTTCAGTGCTTAGCATGGATGCTGAATATTTCTCCGCTCTTATTAAGGGGTAATGGGAACTTCTAGCCCTGTTACTTTATGAACTCTGCTTATAAAACACATCATATCAGTAATTAAATTCCCATGATTATACCAAATCCACATACATCTATATTCAATCGCTACTTACAAATGTTAAACTCTCTATAACACGATCTTGGTTAAAATTAGAATATTAGAACTATAAAAATCAGGATTTAACACCATGATACGTCCCACACCTGTTAATGAAGAAATATTGTTTGATGGTAGGAGTCTTATTTCGGAAACAGACACCAAAGGTAACATTACCTTTGTGAACCGAAAATTTGTTGAAATGTCGGGCTATGCCAAAAGTGAATCAGTAGGACAACCTCACTCCCTTTTACGTCATCCAGACATGCCAAAAGCAGCATTTGCAGAAATGTGGAAAATTATCAAAAGTGGAAAAATATGGGAAGGATACGTAAAGAACCTTCGCAAAGATGGCAAATTTTATTGGGTTGTTGTTCATATTGTTCCTAAGTTTGATAATGATGGTACCATCATTGGCTATATTGCCTCACGAAAAGTACCTGAACGCTATAAAGTTGAACAAATGGAAAAACTTTATAAAGAGATGCGAGAACAAGAAGTTTAATACTTTAACATCTGTGCCACTTCTTGCATAGCACAATCAAGTTCATGGCGGTTTTCATAATACAACATGACTCGATTTTTTGGGATATCTCCCAAAGGATCGACATCAAACACTAGTATATAATGCCTTATTGACACCACATCAGCTTTTAGTTCAGCCCATTCCAATGAGACTTGTGTTTCATCACCTGCTGCTTTAATAATAACTGCAGGATAAAGCCGTGTTAACCTTGAAAGATCGATACTAAAACCTTGTGATTCATATATCATAAACTCACGCTCCAATCTCTTCAAGGTTATATCTATTTTTGATAAAACGATAATAAAATGCCGCTATCATAAAGCCACCTCCCAAGACCGATGTGATCAACCACAAAGGAATACCTATCTCTGCCATTTCACCTATTAGTAATGATGTAAATGCGGCAACCAATAAAAATAGCATATCGTTATAAGCAACAATGCGACCATAAAATGCTTCGTCACTATGATGCTGCAATAATGTGTACGTATACGACCACAATGTGGTTGTAGCAAATCCAACACATACTGATGCCAACATGGAAAGATAAAAATGCTCAACAACGCCGGCCCATAACCACACCGCCAATGCCTGAAACAACAAAAGATAAAAGAGTCTCGTATTGTTCATATATTTTCCCAAAATTACAGGACCAAGTACAAGCCCTACAGCACGTGAAGCATGCATAAATCCAATAGCCAAAGCAGGAGCAAGAATGGATGAATAATAGTGATCAACCATTAACACTACCAAAGCATCAAAAGCACTCAAGCCAACCACAGCATGCAAGCCAAGCAAATAAATCACTAATGGCTTGGCTTTCATATAACGCCAAGTATCTTGCATCATAGCAAACATTTTCGTTTTCTGCCGAACGCTACGGGTATGGAATTGTACTGATATGAGCAACAACAATCCTATTGCAAACATCATCGCATCAAGTATAAAAGCAGCTGTCACCCCAATTTTATAAACTACAAAACCACTTAATGCCATGCCTAAAGTATACGATATGGACCATATAATTGAATGAATTTCATTAGCCATCTGCAATGCCTTGCCATGCAAAATGCGTGGTAATAGTGCCATTTCAAGTGTAAAGTAAAAACTTGAAGCCCCCATACGTATAAAAATCAATACATATAGCCATAACAAGTGCGCTTCTTTCGTAATTAATATTAATAAGAGTGTTGTAACAAGTTCTACTCCCATCAACACAATCATCATTTTTTTTGGCTCGATTCGATCAATAAATACACCACTAAGAGGAGCTTGAAGCACGCCTGGTAAAAAATGCAATGCTGCCGTTAAAGCGATGACTGAAGCTGAAACCTCCATATTAATCAATAGCGTATAAATGGCTACATTGCTAAACCATGCTCCAAAATATGACAACAATTGTATTAAAGTGAGACGTCTTAAAAGAGCTTCATTGCGAAGTAAAGTCCAATATCGATTCATGTTCGAAGCCTATCATAAAAATTTTGGTTTTTAGCTCTAAAGTTAATTGTTACTACGCCGATACTACTTACAAGAAGTTCACACGAAAGGACCTATTATGGAACTGATGCAAAATGTAGCAAAGATGCAAAATTCTCAGATTAGCTCATCTCAACAAAGTTCATCTCAACAAAGTTCATCAGTACAGATGCAACAGCATCAAGCTCAGGCTATTGAACAAGCAAATATCAATCAACAAAAGAGTACCGAACAAAGTACGCCTACACACAAAGTCGACTCCCAGCAAGATATGGAAGATCTTGTTAAAGAGTTAAATCGTGCATTAAATCCATTCAATACGTCATTACGTTTTGGATTTGACAATAGTTCTGAAGATTTTTTTGTTTCTGTTATTGAGTCACAAACAAACCGTATGATTCGACGTTTTCCTGCAGAAAAAGCAGCGCAATTTCTTCCAAAAATTCAAGAAGTAAATGGTTTTTTGTTTGATGAAAAGGGTTAATCTTCATTCTTGATTTTTAATTTGTTTAAATGATATTTTTATACGTAAGGGATAAACCATGTCTAATCTTGCCTACAATACTTATGTCCAAAATAATGTAGGAATTGAATCGCCTGAAAAACTAATCGAAATGCTTTATGAAGGTGTATTGCGTTTTAATATGCAGGCCATTCGTGCTATCGAAAACAGCGATATTGAAAAACGCACTTATTGGATTAATCGTTCAATGGCCATTTTTATTGAACTCATCCAAACACTTGACATGACACAAGGTGATGTTGCACATTATCTTAATGGACTCTATCATTATCAGTTGCACTTGTTAATGCAAGCCAATATTGAAAATGACATACAAAGTCTCGAAAAAACCAATGGCGTCATAAAAGGCTTACTCGAAGCATGGAGAGAGGTTACCCATGTGGACACATAAACTAAAAATTGCTATCGCTACCGAAAATATTGCTGCAATAGCACGCCTTTCAAATGAGTTACCCTCTTTTTCTTCTGTTGAACAGATGCAAGAAGCTGCTTACCTGATTCAAAACGCCCTTACATTTTTAAACGCACAAAAAGCGTCAACAACTACCGCTTTAAGCCAAATCAAAAAAAATCTTGATTTTTTGCAATCGTCAAACAACAAACCAAAAAGCACGTTTGATATAATTTCATAATTATAGTTCTAGTTTCTGCTTTAGAGTTTGTCTTAAACATCTTTTTGATAGAATCCCAACAATTTTGACTCTACACAATAATATGGATATTCTTAACATGAAAAAAGAAGTAAAAAAAGTCGTTTTGGCATATTCCGGTGGATTGGATACCAGTGTTATTCTTAAGTGGCTCCAAGATGAATATCAATGTGAAGTGGTAACATTTACCGCTGATATTGGCCAAGGTGAAGAAGTTGCTCCAGCGCGTGAAAAGGCTATTGCATTAGGCATTAAACCCGAAAATATTTTTATTGAAGATTTACGAGAAGAATTTGTTCGGGACTATGTTTTTCCTATGTTTAGAGCTAATGCTCTTTACGAAGGCGAATATCTGCTTGGGACTTCAATAGCTCGTCCCTTGATTGCTAAACGTCAAGTAGAAATTGCCAAAATTACTGGTGCAGACGCCGTATCTCACGGAGCTACAGGTAAAGGTAATGATCAGGTACGTTTTGAAATTGGCTATTTAAGCCAAAATTCTGAACTCATCGTTATTGCACCTTGGCGCGAATGGGATTTGATGTCACGAGAAAAATTGCTGGCCTATGCTGAAAAGCATGGTATCCAAATTGAAAAGAAAGGTAAAAAATCACCTTATTCAATGGATGCCAATCTTCTTCATATCTCCTACGAAGGGGGTTTGCTTGAGAACCCAAATAACGAGCCTGAAGAGTCAATGTGGCTTTGGACAACCAGTCCAGAAAATGCTCCAGATCAAGCTGAATACATCGAAATTGGCTATAAAAATGGTGATCCCATTACGCTTAACGGTGAAAAACTCTCTCCCGCAGCTATGCTTGAGGCCCTCAATGCCTTAGGGAAAAAACACGGTATAGGACGTGTTGATATTGTTGAAAACCGCTATGTGGGTATGAAAGCACGGGGATGTTATGAAACACCAGGCGGTACGATTATGCAAAAAGCGCACCGTGCTATTGAATCCATTACACTGGATCGTGAAGAAGCCCATCTTAAAGATGAAATGATGCCACGTTATGCCAGTTTGATTTATAATGGATTTTGGTTTTCACCTGAGCGTGAAATGCTTCAAGCAGCTATTGACAATACACAAAAGCACGTAGAAGGCAGTGTCCGCGTTAAACTCTACAAAGGCAATGTTACCATTGCTGGACGCACATCACCGATTTCTCTTTATAATGAAGATTATTCGACATTTGAAGAAGATGCCGTTTACGATCATAAAGACGCTGCTGGCTTTATTCGCTTGAACGCTTTACGCTTTATCATTGAAGGCAAAGCACGAAAATAACAATACGTACTAATTAAAGGAGAAACAACAAGATGATCAAAATCGACATGAATTCCAAAGAGTTTCAAAGCGAACTTGAAAAAACCATTCGTTTTACTGACAAAATTGTTAAACAATTCGGATGGGAATACAATCCCCAAGAAGAGATCAATGAAGGGGTACAAATGGGGCTTGCTCGAAACAAAATCATGTACGACAAGCGCTTTTGCCCCTGTTTTATGGTTGAAGAGACTGATGGAAAATTTTGCAGTGTTGACAATCGACTCTGTCCCTGTACTCCAGCTATTGAAAAAGAGATCCCTCAAGATGGGATCTGTCACTGCCAAATTTTTTGTACTCCTGAGTATGTTAAAGCAAAACGTGCCGAACTGGAAATGGAAGAGGTAGTACACCAACATTCACGTGGACTAACTCAAGAAGAGTGTAAAGTTCTTATTGCAAAAGAGCAGCTTGATGGAGATGAACTGATATCACTTCTTGAAGCACGTGAACTTGGTATGACAACATTTAAACTTGTTGATGTTCGTGAGCATATGGAATGGCAAATGGGACATATTAAAGGTGCCGATGTTCTCATTCCAACAAGCAGTTTTTTCAATACTCTTGAAAAATCAAAACTAAGTAAAGAAGACCGTATAATCCTTTACTGTCATGTCGGTAGTCGCAGTGCTTATTGTCAACGCATTTTGGGTGACATGGGATATAAACATGTTGGTAATCTTACTTATGGCATTGTCTCCTACGGCGGTGAAATCGAACGTTAAAATTTGATTAGGCTCCTTTTTGGGAGCTTACATGTAAGACGCTATAATATCGCTCTATATACTTTTAACTATTGGATTGTTTTTATGAAAGTACTTTTAATTAAAGATGTCAAAAGCCTTGGAAAAACGGGTGAAATTAAAGAAGTCAAAGATGGCTATGGTAAAAATTTTCTTATTGCTAAAGGTTTTGCCAAACATGCTACTCCTGAAGTGCTGCAAGAACACCAACTTCATCAAGAACGCATTGCCGAAGAAGAAGCCAAAGAGATTGCATCACTCAAAGCAATGGCCATTAAATTAGACAAAATGACAATTACAGTACCTAAAAAACTTGGCGACACAGGCCACCTCTTTGGTTCCGTAACTAAAGATGAAATTGCAAAAGCACTACAAGATCAGCACCATATCGAAATTGACAAAAAACATATTGATGCTAAAACAAATATTAAAACTGTAGGGGTACATAACCTTATTTTAAAACTCGGTCATGGCGTAAGCGCCACCTTACATGTAGAGGTAATTAGCGAATAATGTTTGATGCTACAACCATTTTGGCATATAAAGGGAATAATAGTGCGGTAATTGGCGGTGATGGGCAAGTTACTTTTGGAAATGCTGTGCTTAAAGGCAATGCCACTAAAATTCGTTCACTGCATAATGGCGAAGTCTTAGCAGGTTTTGCAGGTTCGACTGCTGATGCATTTAATCTTTTTGATATGTTTGAAGAACAACTCTCACACCGTAAAGGTGATCTTGTTAAAGCCGTTATTGATTTTTCCAAAGCATGGCGACGCGATAAAGTACTACGCCGTCTTGAAGCGATGATGATTGTTTTAAATCGAGAGCATATTTTTATTCTTACTGGCAATGGCGATGTAGTTGAACCTGAAGATGGTGAAATCGCCTCAATCGGTAGTGGCGGTAATTTTGCCATTGCCGCGGCGCGCGCTTTGAAAAAACATGCCAGTTTGGATGAAGAAACATTAGTCACTGAAAGCCTTCATATTGCTGCAGACTTATGTATTTATACCAATCACAATATCAAAACCCTTATCCTTAAGGATTAACTACTTATGAATATGACTCCTCAGGAAATTGTCACGTACCTGGATCAATATATTATTGGCCAAAAAAAGGCTAAAAAAACTATTGCATTAGCATTACGCACTCGCTACCGTCGTATGCAACTTGATCCATCTATGCAAGATGAGATCATGCCCAAAAATATCCTGATGATTGGTTCTACGGGCATAGGAAAAACTGAAATTTCCAGACGTCTTGCTAAAATGATGCGCGTTCCGTTTATCAAAGTCGAAGCAAGCAAATATACCGAAGTCGGGTTTGTTGGCCGTGATGTAGAATCAATGGTGCGAGATCTGATGATGACAGCAATCGGTATTGTAAAAGAAGAGTTTACGGAAAACTCCAAAGAAGCTATGTACGAATATGTACTTGAAAAAATTGTAGAAAAACTATTGCCCCCTCTACCCTCATTGGCAAGTGAAAACAAAAAAGACGAATATGCTGCCTCTAAAGAGCGAATGCGACAAAAAGTGTTGGAAGGGAGTATGGATTCATACACAATTGAGATTGAACTACCAAAACCTTCTATAGAATTTAATGACACCAATATGATGCCAGAAATGGCAAAAATGCAAGAATCGTTTTCGCAGCTTTTTACTACTATGCAGCGAAATAATCAAAAAAAAGAGGTTACTGTTTTAGAGGCTAAAGAGCTTTTACTTGCTGAAGCAACTGACAAGCTCCTAGATATGGAAGCGGTAAAAAAAGAAGCGGTAAAACGTACCGAACAAGGCGGTATTATTTTTTTGGATGAGATTGACAAAATTGCCGTTGGATCACGAAACGATGGCCGTAGTGACCCTAGTAAAGAAGGTGTACAGCGTGATTTACTGCCCATTGTTGAGGGAAGTACGGTTGCAACAAAATATGGACCCATTCAAACGGATCATATCCTTTTTATTGCAGCTGGAGCATTTCATCTTTCCAAACCCAGTGATTTGATTCCAGAACTACAAGGAAGATTTCCACTTCGCGTTGAACTTGAATCTTTAGATGAACATGCACTTTACAGTATTTTAACTCAAACCAAAAACTCATTACTCAAACAATATCAAGCACTGCTTGCTGTTGAAGGAATTAATCTAAAATTTGACAATGATGCCATTATGGAAATTGCCAAACTTGCACATCTTGCTAATGAAAAAAGTGAAGATATTGGAGCCAGACGTTTACACGCTGTGCTAGAACGGGTCCTAGAAGAGATCAGCTTTTTGGCAGACACTTACACGGAAAAAGAAGTGCTTATTACACCGACTCTTGTTCACGAAAAACTTGACGACATTATCCAAAATGATGATCTTACACGCTATATTCTTTAAAATAGGGCTTATTACAAATGGAACCAATCACCTCTAAAGCTGGATTTGTTGCTATCGTTGGGCGTCCAAATGCTGGTAAAAGCACGCTTATGAACTATATTTTAGGTGAAAAAATTGCCTTAGTAAGTCAAAAGGCCAATGCTACACGCAAACGCTCCAATGCTATTGTTATGCATCATAATGATCAAATTATTTTTGTTGATACCCCTGGAATCCACAAAAAAGAGAAGATGCTTAATCAGTTCATGCTAGAAGAAGCGCTAAAAGCTATTGGTGAATGTGACCTGATTCTCTTTTTAGCTCCAGCCAATGACACACTTGATGCATACAAAGATTTTTTAGAACTTTCGCAAAATAAAACGAATCATATTATTGTAATGACAAAAATTGACCGTGTTTCGCAAGAGCAACTATTAAAAAAAATAGCGCAATATAATGACTATGCCGATCATTTTAAAGCACTGATTCCATTTTCAGTTAATAAAAACGTGGGCAAAAAAGAGCTACTTGATCTTATTGTCAAATATCTGGATGAAAGTCCCTACCTGTTTGATCCTGATGACTTAACAACTGAAAAAATACGTGATATTTACAAAGAGTTTATACGCGAAGCAATCTTTGATAATATAAGTGATGAGATTCCTTATGAATCTGATGTCCTGATTGACAAAATCAATGAACACCCTGATTTTGAAGAGGTCCGAGCAACAATTATTGTTGAAAAAGAGAGCCAAAAAGGAATTATCATTGGTAAGAGCGGAAGTGCTATTAAACGAATAGGTTCTCAATCGCGTCATAAAATGGAACATCTGAGTGGGAAAAAAATATATCTTGAACTTTTTGTCAGCGTTAAAAAAGGATGGAGCAGTGACAAAGAGTTCTTGCATGAATTGGGGTATGAATGGTAAAAATATTCGTATTGATAGTATGCGTTATAACATTGCAGGCAGATGATTTAACTACACTGTATCGCACACAAGGACTTTACGCAGTTAAACAAGCACTTGATAAATCACTAATGAGTCGTGATTATTGGTTAGATGTCTTAAAAAAAGAAGATACCCGTTTTGGTTATTTTGAATCACTCCACTCTTTTTTATCTTGCAATAAAGGCTCCGCTTCGTTGCAATATTACGAACGTAACACTAAAAATCGTTTTGAACAAACGAATGCTTTTGATGCACTCACAGGAAAAATGGATGGAGATAAACAAACTGAGGGAGACCATAGAACACCCACTGGTATTTATAGTCTTACTAAAAAACTTGAAAAGCTTGATCCTTTTTATGGACCATTAGCCTATGTGACTTCATATCCAAACCTTTATGACAAAATACGAGGTAAAAATGGCTCTGGAATTTGGATTCATGGTGTTCCCAACAATCAAACACGAGAAACCTTTACAAAAGGCTGCATTGCTCTAGACAATAACGACATCAAATGCCTAGATAAAAAACTTGATTTTAAAAACACTCTCTTGATTATTGATGAAAAAAATTTAGTGCAGACCAATGAAAAAACGCTTTCCATCCTTCTTTCCTCGCTTTTCAAATGGCGCTATGCATGGTTACACAACGATATAAAAGAGTATCTTTCTTTTTATGATACCACATTTAAACGTTTTGACGGCATGGATATTCAAAAGTTTAAAACTTACAAAACCCGCATTTTTAAAAAAAATGAGAGCAAACAAATTCGTTTTAGCGATTTGGTCGTACTACCTTATCCAGGCGCTAACAACACGTATCTCATTCGTTTTCATGAAGATTACAATGCAGCGGGATACAGTTTTAATGGCGAAAAAACACTTATTGTCACATTACAAGAGAACTCATTTTCCATATTGACAGAGCGCTAATGTGTAGCCTTTGTCAATGTACTTACTAAAGTTAAAGTTTACTTCATAAATTTGCATAATATCCGATCTTATAGTAGAATTATGATCTTTATGTTTATTAACATTATAATAATGGTATATTAATACTGTATTTATGATATTTAGAGTGAACATAAACAAGAAATATCGCTAATTGTTTAGTACAAGCGCGTTTTTTGTGGTATGATTAAATTTAAACTTTAAATCTAGAAAATGAGTCTAAGTATGGGAAACAGTACACAACCTTTCACAGGTACCATATCGATTAATCCTTACAACCGAACCTACTTTAAGAGTAGTGGCCGTTCCATACAACAGAACACAGCGCCACAATATGAAAAACAGCAATATGTTATTTCATTTCTGAATACAAAAAGTTTTATTACTGCTGTAATTGGAATTAGCAAAAACATACCTGAAGACGATGTTTATGATGCTCTTGAAAATAAAGTATATGATGAGCTTGCTCTGGATATGGCCGTTGAATACAATATTCAATTTGTGCCTGCAGAAAATATGATTGATGAGAATGATCAGTTTTATCATGTTTTCATTGTCGATCCTTTAACATTTGAAGAGACGTTTAGCAGTAGTGTAGAAGCCCTCAAATATATTGACCTTATTCTACCTCTTCCGCTTTTATATAAAACCTTATACACAAAAGAAATCATTGAGACAAGTGGCATACAAGTATTCATTTATTTCCAAGAAAATGATGCTTCTCTGACCTTGTATAATGATCAAGAATTTGTTTATACCAAATCATTGAAATTTTCGTTTAAAGAGATGCATGAACGTTTCAGTGAACTTTTTGGTGAGCCGATCAGTTATGAGCAATTTGTAACTTTTGTTCAAGAAGAGGGACTTAATGTCAATAATAGTGACTATCAAAAATATTTGATTAAGCTTTTTGGAGAACTTTTTTTACATATTAACGATGTTCTCACCTATGCTAAACGGGCTTTTGAAATTGAGAAGATTGATGACATCTTTATTGGATCCCAATTTGGAATCATTAATGGGCTAGATGAATATGCGCAGACGTATCTAGGCCTTTCAGCACATCCTCTTGATTTTGAATACGACTTTACATTTAATGGGGTTCATGCCGATCAAATCCATCTTTTGATGCATCTTTATGCACAACTGTCACTTGATGAACGTTATGAGTGCAATTTTACTACTTTTCACAGACCTCCACCTTTTGTAAAACGCCAAAGTGGGAAAATCATTATGTTGACAGCAGCATCTCTTGTTGGAGCCATGCTCTATCCAGTGACATTTTGGTCCTTAGATTATGTTGAACAGATGCATTTGTCAATGCTTAATGATGAATACCGAGAAGTTCACAACACAAAAATTACTCGTGAAGCGACGATAAACCTGAAATTAGCAGATCAAAAAAAATATCAAACTCTATTGGATGATGAAATTGCTCAATACAAAAAAAGTGAAGCAACTCTGAAAAAAATTCGTGAAATTAAAGTAAATTATCCAATGAAAGCAAAACATCTTGCTGCATTTACTCGTGATTTTAACCGCTATAATGTCATGATAAAAGCAATAGAGTACACAGAAAAAGACCATAAAGAATTTATGTTTACACTCATTGCTAAAAACGATAAGCAATTAACTGATTTACTAAAGTTTCTAACTACAAATCGCGCAGCTTCCTATGATTTTCGTATGGACAGTATTAATTTTGTAGAAGAAGACAAACGTTACTCTACTGAACTCAAGGCGGTGTTACAATGACTCATCTTGTCGAAAATTACTTATATAAGATTGATACAGCTTTTGCAAATAAAGATGAAAAAGAGATCTTAATGATCTATGTCATGATCTTTGGAGGATTATTTGCACTTTCTTATTTTCTTTTTTGGGAGAGTGCCCAAAAAAGTTATGAAATTACTAAAAGCAGTGTAACTCAACAGCAAACAAAAATACAAGCGGATCAAGCTTATTTGCAAAGTAACCCTGAAAGTCAAATCAGTGTGATTGAATCTCAAACAGAACAGATCAAACAAAATCTTGCCAAAAAGCAAGAGAGTAATGACTACATAAAGCATCGCATTGAGCGTATTTCAGAACTTTATTATGATGAGCAAACTTGGGGTGAATATATTAACTCTATCTCTCGCCATGCGAAACAAGAACACATCCACATTAGTGAGCTAACCAACACTATTACTGATGAAAAAGAGACATTTGGACATGTTTTAGATATTACTGTGAAGGCAGATGGAACTTATAAAAATATGTTACGATTTATTAATAAACTTGAACAAAGTTTTTTAGTCGTTGATTTGCATGATTTTAACTTCACTGCAGAAGAAAAACTACAAACAGACCTTAATATATCTGTCTGGGGGATCACTTACAAATGAAAATTTTATTTCTTATTGCAACAATAATATTATCAATGTGGGCTAATACTGATCTCGCGTGGGTAGATGATCAAATAGAGGCCATCAAACCTCCTCGTGTTGGTGTCAATAATACGATAATCAATGCGTTGAAAGACCCTATTGTTAAAAAAATAGTACAAGTCTCAAATTCTAATTCCAATAAAGTCCCACCTGTGAAAGGAAAGATCTCAAGAAATTTGGAGTTTAAGCCATTAACACTTGAGGCTATAATGAATGGCAGCGCCTATGTTAATGGAAACTGGTATCATCTTCACGATACAGTACGTGGTCAAAAAATCACTGCCATTAATGAAGAGTACATCATTCTGTCCAAACAAAAAAAAGAGACTCGTCTCTTTGTTAATCCCAAAAACAGCAAAATTAAAATTACCACAAGATAGGATCCATTATGCGAATATCATTACCATCATTTAAAAAGACCGCTTTGACCCTAGCATTACCTTTTCTGATGAGTCAATTGTCATATGCCAATTGTGAATACCAACTATTCAGTATTTCATCGGCAAAAGGGATTACCATTGAAGAGTTTGTTGATCAGTTAAGCAATGAATGTGACTACAGTATCATCATTACTGATCCTGAAGCAGAAAAAATTATCAAAAAAAATCTGCAAAAGACAACACTGAAAAATTTGACTATTTCCGAGGTGTTGGATATCGTATTGATTGAAAACAATTTAAACTACTCTTTAGAAAATAATGTACTCAAAATATCATATTTGATTACTGAAACTTTTCAACTTGATTATTTAATTTCAAAACGTACTGGAAAAGGTAGCACAGATATCACTCTTAGCTCACAAACAGCTGCATCAGGAGGACTCTCTACTAGTGGTACTGGTACTAATGGCAATCTAGGCTCTGGCGGTGGCAATGATTCACAGACTGGCATCACCATTGAAACAGAAGATGAAGTACAATTTTGGCACGAACTTGATTTAGAATTTGAGCGTGTACTTAATCGTCCTGCCGATGATTATAAAGCAGATGCTCCAATTATTAATAAAAATGCAGGTATGGTAACTGTCACAGCAACCCTTAAGCAAATGAAGCGTTTAAAAGAATATATTAATGATTTGCAACAAAAGATGCAACAACAAGTGCTTATTGATGTTCACATGTTGCTTGTCACATTTAATGATTCAAAAACGACGGGTGTTGACTGGTCGCAACTTTATGCACTGCAAAAGTTTGATCTTTCTGGAGAATATCTTGCATCAAGAAATGTACAAACTATTGAAGACAATGATATTACGGAATGGGGCAACAAAGTTAATGCCGCTGCAAGCTTTGTTAAAGTTGCTTCTGCTGGAATTACTATTAATGAAGTCATTAAATTTCTTAAATCGCAAGGTGATGTTAGTACAGTTTCCAATCCTAAAGTTTTAACATTAAATAACCAGCCAGCACTTATTACCGTAGGAACAGAATATTTCTATAAAATCACACAATCAGCAAATCAACAAGGAACTGGTGGTGGTGTAGCATCAACCGTTCAGAATGATATAATTAACTCAGTTTTTGCCGGTGTTTTATTAGATATAACACCTGAAATTTCTAAAGATAAGACCATTACACTCAAAATCAATCCTTCCGTTTCACGAACACGAGAAGATCTTGCAGCTCAAGATACCGGAGGACGAACCATACCACCAGATTTAGACCGCCGCCAGCTGGCTTCTGTTGTTACAGTAAAAGATGGGGCACGAGTTATCCTTGGTGGTTTGATTAATCAAAATAACAGTACAACAAAAAATAAAGTCCCTCTTTTGGGTGATATTCCTGGACTTGGCTATCTATTTAGTTATGAAGCAGAAACATTATCTACTGAAGAGCTTATCGTGGTCATTGAGCCACATATTATAAACAAAGAAAAAAATTTACTTTCATTATCTGAACTTGGATATGAAAGAATTGATTCTACAATTGCATCTACTTCGCACATGCAAGATAGCAACGGATCTAATGGAAAATAGTCTTTTTGCTAAACCAAAAGAAGTTTTTTTGGATGTGGTCAATGCCAGAGATTACATCCAATTAGACAGTGTATCTACAATTTATCAATCACTAAAAGATTCTGTTAAAAAGCCTTTAAAAATGATTTTACTTTATGGCCGTCCAGGAACAGGCAAAAGTATGCTACTACAAAAACTTTACCAAGATATTTCCAAGTATCAAAAGGTAGTCATATACCACACACCGATAGTAGATGAAGATGAGTTTTTACGTTCTCTTGCACGCGACATTTATGATTTCAAAGCACCATCACCGCTTAATTTCACAAGATTTAATGAGCTTTCAAATCATTATCGGTTTGATGCCATACCTTTAGTATTACTTGATGAAGCACAACTATATTCATCTTCTTTGATGGAAAAAATTCGTCTTTTATCAGATTCACGAAAAATTAAGTTTGTTATTACTTTACATAAAACAGAGGAAGAAGATTTAATTGCAAAAGAGCACTTTCAGACTCGTATATGGGAGAGCATAGAATTAAAAAACTCATCGCATGCCGAACTTAAGATTTACATTCAAAAAAAACTGATGAAAGCTAACTGTTTTGATATCGCCAACATGTTTGATGATAAAAATTCTAAATTAATACATCATATTACATCTGGGAATTATAGGGATACCAATAAACTCCTTTTTTCACTTTTTCATATCCTGAACTGGTATGAAAACAACCAACCAAGTAAGATTAATTATCAATGTGTCCCTAAAAAAGTAATTGAAATGGCAGCTATCGATTCTGGATTTTTACATGCATAATGTACAAGAACTTGAGCGACAATGGCTACGTTATAAGATTAAATCCTATGTGCCTTTTGCTCTAGGCAGTGTCACATTGTTTATTGTATTGCTTGTTATTGTTTTTTTTCCTGAAAACAAGTCTACACCAGATACATCTATTACTTCAGTAGCATTATCAATACAAACGCCCCAATTAGCATCAGACCAACTCGCAAAAAACAATGCCATTATCCCTTTGAAATCTATTGAGAATCAACCCCCTACGCCTACTTCCAAACAAAATATGCCAAGTATCCAACATGAGAGAATACCTGATCCTTCTGTCGTCTTAAAGCCTTCGCTTGATTTTATGGAAAACATTGAAGAAGCGCCATTTCCTGAAGTTGAAATAGCAGATAGTAATCCCATTGCCAACACAAAGCCCGATGCTCAAGCTCCTGTTCCTCCTATAGCTGTTGAAACAAAAGATTCTGACAAAAAACAAATGATGCAATCGGATATCACTACCCAAAAAGAGGACAAAACTATTTCAATTGATACGCATGAAGATGCACAAGATATTATTGATGTACTAGAACGTTTCAAGAAAAACAAAAAACCTGCACTAAGTCTTTTTGCAGCTAAACGTTATTATGCATTGGAACAATATACTAATGCATATAATTACGCCTTGATTACTAATGAACTAGACTCTACAATTGAAGAAAGCTGGCTTATAGCTGCCAAATCACTGGTGAAAATGCACAAAGAAAATGACGCAACAAGACTTCTCAATACTTTTATCAAATCGTCTCATTCTATGCGAGCTAAAATGTTACTAGACCAAATAAATAATGGTAACACTAAATGAAGTCTGTACTTTTACTTTTTTTTCTCGTGCACAATACATTATCTGCTACTACAAAGTTTGACATGTTAAAACTATATCAAGAGAAAAATTACGTCAATGCATGTCACCTTGGACGCGATAATTATATTCACTATACAAAAGATGAAGAATTTATTACCCTTTATGCATTTTCTTGCCTTTATGCTGATTATATAGACCGATTAGCAGTGCCTATTTCAGCTTTAAAATACACGAAAGAGGCACGGGCCAATGCTGCTTACTTCGCAACTGTTTTAATGCAAAAAAAGCTTTTATATCATGCTCTTGTTGACCAATATAATATTTATGGGCTTTCAATGCCAGCAACTAGCTATATTCTTTCAAAAGTTTTCAACCTTTACACTCAAACTGCCAATCTTACTAGCTCTAACGGTGTATATAGTTTTGTTGATACTGACAACCAACATATAACCTATAAACTTTTTATTGAAAAACATACAGATATTGATAAAATGGTGATTGAAGTATTCCGTGATACAATACTTCAAGAACGTCATGTATATTGGTAAAAGAGTGAACTGCAATGGATAGAATTACCTTAGACTTACTTGAAAAAAAACATATTTCTCAACAACAAATAGATCGTTTGACATCACGTGGACTTTCTGATGATACTTTGCTTGAGACACTGACTAAAATTGGTGCGGTATCTCTTAACTTTGTAAAACGTTTTGTAGTTGAGCAGATTCGTTTAGGCCGCTATGATCTTAATATTATCAAACACTACCATTTCTTAGATGAGAGTGCCGTTTTACAATATTTAGCTGAATTAATGGAACTAAGTTTTATAGATCTTGATTCGGTTGATATTGATTACCGATTGTCTGAACGTATTTCTTTGGCACAACTGAAAAAATATAATGCATTGCCTATTTCTCAGGATGAAATGCATATTAATATTGTCTTTTCCGATCCTTTAAATATTTCGGCACAAGAGACCATTCAACGTCTTTTCCCTAGAAAACTCATAAAAATATCAGTAGCTACTGAAAGGCAAATACAGTCTTATATTTTTAAACTCGAAATAAAAGACAGTGTTAAAGAGCTTGTAGCCAATATTCGAAGCGAACTAAATTCTATTGGTAGTATTGAAGAGCAACAAGAAGCGTCATCAATTCTTCAATTAATTGATGTCATTTTAAAAGCATGCATTAATGGACGCGCTAGTGATATCCATATTGAACCAACTGAAAAAAACTGTGTTGTACGAGGAAGAGTTGACGGTAAACTAGCAGAAATTTTTATTTTTGATAAAGATATTTATCCGCCGCTTGCATCACGCCTAAAACTACTTGCCAATTTAGATATTGCAGAAAAACGAAAACCTCAAGATGGCCGCTTTTCTGCAAACGTTAAAAACCGCGAGTTTGATTTTCGTATTTCCACGTTACCAATTTTGTATGGTGAATCTATTGTTATGCGTATTTTAGATAAAACTAAAGCCCTGGTCAAGCTTGATGAAGCGGGCATGGATGATGCAAGTTATCAAAAAATACACACGGCACTAAAAGCTCCCTTTGGTATTATACTGGTGACAGGTCCTACCGGTAGTGGTAAAACAACAACGCTTTATGGGGCACTGAACGAATTACGCTCCGTTGAAGAGAAGGTTATTACAGTTGAAGACCCTGTTGAATATCGTATGAATCTGATTCAACAAGTTCAGGTTAATGCAAAAGTTGGTCTCTCTTTTGCCGATGCACTGCGTTCTATTTTGCGTCAGGATCCAGATAAAATTATGATTGGTGAGATTCGAGACCAAGAGACACTTGAAATTGCAGTAAAAGCTGCCTTAACCGGACACCTTGTGATTTCTACTTTGCACACGAACGATGCAATAAGTGCTATTCCACGTATGATTGATATGGGAATCGAACCCTATCTGATCAGCGGGGCCCTCGTAGCAGTTCAAGCCCAACGTTTGGTAAGAAAAATATGCTTTCATTGCAAAGAAGAGGTAAGTATCCCACAGACACTCCTTGATACCTATCAGCGCTATATTCCAGAAAATACACAATTTTATGCTGGCAAAGGGTGTAGGGAGTGTAATGGAAGTGGCTATATGGGTCGGGAAATGATTAGCGAGGTACTTCCTGTTTCTGAAGAAATTTCCAGCCTTATCGCAAAAGGTGCTTCTAAAGAAGCTATAATAACGCAAGCTCGAGCAGAAGGTTTTGCAGATATGTTTACTAACGGCATGAATAAAGCAATTTCAGGTATTACAACTATAGATGAAGTTTTAAGGGTGGCAAAATCATGAAATATTTTCTAGCAACAGTTCTCGCAAAAGGGAAAAGAACGACTCACGGTATTTATGCAGAAAGCAAAAAAGAAGCTTCATATATTGCTAAAATTAAACTTAACGGGATAATTCTTAAAATTTCTGAGAGTGCCCCACCATTAGAAGAACAGTTCAAGCGATTTAAAGAGAGCTTATTTAAAAATGCAAAACGAAAAAAGTTAAAACAAGATGGACTAATTGCTGCTATACGTCAACTTGCCGTTATGGCCAATGCGGGCATTTCAATCCATGATTCTCTTAGTGAAATTGCCAATGCTACTACTGATAAAAATCTTCAGGCTATATTAAATGCTATTGCTGATGATATAAACTCGGGACTTAGTATGTCGCAATCAATGGAAAATTTTCGCTTTGAACTGGGTAACTTAACGCTCGCTATGATTGAGCTTGGTGAAAAAACCGGTAATATGGCAGAATCGTTATATAAACTCGCTGATATGCTTGAAGAAATTCGAAGAAATGTTATCAAATTTAAAAAAGCAATGGCGTATCCTCGTAACGTTATGATTGCAATGGCTATAGCTTTTACAGTTTTAATTTCTTATGTTGTACCAAAATTTAAAGCAATTTTCTCACAATTTCATGCAGAGCTTCCCTTGCCAACAAAAATTTTGTTATTTCTTGAACATGCACTAAACACTTATGGCTTATTTATTCTAGCGGGAATGATAATTTTCTTTGTAGGATTCCGTTATGCGATAAACCATTCAATAGTTGTCAAAATGAATTGGCACAAGTTTTTATTAAAAACATACCTTATCAAAAATATTATACTTTTTGGGACGCTCAGCCGCTTTACCTTAGTCTTTTCTGAACTCGTTCGTGCTGGTATCCCTATTGCGGAAGCCTTAGAAACAGCTATTGCAATGACTGATAATCTACCTTTAAAAGAGAAGCTTTTGAACGTTCGTGGTACTGTTGAAAAAGGAGGATCTCTTAATGATGGTCTCGCTGATACCGGGCTGTTCGAAAATATGATTATTCAAATGGTATCTGCTGGTGAATCAAGTGGCCAGCTTGATGCGATGCTTGATAAAGTTAACGACTACTATAAAATGCGTTTTGACGCCATCATAGATGGCCTGAAAGAGGCAATTGAACCCATTATGCTATTTATTATTGCGGTATTAGTTACTCTACTAGCTTTAGGTATTTTTATGCCTATGTGGGATCTTGGACAAGCTGTTAAAGGCTCTCACTAGTCTTCACTTTTGTCGCCTTTGGCGACAAGCATAGTATATACCTCATCTTTTTTCAACATTCCCGCTTCATACAAAAACTGTGACGGTACAAAATCGCTTTTTTTTATTTTGTCATATTTTGCAAAACTAAGATAGAGTAGATCTTTAGCTCGTGTAACTGCCACGTAAAAAAGCCGCCGTTCTTCATCGATACTCCCTCCCCTGCTCATCAGTTTGCGATTAGGAAAACGCCCATCCATCAAATCAATAACATACACTTCTTCATACTCCAATCCTTTTGAGGCATGTATGCTCAGCAGATGAACGCCCTCTCCTTGTGTCAAATCCTGCGATCCCAAAATCATTGCATTTAAAAAGCGCTCATGCTCTTTATAAGGTTTTGCAAGCTCCATGAGCACCACCATCTTCCGATGCATTCGATCCAATGCATTTTTTTTCTGATTTTCATCAATCGATCCATTTTCAAGCTGTGCACGCTTGGAAGCAAGTTGATCAACAATGGTGGTATAAAATTTTGAAACAGCAATTTTTTCTACCACATTTTTGGGATGTGCCAAATTTTTCAATCCTTTGTAGAGTAGAAAAAACTCATGCAAGTACTCTGCTCCATCACGAGTGAGCTTAGGATGTTTTAAAATAGCATTTTGCATAAAACTTTTTTCAAATCCCAACATTGCAAAACGTCCGGCTGATCCTAGTTCTGCAAAATCATCAAAGAGTCCCAATTGATGATTTAATTTTCGTTTTTCAAAAGGGTTGCTGATCTCTTTATCCGGATAATACAAGCCTTGCATCAGTGAACCGTTTCCTAAACGCTGTAAAGCAATAAAAAGTTCTTTAGCTACGGCACTGCCGATTCCTTTGGCATACTCAAAAAGATGAATAAATGCCATCATGTCATTTTCATTAATAATAAGCGTATAAATATCTAATGCTGCTTTTATTTCACGTGCATCAAAAAAACTTACCCCACCTCGCCTTCTGCAGGAAATTTCAAGCTCTCTAAGTGATGCTTCAATACCGTCTGCCGAAGCATTGTTGCGAAAGATCACCGCAATTTCATCGTGTGGTGTAGAAGAATTTTTAATCTGATGTGCAATCGCATGATACTGATCAAAAAGTTCATCAAACATCAATAATTTTGGAGCTACTGCAGGTTCATTGCGGGTCACTTCCAACGATTTTGGATAAATGCGTTCATTATATTCGATGATTCGATTGGCAAGAGAGAGAATCGGGACACTAGAGCGATAATTTTTTACTAAATTATGTACTTTTGCATCAGGATATTTTTTACTAAAAGAGCCAATAATACTGATATCGGCACCATTAAAGGCATAAATACTTTGATCGTAATCGCCCACACAAAAGAGTGATGGCGGTTTTATAGCATCAATCAGAGTTCCTTGCAATGCATTGGTGTCTTGATATTCATCTATGAGTACTTCTTTATATCCTAAATCCATTGACTCGCAAAGCGTACGCATCTGAAGGAGTAAGTCATTAAAATTGACAAAGCCGTACTCATCCTTAAGACGTTCAAACTCATCTACGATATCAGCATAAATCAACGCAAAAAGTTCATGCCCACTTTGTTTGGCTTTAATCCAAGCCTCAAAATCAAGTCCCATTTCCGTATTTTGATAAAACGAATACAGATCGTACAAATAATTGGCACCATATGCCGATACTTCAGCATCAATATAATCAAATGAGCGGCGTTCATACACGCTTCGAAATAGTGTTTTGAGTTCACGTTGCTGTTTTAAGACTACTTTACCATCACGTCGTTTAAGCCATCGGTAACTTACGGCGTGAAACGTCCCTGCATCAATCTTTGTTGCAACATCTTTACCAAAAAAGATCGCTACACGCTCTACCATTTCTGCCGCAGCCTTATTGGTAAAGGTTAAAAGTAAAATCTCTTCGGCTTTGACACCGTGTGAAAGCAGGTGTCCGATACGTCCGACAATTGTCGAAGTTTTACCAGTACCGGCAGATGCAATAATCAAATTACGGCCAAAAGGTGCCGTTGCCGCAGTGTATTGTTCAGTATTAAGGCGTGATAGTGGCACTAGAGAATCTTCTTGTATGATAACATTAACGCGGATTTTACTGGCTCTTAGCTATAATTCGCGTAAATTTTCAAGCTTTACATGTAATTCAAGGTTCATACCACCATGTCAAAACAGACTTATAATCCTCAAGCTATTGAGCAATCTTTCTATAAAATTTGGGAAGAGCGCAGCTATTTCGAAATAAACGGCAATCACGCCATTCAAAAAGAAGACAAACACTTTGCCATTATGCTACCACCTCCTAACGTTACTGGCAGTCTGCATATTGGCCATGCCCTTAATCATACGCTCATAGATATTATCACTCGTTTTAAACGTATGGACGGGTATAAAACACTATGGCAACCAGGAACAGACCATGCCGGCATCGCAACGCAAAATGTTGTTGAAAAGCAGCTGCTTGCCGAAGGTACTACCAAAGAAGCACTTGGGCGTGACGCCTTTTTAGAGCGTGTCTGGAAATGGAAAGCACACAGCGGCGGCACTATTGTAGGACAAATGCGAAAACTGGGCGTTTCTCCCGCATGGTCACGCGAACGTTTTACCATGGATGAGGGACTAAAGACTGCGGTTCGAGAAGCCTTTGTACACCTTTATAATGAAGGGTTGATTATTCGTGGCAATTATATGGTTAACTGGTGTACACACGATGGTGCACTAAGTGATATTGAGGTTGAATACGAAGAGCATAGTGGCAAATTTTATCACATGCACTACCCTTTTGCTGATGGTAACGGACATATCACGGTAGCCACGACCCGTCCCGAGACCTATTTTGGCGATACTGCCGTTATGGTGCACCCTGAAGATGAACGCTACAAGCACCTTATTGGTAAAAAAGTTAAACTTCCTCTAACCAATCGAGAAATTCCTATTATTGCCGATAGCCATGTTGATATGGAATTTGGAACGGGTATGGTAAAAGTTACCCCAGCGCATGATCCTAATGACTACGAAGTTGGTAAACGCCATGATCTTGAATTTATTACTGTATTTGATGAGCAAGGAATTCTAAACGACTACGCTGGAGAGTTTAAAGGTCTTGAGCGCCTTGAAGCACGCAGTATTATTGCCGCGCGTCTTGAAGAAGAAGGCTTTATGGAGAAGATTGAAGATCATATCCATCAAGTGGGCCACTGCTATCGCTGTAAAAATATTGTCGAACCTTATATTTCCAAACAATGGTTTGTACGCAGTGAAATAGCCAAGAAATCGATTGAAAAAACAAACAATGGCGAAGCTCAATTTTTCCCCCCGCACTGGATTAACAGTTACAATAGCTGGATGAATGATCTACGTGATTGGTGTATTTCGCGCCAACTTTGGTGGGGGCACCGTATTCCGGTATTTTACTGTGACGATTGTGGCCATGAGTGGGCTTCGCAAGAAGAGCATCCGGCAGAGTGTCCAAAATGTGCTTCTAAAAACTTTACGCAAGATCCTGATGTACTTGATACCTGGTTTAGTTCGGCGCTTTGGCCCTTTTCAACACTTGGTTGGGGCAATGGCGATAGCGAGTCTGATAAACAGTTCCAAACCGATGATCTTAAAGCTTTTTATCCCAACAGCTTAATGATTACAGGGTTTGATATCCTGTTTTTCTGGGTAGCCCGTATGATGATGATGGGTGAAACCTTTATGGGAGAGCTGCCTTTTAAAGACATCTATTTGCATGCCTTGGTACGTGATGAAAACGGACAAAAAATGAGTAAGTCGCGTGGTAATGTTATTGATCCCCTGGACATGGTTGAAGAGTACAGTGCGGATGCGCTACGCTTTACTTTGGCCGTTCTTGCTGTTCAAGGACGTGATATTCGCCTTAGCAAAGATAAATTAGAACAGAGCCGCAACTTTACCAATAAACTGTTTAATGCCGCGAAATTCTTACAAATGAATGCATCGCAATTTCCAGATCTTACCAGTTTTTGCGTTGAAACGGATCTTGGCAAATACATGCTTTCACGTCTTAACACTGCTACAAAAGAAGTACGCGAAGCCATTGAAAGTTACCGTTTTAATGACGCGGCAACCGTCATGTACCGTTATCTATGGAATGAATTTTGCGATTGGGGAATTGAACTTTCTAAAGCATCAAAAGACTCTATTATTGAACTTGGTGCTATTTTTAAAGAGTCTATGAAACTGCTCCACCCTTTTATGCCTTTTATTACCGAATATCTTTATCACGAGCTATCAGGAACAACCCTTGAAGAGGGTGACTCCATCATGATTATGGCTTATCCTCACAAAACGAAACCCCGTGAAAAAGAAGAAGCACTTTTTAATGTTATTATGGATGCTATCGTTACCATTCGCCGCGCTAAAGCACTTGTAGATATGGGCAATCAAAAAATTAAGCTGGCCTATGTTAAAGCTGATGGAATCAATGAACAACAAGCCAAAGCATTTATTGAAAAACTTGCTAAAGTTGAAGAAGTGCGTTTTGTAAGTGAAAAAATAGACGATTCAGTCTCTGATGTGGGACTACATGTAGAAGTATTTATTCCTACAGGTTCCATTGACCTTAGCCCTATTATCAACCGTCTTGAAAAACAGCTTGAAAAAGCACAAAAAGAGATGGCAAAACTAAACGGTATGTTACAGAATGAAAAGTTTGTTGCCAATGCACCTGCGGATGTTATAGAAAAAAATCGCGCTGATCTCAATGATGCCAAGAATCGTGCCTTGACCATTGAAGCACAACTAAAGACACTGCAATAATTTAGGGCAGATCTATATGCGCTTGTGCTATGATGTAAAAATAAAACATCTCAGGCAGGCCTTATGGAAATGTCCGAACTTCTTTTTAACACCGTTGAATCGCTTTTAAATCCTCTTGTTATTTTAGAAGAGTCTGATCTTGGAGAATGGCGTATTGTATATGCCAACACTATAATGCGTAAACTCTTACAAGACAAGATCGACACGCTCCCATCTGAACTTGATACCCTTATGAAACACTACCAAAACGACATGCATGTTGTTCATGATTTTGAGTTTTTATCAAAAACATATGATCTGAATTTTCATCAAAGCAGTTCGCAGTTGCTTCTTTGTTTCACACCTGTTGAAGGAAGTTTTTTCGAACAGGTAACGTTAAGCGATCTGGGTGGTACCTGTAGTGCTGTCGTTATTGTTCTAGATGAAAAAGGAAACTTTGTTGATGCTAATGAGTGCTTTTTAAATTTTACAGGAAAGAAAAAATCCGAAATAATGGGACAATCTTTTTTTGAAAATTTTATTCCAGGCGATACGCAAAAACTTAACAGTTATTTTGAAGAGATAAAAACACATACCAATTATCATCAAAACTTTGTCACACCCATTACAGACACCAAAGGTAATGTACATCGAATGAATTGGCAAGTATCACGGATGATACGACATGAGCAAACGTATATCATTGCTATTGGTAGCGATATCAGCCGCCTCATTAACCGACAAGACAACCTGATGCGTCAGCTTACAACCATTAAGGTCGGATTCAATTATTTTCCTTATGCTGTTGCTTATCTGAATCATCAAGGTATTTTTACCTCAATGAATATTCGCTTTAAGCAGCTATTTGGAATAAAAGAGAGTTCGATGCATTTTGATCATATTACACTCTTTAAAAAACATATTGGTTTTGAAACCATGCGCAAAAACATTGCGCTGCTCAAAGAAGTAAAATATACCTTAACCTATCAAAAAGAGAAAAAAGAGCATAAAATTAGAGTTGATATCCGTTTGCTAGCCACCAAACAAGAAGCATCACAACTTTATATTGTAGTAGTACATCCCCTGGCCTAACGATGTATTAAAGCATTCCAGTTCGCATCTGGAACAAAGGTTTTAGGAGCAATAAAAGGCACATCTTTTTTTAATACGTCACGCATAAACCGATAGATAAAAACCGAAGCACGATAATTCATAACACAATGCACTAATACCCGCTTTTTTCCATAAAGTACACTCATTATCTCCAAAAATAGCTCTAGCTGCGCAACTTCCGGCGCTTCCCACGTCACGGGAAGATGAAAATATGAGATCTTTTGACGCGCCAAAACCCGGTCTTCATATTTAAGCGTGGTGTGTGCTACAGCAAGATTAATGACGACTTCAAATCCCTCTTTTCCAAGCCTTTCAAGTTGTGCATAGGTAGGTTTACCCGCGCAAGAGAGATGGGGTGTAATTTGGGTGTAGTTTAGAATCTGTGGCGCCATTTTTAAAACTCTTATACACGATTCATAAGTGTGTAACTCTTGTGGCATCAATTAAAAACTCCATTCCCACCCTGCCAATATGATCAAGCATAAGATGACCATTCTCATCAACGCTCTCATCATCTACATATGCCTGTTTCACTTCCAAAATCAGAGGTTCGTAACGTGCTCCTAAATCTACTGTTTTAACAAATGTGCAAAAAAGCGCGCATTTTGCATCTGCAACCATTGGCGGGAACCCCTCAAGCAGCGGCTTTGTAGCAATATTAAAATGCTCTGTTTCACTCAGCATTTTTGGCAACGCTTCGGCAGTATCAATAAGCTTATCCAATAAAGGCTTGTGGGCAAAATTGATGGTACAGACTTTGTGTTTAAGAATATTGGCAAGCGTATCTTTAGGCTCACCATTCTCTTTGTGTGCAATAGAAACGATTACTAACGGAGGCTCGGAGCTCAGCGGAATAAAATAGCTAAATGGCGCTAAATTGAGCACCTCTTCATCTTCAGTACAAATCCACGCCACAGGACGGGGAAAAATAGTATTGCTCATCATCTTGTATTTTGTTGTTTCATCAAGAGTCAAAAAATCAAATAGCATCTCAAAAATCCTTAACAATTATTTGTGTTAAAAAAAGAGCTCATACCGAACTTCTGTTCTTACATGTAACTCAATGTCGTTATCAATCTGCAAGCCTTTCATGCACGAAAGTGCACTTTTAACAATAGCCTTGTTGTAGGGCAATACATCTTCACGGCCCAGATACTCATGCACATTCATCCAGCGTGCTTCAAGAATTTCATCCACATCCTGAATCTCTATGCGAGTCGAAAGCGGTACAGCCAATGCAATAACATACAGATTTGATTCGCCAAACTGTGCCGGAGTAAAATGCCCCAGACTCACCACCGATTCAAACGCCACCTTGACGCCAGTCTCTTCAAAAACTTCACGCACAATGGCTTGCGAAATGTGCTCGCCATCATCAATAAAACCGCCGGGAAGTTTGTACGTTTGATGAATGCGGTCTTTAACAATCAGTATCTTATCTTCATGCAGCACAACGGCACCAACGCCCAATGTATGGTTAACTGCAGTAGGAATGATCGCATCTGGAAGCAGTTGTTTGACCATCGTAATATCTCTGGCATTACAGTGATGAAAAATAAAGCCGCTATTTGAGAGTATGGGAATAAACTCTGAATGCTCAATCGCAAGTTTAATCCAAAGCAGTTTTTTATTTTGAAGATTTTTAAATACCCCATGTAACGCCGCTTCAAACTCTGAAACAGAGTGTTTTAAAGCAGTTGTTTCAATACTAACGCCATCGTAACGGTCTTCTGTTAGTTTAAACGGCTTTTTCAACACATACTCCTTTAAAAATACGCAATCCTTTCCAAAAGAGTAGATTTTTCTAAAGTAACCATTATGATTAGCACCTAATCATAAGTACAAACTTTATTACGTCCCTCGCTTTTAGCCCGATACAGTGCCGTATCTGCTTGCTTTAAGAGTTGCTCTGGCTGCATTATATCAGAAGGGGTTATCTCGGTTACTCCAATACTAACCGTTACAATACTCAACGGGTGATCATCATGGGGTTCTTGCAAAGCATAAATATCATTCATAATACGTTCGCAGATGGCTACTGCTTGTTGCAATTCATTATCAGGAAGCACCACAGCAAACTCTTCGCCACCATAGCGTGCAACCAAATCAATATCTCGTATGCCGCGTTGGAGTACATTAGCAATTTTTTGCAAACAAAGATCTCCTTGTGCGCGTCCGTAGCGATCGTTGTATTGTTTAAAATAATCAATATCAATCATTGCCAAGGCAAGCGATTTGGGATGACGCAATGCATGACGCCATGAACTTTCCAAAAAATTATCAAAATGGTGTCGATTGGCGACTCCAGTTAGTGAATCCGTAACACTCATCGCTTCAAACTTCATATCTGCTGCTTTGAGTGCCTTTTCTAGCTGTTGGCGTTTTATGACTTCATCATTCATTCTTATGGTCGTACGTTCCAAAGCTTGATTGAGGCGCTCTAATTCCAACGTTCTGCGATCCACTTCTGCTTCAAGCAGACTGACCGTTTCAAAAAGGCAAAAATCAGATCTTTCAACCCCCATAAAACGTTCGGAGCGATTCATAAGCGCTTCGATGACTTTATTAAGCCGTTTGATTTCTGCTTCGGAATCATCAAATAATCGTGTTGAACTCATGATTTTAATTCTCCTAATGCGATACCGGTCAATGTTTGATTCATATGAATACCACAATACTGTTCTTTACATGTATTAAATCCCACAACATGATATTTTTGCATCAAACGCCCCATCTTTGGTGTGACTCCCAACATCTCTGTTTCACGTTTGCGTAACATAGAATCAAAACTCAATAAGAGGCTGACACTTCCAAGCGTCTGTTCTATCACTTCCAATTCTCTCTTAAGCATATCAGTAAGATTTCCGCTGTGTGCAATACGAAAGACAACGCCCTCGTCAATCGCACTATAAAAAGTGATGCTGCCATCATCATTAATACTTTTAACTGAACGCGCATAATATTCTTGTCCCAACATCACCATAGCGGGAAACGCTGTAAAACTATCACATTCCAAATGATCTGCATGAATATTGACAACACGAGCATACTCTTTTGCCGCACTCACTCCATTAATTTCATACACAATATGGCGTGAAGCATCTGCATGCGTGACCACAAGACGTTCATTCCCAGGAAGAAGATGTTGAATTTTAAATGGCATAAAAGGTAACGGCGTTGATACCAGTGCTACGACAGCACTATCCTCATGAAAATGCCCATTATGATATACAAACGTACGGCCGCCAAGCTCAAGACTATCACTTGCAGATCCCCCCACTACAGTAATACCAAGCGATTTATTCAATGTATGTGCAATGATTTCTTCTCGTGTTGAAAGCCCATCGATAAACATCAATGCAAAACTAGCTTCTACTTCAAGTGAGGATTGCAGACGCTTCGCAAAAGCATGACCTTCGGCAATGCTAAAGTTTTGCAAATGATCCAAATGCCCTGTTGTACTGATACAAATTTCTGGTGTAAATCCGACAGCAGCAATAGAGTGCGTACAATAACCATTAAGGCCAATTTCACCGCTTGCTGTGGTGCCAATAACTTCAATATCCTCAGAATAGTTTTGCATGTGCACTGCAACCTGATCTAAATCATATTGATTAGAGCAAAAAAAGATCACCAGGTTCATTCCATCACCTAGTTGTTCATATAAATCCTCTACTGCAACAGCAGCATCAGTAGCAGATGTGTGTGCCAAGCGTACAAGTGACATTGTATTCCTTGATTTATTGTTCTTTATCTAAAGGGCACCCCTAAAGATTACCAAGATGGCGGATCAATCCAGCCATTACCTACAGCGACCTGATCAAGCATATGATACATATCGGAAGTTTTTGGCGTATTGGCATCCACTTTCCAATAGCCCAAGATATTACGCGCGGCACCTGCATTTAATCCTCCGCTTGTTCGGTCCCAGTTCCAGTTGTCTGCATAAACAACCTGATTCCATGCACCGCTTTGAGATCCCACAAGATACTCTCCTGCTACGCCATGGTACTGACCATCATATGCATCTACAAAATTACCCGAAATTGGCGTTACGATCAATCCATCGTAGCCAACATTTTCAACCCGTGCCGTAGCACCTGAAGTCTGTCCTGTCACAATCTCGCCCTTCACCCAGGCATGATCATGAAGATTGCTTCCTAATAAAAGGCTATTGTTAGTGCGGTGCAATATTCGCGTGACTTCCGGATAGGGACCATTTGGCCCTGTTTTGACATACGCCGAGACGCGGTTATTTTCAAAGTCGATGTAATACGCCATCCAAAACCACATCCCTGAGACATCTTCCAAAAAAAGCCCCGTATCGGTTTTATCCAAAAGAGACGTTTTAGCATTTCCGCTATAGTGCCACCCTGCCCCACCGCGGTTGAGTTCCACATGGGTACCGAGTCTTCCATCAAAGCTCGGCCAATCTTCACGGCCGTAAATCCCCGATACGATTCGGGTATTGGCATGGTTCTGTACACCGGGTTCGGGATCATACAGCTGAAAATCAATATTTTTAACGCCTTCGCCGATAACCGCAACCCATTCGGGAGAAAAATAATAGAGTGCCGATACAAAAAGCGGCGCGCGCGAATGATCAGCCTGAGTAATTCCCAAAATATTCCAGCCTGTATTCGCTTGGTCTGTCCCTGATGCCGGAGTGGCTTTAAAGACTCCATCACCTAAAAAACCACCATGAGGCAAAAATTCATAGCTCATAACCATTTCGTTTTGCCAGATATTCTCAATATCCGATGCCTGTTTAAAGTCTTCTGGCACGGCGTAATAGCGTGTGGCGGTTGGTAGGTTGTCGATATTTTCAGACGTTGCACTGCTGCTTGTTGCCATAGTGGATGAAGATATTAGCGACTCTGATGATGAGAGCGCTGACTCTGATGAGAATGTCGCAAAACTACTTGAAGATGTCATTTCACTTGAAGAGACACTAACCTCTAATATTTTGGCTGATTCTTCATTATCACTACAGCCAAAAAAAAGAACTATACTCACTACAAAAGCAATGTAGCCTATAAGTCTAGTAGTATGTTTTTTCATCTTTCTCTTTCAATTCATACAATGCCTAACATTTATTTTATATTATCATAGATCATCGTATAAAATATTACTTTTTATCTTCTTTTGGACTCTCTTGTTGCACAATCTTGATCAACTCATCAATATGTGGCATCAGTTTATTGACACCAAGTTGTGAGCCTTTTTGTGCTAATTCTGGCATGAGGGAAACCGATTTTTTACCTGTTGGTGTTTTATAAAAAACAATCAAATCGTTGAGTTCTTTTTCCGTATATACATCAGAATACATGGCAACAAGATCCGGTTTAAGTTGCTCGTAACCCATGTATTTATTAAAAAATGCCATAACCGCTTCTTTTTTATCTGCAAATGCCGAGTTCTGCTGTACCTGCATATCTGCCATCTGTTCCATTAAACGATCATAGTTTTTATCCATTTCCATCACTTCAAGAAGTTTCTCTGCCGATTTAACAGCACCGGCATCAGATGCATAACTCAAAGTTAATGCCGTAAACAAAATAATTAGGGCTTTTTTCACGTATATTTCCTTATAAAGTGATTTACGAAATTATTTATATCATAATATAACTAAAATAATTTTTCAAATCCTACTAAAATCTTATAAGAGTTAGAAAAATGACCATTTCTATCTTGATTAAAAACAAGTTGTACACGATTAATTCCGCATTAAATAAAAAAATATTATGTTAATAATCAATTTCCTAAATATTCTTACTATGTCTCATCCCAAAACAAAGGATTTTTATTATGAAGACTACAGTTGATCTTATGCGTATTTTAATTGGCGGTTTTGCAGTAATGCTCTCATTCGCTACATCTAAATTAATATCAAAGCTTGCCAGTTAATAGCTCTTTTTCTATTTTCTGGCAGCACTACAATTTTTCATTACTCATACATCTTTCACTCCTTTCAAAGTCTCGTGAAAACTTTGAAAGGAAACCCTTAATCTACATACTTTTACAAAGCATAATTTTTATCAAAAATAACGTACGGGAAGATAAAAATCAAGATCAAACATGCCATCACTGCTTAAAAAATGGTTTTTACGATACATTGTATATGCGGGTGCCGTTGTTGTCTCAAAGCCACTTTGAGGTAACCATACATGATATACCCATCGCAAAAAAGCCAGTACATCACCATAATGTCCAAAAAGTGAAAAGCGGGCATATACTCCCGATGGAATCGTAAAGCGATTTGGAGTTTGCACACGCTTAATCTGTTTGGCATCAACAACAACCGCATCAACAACAACCGCAGCAACATACTGACACGAATCAAGTGGTGTAATGATGGGATTGTCATGATGCAGCCCAATGTGATATGTGGGCACAATATCATGCTCCAAAAGCCATACCTGCAATTTTTGCCATGCATTGCGTATGCTAGGATCATACCCTTTATGACGTACATAAAATGCTTCAAGTGCAGGCATTTTGATAATTTCATGCTCCAACGATTCAAACGAACGCGCAGAATCAACATGGGCAAGTATGGTGCCACTGTAGCTTTCAAAACCCCCTTTTCGCCACTGTGTCGGGGTCATTGCAAAACGTATCTTAAAGGCTCGAATAAAAGCACTTTGAGTACTATAACCACACTGCGATGCAATAATAGACATTGTTGAATGCACGTTTGTTAGCAATAAATTTGCCGCTTTTTGCAAACGAATAGACTGAATCGTTTGATACAAACTCTCACCAAATTCCGCAGTAAAAACACGATGCAAATGAAAGGTACTGATACCGAGTGTATGACTGAGTTCTTCTAGATTAACATCGGTATCAATGTACCTGTAAATGTAATAGAGGGCATCATTGGCAAGTCGGGCATGATCATAAAGAGTTTGGGATTTCATATAACAATACTAGCAGAAATTCATATGATTTTGAGCAGGAATTAGTAATAAAATGGTGCTTATTAGTACATACAAAAATTGATGATCCTACTATTCTTTCATAAATGCACCTCCAAAAAAACCTAGATGCTCAGAGATGCCCATAATCTATTACAAAAAGAAACTCTATGAAACGCTCGTTTATTCGCGAAATGCTTGAATCAATCAACGAAGACACTATCTCCTTTGCCGGAGGCCTTCCTGATGAAACTCTTTTCCCTACAGAGGCATTGGCTCAAATTGCTCCAAGTGTTTTTAACGACCCGCGCAAATGGCAATACGCTCAAGGCAGCGGTTTGGTAGAACTAAGAGCATGGATTGCTGCACGCTATAGCCGTATGGGATTTGCCACAACAGCCGAAGAGATTTTAATTACAACGGGAAGCCAACAGGCAATGTACCTGATTGCCAGAGCCAATTTTGAACGTGCTATCACCATTGAGCGTCCAAGTTATTTGGGTGCAATCAATGTTTTTAAACTCAATCGCATGCCCATAGAAGCCATTGCTTTAGAATCTGATGGTGTTACATGTAATGCTTTTGAGCAGAGCCTGAAAAAGACACAATTGGCTTATATCATCAGCGATTTTCAAAACCCAACCACTACAACGTATTCTCAAGAAAAACGCGAGTGTATTGCCAAACTTATATTGCAACACCATGCTCATCTGATTGAAGATGCCCCTTACAGTGAACTCTATTTTGAAACACCAAATCAACCTATTAGCCAGCTTATTCCAGATCATAGTTACCATTTGGGATCGTTTTCAAAAATTTTGGCTCCAAGTTTACGTCTGGGATGGATTCGTGCCAGCCATGACAAAATTAAACGCTTGCTGCCGATTAAAGAGAGTATTGATCTGCATAGCTCTACCCTTTCACAGTACGTTGTTTATGAATATTTAAAAATGCAAGCTGACAATTATGAGATACGGCTCATGCAACTGCGCCAAGCTTATAAACAAAAGTCAGAAATTTTTTGTGATCTAATTGATAAGCATTTACAAGATTTTCACTATCAAAAACCCCAAGGAGGCATGTTTGTATACGGTTGGCTTGAGGGTGTTGACACAAAAGCTCTGCTGCAACGTGCCCTTAAACACAATGTTGTTTTTGTTCCTGGAGCCGAGTTTTATCCTAACGAAGTGCTTACAACACAAATGCGACTCAATTTTACCCGCGCTACTCCCAAGCAGATGGAGCAAGGCTTAAAGACGCTCTCAACACTGCTTTAATTAGCGGCTATGTTATACTTCCGCCAAAAAACGGGGTGCTTTTTTTGTTAAATAACTTTACGCTCAATCCTAAAAACGACATTCTTTCAGGGCTAGTCGTTGCTGTTGCGCTCGTGCCTGAGGCAATTGCATTTTCATTTATTGCCGGAGTCAGCCCAATTGTCGGACTTTATAGTGCATTTATTTTAGGACTTGTTACTGCTTTACTTGGCGGCAAGCCTGGAATGATCAGCGGCGCCACCGGAGCCGTTGCTATTGTACTCGTAGGGCTTGGGATAGATGCAAGTCGACATTTAAGTGCCCAAGGCATTCAAGGCGAAGCACTTGCTACCGGAATTTTGCAATACATTTTACTAGCCACGCTCATTGCCGGAGCGATTCAGATATCAATAGGACTGTTGAAACTAGGAAAATTTATTCGTTTGGTACCTCAGCCCGCCATGTACGGTTTTGTCAATGGTTTAGCTATTGTAATCGCCACGGCACAATTTAAATTTTTTGATAATCAAGGATGGCAAATCTATCTGCTGACGGGAATTACCATGACCATCATGTATCTTTTGCCAAAAATTTCCAAAGCCGTTCCCGCAGGTCTTGTTGCCATCATCACACTCACATTATTAGTCTATCTAAGTGGCATGCATACACTGCTGGTTGGTCAACTCACCGATCTCTCACCCTTTAAAGGCCAACTGCCAAGTTTTCATATTCCTGAGGGTGTTTGGAGCATTGAGAGCATTAAAATGGTGTTGCCTTATGCCGTGATTGTGGCCATGGTGGGGCTTATTGAATCCCTGCTTACCCTTTCGGTGCTGGATGAGATGAGCAATACCCGCGGCTCAGGCAACCGTGAATGCGTTGCTCAAGGTGTAGGCAACATCTGTTGTGGCAGTTTTGGTGCTATGGCCGGATGTGCCATGATTGGGCAGTCTATTATCAATTTCACTTCAGGCGGTCTGGGACGATTAAGCTCTTTAGTCGCTGCTGTGGGTCTTTTAATTTTGGTTATTTCGCTCACAGATATTTTAAATATTATTCCTGTTGGGGTTTTGGTGGGCATCATGTTTATGGTGAGTATTGGCACTTTTGCATGGAGTAGTTTTAGCCATATCAAACATATGCCAAAAAGCGATGCGTTTGTGATGATTGTGGTCACAGTCATTACTTTGGTTGCCGATTTGGCCATTGCTGTCATTTCAGGGGTGATTATTTCAGCACTCGTATTTGCATGGAAACATGCCAAAATTTATGCTCAAACTCACATTGATGAGGAAGGCAGCAAAATTTATGAACTTGAAGGGCCTCTCTTTTTTGGTTCTACCGCTTCCTTTTTAGAGCACTTTGATATTGTAAATGATCCGCAAAAAGTAGTGATTGATTTTAAAGAAGCACGGGTTATGGATGCCTCGGGAGTTGAAGCAATTGATGCCATTACCAAAAAATACGACGAAGCGGGAAAAAGCCTCTTGCTTCGCCATCTTAGCCGCGATTGCAAGGCCATTTTAAAACAAGCCGGACCGCACTGTACGTACGAAGAGGATGATCCTAACTATATTGTGGCGTATAATTATTGATTTGAACGCAGTTTGAGCAAAGCCCAGAGTCCTACGCTGGCCGCTGTGGCACTAAAGCCTGTTTTTTTGTTTTGAACGTACTTTGAGCAAAGCCCAAAGTCCTACGCTGGCCGCTGTGGCACTAAAGCTTGCCCCTTTGGGGCAGAATGTACGGATATCAATCCTTACATGTAATCACTTGGTAATCGCTTTGCCTTGCTCGTGTAATCGTTACCTTGTATGCTTCTGGCATGAAACACTTATCACAGAACATCAAAGGTTTGTATCGGCGGCTTGACAAACAGTTTTTTGTCTTTGTATGTTTAGATTATGACGCGTTTGAGTTTGCACCCAAAATGCGTTAAAGCTTACATTATGACTTTATGAGCTTTGCTCATAAAGTGTGTAACATCAATTACATATAATCCCTACCACGCACTGTGATAATAGCGGTTTAGATCAAGTAAGCCTGCTTCAATAGGCTGTTCTTGTTCAAAACGTTTTTGAAACCATTCATAGTGTTTCCAAAAATCTGAATCATCGCGGCTAATCCCAAACTTTTTAAAACGCTCCATGTATTTTGGGCTCATATCAAAATTTTTTATCATGTCAAAAAATTCGGGTAAATCTTCAAGATCTGCTACCAAAAAAGCATTAGGATACGATCCTACAAATCCCAAATGAAAATCCAAACTATCTTTGGCTGGATTTAGTGTTTTATCGGGCTTTAGCATTGAACTAACATTGTCGTGATAGCGGTTAATAACAATGCTTACCACCTTGTCGTCACCTTTAGGCATACGGATGCGAAGCAGTACGTTATTGACTCCAAAATCTACAACATGGCGGATAAATCCAGTGCCCTCTTCTGTGATGGCACGAAATCCATTTTTGTAATCTTCAATGCTTTCGTAGCGTTCTGGAAGCTGCGGTGTTTCATGATGCATCCGGTAATAGTTGATATCATCAAACGCAATATTTGTGGATTTTAACAGATGCGCATTTACAACATGCTCTATAAACTCCTGTTTAGGGTTGTCGCTCTTAAAAGAAATTTTAGAGTGACGATTCCAAAGCTTTCGTATGGAGTGTACTTCATCATCCCCGATTGACCATGACTTAAACATTTCAAGCTGCTGGTTTTGCGGCATATACCCAATAAAGTTGAGTTCCCCTTCATAACGCAAAAAGTCCATATAGCGTCGTATATTGGCTTGATGTGAAATATTGCCAAACACATCATATCCCGCAACAAGCGTATAATAGATCCGCTCAAACAGCGGATAATCAATCACCCATGCTGTTCGTGGCAGCGTACCTAATGCCCCTTTATGCACTGAAGCACTATCAAAATGGCGATATACGGTAAGCATCGGTGCATCTTCTGCTCTTTCACCTTTATAGATTCCTTCATATCCGATTCCCTCGCCATAGGCATCATCATACAAACGTGTTTTCTCTTTAAAATAGTGTTTATACCGTTTTAAATACGCATCACTAAATATTTTGTAAATTTTGTAATCACTGCCGCCTTCAATTGGCATAGCCAGATCATTGGCGTGCTCAATCAAAAAGCTAGGACGTCTTAAAGCTACATCATGTTTAGGATCTTGAAAAAACACCCAAAAATGATCATGAATGGCACTGAGCGCCACCTGACCACGACAAACCGGCCCGCGAATAAATGTCATCACTATAAAATGGGCATTATCAAGTAAAAATTGGTAACGAATTTTTGGCGGAATTTGGGCAAATATCAAAAAAGGATTGGCGCTGCGTTGTGCATCATAATTAACAACATGCGGTTCATCCAGCCACGGGGTATCAATAAACTGCGAACGCAAACGCGCCAATTTTTCATCATCTAAGCGCATAGTCATATGGGTTTTATGCACCAAGGTAGAGTGAACTTTTCGAAAACGATAATAAAAACGTTCTACTCCAGGATCATCATACGGACGTACCGTTGCAATAACATCTATCGCTTTTGGTGCAGGCGTGCGTGAACGGATTAATTCATAAAACTCATCGGTTTTTGTATCAAAATAAAAATGTGCCAGATAGAGATGCTCATACCAATAGCGTGCACTCACTTGATGCTTTGCATCGCTTTGATTTAAAAATGCTTCCCATTTTTTTATCATCGGCATCACAATTGGCGAAGGCGTTTTAAGCTGTTTCTCTTGCTGGGGTGTAGGGCCTTTAGCCCCTTGAGCAATCCATGCTTTTAACGTTTTAAACTCATCAGGTTTTAAAGCAGGAAACCCATAGGGCATGCCGCGATGGTTTCCTTTTTCGTCAAAATATTCTGCTACTTCATCCGCGTTTTGAGGACAACTCCATTGTTCCGTTTCAGGACGATATTCGCCTACTGTTTCGGGATATTTATCGCGCATCTGCAACATCTGCATCATCACTGAATTGTTATAGCTTTGATTGAGATCATTTTGAATGACACTAAAAAAATCACGTTTGCGCCACTGCGCTTCATTCTGCGCATCAAAAAAGAGCCGTGTAGGTTCGGCCGCAAGCAAGCGTGTATCATAGACCTTCATCTTGGTGCCCCCACGCTCTAAACCTTCATAGGCACTTAGCTTTAGCTGACAAGGAGCATTGTAGCAAGAGTGGCACACCACACAGCGACGATCAAGTATGGGTTTGACATCGCTATAGTACTCAACATATGGCAGGTTTTTGGGTATTAACACAGGTTCTAGCTGCTTAACGCCACACCCTTGAGATAAAAGCATCAATAAAATAATAAATAAAAAGTAATAATAACGCATACAGTTTTCCAGAGTTTGTTTTAAAAATTATACCTTACGGGCACCTCTAAAAACCCTAGCCAAACTCAGAGGGAAGAAAGAAAGATGAGATGGTGCAGAACTTTTCTTGAATCATAGCCGTAGCTATGATGATAGAAAATTCTGTGCCAGATCGCTTTCTTTATCCCTCCCATAGGGCGATAAAGAGAAATCCACGCTCTGCGTTGTCCCTTTTCGCCTTAGCTTTAGCTAGGGCTTCAAAGGATCGCCTTGATTGTGAACTTCTCTCTATCGCTGAGATTGACTAGGGTTTTTAGAGGTGCTTTTACATGTAAGGTTATACTATCACGTTTAAAGGGGAGCAATGCAGATTCGAGAACTTTCATTACAAGAATTAGATAGGGTCTATGATGTCATAGTCCAGCACTATAGCGCTCTTGATTACGATCTATTTGAAGACCTTATTTATACCATGCGACATCAAGAGTATAAGATGATGGGTATCTTTGAGCAAGAAGCGCTTGTATGTTATGCGGGGGTTAGTATCTGTGTCTCATTAGAGCACGGTCGCCATTTGAATGTTTACGAACTCATAACCCACATATCGCAGCGCCGTAAAGGGTATGCTCATCATATGGTTGATTATCTGCAAGACTATGCCAAAATACGCCAATGCGCTCATCTTGTGCTCTACACGGCAGATCCCCTCAAAGAGGGAGGCCTTTTTTTGGAAAAGGTGGGTTTTAAAAATAATGCGGCGTGTTTTATTAAAACGCTCTAAGCCTTATTTGAATGCCCCTTGCAGTAGCTGCATCACATCATTACCACCACTGCCTTGAACATACTCTAAAATCACAGGAACAAATTGCTGCACCATCGAAGCATCAAGGCCTAAGGTTTTAAATGCGCTCGCTACGCCTGCCATACCGCCAAGCGAATCGCCACCCAATTTTGAAGCCATAGCACCCAAACCACTGCTTTTACCACCACCAAGTGATGGTGCCAAAGAGAGCAATGAACCCACATCAGGAATGGCACTGCCAACTTTTGCAAAATCATCAGCGCTCAAATTGCCTTTTGCATATTTTAGCAAGCTCCCCGCACCTCCGGCAGCCTGTTTTTCATTAACACCCAACTGTTTCATCAAGGTATCTGTAAGTGACGCCGCACTTGCTTGTGTGGTTAAGAACACCATAACCAACCCTAAAATAGCTAACAATTTACGCATAAGAACGCTCCCAATAAAAAATTATTCTGCCAGTATACCCAAGAAATATTTTGTAATCGTGTTAGTTTTTTTACAGGCACCGCTAAAAACCCCAAATGGTCTCAGCACTTCATAGAACGCTGTAATCAAGGCGCATGTTTTGAGCCGTAGCCATCGCTACGGTGAAAGAGATACAACGCAGAGTACGGTGTTCTATGAAGTGCCCCATTGGGGAGGGATAAAAAAAGCGATCTCAACGTAAAACTTTTTATCGCCGTAGCTTTAGCTACGCCTCAAAAAAGATTTTTCGTCATCTCATCTTTTTTTCTTCCCTCTGAGATCCGTCTGGGGTTTTTGGAGGTGCCTTGCTAATACGATAAATAAAACTAAACAGTTCGGCCACAGCTTTATAGAGATTTTCGGGCACTTCACGATCCAACTCCACTTTTGAAAGCATCTCTACCAAGTCTTCATCTTTTTTGATAGGCAGATTATGCAACTGCGCCACTTTAATAATATTTTTGGCAACCTCACCCTTGCCTTTGGCGCTCACACGCGGCGCGCGGTTTTTATCACGCTCATACTGTAGCGCCACCGCTTTTTGAATCTTCTCTTTGCCGCTCATATAGTTACCTCAAAGCCTGAATCCATCTTGGTATAACTCTCATAAGCGTTTTTGCTTGCTTGCAGGGGATTTGAAAAACGTATATCACGCAGTGTTAAATCTGCTTCAATAAATGCACGGCGTAATTCACCAAGCGCTTCTCTCATCTTTGATTTAAGCGTATCGCTACTGCTTAAGACATGTATATTGACCTGATTTTTCTCATACAGTGCCAGCATCAGACGCAATTCACCATACTCTTGAAGCATCAGATTAATTTCACAATAAAACTTTTTGTTTTTTACATTTTTAATGCTAATAGTTCCTTCTTCAAGTGCAGCCCAAGAAAACGGCAAATAGAGTGTAGAAGCGTTGTTAACATACGAATAGAGCTGATAGTAATCAATCTGTAACGATACTTTTTCAACCAGTCGCGCCATCTCAGTGCCCGAGAGTTTGGGATTATCGCGAATCTCTTCACCAAGCATCAAAATATTGGCTTTAAGATCATTTACAATACGATCATTCATAATAAGCTTAGGATCTAAAGATTCCATTTTTAAAAAATGTTCAAGCTTCTCAAGCAAGCGATGTGTTGGCAGCGAAACGAGCGAATCGGGTTTTGGCATCGTATTGATCTGCTCTAGTAACGCCGCACTTTGCTTAAGAAGCGTTGCATCGGTAGTATTTGGCGTTTTTAATGCTGTAATAATCTGCTCTAATGCCTGCATAAGCGCATTAGCTTGTGCTAAGGGCATTTGCCCGGTCGCTACATGTAAGGTCTGCATCTGCGCTAGTAGCGGCATAAGCATGGAAGCCACTTTGGTAGCAGATGGTTTTTGAGATGGCACTAAAACCGCTTCAAGTGCTTTTTGTAAACGCTCTAAAGCTTTTAGATTTTCAAAACGATCCAGTACGCTCACCTTTTGCATGGGTGCTTTAAAGGTATCTAAAAGCTGTTGCAGCGCTGTAGTAATCTCTTTGGAGCTACGCGTTCCCCCCTCAAACTGGCTAACAAGCTGCTTAAGTTCTTGCCCTATCACACGCGCCTCGGCTTTTGGGCTTTTTGAAACCAGCTCATCTAGCGTATTTAATAGCGTTTGTAACTCCCGCATGGGGGCAACGGGCTGGGCCAATTTTGATTCTAAAAAAATACCCGAATTGCTTAATTGCTGTTTTAAAATTGCAGCATCCATTGACTCAAACGTTTTGACAAATTGTGCCATAGCACGTTCAAGAGCCGGAGGCATGGGTGTTTGTTTCATTAATTGATTGAGCGCGCGGACATCCTGAGCAACACTGCCCATAGATTTAAAGAGCGGACTGTTTTTTAAAATCTCAAGTAACATCGTATTGGAACGTGTTGGCGTACGAGCGGCATCAAACAGTGCCGTCATAATCGATTTCATATCGCTGCTTTTGCCCAGGGCATCAAGCTGTTCAGGCGTTGCCTGCTCCATTACTTTTGCAAGTGCCTTGTTCATATGAGGCAACAGTACGTTGAGTTGTTTGTCGGCTGCAACAGGGATCATAGCGGTAGTATAACACAGGAATATTTTTTGCTTATTTTTCCAAAGGAGGCATCTTATGAAAATTGAAAATTTCCAGCTTCGCATGCAAAGCAAGTACACGCATGAAACGTCACAATCAACGACTTTTGAGCTAGAGCTTCAGCACGAACAAGAGACGCAAAACATTCAAGCCAAACACAATGCACTCACATTTGAAAAGTGGTTTCACTCTAAAATGCAATTACTGCTGTTACAGCAGCTGCTACGCCATCTTAGCGGTGTACTTTCTAAAGAAGTACCAACCATTGCATTAAGCGACACGCCAGCAGCAAACAAGGCTACATCAACAGTAACCCAAACCCACTACGAGCATCAGGCGCTGCACGTGCAGATGCAAGGGTATGTACAGACACAAAATGCCCGTATTGCCATCAATCTTGAGGCCAATATCTCTCATACGCTGGTTAATACCCAAGAGCTTAAAAGCTCCGGGTTTATTGATCCGTTGGTTATTAACTATGCCGGAGAACTGCCGCAACTTGATGACATGACGTTTTCATTTGACATTGACAATGACGGCACATCCGATCAGATCTCCATGCTGCAGCAAGGTAATGGTTTTTTAGCGCTCGATCGCAATGAAAACGGCACCATAGATAATGGCAGCGAACTTTTTGGCACTCAAATGGGCAATGGTTTTGCTGAACTGGGGCTATTTGATAGCGATAATAATCTCTGGATTGATGAAAACGATCCTATTTTAGACCAACTACGTATCTGGAGCCGTGACGCGCAAGGTGAGCACCTTGTAGCACTTGGTGAGCTAGGAATTGGCGCCATTTATTTGGGGCACACCTCTAGCACCTTTACGTATAAAAACAGTAGTGCCGATACAGGTAGGCTCCGCTCTAGCGGACTTTTTTTGTATGAAAACGGCGCGGTTGGCACCGTGGCGCAACTGGATTTTGCAAAACAAAAAAGTGCTTCTCAAAGCACGAAAAACACGCTACTGCAACAGTTGCTAGCATCTAATGATTCAGCTTATCGGCAATGATTCTTGAAGGGTTTGGCGTGGTGTTGTTGCTTCCTATCTGGAACATGCTTACTTAAAAACATTGCGACAAACCCTACTCAAGCGCTTGGAGTTTCTCTTCAAAAGTCTGCATAATACCCTCAAGCGTACTTTGAACCTGCTCTAGGGTTTCAAACTGCTCCTCAATCTTTTTCTCGTCTGCCGCAATCTTTTTGGCAAGCTCCATCATGGCCGCGTTATCCTTTCGCTGTGATGCAGCAAGCGTTTCGGCTTGCAGTAGCGCAAGATGCTCTTCGGATGCAATAATGGAGGCTTCAAGCGACTCAACCTCTTTTTTAAGTGTTCCGGTTGCTTTGGAGCGTTCGGCAATAAGCTCGGCACGTTGTTTTTTGAGCTCTTTTTTATTAACTTTCGACTTGCGTTTTGGTTTGGACTCCTCTTCATCATCCCAACCGATCTTCTCAAGAAATTCATCATACGTACCGTTAAAAAAGCTAGCCCCATTACGATCAAATACAATCAATGCATCAGCCACGCGGCGCAGCACCTCTTCGGCATGCGTAACAATAACCAGCGAACCGCTAAAACGCTCAATGGCTTCTAAAAGCGCTTCAATAGAGTCCATATCAAGGTGATGGGTAGGCTCATCCAAAAAGAGCAGATTGGCCGGACGGGCAAGAATCTGCCCAAGCATCACGCGGCTCTTTTCGCCTCCTGAGAGCAGGCTTACCTTTTTTTTGGCACTATCCCCGCTAAAAAGCATGGCACCACAAAGCCCCCGAACCGTACTTTCGGCAAGCTTGGGATCTGCCTCATAAATTGCATCCATAACGGTATGTTCAGGATTCAAACGGCCAATATTGGTTTGCCCAAAGTGACCAAATGCCGTAGAAGGATGCATGGCAACACTGCCTTGCTGTGGCATAAGCTCTCCGGCAATGGTATTAAGCAAGGTAGACTTACCCGAACCGTTTTTACCAATAATAGCCAAACGCCGACCATGCTCTAGCACAAACGAAACGTTTTGAAAAAGCGGATACGCCGGATCGTAACCAAAAGAGAGTTCTTTGGCTTCTAAGAGCACTTTTGCCGGAGTGTCGCGGTAGTTAAAATCAAAATCAAGCGTTGCATCGTGCGCAAGATGGCCCATAGACCCCATTTTCTCAAGCTGTTTGGCTTTAGATTGCGCCTGCGCAGCAGTTGAAGCACGCGCACCGTTACGGGCAATAAAATCCTCAAGCTCCTTACGCTTTTTATCCTGTGAAAACTTCTCTTTTTCATAAAGCTCTTCATTTTGCTTTAGCTGGGTATAAAACTTATGGGTAGAACCCTCAATCCAAAAAAGGCCACGACGGACAATACCCATGGTGTGCGTGGTAATGGCGTCCATAAAATCGCGGTCGTGGGTAATCAAAATCACCTCGCCTTGAAAACTGCGTAAAAACTCTTTAAGCCAGCGCAAGGATAGAATATCGAGGTAGTTGGTGGGCTCATCTAGCAATAGCAGATTCGGATCACTCAGCAACAATTTGGCAAGGTTAATACGAATTTGATAGCCTCCCGAAAATTCCGAAGGCGCACGATAGAGATCATCGTGTGTAAATCCCAGACCAAAAAGCATCTTTTCAGCACGATATATCTCATATTGCATCTCTTCAGGCAACGCCAGTGCCGCCTCATCAAGAATGGTGGTTTCAGTAAACTCAAGATACTGCTTAAGCGCACCAATACGATACCCCTTGGGAATAATAATATCACCATTGTCGGGGCTCTCTTCGCCAAGAATCATTTTAAACAGGGTCGATTTTCCCGTACCGTTTCGCCCCACAAGCCCTACCTTGTTACCCTTACCTAGTGTAAAGCCAAGATTGCTAAAGAGCTCACGATCGGCAAAACTTTTAGAGAGATTGGAAAGTTGGATCATGATGCACCCTGTAATGAAATTAAGGGCGTATTATAGCGTTATACCAACCGCTACACGATACAAGGAGGTCTTACATGTAACAAACAGGCACAATTGGGGCACAGTCAATTAAAAATTCAATGGTTCCAGTTTTTCATGTCTACATGTAAAGACGCTTTGTATAAAAACAAGATGGCACTAAAAGCTTGATTCTGAGTAATTGGGGAAACGTTTGATCCATCCCACATACGATTTCTCTGTTCGCCTCTTTCTTTGCCATTCATGTGTTTCGCATGGACGGATCAAAAGAACAGATCACGGGTATGAAACCCTTTCAGAAACGTCTGCTGGAGCTGCTGGGCAGCAGGTTTATGCGCTATTATAGGAGGGAAACGTAAAAATAGGAAAGTGGGATGTATGCCAAGTATCGCAAGCGTAAAGAGACTAAAAGAGCTACATTTTTAGAGGGAAAATTCTAGTCACAAATGGGCACAGTAAGTAAAGATTATCGTTGGAAAGTCCGTATTTTAGGGGGGGGGTATAAAGTGTGGCTCCGGATACTGGATTCGAACCAGTGACCAAGTGATTAACAGTCACCTACTCTACCGCTGAGCTAATCCGGAATATAGTGGCGGACAGTGAGGGATTCGAACCCTCGGTACCGTTACCAGTACGCATCCTTAGCAGGGATGTGGTTTCAGCCAACTCACCCAACTGTCCGTTTGAAATAAGGTGGCAATTATACTTTTTAGAAGATAATAGCTACCTTAAAATGTAGCTATTATGCAATTTAAATTGCAGGAGAGTTTTTTGTGTCTCTGAGGATGTTATCTAAAAGCTTTTGAAGCTGCTGTGCAAGCTCTTTGTTGTGTCCTTGAGCTTCGGCAATTTTCTCTTTGAGTCTTACGATAATACCGACTTTATCAACAATTTTCATACAAACTCCTTGGCATGTTTTGCATGAAAAAGCAAAGAATGTACCAAAGGTGTAAGACATTATAAAGATTCAAGAATTTTACGCACTACGGCTTCGGGGTCTGAGGCTTTATAAATGGGGCGGCCTACCACAATAAAATCTACCATCGCTTCATGAGCAACATCAATAGTGGCAACACGCTGCTGATCGCCTGCCTCTTCGCCAAAAGGCCGAATGCCTGGCGTAAGTGTCACAAACTCTTTACATGTAAGCGACTTAATTGATGCACTTTCAAATGCACTGCACACCACACCATCAAGACCGCTCTCATAAGCATCCTTGGCAAATTGATTGGCTTTAGCGGCAATGTTTTGTTCGTAAACGGCCTGAAAGTCTCTCTCATCAAATGATGTCAATGCCGTTACTGCCAATACCAAAGGACGGGTTTCATAGGCGTTGAGACGCGCCATAACCTCTCTCATGGCCTTAACGCCTGCCGAAGCATGAACATTAAACATATCGACGCCAAGCTCCATAATGGACTCGGCAGCATCTGCCATCGTGTTGGGAATATCATAAAGTTTCAAATCCAAAAAGATTTTAAATTCAGGATTGATCGCTTTGATGGCATCAATAAATGCTTTACCATCACGAATATATGAACGCAAACCCACTTTGAGCCATACGGGATAGGATTTAATTTGTTCTACCAGTGCCAGATTTTCCTTCATACTAGAACGATCCAGTGCTACACAAAGTTCCATAAAACAGCCTTTAGAATGTAATCTCTAATTATACCTATAAGAGCTTTTTTGTATGATACGACTCACAAAGGAGACTGTATGACCAAAGAAACACTTTTTTCATCAATTGATGCTCAGATCGCGGCACAACTTTATACATATGAAACGCATAAAGAGGGCGACATTTTCTCACTCATTGAAGATATTGTTTATCATGGCGACACCGAAGCGTTTAAAGCAGTTTTTGAAGCGGGCGTAGATGTTAATATTCAGAATAAATATGGGTGGACACCCTTACATGTAGCCATCCGTCGCAATCATCAAGAAATGGTGCAATACCTTCTTGACAAGGGTGCTGATATTAATCGTGTTGATGGCGTAGGCTGGACACCGCTGATGGAATCCATAATGGACGATATGCCCCATCTTTGCAAACTGCTCCTAGATCACGGTGCAAACACCACCATAGCCAATCAACGTGGTGCTACGGCTGCGATGCTGGTACATAAGTTTGGCAGAACGTCAATGATGCCCTATTTTAGTTAGGTGCTTTTTTTAAAGGTCACGTTTTCAATGCTAAAGATATGAGATCCCTCATCATAACGATGTGCGAATGTCATACCTTGCGCTTGCGTCATCGCATTGACAATATAGAGTCCTAGCCCAAAACTGCGGCTTTGTTGTGTGCCTGATGCATGCACAAATGGCTCTAGCATGGTTTCAAAACTGCGCTCTTGAGGCCAAGGCTCGCCACGACTAATAAACTCCAAAGCAGACTGTTTTTTGCTAATTTTAACGCGACCGTCTTGAGCATATTTGGTGGCGTTGTCCACCAGATTTTTGACGATTGTTATCATCATCCCATGATCACAGCGTATCTGAAAATGCTCCACTCCACTACAGACAATTTTTTCTGAATCCAACACTAAATCTTCTTGCACCGTTTCAATCAATTCAAGCAGCTCTTCATATTCCAATTCAGGATGAAGCAGTTGTGATGTCACCTGCTCTACCCGCGCCATTTCAGCAATAAGATGCTCCAAACGCCTGAATGAGCGCTCTAAAATAGTATGTTCTTTACCTTCAGGCTGCATGGCAAGGGCTAATTTTCCTGAAGTAATCGGAGTTTTCAACTCATGCATCACATTACGTAAAAAAAGATGTCTGGCTTCGGTAAGTGCGCGATTTTTTCGAATGGCTTCTTCAAATGCACGACTAACATAAGCAATTTCATCATGCCCTTTAATAGGATTGACAAATGTGGCACCCATTTCACCAAAACGGTATATTTCTCTAGCCAATCGTTTTAAAGGCAAAATATTATGTATGATGGAGATATATAACAACAAAAGCGCCACCATAAAAAAGATTCCAATAGCAACAAAAACATTGAGTGCATCAGAACGAGATGGCCCTAAAACCATAAACGGAGGGTTAGCTTGAGGAATATAAACATAAGCGCCTAGATGTGAAATACCAATAACCAATCGACCATCTTTGACTGCTTCTAAAAGGGGTTCGGTAAATTTTTCAGGTGCGGAAAGCGGTATGGCATCAATCCACTCAGCCATCTCTTCGCCATCATCAATAATGCGATAACCTGAAGATTCAAAAAGCTCACGACGCTCTGAGTAGGGTTTCAAGATAGTTTGACGGAGTTTACGAATAATTTTGACAACATCTTCTTCACCGCGAGAAAACTGCTCTGCGCGTACCTGCTGATAAAGATAACTTCCGGCAAAAATACCAAGCAGCATCACCCCTAAAAAAAAGAGGCTTAAGCGATAGAGAATAGAACTTCGTAAAAAATATTTACCCGTCAAATCGATACCCGTAACCGCGAATCGATTTAATGTATCGCGGTTTTTTCGGGTCGTCTTCTATTTTGCCTCGTAGCCGATTAATAATAACATCAATCGTGCGCATTCCGCTTTCTGAAGAAATGGATTCACTATTATTGACAAGGAAATCACGGCTTAGCGCCCTGCCTCCATGTTGAATAAAAAGTGCCAAAACTTCATATTCGGCCTGCGTTAAATCTAGTAACATACCCTTCTTAACAATATCACGGCGTAATTGATAAAGCTCAAAGTCGGTATTGCTCACATCATCGCTTTTATGGTAACGGCGCATAACGCTATTAATTCTTGCAATCAGTTCACGCGGCTCATACGGTTTAGGAAGATAATCATCTGCCCCATAATCAAATGCAACAACTTTATCATTAACATCACTGCGTGCGCTTGATATAATAATTGGGGTATCAATTTGAGTGCGAAGACGTCGGCACAATTCAAGACCATCCATCTCCGGTAACGTCAAATCCAAAATAATCAGATCATAATGGTCAACTTGCAGTACATTAAAGGCCGCTGTAGCAGACTCGACCACATGAACATCCAAATGATGGCTTTCTAAAAAGCTTTCAAGCATCGCAGCGATATCTTCATCATCTTCAATCATCAAGATATTCATGTAACTCCTTATACTTATGCATAATTTTTTTTACTTAACTAAAATCCATTCCATGCGCTCGCGCTCACGGCTGGCTAATTGTTTTCTTTGTTCCGGTGTCAACACCGCACGTATTTTGTCTTCGGCATGATCCACACAATGTGTGATTGCATTACGAATATTATCAATGCTTTCTTTCTGATGTTGAGTCAGATTCATGTCTTCAATCGCTTTTCCGTACTCAGCATGAGATAATGCAACGCCAACAAACATCCAGAGTAGAATAAAGCGTTTCATTTTTACTCTTCTCCAGTTCCGTTAGAATCTTCTTGAAGATTCATTTCAATAGCTGAGACACCTGTGTTATAAACCTTAGTATGTTTTATATCTCGTTCTGCAGCATTGATACCAGCAATAGCTACAAACATCATGCCAACAACAGCTAGCATCATTGGTGAAAAAAATAACTTGCTCATGGATTACTCCTCTAACTTAAAGATAGTGAGAGTATCCCATTTCCAAAGAAACAGTGTATAAAAGTTTTGTTAACAGATGTAAAGAAATAATGAATGAAAAGAAGAGAGCGTACATATAAGCACAAGGCTTACATGTAACTCTTTAAAGTTGACAGGAATTAACTGCAGATTCAATAATACCAACAACAGAAGGATCTTCGAGTGTTGACGTATCTTGTGTAATCGTTTCACCTTTGGCAATCGCACGTAAAATACGGCGCATAATTTTACCTGAACGTGTTTTAGGCAGTCCTGGAACAAAGATAATATCATCACACAATGCAATATTACCAATCTCTTTTTTAATCACACCATTGATCTCTTGCACCATTTCCATCTCTTCAGAAACACTATCCTCACCTTTTAAAACGACATAGGCAAAAATACCTTCACCTTTAATCTCATGAGGTTTACCCACCACAGCAACTTCTGCAACATTAGGATGCTTTTTAATCGCTGCTTCCACTTCGGCGGTTCCCATACGGTGGCCAGAGACATTAATAACATCATCCGTACGTCCGGTAATAGTAATGTAGCCTTCGTCATCATAAATTGCGCCATCACCTGTAAAATAAACCGGTTCACCATCTTTTTTGACATCGCCAAAGTACGATTTTTTGAAACGTTCAGGGTCACCCCAAACACCACGAATCATAGAAGGCCAAGGACGTGTAACACACATATAGCCACTCTCACCCGGTTCCACTTTTTTGCCTGTTGCAGGATCAAGAATCTCACCCATGATACCCGGTAATGGGAATGTTGCGCACGCAGGTTTAATAGGAGTTGCTCCTGGAAGCGGCGATACGATATGACCTCCCGTTTCTGTTTGCCAATAGGTATCGACAATCGCGCAGTTGGAGTTACCTACTGCTTCGTAATACCATTTCCATGCCGGCGGATCAATAGGCTCACCAACAGTTCCAAGCACTTTTAGGCTGCTAAGGTCATATTTTTCAGGCTCATGCTCACCGGTTTTATGAAGTACACGAATTGCTGTGGGTGCGGTATAAAACTGATTTACTTTATACTCTTCAACCATTTTCCAAGGACGCCCTGCATCTGGATAAGTTGGTACGCCTTCAAACATAATTGTTGTTGCACCCATAGCTAGTGGTCCATAAACAATGTAGGTATGTCCGGTAATCCAGCCAACATCTGCCGTACACCAGTAGGTATCGTTTTCTTTAACATCAAAGACCCATTCCATAGTCATTTGTGCCCAAAGAATGTATCCCGCGCTGTTATGCTGTACCCCTTTTGGTTTACCTGTTGAGCCTGAAGTATAAAGCAAAAAGAGTGGATCTTCACTCTCCATTACTTCGGGCTCACACTCTGTGGGTTGGCTTTTGATGAGTTCGTTATAAGAGTAGTCACGTCCGGCCACCCAAGTCACATCTTCACCGTTACGCTGAACAACACACACTTTTTCTACTGGAGTATTGCCCTCAAGTGCCGCATCAACAACCGGTTTTAGCATGTAAGGTTTATCTTTACGAAATGCACCATCAGCAGTAATAACCACTTTTGCTTCGGCATCTTCAATACGATCACGCAGTGCTTCAGAAGAGAAACCACCAAATACAATAGAGTGAATGGCACCAATACGCGCACATGCCAACATGGCATAAGCCGCTTCAGGAATCATTGGCATATAAATAATGACACGATCCCCTTTTTTAACGTCAAAATTGCTCTTGAGCATATTGGCAAATTTGTTGACGTTGTAGTAAAGTTCACGGTAAGTAATGACCTGATTGTCACCGCGATCCCCTTCAAAAATAATTGCAGCTTTATTTTTACGGCTATTAAGATGACGGTCTATACATTGAACAGAAACATTAAGTTTACCACCCTCAAACCAACGAGCAAACGGCATATTGCTTTCATCAAGCACTTTGGTGTATGGTTCAATCCAGTCAATTTTTTCTTTGGCGAAATGATCCCAAAATCCTTCATAATCTTCCGTAGCCCAATCTTGTAACTCTTTATATTCGCACATATTTTTGATGCGTGCCTCTTTGGCAAACTGACGATTGGGTTGAAAAACTGGCTTCTTGATATCACTCATAAATTAACTCCTTTTCTTTTGGTTAAGTTTTAAAAAAATCATTGCCGTCATAATGGCATCGTTTACAGCATTGTGTTGCCCCATATTGGGAACTTTTAAATCGCGTATCATTGTATCAAATCGCAAATCAATATTTCCCTGCGGAATCAGTGCGGTTTTATGGTCAAAATAGAGTCCTGAGACTTCAATCTTTGGGTTGGGCAAGGTAATGCCAAGCCATGGTTTAACATAACGTTCAATCATTGCAATGTCAAACTCCAGATAGTACCCGACTAGTGTACGGGAACCGATAAAATTGAGAAACTTTTCAATCGCTTCTTGCGGAGGCACTGCATCATCCAGATCACAGGGTCTGATGTGGTGTATCGTAATACTTTTTTTATCAATATCTCCTGATGGTTTTAAAAAAAGTTCAAAAGTTTCCGACGTCAAAATCTTATGACCTCGAATCTTCACGGCACCTATGGAAAGAATCTCATCCGTCTTAGGATTGAGTCCTGTTGTTTCTGTATCAAAAACAACATATTCGCCTACAGGTGCCTCTTCAAATAAAAAAGCAAACTCTTCATTTTTAAGACGTTTGCGATTACTGTTTCGTCTCCAAGCATTGAACATCAGGTCACCATATTCAAATGAAAATGATAAATTAAAAACTTTTTGAACGTGTTAACCACCTTAAAACTCTCTTTAAGAAGGTCTCGCTCTATCTTTTCGAGTTTTTCGGGATTGATATAGTTTTTATTGACCATCGGATCAGGTTGCTTGAGCTGATAATGCAATCGGATACTTAATAAAGTATCAAATGCTTCCATCAATTCGGTAGCAAATTTTTTATCAAACACGCCACGGTTGTTAAGCTCTTTAATGCGCTCAATTGTATTGGTATTTTCAATTTTGTACTCCAGTGCAAGCGTACGAATACCATGCACTATTGCAAAGATGCCTCCTTTTTTAATATCCAATTCGCTTTTGTGCTCATTGCTGCCAAAAACAAATCCAAAAATATGTGAAATCGGCGTATCAAATTCAAGTGCCGCTTTGGCAATATGCGCCAAATTATCATCATGTCCGTCAAAGCGTGCCAATAGATAACTCTTTACATGTAGAAACAGTTGCTGCGCTCCTGCAATTGCTTTGGCGTCAATAAAAATCGAAAGTGCGCGTAATGCTTCATGATCCAACGTATCAATCCAAGAATCAATCAGACTTTTGTACGCACTCTCTTTACGCCGCCAATACGAATTGGTAACCATAACATTGCCACTACATTGTGGAAATCCCAATAGACCAAGATGTTTATTAAATGCTTCCATATACGGTGCAAAATCAGCATTTGAATCATCTGAAATAATCAGCGCATTATCTTGATCCGTACGCAATAACTGCTCGCCACGACCTTCAGAGCCCATAATCAGTAAGACGCATTCATGACGCAAGTTTTCAGGCACACAAAACTCAAACACTTTTTGCATCATTTTTGCATTGAGTTCACTCACCAGCTTACTGATATAACGAACCTTTACCCCTTTGCTAGAAAGCGATTGAACCAAGTGAATTAAATCACGACCAACCATCTCTAAAGCTTCAGGTGAAGAGGCTTTTTCTATCTGTATTGCAATCAGGTGGGAGTGGTTAGCAAAATGACTTAACAAATCCAGTTGTTCTAGTACACCAACTACCTGATCATCATGCATTACCACCAGTCGTTTAATAGAGTACTTGGTAAAAAGTAATAACGCATTGAAAAGAAAATCCTGTTTTTCAATTGTAATAACCGGAAATGTTGCAATGTTGCCAACAGTATCATCTAATGACATCCCGCCTAAAAGTACGTCACGCTTGACATTAGTATCCGTCACAATACCCAGCACCGCATCACGCATCACCAAAACAACCTTGGCATGTTCTGCTTCCATGTGGCGCAACGCATCAATAATGGAGCTGTTTGCATCAACGATACAAGGCTTATGGAGATAGATTTCATCTACTCGAGCCACCATAAAAGGTGTGAGATCATTTTGAATATGTTTTTGTTTGAGATGCTGATGTTTGGATGCAAAATCCTGCATGTAGTAGTTTTTAAATGCAGGAATATCTTGTAATAAATTAAGGAATGTCTCTTTAGGAAGTTCATAACAGATAAGGTCTTCACTAACACTAAAGTGCGCTTCTGTTTCAGCATATATTAATGCGTTCGAGTCAAAACTATCACCTTCACCATAAACATTATGCAAGTCACCTTCAATCACTTCACTAACCCTACCCTTAATGACAATATAGAGCACTTCTGCCTTAAGACTAGGTGATATCAGTGTTGTTTCTTGAGGATAATAAGCTATATCCATGGCATCCAAGACCTGCTCAAGCTCTTGATCGCTTAGCAAGTCAAAGGGATGAATGGATGAGATGAGCTCTTTTTGCTCTAGCCTACTCATCGTGTCATCGCTCTAGTGGTCAATAGCGCCCTCCGCACCAATACCGGTTTGCGATCGAATAAATTGTGCTTCGTACGCTTCAATTTCACGCGCGGCATTTTCACTTTTATCGGTAATCGAGAAAAACCAGATACTAATAAAGGCTACGGTTACAGAAAAGAGTGCCGGATATTTATAAGGGAAAACCGCTTCGGCATTTTTTAAGATATCCACCCAAACGATTGGTCCCAAGATAACCAATATAACAGCGGTAGCAAGGCCCAAAGAACCCCCAATAACCGCACCACGGGTTGTCAGTTTTTTCCAATACATTGAAAGGAAAAGTACTGGAAAGTTAGCCGACGCTGCAATAGCGAATGCTAAACCAACAACGAATGCAATGTTTTGTTTCTCAAACGCAATACCCATAATAATTGCAACAATACCAAGAACAACAGTTGCAATTTTTGAAACTTTCATCTCTTGCATAGAATCTACTTCACCTTTTTTAAATACAGATGCGTAAAGGTCGTGTGAAATAGCCGATGCACCAGCTAAAGTCAGCCCTGAAACAACCGCAAGGATTGTAGCAAATGCAACTGCTGAAATGAAACCTAAGAAAAAGTCCCCACCAACTGCGTGTGATAAGTGGATAGCTGCCATATTGTTACCACCTAAGATTGGTGAACCACCCTCAATCGCTTGTTTTGCAAGGTCTAAATATTGAGGATTTTGATATACCATTACAATCGCACCAAAACCGATGATGAAAGTTAAGATATAAAAATACCCAATGAAACCTGTTGCGAAAAATACTGACTTACGAGCTTCTTTTGCATCACTTACTGTAAAAAATCTCATTAAGATATGTGGTAAACCAGCTGTACCAAACATAAGTGCAATGGCTAGTGAAATTGCTGAGATTGGATCACTAACAAGTCCACCTGGACTCATAACAGCCTCACCTTTTACCTCAACAGCTTTTGCAAACAATGAACCAAAGTTAAAATCATAGTGAGCCATAACAGCGATAGCCATGAATGTTGCCCCTGAAAGAAGTAAGAATGCTTTAATGATTTGAACCCAAGTAGTTGCAAGCATACCACCAAAAGTTACATATAAAACCATGAGTACACCGACAAGGATAACTGCGATTTCATAGTTAAGACCAAATAGAAGCTGAATAAGTTTTCCAGAACCAACCATTTGTGCAATCAGATAAAGAATAACAGTTGCAATTGAACCAAATGCAGCCAGTGTACGAATCGGCGTTTGACGTAGTCTGTACGATGCAACATCAGCAAATGTATATTTACCAAGATTTCTTAAAGGCTCAGCGATTAAGAAAAGAATGATCGGCCAACCAACAAGAAAACCGATAGAATAGATAAGTCCATCATACCCTTTTAAATATACAAGACCAGAAATACCTAAAAATGATGCCGCAGACATATAATCACCTGCGATTGCCATACCATTTTGAAGACCTGTAATTCCCCCACCAGCTGTATAAAAATCTTTTGCAGATTTTGTACGCTTAGCAGCCCAGTAAGTGATACCAAGTGTACCACTTACAAAAATTAAAAACATTACAATTGCAGAGATATTCATCTCTTGTTTTGCAACCTCACCCTCAATCGCACCACTAGCAAAAACAGCAATTGAACCTAAAATTAAAAATAAAAAAGCTTTACCCATTAGTTATCCTTTATACTGTTTTTTACTTTGTTTGCAAGTTCATCAAACTCACCATTTGCTCTTGCAGTGTAAACACCTGTAAGGATAAATGCAATAACAATTACTATAATTCCAACAGGAATACCTACCGTAGTTACACTTTCACTGCTTAATGGTGTCCCTAATAATGACGGATCAAATGCAATAGTTAAAATAAATGCGAAATACACTATAAGCATAATGATTGTTAAAACAATTGCAAAAGATGTACGTTTTGCAACTAATGTTTGATAATCTGGATTTGATTTTATTTTTTCAATAAGATCTTTTTGCATAATATTCCTTTTAGAAGTTATAGTTTAGGATAAATCTGTACTCATCCCACTCTGTTGTGTAACCTGTTGTTGCAGCTACATTAAAGTCATCTGTAAAGTTACCTCTTAAACGTACTTGCAGATTTTTGATAGCTGAAGGATAGTATATCACATCAAAGCCCATCTCAGAAGCATCACCGTGTGTATAACCATTGTTATCATCCATTGCAAAATCAACATAATAAAGAGTCGTTGTAAGTTTTGGCCCAAAATCTTTCCAGTCATATGTTAAAGCACCTTTTGTTGCTTTTGTCCCCGCTAAAAACATATGACGAGTAACCATACCTTGAGTATATGCTGGCATACCACCCCATGGAGTGATAATTGATTTTAAAAGCGCATTGCCACCTGATTCAGTAGTTTGTGAATATGCACCATAAATATTAAAATTTGCAACTTTTACACCAACTTTCGCAGCACCATAGATAGAGGCAACGTCACCTAAATATTTTTTACCTATACCATCTTCTTTTATTAACTGTCCTGCAAAATATGTAGAAGCATTATCTAATTTCATCTCATACGAAGCATCTGCATAAATTGCATTTAAAATATCGTGAGCAAAATAATCCCATATTTGCACTTTTAGATTAGGAACTCCAGCGTATATTGCAGCAGCTACACTTACACCATCTGTTTTTTCACCTATTGCATAAGTCCCCATATTTACAAACTCGCCAACTTGATTTCTTGTATCTACAGCTGAATAACCAGATGTAGCTGCTAAGATACCCCCGTTATATGCACGACCGAATGTACCTTGAGCAAATCTTGTTACATGTCCAGCGATTAAAGTAGTATCTGAAACATCTGTATTTATAAGTAAATACGCTTCAAAAAGGTTAGGTAACATTCTTGCATCATCGCTACCAGCTAATGGTGTATCTAACTTTTGACGTCCACCTTTAAAAGTAGTATTTTCATATTTGAACTGCACATATGCTTCACCAAGTATTGAGTAACTCTCATTATTTGGTCCAAGTAGTGTTGGATCAACTTTTGTATAATCAGTTTTTGGGCTATCTAAACCAAAGCCATTGGTTGTATAAAACGCAGCTCCTAAACTTAAACCTTCATATGCTGCAGTTTCATATTTTAGATACCCACCTACTGCATTGGCATCTCTAGTATAATCTGCAGAAGCAGGATTTGATGTTTTTACAGATCTAGAAATACTAAACTCTCTAATCTGACCACTTGCTTTTCCTTCAGAAAACATTGAACTTAAATCATCTGCTGCACTTAAGTTTGCAGAAGCGATAAGTCCAAATGCTAAAAAACTTGATGTAATACCTTTTTTCATTTTTTTCTCCCCGTTAAAGTATTCAACTCTAATGCTAAAAAATAAAAATAGCATGAACATAGCAAAATAAAAATATTGAAAAACTCTTCTTCACTCTTATAAAAGTGTGAAGAAAAGTAACTTATTGAAGAGTAATTAAGTAGTTTTAAATTGTGCCAACTTTGAAGAAAGATCACTCGTCATATCATTAAGATGTTCCGCAGCTACCATTATATCTTCAACACTTTTTGCATTTTGTATAGATATATCGTTAATCTCTTTTACACCAAGTAAAATATTATCTATCTGTTTACCAGTATTTTCAAAATCTTGTACACTTTTATCATTTACCTGTGTAGCTTGATTTACAATTTGTGTAATTGATTTTATTCGTTCTTCAACAACTACAGATATTTCAGAAAGTTTTTGCATTTGTTGAGAATTAATGCTCATCTCTTCACTTGCAGTTTCTGTTGATTGAACAATTATACTAATCGTTGCGTTGATCTCCGATAAAGTTTTTTGTGTACGCTCTGCTAATTGTCTTACCTCATCTGCAACAACTGCAAATCCACGACCATGCTCACCTGCACGAGCAGCTTCAATAGCAGCATTTAATGCTAGTAAGTTTGTTTGATCAGCAATATCTGAGATGACAACTAAAACATCTTTCACTTGTGCTGTTTCTTGAGAAAGTGTTTCTATTTTATTTGCTAACTCCAGTTCTGATTCTACACCTAATTGTACTTTTGATGTGAGTGCTACAATCTCATCCCTAGCATCATTAAGCATATTGTTTGCTGCAAGCATCTCTTGTTTAGATCGAACAGCATTTTCAATTGCTTCTTTTATTTTATTATTTGTTTCTATAGCATTTGTAGTTGTTTCATTGACAATACTAACTGATTTTTCAACATTTTTTCCTACCTTTGTTGCAGTTGACGCAAGATCATTTGCAACTTTTGAATTCTCTAAACTTGAAGATTTAGCACCTATAACACTAGAATGAACCTTTTCAATAAAATCATTAATATTATCTGCAACATGTTTTATCTCATCACTACTTTTAACATGAATTCTTTTTGTTAAATCACCCTCACCTCTTGCCAAATCTTGTGTAATTTTTAAAATCTCTTTAATACAAGATACTATCCATTTATCAGCTCCAAGAACTGCAACCAAACCAATAATCACTGATAAAATTATGGAAATAAGCACAATATGTGTCGTTGAGTCTACTATCGCTTTATCAGACTCTCTTTCCATACCTTCTATTTTTCTTTCGATATTATCTATATATTCCCCTGTTCCTATAATCCATCCCCACTTATCAAACAGTGTTACATAAGACATTTTAGGTGAAGGCTCTTCTTCATTAGGTTTTGACCAACTATATTTAACCATTCCTTCACCTTTTGCTTTAACAACTTTAACCATCTCATTAAACAGATATACTCCATTTGAATCTTTTGATTGAGATAAATTTTTTCCATCTAGTTCTGGTTTTATAGGATGCATAATCATCGTTGGCGTCATATCATTGATCCAAAAATACCCCTCTTTTCCAAAACGCATTTGTGCGATAGTCTTAAGAGCTTCTTTTTTCATATTTTCAGTTACATCTGAGACATACTCTCCTGTTCCAATAATCCATTTATAATGGGAAAAACTTTTTACATACGATATTTTTGGCTGAGGATCTTTAAAGCCAGGTTTTGCCCATGAATAACTTACAAACCCTTCCCCTTTTTTATTTACTACTTTTACCATTTCATTAAAAAGATACACACCATTTGGATCTTTAAAGTTTGAAAGTTCTTGTCCATCTAATGCAGGTTTGATTGGATGCATTACCATTATTGGTGAAAAATCATTGATCCAAAAATACCCACTTTTCCCATATCTTGCCGAAGCTACAAGCTCTTTTAAATGTTTTTGAAGCTGTTTTTTAGACATTGAAGATTTATTTTTTTCATAAGCATCTTCTAACATGCTAAAAAGAAAATCTGTTTGTTTTTTTAAATCAGATTCAACTTCTGCTTTTAACTTTTGAGGAGATGTTCTCTCATAAAAAGAATCTACTGACTTTAGTGCAACACTCACATAGTTTTTGAGTTCAAGTTCCTTATTTGCATAAGCCTCTTTTTTATACGCTTCTATGTTACGTGCAGTCATCTCATTAATGGTTGCAATAGATTCAAAAATCAATGCACAAGATACTGCTACAACTGTTAAAATCATCAATAACAGTATTTTCATTCGAATAGAAATATTTTTCATAAAATCCCCTTTTTATAAAATCTATATTTAACTTCTTAATATAAATAAATAGCATGAACATAGCAAAAAGGTTAGATGTATATTTTTTATCTAAAATTTAAAAGAGTGTGTAAATATGTAACTATGGTTTTTCTATCATATAGCCCATGCCTCTTACATTAACTATAATATCTTCTTTGAGTATTTTTTTGAGTCTGTTTATCTCTGCACGCATTGTCGCGTTATCCACAATCGCTTCATCCCAAACATACTCTTGGAATTGGTCAAAATCAACTACAAGCCCCCTATTTCGTGCTAAGAGATCAATTATCTGCGACTGTTTTTTTGTAAGTGTTTGGGGTTCTTGCTGAAAATAAAGAGTTGAGTGTTCTTGATCGTAGCTGTAATTTTTTGAAAGGACTAAATGAACGTTTGGTGCTTTTGAAGCAGATACTATGCGTTCAATTCGTAAAGATAACTCTTTAAGATGAAAAGGTTTTTTTAGATAATCATAACATCCTAAATTATAAGCACGAGAGATATCTTCAATATCTACAAGTGCACTTATATAGATCGTTGGGACATGAATTTTTAATTTATGTAACTCTTCTAAAACCGAAAGACCATCTATTTGAGGGACATTAATATCTAAGATATAAAGATCAAAATTCCATTTTTGCATTGTCTCAAATGCTTCTTTGCCATCAAAAAAGCTCTCTACTACATGTCCAAATGACTGAAGATATTCACAAATAGACTCGTTTAACATCACTTCATCTTCTAATAATAGTATCTTCATCACTCACCCATTGTTGTAAAAATATAACGAAATGTATTTTTTTCTTTACTCAAATCAAGAAGAATTTTAACATTTTCCTCTTCACAGATGTTTTTCACAAGTCTAAGTCCTATACCAAAACTGTGTTCAGCACTTAAACTACTCCCCTCTTCTCGATAGTATGCATCAAAAATCTTATTGACATCAGAAATTGGTTGCGAGTAGCTTCCTATAGAAAACTCCACTTCATGCAATGTTTTTTTAAGAGTAATCTCTACAATCTCATTTTGATATGTATATTTTATAGCATTCGTGATACTGTTGTCTATAATACGTTGCAATTTTGTTTCATTAAAGAAGATATAGACATCTTTCACCTCACTTATATAGGAAAAAGAAAGATTTGAGAGATTTGCTACTTCACTAAAAAAGTCTATACGACTTTGGATAAATTTATGAATATCTATAGAAGCTTTTGGATAATTAACATGCTCTTTTTTTACTAAATAACTCAAATCATCATAAATATTAAAAATATTTTTAGCCGCTGCTTCTATTTTAGAGAGTTGTCTATCTTTTTTATTGTTCATAACAAACAACTCTATACTTGTTAACATCACGCTTAAAGGGGTGTTTGTTTCATGTACTGTATGACGTAAAAACTCTTTTTGAGCATTTAAAATATCTTCAGAAAACTTCTTCTCTTTCAATAGCTTTTCATTTGTTTTTACCAAATCTGCTGTTTTTGCTTTAACCTTCTCTTCGAGATGTGTATTTAGCTCTTGCAAAGTAAATTTTTGCTCATTTATCGTATCAACCATCTCATTGGCATACCCTACCATGGTCTTAAACTCTTTAAAAAAAAATGCATTTGGGTTTAGTACCTGTTCATT
>JBNKJB010000005.1:0-150154 GCA_050290965.1 Sulfurimonadaceae bacterium
GGATGACCGAAATGAAAAGCTGATGAACAAACTGACGAAACGTATTTCTGGAAAGCTCATCGGTGATAAAGGATATCTTTCCAAAAAGCTCTTCGAGTTTCTTTGGGACAAAGATATCCAACTCATCACGAAGATCAAGAAGAACATGAAAAATGCTCTTATGCCAATACTCGATAAACTACTGCTACGCAAACGTGCCCTGATCGAATCGATCAATGATCAGCTCAAGAACATCGCACAGCTCGAACACACCAGACACCGAAGCCCTATAAATGCCATGGTAAACTGGATATCAGCCCTTGTCGCTTACTCTTATCAGGAAAAAAAGCCTTCCATCAATTTCTCAACAAACGAAAGAAATTTATTGATGGCTTAAACGAGACTCACGTTATGTTAAATGGACAAAAGAGTACGTTAGAAAAAATTGAAGCAAGCATACAACCCACTTTCCGCACCCCATTTTTTCATTTTTAAAGCCCTGTTTTTCGGGCTTTGTACTTTTTGCTCGCATACATAGGTATATGTGGATACTGGTCTTCGCCCATGCTAGCAAGTCAAATTCTGATGAGACGAACGCCTTAGGATGCCAAAAGAGGTACATTTGTTTCATATCGTAACAATAAAATCCTAAAACAGGGTGCGGAAAGTGGGATTTATATTCTCTCGAAGATTCGATTTTCTGGGATATCTCACATTATACTGAATCTGGAACTAGCTTTGCTACGCCTTTTGCCGCGTCAATTGCTGCAGATATGATGTCAAATTATAATGTGTTTAAAAACACTTCTGCTGCTATGGTTAAGGCAGCTATGCTTGCGGGTTCTTCTGATTATGTCTCTGGAGGTTACAATAAAGTTGGTGTTGGTGGTATTGATTTGGCAACAACAACTTGGAGATGGGGTGGGTTAACTGCTTTTGCTTTTTGGCAGGATGATAATCCAAACAGACCATTTGATCCAAGTGAAAATGGTAAGGTTAGTACTGTTAATGGATATCAATGCATTGAAAATTGGAAGTTTTATGCACATAAAGATTATAAAACGCGAATTGCCGTTTCATGGTTAAACAATCCTGATAATGCTAATATTTCACGTATACCAAATACGTATACGCTAGAAATTTTGGATAAAAATGGTCACATTGTAAATGTTTTAGAACTTGGTGGTAGTATATGGCCTGTAGTAAAAGCTGCCAATCAGCATCAAGGTTTCCAAGTTGTTGAGATGATTCATGCTGGGAGCTCGTCAGCTGATCTTTATACAGCGCGAGTCTGTCAAACTGATAATCATGATAACAACCGTTTTGATATGGGCTTTGCTGTATCAAATCGTAAGAGAAACATTTCAGGATGGGATCAGTAATGTATAAGCAATTATTTTTGATTATTATGGCAGCTCTTTTTGGCTTAATGGGTTGTAGTGAAAGTGACTCAGGTGAACAAAGTTTTAGTAGTTCAGCTTTACAAATGGAGAGTAGCTCGTCAATTTCTAGTGAAAACTTCAGTAGTGGAACAAGTTGCTCTTTGTCTTCGGCATTTTCTTCTAGCGAATCTAAAGGTATTAATAGTACGCTTTCACGCAATGAACTAGGGTATTTTGGTAAAGGTGTACATTTTGGCAATCATTATGTGATTGGTTATTGGCTTGAAGCGTTATCATATGATGAAGTGATAGATCAGACTACGCAGTACGTGTATGCTTTTGATGAAAATGGAACGGGTAAGATAGCATATAAGGAGTCTGTATTGCCATCTCAAGTATCTGATATTCAGTACGGTGTCAATGCAGATGGATCCAAAATTACTTTGCGGCTTGAAAACAATGAAAGTACACTAATTAATATCTATTTTCAGAGTGCACTACCACATTGTTTGCGGATCATTAGAAACGATAGCCTTGAAAGCTATGAACGTATTTTGTGCCAGTATGTATCAACAGATGTGAATCAAACTTACGAGTTTAGTGATAATTCAAGTACTATGGAAAATGAGATTGGTTTTTACGGTTCATCTGTTAAGTTAGGTGGGTTTAATCTTACTGATGGAATCTGGAGCAATCCTCATTATGGTTATGATACTTTTTTTATCTTTGATCAAAATGGTACAGTGGATCGCTATAGCAAGTATAATACTGTTTATGAAAAAGATTCTTATTATTTCTATGGTGTAGATCACAATGGCACGTATTTGGAAATACAATATACTGGAGCAACGCCAACTTTTACTAAAACGGCATATCAATGGTCATTAATTGAAAAAAGTGCTGATTGTTTGCTTATACAAGAGAAAACTCCATCATATAGTATACCTGGTGAGTGGGATAGCACAAGGCGTATCTATTGCAAAGGTGATTTGTAGTTAGTCATCCAAAAATACAGGGGTGCTTCACATTAAATTCAGAGCGCCTTAGGGCGCTTGGCTGTTCTTACATGTAAACTTCGCTACAATCACTCTTCATGTCAAAACGTTGTAAAAAAATCACGATCAGAGGTATTGTTCAGGGTGTTGGGTTTCGCCCGTTTGTGTATGGATTGGCCATAAAGCATGCGCTAAAAGGCAGTGTGGAAAATACAGGAAGCGGGGTGGTGGTTATAGCCCAAGGCAACGTGGATGCGTTAGCGGCTTTTGAAAGGGCACTGCGCAGTGAGGCGCCGCCGCTTTCGCGTATTGATGAGGTGCTTGCTGAAACCGTTACATGTAAGGATTATGCGGCGTTTGAGATCATAGAGAGTTCTCTTAGCAGCAAAAGCACCGCCATCTCTCCTGATATTGCTCTTTGTGATGCGTGTTTGCGTGAGATGAATGATCCTGCAAATCGTAGAAGCGGCTATTTTTTGATTAACTGTACGCACTGCGGGCCGCGTTATAGCATTATGAAAACCTTGCCGTACGATCGGCATAACACTTCGATGGCTTCGTTTACAATGTGCAAGGCATGCAAAAGCGAGTATGACAATCCACTAAACCGGCGTTATCATGCCCAGCCAATTAGTTGTAATCATTGCGGGCCGCAGTTGCATCTGTATGCTTCTGATGGTACGTTGTGCCAAAGCGGTAGTGAGGTTATTGTAGCGGTGGCGAAGATGCTGCGCGATGGGCATATTGTGGCGTTTAAGGGCATTGGTGGTTTTCATCTGATGTGTGATGCAACTAATAACGAAGCGTTATCACAGCTGCGTGCACGTAAACGCCGCAAGGCCAAGCCCTTTGCTCTGTTGTGCCACGACCTTGAGTGTGCGGAACGTTTGGTTACATGTAATGCTTATGAGCGTACGCTTTTAAGTGCCAAAGAGCGTCCGGTTGTGCTGTTACAAAAGCGTGCCGATACATTGGTATCAGACGCGGTGGCTCCAGGCATTGATCGCTTGGGCATTATGCTGGCCTATGCGCCGTTACAGCATCTGCTATTTGAGCATTTTAAAGGCCCTTTGGTGGCAACGAGTGCTAATTTTAGTGATGAGCCAATCTATCGCAATAAAGAGCAGATATTTGCAGCGCTTGGTGGTGTGATAGACGCGGTGGTGGATGTGGCGCGCGAGATTATTAATGCGGTAGATGACTCTGTGGTGCAGGGGGTTGATGGGCAGCTTCAGATGTTGCGAATGGGGCGAGGATATGCGCCTTTAAACATACGCCTGCCTTTTACATGTAAGCAGCCCACACTTGCTGTGGGAGCGCAGCAAAAAAATGCTATTGCTTTGATGTTTGAAGATACGTTAATTCTTTCGCCTCATATTGGCGATCTTGGCAGCATTGAAGCGGATGAGTATTTTGAGCGTACATTGGCAACGTTTAAGCGGCTGTATGATTTTGAACCTGAAGTGATTGTCTGCGATGCCCATCCCAATTATGCCACTACGCAGTGGGCTAAAAAGCAAAATAAAACGCTGCTAGAGGTGCAACATCATCATGCCCATGTGTTGGCGTGTATGTTGGAACACCAACTTGATGAGGCGGTTTTGGCCTTTGCATTTGATGGCACGGGATATGGGAGTGATGGCACCATTTGGGGGGGTGAGGTACTGCGTTGTGAGGCTACGTCATGTGAGCGGCTAGGCCATGTGGCACCGTTTCGGCTGATTGGAGGCGAGCGGGCGGTAAAAGAGCCTAAACGTGTTGCGCTGGGATTGTTATTTGAATCGTTTGGACGTGATGCCATGGATGCGCTTGATCTGCCGTTGATGCGCCAATTTGATGCGCATGACATGACAACCTTGCACCAAGCCTGGAGCCAAGGGCTTAATGCGCCGCTATGCTCATCAATGGGGCGCTTGTTTGATGCGGTGGCATCGTTGATGGATCTTTTACATGTAAGCCTCTATGAGGGTCAAAGCGGGTTAATGATGGAGGCTTTGTGTCATGATGAAGATGCGGTGGCATTTACGTTTCATATCGAAGCGGGTCTGATTGATATCACACCGATGATTCGTGAAATTGTAGCTGCCGTACATTCCAAAGAATCCCATAGCGTACCGGATCGTTTTATCAATACGCTGGTGGCTATTATGGATGTTTTTGCCGCGCAGCACCCTGAGTTGCCCGTGGTGCTTACCGGCGGCGTGTTTCAAAACAAAACCCTGTGTGAGCGTACGTTGCGCCATTTCAAAAAGCAAAACCGCCGCTGTTATATCCAAAACCATACGCCCATTAACGATGGAGCTATTGCGTTGGGGCAGGCCGCATTTGCATTATATTATCAAGGAGCATTATGAGAGTCGCACTGATTGGATCGGGCAATGCCTTTTTTAAAGATGAGGGAGTAGGGCTTTATGCCGCTAAATACTTTAAAGAAAACTATATTTTTACACCAGAGCTTCATATTGTAGATGGCGGTACGCTTGGCTTTGGGCTAATGCCGCTGCTGCAAGAGTTTGATTATGTGATTATTGTTAATACCAGCTCAAGCGATGACAAAATGCCTGGCAGTATTGAAGTGATTGACGATGAAGCGCTCATGGCACAACACGGCGCTAAAAAAACCGCTAACGAAGTTGAGATTGCCGAGATGCTTCAAATCTGCTCGATGGCCGATCATGTGGCCAAAACCTACATTGTTAGCATTGTGCCTGAGGATATCATTGCTGTGGAAGTGGGACTTAGCCCAATAATAATGCAGCAGTGGGGCGCGTATATTGAGACGGTTTTAAATGTATGCGAGAGGGTTGGTCTTACATGTAAGCCTAAAAAAGAGCAGATGCGTTTGGAAAATATTTTAGATATTTTTGCCAATCCCTCGCATGAGAAGGGGCGGCATTTTTAAAGCTTAGTGCCTGTTTTTTTGGCGCATTTTAAGCTTGGCAAAAGCCTGCATATCTTCAACCCGGTCAAACTCATCCACAATTTCAGCACCCAGTACGGTTTCAATCGTATCTTCAAGCGTGACAATCCCTTCGGTTTGGCCAAAATTGTCGGTGACAATAAACAGATGCTCTTTGCGTTTAATAAAAAGCCGAAGTGCGTTTGAAATTGGCAGATGCTCGTTAACTGAAAATACGGGAACGGCCAGCGATTGCATGGTAGCTTCCGTATTACCGTGCAGTTTTTCAATCATTAGCGTACGCAGCAGTACCATGCCCGTAATGGTGTCGATGCTCTCTTCATAAACGGGAATGCGTGAAAAACTCTCAAAATCTTCCAGTTCAAAAAAAGCATTCACACTCATGGTGGCGGGGACGCTAAAAACCACGCTGCGCGGGGTCATGATGGTTTTGATTTTCAAGCTTTTAAGATCAAGAAGGTTGTCAATAATATTGCCCTCATGCGCGCTTACAATCCCCTCTTTTTCGCCTTGATCGGTAATGGCTTTAATCTCATTTAGCGAAACACTCTCACCCGATGGCTTGTCAAAAAGCCGTGTTAGAAACGATGAAATGAGTAGCAGCGGATAGGTTATAACAATCATGCTACGAATCACATAGGCCGAGGGAATGGCCAGTTGCTGCCAATACAGCGCGCCAATGGTTTTGGGAATGATTTCGGAAAAATATAAGATTAGTAGCGTTAATACCGCAGAAATGGCAAACATATACGCTTCGCCAAACAGCAGTGCGGCCTGCGCACCAACACCTGCGGCACCCAGGGTGTGAGCAAAAGTATTAAGTGTCAAAATCGCGGAGATTGAGAGATCAATGTCATCTTTATTGCGTTTGAGCAACAAAGCCCCTGGACGTGATTCTGCAACAACTCCAGCAATAAAATAACGGGTGGTTGAGAGCAACACCGCTTCGAGAATAGAGCACATAAACGAGATACCTATGGCAATAAAAAGATACAGCAGCAACAAGCTCATAACACCACCTGCTCAGGATGTCGGACATGGGTTAAAATACGCTCCAGACTTAACGGATTGGGTGCCATTGACGTAGTAATATTCCAGTTGTTTAGCTGCACAATCACCGTGGCAATATAATCGTTAAAGCTTACATGTAAGGTATTGCTTAAAGCGATTTCAAACGTAATATGTTCGGGAATTATGCCAATAAGATGGCACGTTGGCATGGTGTGGCCCAATAATTCAATCATTTCAAATACTTGCAAAACCCCCACTTCATGCGCGCCGCCGCTGTTGACACCCAAGCCTGAAAGTTCTTTGGCGGGAATGTTGTAGATGCTGCCGGGTGCGTCATCAAGCATAAGCGTGTCAAGAACAAGCATCTCATCGTATTCTAAAAAAGTATTGAGCAGATTGATTCCCTCAACGCCGCCATTAATAAAGTCAATATCAGGTTTACATGTAAGGTTATGTTTGAGGTAGGTGGTGGCATAAACGCCAATGCCATCATCTTTTTGCAAGACATTACCAATTCCAAGTATCGCAGTGCGTTTCATCCATTAACCTTTTATTTATTGTAACGAAGATTTGGGCTTCAATGGTGCAAAAAGAAACACAAAATAGTGTAAACATCTTATAAAAAAGAGGCTTGACGAACTATTTTATAATAGAATCGCTATAATAATCACTTATATCGCAAGAGAGGAGCGGATGTGAAGCAAACCATACAAAAAACCAAATTGGGTTTTGAAGCGATTAAAAAAATACTTGAGAGCGGATTGCATCAAAAAGGCAAGCGTGATGCTGACTTTTTTAATGAGCTTAACGACGAAATTACAATGACATATGTGCTCATGAATGACGGCATGTGCGAAGAAGTAGCAATGTGTCATTCTTGTGCCCAAAACCGCGATCGATTGTATGAGATGATTGAACTCTTAGAAAACGGTACTTTACTCCAAGGTGATGAGGCGTTTCAACATACGCATCTTAGTGCTTTTATGCGCGATATTGATGAGGTATTGGTGCGTATTGACAAGGTTCTTGCCAGTTTATAATACCACTGGTTTATCACGCTTGCTATTGCTAAAATAGAGTGACTCTAGCACACTGTGACGCGACGCGATGTCGTAGTTAAATTTAAACTCCGCCTCTTTAAGGTAATAAGCAAAATAGGTAGTGCTGATGCCTTTGTAGCGAAGAATAAAATTTTCAAAAAACTCCCAAAATGCCGTAATGGTGTTGTATCGGGCTTTTATTTTTATGATTTTGCTCTGGCGCATAAAACGTGAAAGTTCCCGATGATAAACGCTTTCAAGTCCATCATCTAAAAACTGCTCTTTGTATTTGGCCAGTGAGGGCATGAGTACGTTATATACTTTATCACCGTAATCAAAGGTAATAAAATTGTGGGCATCAAAAATGGCTTCTTTGCGCTGGCGTTTGGAGTGCTCAAGATAAAGATACTCTTCATACTCTCCCACGTTTTGGCGCTGGGCTTCATAATCGCGTTCGCATGCCAGTGCGGCAAGAGAACGGAATTGTTTGTAATATTTTGACACGGTAACGTATGTATTCTTTAGCTCCCGAGCTGCTTCATGCGCTGTAAGATCATTGCAAAAACAGCGTATTAAATGGCGTATTGCGTTGATATGCTTGGGGCTATAACGCGCTGCACATGCAGAACATTTAACCCGGCCATCGTTTAACAGGTATAAAGGTGCATTGCAATAAATGCATGTTTTTGAAATATTCATGTCGTATTAGTCCGAATTTTATTGAAGAAATAAACTCTTTTAGCACCATTTTACCCTAAGTCATTACTATTAGCATATGAAATATTTAATGACTACTTTACTCTTAGTAACAACCATGTTGGCACATGACCTATGGATTGATGATGCGCAGCATCTCTATTACGGTCATGCCGATGTTGCTACCTCTCATGGTGATGACAAGCAGATCTCGGATAATAAAATGGCATGGCGCGAATGTATTGGCGGAGACGATAACAACGCTTCATGCGATGTGTTGATGGTTGCACTTAAACCGGAGTACTATACTAAAACACCCTACGGTACTAAACATGAAAGCAAGGATAGACTCAAACAGGTCATTAGTTCCAAACAGGTGTTTTCTTTTGCGAAACGCTTGTATAACGCCAAAAATATAGTGCCTTTAAATAAGGGCTTTGAAATTACGCCGCGTCAAGCAGTTGCGAATCTGCGAGAGGGCGATAAACTGCGCTTGCATATCAGTATGGACGGCAAAGCGTTAAAAGATGCACCCGTGGCCTATGGTGATCATTTTATAGGCGTGAGCGATCAAGAGGGCAATATCAATGTCAAAATCCGCCATACGGGGCTGCAGCAGATTAAAGCGACGTTTGAGCAAAAAGGAGATGGCATCCACGCCGATACGCTTTTGTATGAGACCCATCTAAACGTGCGGATTGCAGAGTGAAATGGCTTTTGTGGGTGTTCTTTTCAGGCACCCTTTTTGCCCACGCTTTGCTGCATGAGAGCTTTAAAAGCGAGGTGTACGGCGTGCAGTTTCATTTTGCAAGTGAGGATGATTTCTCTTTTGAATCGTATGAGGTCTACAGCCCGAAAGAGAGCGAAATTCCCTTTGCCGTGGGGCGTACCGACGCCAAAGGGCGCCTTTTTTTTATGCCCGACACCAACGGCACCTGGCGCGTTAAAGCTTTTAGCGAAGACGGCCACGGGGCCGTTGTTGACGTTAACGTCGATGCCGCGATAACAAAAGCACCGCCGGCGCCATCTGGCAATGAGATGCAAAACTTACTGTGGCGGCTTGTTATGGGTATTGGTGCGATAGGGGTGATTTTTACCTTGTTGTACGTCATTGTAAAAAGGAGAGAAAATGAAATATCTTAGTTTATCATTGTTTGCTTGTACGGTACTGTTTGCGCACCACGGAATTCCCTCGGTGAGCCTTGCGGGGGTTGAAGGCCCCGGAGCACCGCTTGAGACGACCTCTTCGGCTACGCTTCCCGAGGGTTCGATTTTGGCGTATATGAAAGAGGATCACGCCGAGTACAAAACCTACACCGATGCCCGCGACGGCGAGGCGCTGCGCTCGGATTACTGGATGTATGGTGTGGGATACGGCGTGACACCGTGGCTGAGTGCTTATGCGTTTTTGCCGTTTTACACTAAAGCGGCCGACGATGCAAGCACGATGTCCGATTTTCACGATATCAACCTTTTGGGGGTTGTCGGGTTTAAATATGATGAAGGCCTACGCCTCGTGCCTTCAAGCGAGAGTTTGGACGACATGGAAGACTGGCACTTTACGCTCTCTTTCAATGCCACGTTGCCAACGGGCCAGAGCAACCGAAAAGATGGTGCTGGCAACTTAATTGATCCGGGCACGCAAACCGGTTTTGGTACACCTTCGTTTATGGCTGGGCTTTCAGCGACCAAATGGTTTGGCAACGCATGGACGTTTATTGCCGATACATCGTACAATACCTTTGTAGAAAACAGATATTTTGATGGCACTAAGGTACGTTTTGGTGATGAGTTTCGTTTGAATGTGGCGACGGCATATAACCTTTACGGTGACGGAGCCAAAAAACTGCGACTCGATTTCAATATGGAAGCCAATTACCTCTCGCTGGGGCGTGATAAAGAAAACGGCGAAGAGGTACGCGCGACGGGAGGCAATATTTTGTATTTCACTCCGGGATTTCGTCTTTTTATGAAACAAAGCTCTGTGGCAGTTGGTTTGAAACTGCCAGGCTGGAAAGATCTAAACGAGGCAAGCGAACAACAAGGTGCCGAGGGCAAAGAACGCTATCGGATGCTCTTTACCTTTAGTACGCTGTTTTAAGAGTTTTTTGTGCACATTCCCGACGGTTTCATCTCGCCTCAAACCTATCTGCCGGCACTGGCCATAAGCGGAGTATTTTGGACGATAGCGGCTAAAAAAATGGTGCTTGAGAGCGAAAAAATTCCTCTGCTTGGCGGCGTGAGCGCCATAGCGTTTGTATTAATGCTCATTGCGCTGCCACTGCCCGGAGGCACGACAATCCATCTTGGAGGCGTAGCGATTGTAGCGCTGCTTTTTGGACCGTGGAGTGCGTCTGTAGCGCTTTCTTTAGTGTTGCTACTTCAGGCGCTACTTTTTGGCGAGGGGGGGATTACCAGTTATAGTGTGAATGTCCTTGCCATCGCATTTGGCGGCAGTTTTAGCGCATACGGTACATGGTACGTGCTGCGCCGTTTTGAGCGCGCGGCCATGATTGCCGCGGGTTTTATGGCAACGCTTGTTCCGGCGTTAATAGTGGCGGTTGCACTGGGTATTCAGCCACTTGTTGCCAGTCAAAACGGCACGCCGCTCTATTTTCCCTTTGGATTACATGTAACGCTTGGCGCCGTTGTTGTACCGCATCTGTTTGTGGGGGTCGTTGAGGGGTTTGTAACCTTTTCTGCGGTAAGCTTCTTAAAATTGCGTTTTCGGAGATATTTTGCAACATGAGCGTAAGATCGGTGTGGCGTATGTTATGTGGGTGTTGCTTCTTGGCGTGATGCATTACGAGTGGCTGATGCTTGTTTCGCTTTTTGCGGGGTTTTCCTTAGGCGGCGCACAGCGGTGGCGTATTTTAAAACGCAGCGTTGTCGTGGTTATGGTGTTTGCGGGCAGTGTATCGCTGGCGTATCTGTTGGCGTCGCCGTGGCTGCACGGTGCGCCTGAAGCATTGTGGCTTATTAACCTGCGCGCATTGGCCATTACTCAGCTAACACTCACGTTTGTAGCGCGTGTTAATCTGCACCGTATTGCGGGTCCGCATACTAAAGCAGGCCTGTTGTATGCCATGAGCTATGCGCAAATCATGCTGCTGCGCACATTATTAAACGACTACCTAAACGGGCTTAAAAGTCGGGGTGCGGGTATTGCAGGGATTCATAAAACACTGGGACTTTCACCGCTTTTGGCTTCACTCTTTAGCGCCATGTTCAAACGCAGCGAAGATCAGGTTGCTGCGCTGCGTTCGCGGGGACTTTTGGATGATTGAGTGTTGTAATATTGCTTATGCCTACGAAGATCACGCTCTGCGGCGTATCGAAGTATTGCGCAATGTGTCGTTTCGCATTGAAGCGGGTGAAAAGGTGCTGCTGCTGGGCATTAACGGCAGTGGAAAATCGACACTATTGCGCTTGCTCAATGCTCTGATTTTTGTCGAAAAAGGGGAGTATCGTTTTGAAAACGAAACGCTAAACAAAGCTTTTTTAAAACGTCACGGCAAAACCTTTCGCCGCCGTATGGCACTGCAGATGCAAGAGCCCTCATCCATGCTCTTTAACGCTACGGTTTACGATGAAATCGCTTTTGGGCTTAAGCATTACGGGTTTGACAAGGTCCAAGATCGGGTGCACCACTGGGCAAAAACGTTTCATATTGAAGCGCTTTTGCAATCCAACCCACTGGATCTTAGCGGCGGACAGAAACAAAAAGTACTGTTGGCCTCGCTGCTGGCCATTGAACCCGAAGTCCTGCTGCTTGACGAACCCACCGCCCATCTTGACCCACCAAGCACCGGATGGCTGGTCGAGTTTTTGGAATCGCTAAAAATCACCGTGATCACCGCCACGCACAACCTAAGCCTTGGGCGTGAACTGGCAACGCGCGCTATTGTACTGGGGCCGGAGGGAGGCGTGGCGTATGATGGCAGCGTTGAAGCACTGTTAGATGATATGCCCACACTGATTAAAGCGCAACTGGTACACCGCCACCGTCACGCGCATGATGGCGAGGAGCATACGCATTTTCATCTGCATAGTTGGGAGTAAGTTGCTAAAGATCTACTTTTATCTTCATGTGCCGTTGCTTTTTATATTAGCATGACACATCTTATATCTTTCATTGGAAACACTCTGACCGATTAAAAATATATTTGTATTTGTTTTAAATTATGGTTTCGTATGGCACATTTTTGCTTCATACTGATAAGGCTCTGTATAGTCTGCAATAATACTACTTGACAATAATGCACATAAGAGAATGCTTTTTGTAGATGTCATAAGTACCTTTACGAATTTAATGGTGTAAAAATCGTTGATGATTTTACTTCACTTGTAATATTAACAAATATTTTTTGAAGTTCATCTGCTTTTTAGCAAACCTTCCACGGGTTCCTATAGTATGTGCTAATTCAGATGATGGTGTTAGTGTTTCAACTCTTTTTTAGCGATGTGTCCTATAATGAGATGAATTAAAGATAAAAGGATAGTTATGTGCAAAGACTGCGGCTGTAGCATTACCGAGCATGTTCATGATCATTCGCATGAGCACGATCATCACGACCACGACCACGATCACCATCATGATCATCACGACCATTCGCATGCGCACCATGCAGCCCATGAAACACTGCATCATAATCCGCAGTTAAACGATAAAAAAACTATTGACGTTATTACAAAAATTTTAGATAAAAACGATCACGAAGCCGCGCATAACCGTGCGCATTTTGATAAGCACGGGGTTTTGGCGATTAATTTAATGAGTTCTCCAGGAAGCGGTAAAACCACGCTGCTTGAAAAAATGGCGGATGTCGCCGGCTTTAAATACAGCGTGATCGAGGGCGATCTGGAGACGTCGCGCGACGCCCAGCGACTCAAAAACAAAGGAATTGATGCGTATCAGATTCAAACCGGAAGCGCGTGTCATCTGGACGCCTTTATGGTGCATAAAGCGCTGCATGAACTGGATATGGACGCCGTAGAGGTCTGTTTTATTGAAAATGTCGGCAATCTTGTTTGTCCGGCAAGTTACGATGTAGGAAGCCATCTTAATATTGTGCTTGTTTCCATTCCTGAGGGCGAAGACAAGATTGCCAAATATCCGGTGATGTTTCGTAAGGCCGACTTGGTGTTGATTACCAAAACGGATCTGTTGCCCTATTTTGAGTACGACATCGAACACGAAAAAGCCGAAGCACGCAAACTCAAACCGGGCGTGGATATTTTAGAAGTCAATATAAATGATGACGCTTCGCTAAAACGTGTGGCCGATTGGATCACATTTAAAATGGAGCTGCGTTAATGTGTCTTTCGATTCCTTCAAAAATTGTTGAGATCGACGACGATAACATCGCCACGGTTGACACCATGGGTATTAAACGTCAGGTGAGTCTGGATCTTATGGGTGATGAAGCAGGCGTGGGCGATTATGTGCTTATTCACGTGGGATTTGCCATGAGCAAGATTGATGAAGAAGATGCTTTGGCATCATTGGCGGTGTATCAAGAGATACTAGAAACCATGAACGAAGAAGAGCGGCGCGCGGCTATTGACGCCGATGATCACTGCGATAACAAAGAATCTTCATGAGCAACCTGCAGCTGCACGATCTGTATGATGGCTTTCGTGATGCGCAGGTTATTAAGGCGCTTGCCGCTGCGATTGCTGCAGAAGCCAAAAAACTTACCGAACCCTTACATGTAATGGAAGTGTGTGGCGGGCATACGCACACCATTATGAAATACGGGCTTAAACAGCTTTTACCCGCTAACATCAATTTTATTCATGGCCCCGGATGTCCGGTGTGCATTATGCCCAAAGAGCGGATTGATCATGCCATTGCTTTGGCCCAAATGGATGATGCTATTTTGTGTACGCTTGGCGATATGATCCGTGTGCCGGGTTCAACAAGTTCACTGGTCAAAGAACGCGCAAACGGGTGCGATATTCGCCCACTTTACTCTCCACTTGATGCGCTTAAAATTGCCAAAGAGAATCCTCAGAAAAACGTGATTTTTTTTGCTATTGGTTTTGAGACCACTACACCCATGAGTGCCTCGCTGATGAAAATGGCTTTGGCGCAAAACATTAGCAATCTGTTCTTACATGTAAACCATGTACTTGTGCCTCCGGCGGTTGATGCAATTATGGCTGATGGCCTTTCTCGGGTGAATGCCTTTATTGGTCCCTCACATGTAAGCGTGATTAGCGGAGCTAAAATTTATGTGAGCCTGCCGCAAAAATACCATACGCCTGTGGTGGTAGGCGGGTTTGAGCCGGTGGATGTGATGCAGGCAATCTTGATGATTGCCAAACAAAAAAACGAAAACCGTGCCGAAGTGCAGATCCAGTACAGCCGCGCGGTAGATATGCAGGGCAATGTTAAAGCACAGCAGATGATCGAGACGTATATGCAGCCGCGAGAGCATTTTAGATGGCGTGGCATCGGAGATATTCCTTTTAGCGCTTTAAAGTTGCGCGATGCGTTTGAGGCTATGGATGCTGAAAAAGTGTTTGCAACGATCTTGCCAACCGAGCCGATAGACGATCACAAACTCTGTATCTGCGGCACCATTTTAAAAGGGTTGGCCGGACCAAAAGAGTGTAAAGTTTTTGGTAGCGCCTGCACGCCAAACACACCGCTTGGAAGCTGTATGGTCAGCAGTGAAGGGGCGTGTAACGCTTATTACCGATTTGCGGAAGTGTGACAAGATAATAAATAACTGAAAGTCAGTTGGTCTCCCGTATCCGAAAGATACGGGAAGCTTTATGGGCTTTGCTCATAAAGTGTGTAACATCAATAAAGAAAGAAGGCTGGGTGAAAATGATTGAGTGGAACCTCTATAACGCGGCGATTTACAGAGCTTCTCTTGGCGCACTTAAACCCATACGTGACATTGACGCGATCACTCTGGATGATCTGGTGGGTATAGAGAAGCAAAAAGCGCAACTGGTGCAAAATACCGAAAACTTTTTAAAAGGTGAATTTAGTAACAATGTGCTGATGTGGGGCAGTCGCGGCATGGGAAAATCCACGCTCATGAAAGCGCTGTTAAATGCTTATGCCCCGCAGGGGCTTCGCGTGGTGGAGTTTTTTCAAGAAGATCTGCAACACTTGCCCGAAATTATCGATGCTTTGCGCCATGAACCCTACCGGTTTATTATTTTTTTGGACGATCTTTCGTTTGAACGCGCCAATAGCAGCTACATCTATCTTAAAAGCGCTATGGAAGGCTCTATTGAAAGCTCGCCGCAAAACGTGCGTCTTTATGCCACGTCCAACCGTCGCCATTTGGTGGATGAACGTCATAGCGATAATCAAAGCGTCGAGGTATGCGATGGTGCGTTGCATTACGGCGACGTGGTCGAGGAAAAGCTCTCGTTGGCGGATCGTTTTGGCCTTTGGATCAGCTTTTATCAGGGCACGCAAGAGGATTATTTAGCAATGGTAGAGCACTATTTTAAAGAGATTGACATCAATCGTGATACCTTACATGTAGAAGCCAAACGTTTTAGCGCACTGCGTGCATCGCGCAGCGGCAGGACGGCGAAGCAGTTTTATTTGCAGTATATGCAGGAAAAAAACGAATTAGTTTGACAAATGATTCTCAAATTGTATATGATGATACTATACAAAAGGTAGTGCATGGCGTATGAGTGTTTGGACGTTGAAAGTGCCATTGGTTTTGAATGGGATGATGGCAATATTCTTAAAAACGAAAAAAAGCATGGCTTGAGTTGGCAGCAGATTGAAGAGGTGTTTTTTAATGAACCTCTGCTCTTGCTTGAAGATGCACAACACTCAAATACTCGTGAATGCCGTTGCGTAGCACTTGGAACACTCGATGACGGTAGGTTGATTACCGTAATTTTTACCAAACGAAATGATAAATTGCGGGTGATTTCAGCGCGGGCTATGAGCAAGAAAGAGAGAAAATTTTATGAAAACCATACCGAAATTTAAAAATCAAGAGGAAGAGATGGCGTTTTGGGATAAACACGATGTTGTTGATTTTTTTGATACGTCAAAAGTAAAACGAGCGCAGTTTGCCAAGCTTAAGAAAAGTACCAAAACCATTTCATTACGACTGCCTGAAGATATGCTTGAAAAGTTGAAAACACGGGCTAATGCGCTTGATGTTCCTTACCAATCGCTTATTAAAATGATGTTGGAGAAAGAGCTGAGACTAGAAGCATGAAAAAGATCTTGCATTGATATTTAATGATAGAAAATATACATGTAAGTAAAAGGAAATCATATGAATAAAACAGCGATAATCACGATACTTCAAACAAAAAAAGAGGAGCTTCAAACACGTTTTGGTCTGGAGAAGTTAGCGCTTTTTGGTTCATTCTCGCGTGATGAAGCGACTCAAGATAGCGATATGGACATACTGTTTGAGCTTAAAGAGAGCACAACGTTTTCACTTTTTGATTACTTGAAGTTAAATAAAATGCTTGAAGAGACGCTGGAGCATAAAGTGGATCTGGTTCGTGAAGCAAAGCTCAAAGATGCGCTAAAACCGTATGTGTATAAAGATATTATTTATGTATAAATCAAATCGAAATTGAAACAGGACGGCGAAACAGTTTTATTTGCAGTATATGCAAAAAGGCAATAAGTTATAATTGCTACAAAGGATCAAAAATGACATCATTAACAATCAATATAAAAGATGACACGATCACCGAGAAGGTGCTGTGGTTACTGGATCATTTTAAAAGTGACGGGCTTGAAATAGTATCGCAAGAAGATAATGAGGATTTGAAGCTATTAAAAGCAACGCGCAAAGAAGAAGTTGTTAATAATGTCAAAGCGGCTGAAGAGCGCATAAAAAACGGTGATTATCTCACTAAAGAGGCCTACGAACAGGAGATGAAAGCATTTTTTGACACTATGCAGCGGTGATGAATATTATCAGGGATAAGCTTTTTGTAGATAAGCTCAAACAAATTTTACGCTACATTGCAAAAGACAAAAAGAGTGCTGCCGTATCTTTTGAGTACGATTTTCTATAAAGGAGCTTTATGCTAGAAATAAAAAAACTTGATGCCAAACATTTTAAACGTATCGATAGTAGAGTTTTGCGTCAAAGTGGTGGTAAGACGGGTGTTTTAGAACTTTACTTGATGTTGTTGCCCTATTTGGTAGATCCTGAAGTGATACACCCGGTTTCACTATTTGAAGAGATCATTAAAGAGCCCGAGAGTCTCGAAGCGCTTCAAGAGTCGTTAGGTGAGTACCTTACCTTTTATAACGCCATAATTCACAGCTTTGATGATATTACACTAGGAAAAACACCTCGCTATCTGGCACAAAACTTGACAAAGTATCTGCCTGAAGAGATTGGCGTTGAAGATGCTAAAGATAAATGGATTCCTATGATCATGGAGCCTGTTGATCTCTTTTTTGATAGCTACAATATAGACCAAAAGCACTTTATTGAAGATCTAGAAATCGTAATCAAACGTTTTGATGTACCTGAAGAGTTTGCCGATGTTTTACGGATGGTGCTGATAAGCAGTGATCTGTACTATGCGACCGATGAGACGCGAAAGCAGATGATTAAAGAGTTTGGCTCCACACGAGAGCTGGTTGTTTTTTTATTGCTTACTACGGTGATGATGATGCCCGATTTCATTGCGATTCGACAGCAAAATACTACACAAAACGGCTCAACCGCTGAGAGTTTTGAAACGGGTGATGAAGCGTATAAAAATGTAGGCCGTAATGATCCGTGTCCTTGCGGCAGTGGGAAAAAGTACAAAAAGTGCTGTCTTAAAAAACAAGAGAGCCCTATGAAACGGCTCTCAACGCCTAAGGTTTTAGGAAAAAAGGCACTCAATCGCTCGGAGATTGAGGAGTATTATCATATCTTTAATAAGCTACTTACCTATGTTCAACATGATTATGCCGCTATCCACAATAAAACGCCTCTTGATGCCGTCTTTCAAACACTTCATGACGGGAGCCATTTTTGTAGTGATGAACTGATGCAAACCCGAGAGATTCTTGATGTGCGTGAACATCTGATGCATCACCCCGAGCTTATAGATCGTCTGCTAACAGAGCAAGGTCATACGCTATCAAAAGAGGATCAAGAGACGCTTAAAGGTTTTAAAAAGATGGTTTTTGGAGAGATGTTTGCAATGCAGCCTCATCAAAACAAGAGCATTATCGTCTGGAACCATAGTGATGATCGCGCCTATCTTGTTTATGGCCTGTATGATGATCTTGCAGCGCTCATTGGCAGTTATCCCAAGCATGTAGAGCTCTTGCTCCTGCCTTTTAAAGGAAGGATCGTTTTTGATGGTTTGATGCTTAGTAGCGGTATCGAATTTGGAAATAACATGCTAGAGGGTCTTGTTGAGGAGTATCAGGTGTGTGTGCAAAAACATGGAGTGACACTGCAATTATGAAGATGGATAAGCAGATCCAACTCTCCCACGGAGGCGGCGGCGAAGAGATGAACCGCTTAATTCATGAGCTTTTTTTCGAGGCATTTGGCAACGATATATTGCTAGCTGCCGAAGATGCCGCCGTGTTACATGTAAAGGGCAATATCGCCTTTAGCACCGACGGTTTTACGGTAAGTCCTATCTTTTTTAACGGCGGCGACATCGGTAAGATCGCCATTGCCGGAACGGTAAACGACCTTGCCATGATGGGGGCAAAACCGCTCTATCTGAGTGCGGCGTTTATTATTGAAGAGGGCTTGGAACTGGATGATTTAAAACGTATTGTGCTTTCAATGAAAAACGAACTGGCTAAAAGCGGCGCTAAAATTGTTTGCGGCGATACCAAAGTGGTGCCGCGTGGGGCGTGTGACAAAATTTTTATTACCACATCGGGTATTGGCGAGATCGTTCAAAGCGGCATTTCGGCACATAATATTAGCGAAGGGGATGCTATCATTGTTTCGCGTGATATTGGTGCGCATGGCGCTACCATTTTGGCAGCGCGTGAGGGGATTGATCTTTCAGGCAATATTCAAAGCGATTGCGAAACGCTTTGGCCGGTTGTTGAAAAACTGCTTGCTTCGGGCTTACATGTAAAGGCACTGCGCGATGCGACACGTGGCGGTTTGGCCGCGGTGCTCAATGAATGGGCCGTGGCAAGTGACGTCTGTATTGAGATTGATGAAGAGGCCATTCCGGTGAGCGATGCCGTCAAGGGTATTTGTGAGCTTCTTGGTTTTGAGGCGTATGATTTTGCTAATGAAGGTACGTTTGTGATGGCAATTGATGCTAAAGATGTCGATAAAGCCTTACATGTAATGCAAGATTTTGGGTTTACATGTAAGGCGGCACACATTGCTAGAGTAACACAAGAAAGAGCAAAAAAAGTCATACTGCATTCACCTTGGGGAAGCCGTCGTTACTTGGAACTACCAAAGGGTGAACTTCTACCTAGAATCTGTTAAAATTCAGGACATGAAAAACACACACAATTTCAAAGTCCTTTTTACTGTTACAACGCTTTTACTGATTCTGTCGATAAGTATTTCACTTATCAACTATGCGATCTCACTCAATGCAAAGCAGAGTGAACTGATTAACAGATCTTTACCCCTCTCGGTTGATAACATCTATACAGAAATTCAGAGTCATATTATTGAGCCTACGCTGGTTTCTTCAATGATGGCGAGTGATACTTTTGTGAGAGACTGGCTAATAAACGATGAACAAAATAGTGAAAAAATTGCCCGTTATCTTGAAGTAATCAAAAACAAATATAGCCTTTTTGTAACGTTTTTAGTCTCAGACAAAACACAAAGTTATTATACACATGATGGTTTTTTAGAACATGTATCACAAGATAATCCCGATAACGCGTGGTATTTTAAATTTAGACAAATACCAGAGGATCATGAAATCAATCTTGATTACAATATTAACCTTGACAACTCAATGATGATGTTTATCAATTATAAAATTTTTGATTCCAAATATCATTTAATTGGTGCTACAGGGATTGGACACAAGATTTCGTATATCAATGAGATGTTGCAGCGTTTTAAAGAGCAGTTTAAATTTACGGTTTATTTTTTAGATGAAGCGGGCAAAGTTGTTCTAGCCCAGCGGCAGCAAGAAGCGTTTAACAACCTTTCTGATAATCCCGAATTAGCGGCGCTAAAAGATCAGATTATTTCCAAATACTCCAAAATACTTCACTATGAAAAAGAGGGTGAGCAGTATTTGATTAATACAAAATATATTCCTGAATTGCGTCTGCATTTGGTGGTTGAAGCAAAAATTAGCGATTTTACTAATGATGTTAACAATACCTTTTATTTTAATCTTGGGGCATCTTTATTAGTAACGTTGTTGATTACGTTAATGATTTTACTAACCATTAGAAAATATAACAAAAAATTGGAGTATCTTGCACACAATGATGGCTTGACTGGCCTTATGAATCGACGTTCATTTAATGAAACTATTCAAAAGCATTATCTGCTTTTTAAGCGTCATCAAGAAGCTTTGTCACTGCTATTTTTTGATGTGGATGACTTTAAAAACATTAACGACACGATGGGTCATCATGCGGGAGATGATGTTTTAATACGTATGGCCGAACTCGTAAAAAGTCATCTAAGACAGACCGACATTGTTGCCCGTTGGGGTGGCGAAGAGTTTATTGTGGGATTAATCAATACCGAGATCAAAGATGCTGAAATCATTGCTGAAAAGTTACGCATTGCCTTTGAAAACGATTTCAGATTGCAGCAACTTGCCAATCAGACCATTACGGCAAGCTTTGGGGTGACGCAATGTGGTGTTGATGAGCCATTAGAAACTGTTTTGGCACGGCTTGATGATGCGATGTATGCTTCAAAAAAACATGGAAAAAACCGCGTAAGCAAACGCTGATTATGAGTCATTTTTGTGGCATGATTGTAACCCCTTTGAAATAGGGTAACCATCAGGTAATTTTCAAAAATAAATTTCAATTTCACATTAATTTCTCTCTCTATAATGCCTTTGAATTTTTAAATCAGGGGTACTTTTATGAATCATAAAATGTTGATGTTACTTGGAGCATCGGTGGGTATTGGTATGGCGCTTTTTAGCGGATGTGGCAGTGATAGCTCTGATGACGTATCGGTGGCTACACAAATTCAGGTAGGGGTACGACCTTATTACCTTATTGATAAACTTGAAAATGAAACGCTTAAAACGCGTCTTAAAGCGTGTGAAAACATGCCCATGAAAAAAAGCGATTTTTCTATTGGACACCGTGGTGCCAATATGCAGTTTCCCGAACACTCCAAAGAGTCGTACATGGCTGCGGCGCGCATGGGCGCAGGAGTCATAGAGTGTGATGTTACATTTACCAAAGACAAAGAGCTGGTATGCCGTCACTCGCAGTGTGATTTGCATACGACAACCAATATTCTTGCCACTGATTTGGCTTCAAAATGTAGCGTGCCGCCGGTAATTGATGCCAACGGCCAACTTACCAACGCCGCAAACATCAAATGTTGTACTTCTGATATTACACTGAGTGAATTTAAAACGCTTTATGCCAAAATGGATGCAGCCAATAAAAGTGCCACCACCATTGAAGCATACATGAATGCCACTCCAAGTTTTAGAACCGATCTTTATAGCAACCAGGCAACATTGATGACGCATGCTGAGAGTATTGAACTCTTTAAAAACCTGAATGTTAAAATGACTCCCGAGCTTAAAACACCAAGCGTGACAATGCCTTATGAGGGAATGAGTCAGGAAGATTATGCGCAAAAAATGATTGACGAATATAAAAATGCCAATGTGGATGCATCTCAGGTCTTTGCACAGTCATTTAACTACTCTGATATTTTATACTGGATTGCCAATGACTCAGAATTTGGTAAACAGGCCGTCTACCTTGATGGACGTGCCTATCAAGAGACAGCAGAAGATGCTGCAAATTATGCCAATTTTGACCCCGAAAATAGTGACACATGGGCACCGCGCACTATGGAGCAGATTAAAGCCGATGGTGTTAATATCATTGCCCCTCCAACATGGGTTTTGGTAAAACTTGATGCAAATAACAAGATTGTACCATCGCTGTATGCCACCAAAGCTAAGGCAGCAGGTCTTGATATTATTACGTGGACACTAGAGCGTTCAGGAATACTTAGCAAATTGGTAGAAAGTGGAAACGAATGGTATTACATGAGCACGGTTGATGCCATTGATAATGAAGGCGACACGTACGAGATGCTTGATGTTCTGGCACAAGATGTTGGTATTAAAGGTATTTTTTCCGACTGGCCCGGCACAGTGACTTACTATAGCACCTGTATGGGATTGTAACAGTGCTTTTATCCTCCCTTTTGGGGAGGTTTAGATAAAATGTGCATTACTTCTGTTTTACGGTTAGAATATGCACGAATACTCCATTGTACAGGCACTGCTAGATCAGTGTGAAAGCTACGCCAAAGAAAATGATGCCCATACAATCACCAAAGTGGTGGTCAAAATCGGTGTGATGAGCGGTGTAGAACCCCATCTTTTAGAAATCGCTTTTAATACGTTTAAAGAAAAAACCCTCTGCGAGAGTGCCGAATTTGTCATGAATATTACGCCGGTTACCCTTACATGTAAGGCATGCGGTGCCGTGAGCATACTTGAAACTATCTATTACCGATGTCCGCAATGCGAGAGTCTTGATATTAGCGTTACCGATGGTGAAGAGATGCTGCTGATGAGTCTGGAGATGGAGTAGTGCAAGAGTACTGGGAAATTTACATGAAAAGCGTTGACGGTTATCCCGCCAGCGTCTCATTTAATGCCGGCATTATTCATGAATCGCGCAAAGAGATGCTTCCGTATTTAGGCTTTATTAAACTCATCATGCATGAGCCTAATGAAAAAGGGCTTATCAGCCAAGCCGAAGCCGTGCAGCTGCAATATATTGAAGACAACATTGAAGCGGCCGTTTTGCGCTATAAAGTTGGCAACTACGTGGGCAAAATTGTCACCAATGCTACGGTGAGTTTTATTTTTTATCTTAAATACGATTTTGAATGGCACGATGTAGTGCGTTATGCTTTTAGAGAAATAGAAGATTATGGCTATGAATTTGGTTCACGAGAAGATAGCCAATGGGAGGTGTATCATAAACTGCTTGAGCCTGATATGTGGCAGTGGCAGATCATTCACAATCACAATGCCTGCGAGCGTCTTCGTGCACAAGGCGACACGTTAGAGACGATGCGCGCTATTGAGCATAGTGCCTATTTTGAACAATCTAAAGATGCGCAAACCTTTACATGTAAGGCCACAGAGGAGGGCTTTACATGTAATGAAATCACATCAAGTGATAGCGGTTATAAAGTGAGTTTTTATCGAAAAGATCGTCCGCATTTTTATGAGATTGATGCTATTACGCTGCAGTTGATTGAGCTAAGTATTACATGTAATGGTGCTTATGATGGCTGGGAATGTGCTGTGGTGAAGTCATAGTATGAAGATATCATTTACTACCAAACTAACCCTTTTACTGCTTTCGATGAGCACGATGATGTCTAATGTGGCAATCATTACGGCGCTACCGCATTTAAAAGATCATTTTCCTAATCAAGAGCATATTGAATTTCTCTCACGCTTGGTCATTACCTTGCCCTCGCTCTCTATTGCGCTGCTTTCACCTTTTTTGGGGCATCTGCTTCAAAATTTTACACGCCGAAGTGCCACACTGGTAGCATTGGTATTTTTTGCACTTTTTGGCACGGCAGGTTTTTATTTGCAAAGCATTGAGAGCATTTTGATGTCACGCCTCTTTTTTGGGGTCTCTATTGCCACCTTGATGATTATTACCACGTCATTGGTGGGCGATTATTTTACCAATGAGACCCGCCCTAAATATATGGGGCTTCAAAGCGCTTTTGGTTCGTTTGGCGGGTTGGTTTTTTTAGTTGGGGGCGGATTACTTAGCGATATTGGCTGGCGTTACCCTTTTTTGATCTATGCGATAGGCGTTGTGTTTATACCGCTGGTGTGGCTTTTTTTAAAAGAGCCTCAGCATTATGGTGGCGCAATAGAAGATGAGAGCATACAGCCGCGGCTTATGGGCATCTACATTTTGGCATTTGTTTTGATGCTTATTTTTTACATTTTGCCCACGCAGGTGCCGTTTTTGATAATTAACCATTTTCATGCCAGCGGATCCTTTACAGGTTTTATTATTGCCAGTGCTTTTTTTGCAAATGCGTTAGGAGCACTCACCTTTTCAAAACTCAAAAAACATTTTGATTTTCCTGTGATCTATTTAATTGGTATGGGGATTGTGGGATTTGGATTTATTGCTATTGGTGCCATTAATAACGTCTATTTTTTCTTTATGACATCCCCCATCATGGGATTTGGTGGTGGTATTTTAATGACCAACGTTGTGGCATGGATGCTCAGTAAAAGCCATCACAAACGTCGTGTGAAATCATCAGGCTATCTTAGCAGTGCGCTCTTTTTTGGGCAGTTTGCTTCTCCTGTGGTCTTTCATCCGTTTGTGAGTTATTTTGGGGTGCAACACTTTTTTAGCGTCTTGGGTGCAGCTTTGCTGCTGGTAGTTTTTTTAATGATGCTGTGGGTACGCAAACACAGCGCTTTAAAACGCCACTAGATGAGTGTTACTCTATTGCGGCCAGCCTCTTTGGAGGCATAAAGTGCTTCATCAACACGTTTTAAAATCGTCTGTTTGGTGTCGTGTGGTTGCAGGTCTGATGCGCCAAAACTACAGGTAAGGGTGCCCACATGCTTAAAGGGATGCAATTGAACACTCTTGCGCAGGTTCTCAGCTATGGTGTGAAGTATGTCGCGCTCGGTATTGGGAATAAAAACAATAAACTCTTCGCCGCCCCAGCGCACCAGTAGGTCATCTTTACGAATCCGTTTTTTAATCAATTGTGTCAATTCAACCAACACGGAGTCGCCAACATCATGCCCGTAGGCATCGTTAATTTTTTTGAAATGGTCGATATCAAACATGATCAGCCCAATCAGCCCAAAATAATAGCTGTTTTCTTTAGCCTGAGTTATGAAATCATCAAGCAGTTCATCAAATTTAGAACGGTTGAATGCATTGGTTAATGCGTCAGTTTGGGCTAAAGTTTTTAGCTCGGCTTTGTCGGTAACATGATGCGTAATGTCGTGATGTGATTCAATGATTTGCACGACATTGCCTTTAGCATCAAAAATAGGTGTGGCCGCCACTTCCACATAAAAGGGACGACCCTCTTTGGAGATATGGCGGTGCGTGACACGTGTTGTTTTTTTACGCTTTAAGAGCATATCAATTGGGCAGGTACAATCGTGTCCGTTACATGTAGTATCAAGCATGTGTGTCATCTGATAACATTTGCCATACGATGATAGCTGCGGCGTATCGGCATAAAGGGATCGTGCTGCTTCATTACAAAAGACCACTTCGTAATCCGAAACATTAATAACTATGGTAGGATCGGCAATGGTATCAAGCACGGTTTGAATGTATTTATTGTTTTCTCGCAGTTTTTGCTCTGCTTCTATTAAGGCAGAAATGTCATTGATATAACCGTAAATATACTCAATATTTCCCTGCGCATTACGTGAGACTTTCATATTATCACGCACCCAGTGGTAGCGGCCTTGCCCATCAACAATCTCATAGGTATCGTGTTCGAATACGTCGATATTCTCTTTTTCAATAGCGCTGATTTTTGCACTGAATGTTTGAATGTACTCAGGTGCTAGAATTGAAGCAAAATTGAAATCGCCTTGGGTAAAGGCTTCGGGTGCAAAACCAAGAAGCTCCTTGATGTTGGAAGAGACATACTCAACCGGCCATCCATGCGTGTTTTTGAGTTTAAATACTATTGTAGGACCATGGACAAACAGATCGCGTTCATCGGCAATGCTTTGATGAAGTTTACTAATTTCCAAAGCTTGTTTTTGACGTAGCTCTTTGGTTCGTAATAAAAAATAGAACAACAGTAAAAAAAGAGCATAAACAGAGACAATCATGGGAGCAAACAGTAAAATTTTATCAAAAACCAAATCTGAAATGGCTCTTTTATTAATCTCAACTACGATATACCAGCGGCAATAATCACAGTTTAGGGCATTCTTGGATTGTTGGGGTAATGTAATGGTGTTATAAAGAAAAACACTACTCTCGTTAGAGAGGGTATTAGCGGATGATTGTACCATTTGGTTCCAGATTTCGGGGTACTCTTTTGCAAAGGTAATATCCTCTTTATCTTTAAACATAAAGCCCCAGAGTTTGTCATCGCTAGCACCACTTAAATAATATCCTTTATGATTAAGTAAAAAGAGTGTGTCTGTTAGAGTGTCAGGGCTTTGCTGAATACTTTTCAAAGAGGCTTCTGCAAGATAGTTTAAAACAAGTAAACCACGTTTTACGCCATCACTGGTATAAACGGGAGTTGAAAATCGAATCATTGGCTTGAGTGGCATCTCAATGGCACCAAATTCTATATTAAGATCAAGCGGAGATTGGTAGATGCTTCCCTGCGCTAAATTAATGGCTTCTTTAAAATAGTAGCGTTCAGCCTTGTTTTGTAATTGAATAGCATCAACAACATAAGGACGTCCGGCATTATAATTGACACGTATCTTTTCCATTCCCGAAGTGTCTAAAAAACGTATTTGATCGTAACGTTTCTTTTCAGCAATAAAATGGAAAAAATCTTGTTCTAGTGAGTGCGGATTTTTGAGTAGATTGTCTTGAAGTTTTTCTCGAAGGTAGCGAATATCGCTCTCAACTTCCAGTAACAACAGTTTGAAGCGCTCACTCTCAATCTTTAAATGTTTTTTGCCATCGTTAAGCTTCTCTTTAAGAACGAGGTTGTGCTCCATTGTGTAAAAGAGATAAAGCCCTATGAGTACCAGCAGTGTGACAATAGAAAAAGAGAGTAATGACTTTTTGGGCATATAGATATGATCACTTTGCAATAGCTGTTTTAATCAACCAATTATAACATTGTTAGCATAAAACATATTGTACCTAATTTGTAAGAAGGATAGTATATAATAGGTGCAATTTTACATGTAAGGGCTCTTTATGCGTATTGTTATCGTTGGTGGCGGTATTGCCGCGGTCTATCTGGCTAATGCCGTTTTGGAACGAGACGGTAGTGTTGAGGTAGTGATTGTTTCGGGCGAAACCTATCCTCCTTATGATCGTATTCACCTCTGTTCTTTGGTAAGTGGCAGCTGCTGTGTTGACGATATCGCCCTCGAACTTAACCCTAAAGTCCGGCTAGAGCTCAATCAGCACATTACGAGTATCGATCCAAAAGCCAAACGGGTTTTTTCGCAGCATGGGCTTTTTTCGTATGATTATCTCATTATTGCCACCGGCTCAAAACCGCGTGAGCTTTTTGATATCTCAAATATCCATAATGCAACCACGTTTCGCTCTGCCGATGACAGTTTTAAAATTGCCAAAAACATTAAAGATAAAAATGTCATCGTTATGGGTGTGGGGCCTATTGGATTAGAACTGTGTGATACCCTGACGCGCCTTAAAGACCCAAAAGGCATCTATCTTATCTCACGCGGATCACATCTGTACTCTAAAGATCTCAATCTGGCCTCGATTGCCAAAATCCGCGAGATTTTCGAGGCTGATCCGCGGGTTCACATTCTTTTTAACGATGAAATTATCGACAAAACGCTCCAGGGCGATACGATTACTTCCATTACCACCCGCCATGGCATCATAGAGGATCCTTTTGTAGTGTTTGGTGTAGGTATTAGCCCCAATGTGGCATTTGCTAAATCAACATTAGAAGTCGATAAAGGGATATTGGTTGATGCGACCATGCGCTCAAGTGATCCTTATATTTATGCCGTGGGCGAAGCCGCGCAGCTACGTGATAGCGGTTATTTGGCGGGACGGGTTAAAGAGTGTACGCTTCAAGCTGATGCTGCTGTCTCGCATATTTTGAGTATTGATCCCGCACCTTTTAATGAAGAGCCGGGTGTGGATGGTTTAAAGGTGGGATCGTTTCTCTTTGCCGATGTGAGTGCGGTAGATTACAACATGAGTGATCCTCAAAACGAGAGCATTATTATCGAAAGCAAAGCCGAAGAGCGCATCGATCAGTACATTATCAATAACGATGCTCTGGTGCGCTTTATCGGTATCAACACCAACATTGACATTATGGCGCTCAAACGTATGATTGAGTCAAAAACCGCAGTGGATGCTGGCTATTTTTATCAAAACCGTCTTATCTCCGAGCGCGGACGCTTAGTGTGCAGTTGCGAAAGCGTGTATGAGATGGATTTGGTGGATCTTATCAAAGAAAACGCCATCACCTCTTTTGCCGAGCTAAAAGCTTTTAGCGCAGCCGCACGCACCTGCGGACGCTGTAAAAAAGATGTTACCGATCTTATCGCCGCCACGCCGGTCGATCCAGAAGAGGCCGCGCGCATTAAAGCGGCAAAACAAGAAGCGCTAGAGGCTGCCGAGCGTGAAAAAGTTCAAAAACGCATTGATAAATATAACCGCCTGCATCCGGCCAATCAGATTAGCTCTGACAACCTGCAAGAGGCATTGGAATCGTTTGATCTTAACAAAGACTTTAACCGCTGGGTCTCCATGATTACCGCCTCAATGCGGCTATCGCCTGATTATGAAGGGCTGGTGACACAAGGTGTTGAACAGCTCAATAAAATTCCCATTATCTGGCTGGAGCTCTCTGATTGCACCGGCAACTCCGAGGCGTTTATTAAAACGGCGCACCCTAAAGTGGATGATTTGATACTCAAATACATTTCACTCGATTATCACGAACTGCTGATGGCCGCATCAGGAGAGCAGAGTGAGAATGCATTGGATGACATACTTAAAAACGATGCAGGAAAATACATCTTGATGGTTGAAGGAGCCATTCCCTTGGGGCTTGATGGCAAGTATCTGCGTATTGGGCCTAAAGGTGAAACGGGTCTGGAACTTTTAAAACGCTGTGCCAAAGATGCGGCGGTTATTTTGGCTATTGGCAGTTGTGCACTTGATGGCGGGGTGGTCGCTGCCGCGCCTAATCCCACAGAGGCCGTAGGCGTGGCCGAAGCGCTGGGACGCAATGATGTTATTAATCTGCCTGGATGTCCCGTCAATCCCATTAATATTGTAGGAACATTGGTGCACTACATTATGTTTGATGAGCTGCCCGAGCTTGATGCCAAAAATCGTCCGTTATGGGCGTATGGTTACCGTATTCACGACAACTGCGAACGTCGCGGCCACTATGATCTTGATGAATTTGTGCTGGAGTGGGGTGATGAGGGTGCCAAAAAAGGGTGGTGTCTGTTTCAAATGGGTTGTAAAGGCCCTTATGCCGATCTAAACTGCTCGGTGGTGAAATTTAACGAAGGTACCAGTTGGCCGGTGCAGGTAGGTCATGGCTGCTTTGCCTGTGGCGAAGGCAAGATTGCGTTTGATCACTACGCCAACAACCGAAAACTTGAGGAGCAAGACGATGAGCACTAAAAAGATTGTAATTGATCCTATCACCCGTATCGAAGGGCATTTGCGCATTGAAGTGGAAATAGACGACGAGGGCGTCGTGCAAGAGGCGTGGGCATCGGGACAGCTTTTTAGAGGCATTGAGACCATTATAAAAGGGCGCGATCCGCGCGATACAGGTTTGATTGCCCAGCGCATTTGCGGGGTGTGTACCAATGTGCATTATCGTGCCTCCATTTCGGCGGTGGAACATGCTTATGGCATGAGCTTGCCGCGCAATGCCGAGATTATCCGCAATTTAGTCACGCTTTCTTTGTTTGTTCAAGATCACATTGTGCATTATTATCACCTGCATTCGCTTGATTATGTGGACGTTGTCAATGCGCTTGAGGCTGACAGTTTTCAAGCCAACGAGCGGGCTAAAGCATTTCATTCGTATCCTTATCGCTCTTCGCCTGGGCATTATGATGCCATCAAAGAGAAGTTGGCCTCTTTTGTCAAAGCAGGACGGCTTGGGCTTTTTGCCAATGGGTATTGGGGGCATGATGCGTACCGTTTTAGCCCCGAAGAGAATCTGATTCATATGAGCCACTATCTTGAAGCCCTGCGTGTTCAGCGCGAACTCTCCAAGGCGGTAGCGATCTTTGCGGGCAAAACACCCCATCCGCAAAACCTTGTAGTGGGTGGGGTGACGAGTGTGGCCGATATGCTTAATCCTCAGCGCATTAATGATTTTATGTTTATCATCAAAGATGCCCGCGACTTTATTGAACGCGCGTATCTGCCCGATATGAAGATGTTGGTAGCAGCTTATGGCGATGAGATCAAAGCAGGTTATGGTCGGGGTAGCGGCAATTTTATGGCATGTGGCGGCTATGCGTTTGGTTCAAAAGAACGGCTTTTTGAAGATGGTGTGATTTATGCGCATGACTTTGAAACTATTGAGCCGTTTGATGAAACGCATATTAGTGAAGAGGCATCACGTTCGTGGTATGTGGATGATGCGCCAAAAAGCCCTTATGATGAGACGACAGAACCCTTCTACACGGATCTAAATCCTGATGGTACCTTAAAAAGCGAGGGTAAATACAGTTGGGTTAAAGCGCCACGCTATAAAGGCTTTCCTATGGAAGTGGGGCCGCTTTCGCGCATGATTGTGGGGTATGTTAAAAACTCCGCCATCATTCGCCCTTACATGGAGCGTTTTATGGAGGCTACGGGCATGGAACTGCTTGATTTTTCCACTACCGTTGGGCGTAACGCAGCGCGCGCGGTAGAAGCGCAGATATGCGCTGATTATATCTTTGGTTTTGTCTCTGAAATGATTGAAAATATCAAATATTATGATGAAGAGACGTGGAGCAAATATGTTTTTGAAACGCTACCGCAACACGCGCAAGGCAGAGGCATTTTTGAGGTACCGCGTGGGGTGCTGGGCCATTTTGTGAAAATCAAAGATGCCAAAGTAGAGAACTATCAAGCGGTGGTGCCCACCACATGGAACGCTTCTCCTAAAGATGCCAAAAACGTGCGCGGCCCTTATGAGGAGTCACTAGTGGGCATTAAACTTGCCAATCCCGCCATGCCGCTTGAAGTGCTGCGCGTGGTGCATTCGTTTGATCCCTGTCTTGCGTGCGCCGTACATGTAGTGGATGCCCGTAAAAAAGAGCTAGGAGCGTATAAAATCACTACGGCGTGTACGCTTTAAATTGAGGTTTTTTTAGCTGCCTTTATACAATGTAAATTAAGACCATAAGATAGTGCAAAATACTACCTCCCAAAACAAAAAGATGCCAAATGGCGTGGTTGTAAGGGAGGGTCTCCCAAAGATAAAAGATAATTCCCGCAGTATAAGAGAGCCCGCCAGCAAGCAAAAACCATAGACCACCACTTTGCATGTGTGCCATCAGGGGTTGCATGGCAATAACAATCATCCAGCCCATGAGTAGATAAAGCACCAAAGAGAGTTTCTCAAAACGTCCCGGATAGGCAAATTTTAACACGATGCCAAAAAAAGCAGCACCCCAAACAATAGAAAATATTGTCCAGCCCCAAACGCCTCCTAATGAAATGAGTGTTACAGGCGTATAGGTTCCAGCAATTAAAAAATAGATAGAAGCGTGATCAAATTGTTGAAAAATTTTTTTGATTTTTGTGTGAGTGATAGCGTGATAAAGGGTAGAAGCACCATAAAGTATGATGAGGGTTGCACCAAAAATGGCACTGCTGGTAATAGCCAAAGCAGAACCTTGAAGCGAGGCATAAGCAACTAAGGTTGCCAAACCGGCAATGCTTAGGAAAAATCCAAGTCCGTGTGTGATGGCATGCCATATCTCTTCATGCAGTGTAAAATCATTCACGTCATTTTTGATTGTTTTCATCGTCCTCTTTCGCACATCGGTATGATTATACTACGATATTTTTTTTGGTGCAGAAGCAATATGGTCCTAAAAGTGCTTTGTTAACAAATATCATGACATAATTTATCCGCAATCGTGTCATTCAACCTCAACATCGGAGTTTTCTCATGAACATTTTAAACCGAGTTGCTTTTATGCTTATGCTTTCTCTTAGTGCCCTGTATGCGCAAGATTGCGCTTATATAACAAAAGTCCACTCTTTTGATTCCCTAACAGAAAAAGATCGGTTTTGTATGGTTCAGATACTTTCGGCGCAGATTAGTGCCATGCTACCTACCAAGGTAGATAACAACATGGTGCTTAGCAGTTTAAGTACCAAAGGGGATCATTTGACGTACCATTACGATCTTGATACAAGCGCTGCTGCAACAAGTAAAGAGAAGCTGCGTGAGAGTACAACCAAAGAGAACTGCGAAAACACCATGTTGCACAATCTGCTTAACATTGGCGTGACGCTTGAGTATGAGTATAAACGTGGCAATGCAGTGTGGACCCGTTTTGCTGTTGATAAAAAAGTATGCAAATAAGGAGTCTTTATGCCCAAAAAAATTGATATGCTCACCTATCCACGAAAAAAGACCTTTGAGGCATTTTTGCATCATGATATTCCTGTCTTGAGTACGACATGCGAAGTGGATATTACCTCTTTTTATGAATTTCGAAAAAAATATAAGCTGCGTTTTTTTCCCCTTCTTGCTTGTTTGATCAACAAGACTGTTAATGAACTTCAGGCTCTAAGACAGTGCATAATTGATGAAGAACTTTATGAATTTGACGTTATTAACCCTTCATATACGGTGCTGCTTGATGATAATACTATCTCATTTTGCGATGTAACACATGAGGAGAATATCAAGGCTTTTTATGAGCATATCATCGAAGCCTCTGATGATGTGAAACAAAATCCCAATGTTCAAATAGAGGAGAAACACGGAAGATATTTTGTCACCAATATTCCGTGGCTCAGGTTTAGCGCATTTACGCACCCTTATCTGTCGCAATATGCGAGTATTCCTATTGTCACGGTTGGAAAATTTCATGAAACTGACACCAAAGTGACCCTACCCATTGCGCTGCAAGTACACCACAGTCTTGCTGATGGCTATCATCTGGGGGAGTTTTATCATCGCTTAGAAGAAAACTTGAAAAATGCACCGGAGCTTTTAAAACAGTTTGTTGCATCATAACGCTTCTTCCACTCTTGAAAAGGTGTATATCATGAGGTTTTTTGCCGTTTTATTCATTGTGTTGATACTAAAAAGTGTTCTAGCAGCGCAAGAGGTGCCGCTCAAAGATGGTACTTATACCTTTGAGCATAAATTTGCAGAAGCACAACAGCAGAGCATTAAAAGCATTCAATTGATTGTCACCATTAAAGCGCATCATATTGTTATTATCAATCATGATCGTTACGATGTGTTTCCCAAAGGCATCATCGAAGAGGGTGAATTAATGTGGCATGCAAAGTCAGGCCAATGGATTATTGCCAACACCCCATCTGATGCTCAGGCAGAGGATGTTGGCGGTTGCAGTGACGGTCCTACGGTAATAGATTTAGAACATCGAATCTACTGGACATGTTAAAACAAGCTATCGCTGCAACTGCTTAAAATCTTGGCCATCAAATGGGCCATTTTTGGCTATAAAATCCATACGCTATAATGACGTTTTTACTTCAGATATAAAGAGTCATGATTGACATTTCAACCTTATCCTTTTGAAAAGCTCACCGCCTTGCTTGAGGGCATAACACCTCATGGCGCGTATGCGCCGCTTACCCTCACCATTGGTGAGCCGCAGTTTGAAACGCCCCTTTTTATTCAAGAAGCGTTACAAGAGGCTGCGCCGCTCTTAAACAAGTATCCAAAAACAGCGGGAGAAGCTTATCTTAATGCGGCGATGCGCTCTTTTATACAAACACGTTTTGGTGTCTCATTAGAGGCATCACAACTCATTCCCACGTTTGGCACGCGTGAGGTACTTTTTAATGTTCCACAATTTTTGCTTTTTGATAAAGAGACGCCAACGATGGCCTATACCAATCCGTTTTATCAGATTTATGAAGGTGCTGCCATTGCATCGCGTGCCAAAGTGCATTACATTAATCTCACTCATGAGAATGCGTTTAAACCCCAAATTGATGAAGCAACGCTGCGTGAGTGTGATCTGGTTATTTTGAATTTTCCCAACAATCCTACCGCCTCAACGCTTTCGCTTGATGAGCTGGGAGTATGGGTAAAGCTGGCGCTCAAACACGATTTTGTACTGCTTAATGATGAGTGTTACAGCGAGATTTACACCCATACGCCACCATCATCCTTGCTTGAAGCATCGTTATATGTAAACAATCATGATTTTAAAAACGTACTGGTAATTAACTCCATCTCCAAACGTTCTAGTGCTCCGGGATTGCGTTCGGGCTTTATTGCCGGAGATGAGAACATTTTAAAAGCGTATCTGCAGTATCGCACTTATGTGGGTGCGGCTTCACCTTTGCCGTTGCAAGTTGCTGCGGCTAAAGCATGGGAAGATGAAGCGCATGTCGCTGCAGCACGAGAAATTTATAAAGCCAATTTCGAGATTGCCAAAGAGGTTTTGGGTATTGAAATTCCTGAAGCAACGTTTTATATTTGGTTACATGTAGGCGATGCGCTGGCCTTTACATGTAAGCTTTATGAGCGTTACAACGTCAAAGTATTGCCGGGTGAATATCTAGCACGTGATGATGGCAGCACCAATCCCGGTGCAGGGTATGTACGCATTGCTTTGGTTGAAAATCAAGATAAAACGCGCGAGGCTTTGGAGCGCATTAAGGAGTGTTTGAATGAGCGATAAACTTACTGCTTTTAAAGAAAAGGTTCTCAAGTGTGTTCAAGAGGGTGATATTGCTACGCTTTTTGTGATGGAGCAAGAGGCGCAGGAGTTATTGGGTGAAGAGGATCTTTTAGGTTATTACGCCAATATTTTGGAGCTTTCTCTTGAAAACCTCACCAATGCGCTAGAGCATCCAAAACGTTTTTCATTAGAAGAGGTGCAAGATTTTGCTACCTTGCGAGCACTGTATGAATACGCTATGGAGCATTACAGTGCAGGCAGTTTAAACGATGCCGCAGCACTGTTTGAAATACTTGAAGGCTTGACAAGCGATGAAGCGTTTTCTCAAGCAATGAAACTGCACTATTTTTCCTGCAATCAAGGGTTGGTTTTGGATGAATTTTTAGAAACGATAGCCGATGTGGATGCCACAGAAGCGTTGGGAACATTTTATATCTCTGTATTTCAAGGTAGGGCACACCATTTGCTTAATATTGCCGAAGTTAGCGAAGGAACAGCGTGAAGTACCATTTTATAGGCATCGGCGGTATTGGAATATCGGGGCTTGCCAAGTATATGCATTACCGCGGGCATGAGGTGAGTGGCTCGGACATCCGCGAATCACACATTACCCACAAACTTGAATCTGAGGGCTTACATGTAAGCATTCCACAACGCGCCGAAAATATTATAAACCCGGATTGCGTGGTGCATTCGGCGATTATTAAGTTGGACAATCCCGAAGTAGCTGCAGCTAAAGCCAAAAACATCAAAGTGATTCCCCGTCGTGAGGCGCTGCTTGAGATTTTGTATGATTCCAAAGTGTATGCCGTAGCGGGTGCGCATGGCAAAAGTACCACCTCGGCAATTCTTTCATCCATTATGCAAGGCTCGGCTATTATTGGTGCGGAGTCCAAAGAGTTTGGCTCTAATGTACGCTACTGTGAACAAAGCGATGTGCTTATTTTTGAAGCCGATGAGAGTGATGGCAGTTTTTTAAATGCCAATGCATATTGCGCTATTGTCACCAATGCCGAACCCGAGCATATGGAGTATTACGGCTATGATGAAGTGCTGTTTTACGGATCATACCGGCAGTTCATTGAAAATGCGCCGTGTCGGGTACTTAATGGCGAGGATCCTTTTTTAGGTTCTCTTGACATTGAAGCTACATGGCTCTATCCCAGTAAAGATATGAGTCATATTGAGTATGTATTGCGTGATGGCGAGCCGCATACAAAATTTCAGTTAAAAGATATCGGTACGTTTGAAGTGTGGGGATTTGGCGAACACATTGCGCTTGATGCCGCGCTGGCTATTTTGACCGCCTTGCAAACGATGGGGATCGAACAGATTAAAACAAACCTAAAAAACTACAAAGGGATCAAAAAACGTTTTGATATTGTGGGCATTGATGATCATCGTGTGATTATTGATGATTACGGCCATCATCCCACCGAAATTAAAGCCACTATGGAGTCGGTGCTAACCTATGCCAAACTAAAAAACATGCAGCACATTAGCGCCATTTGGCAACCCCATAAATACTCACGCACCATCGACAATCTTGACGCATTTAAAAGCTGTTTTCAAGGCGTGGATGAATTGATTATTTTACCGGTTTGGGCTGCGAGCGAAACGCATCGTGATATTGACTTTGAGCATGAATTTGCCCACTATAATCTTATGATGGCCGATCGCATCAAACGCGAGGGTAACACGCTACATGTAGTGAAAGATGATACAATACTAAAAACGCTTGAGAACGGCATTCTTGTGGGCTTTGGAGCCGGTGATATTACTTATCAGATGCGGGGAGAACAATGAGTTACATTTTGGGACTTCTGGCGGTTGGGGTTCTCTTTTTAGTGCTTCACAATTTTACAGAACTTGATTATAAAACCAAAGGAGTTGTAGCCGTTGTGCTTGCGGCTACGATCGCATTTATGTATTTTTTTAATGTCTATACCGACAAACAGCGTGATTTGGTTATGGCTATTGAGCGAAAATATAAACAAAATAGCCCCATTACATGTAAGGGTGTAGAGGTGAATCAAAGCACTTTTTCTTATAGCATCGGTACTCAGACTTTTATTGGGCGCAAAGGGACGTCGCATTATGGAGAACTTATTTCTGCCGCGACATGTGAGTAAAACACATGTCTACGTTTGAAACGCTTATTGATAATCTTGATTTAACCTCACATATCAAAAACTTTACCTCTTTTTTTAGCCGTGAAAAACCTTTGTATATCGAAGGTGATCAAGAGCTGCACTATAAATATATTGCGGCGCTTGATACACTGGCTTTCAAAGCACCACCCAAAGTTGAAACGTTTGATAGTCTGCAAACGCATCTCAAAAAGCAGGGGGTATTGCGCTTTGATCAGATCTTTGAATTGCTCAAGGTGGTACGCTATTTTAGGCGCTTGAAAAACAGCGATTTTGAAGGTCTTGTAGGCAGTTGGATGGCCAAAATCGAGATTCCAGAAGCGATAAATGAGATTGACGCTTATTTTAATGAAGAGGGGCGTTTTAACGAGTCGATGGATGAGGGCATTTACACGATGACGCAGCGTATCGGTGCGCTTAAAATCGAACTTAGCGATGCCATGAAACGGCTGATTTATTCTAAAAAAATTGCTCCATATCTAGTAGATACGCAAATTCATTACCTTAATGAAGAAGAGGCTCTATTGGTGCGCGGCGGTTTTAACCATGTTATTAATGGTAATGTTATCGGGCGCAGTAGCGGCGGTTTTTTTTATGTGGTTCCCGATAGCGTGGTGAAATATAAAGAGCAGATACGCTCTGTTATTCAGCTGCGTGAGGCGGAGTTTTATGAGTATGCCAAACGTTTTAGCACGCAGTTGCGTGAGTTGCTGCCTTTTATAAAGTTTATCGACAAAGAGTTTGAGCGTTTTGATCATTATCAAGCGCGCCTCTTTTTTGCGCGTGCCAAAAATCTTGAAATTCTTAAAGCCGTTAGAGGTGATGCCATAGTGCTGCACAATTTTGAGCATCCCGCACTGCACAAACCCAAAAGCGTGACGCTTGATTTTTCCAAAAAAGTGTTGATGATTACCGGAGTCAATGCCGGGGGAAAAACCATGCTGTTAAAATCCATTCTCTCTGCGGCACTGATGGCCAAATATCTGATTCCAATGCGTATTGATACGTATCATTCAAAAATTGGTGCGTTTAAAAATTTTGAAACCATTATTGATGATCCGCAAAATGTGGGTAATGACATCTCTACTTTTGCTGGACGTATGCAGCAGTTTTCACAGCTTTTTACCCAAAATGATGTGCTTGTCGGGGTGGATGAGATTGAGCTAGGAACCGACAGCGACGAGGCGGCGGCGCTGTTTAAAGTGATTTTGGATGATCTGATAGCACGCAATCAAAAAATTATTGTCACAACCCACCATAAACGTCTTGCGGCATTGATGGCCGATCGTAGCGATGTGGAGCTGATGGCGGCGGTGTATGATGAGGCCAATCGTGCGCCAACGTATGAATTTTTGCAAGGTATTATTGGAAAAAGCTATGCTTTTGAAACGGCGCTGCGTTATGGTATTTCCGGTGGCGTGGTATCGCGCGCTAAAGCCGTGTATGGCGATAATAGCGAAAAACTCAATCAACTTATTGAGCGTGGTAGTGAGCTTGAGCGTGAGCTCAAACGCAAAAATAGTGAGCTTGATGAACGGCTTGAGAGTGTTAAAATGCAAGAGCAGCGTCTTAAAGAAGCTAAAGATGAAGTCTATTTCAAATTAAAAACACACCAAAGCACACTGGATCGGGAATATGAACACGCTATTGCCGCGGCACGCGCTGCGGCTAAGGCCAGTGAGAGTGCCGAGATTCATCGTAAAATGAATGAGGCCAATAAAAGCTTGCCGAAAAAACCGGTTGAACCCACGCAAAAACGTGAATTTGCAGTAGGTGAGAGTGTTAAGTACCGTTCGCAACGCGGCACGATTGTATCGCTCAAAGCCAAAGAAGCCATTATTGAGGTTGAGGGGATGCGCCTTCGCGTGAAACTCAAAGAGTTAAAACATAGCGATCCCTTGCCCAAACCTAAGCCCAGAGTAGACATTAAAGCCGATAAACCGCAGCGTAGTGGCCTAAAGCTGGATCTGCATGGTCTTCGCGCCGAAGAGGCCGAAGAGAAACTGGATCTGTTTCTTTCCGATGCACTGATGCATGGATGGGATGAGGTGATTGTATATCACGGCATTGGCACGGGCAAGCTCTCATACGCTGTTAAAGAGTTTTTAAAACGCCATCCTAGTGTTAAAAGTTTTGATGACGCGCCACAACATATGGGGGGGTTTGGGGCTAAGGTGATACGGCTTTAGAAGCATGCAACAAGCTCTTTAATGACTCTTGCGGTGGAAGGTTACAAAGCTGCGCCGCTTTTGTAAAGAGTTTCTGTTTTGTTGCTTCATTGCGTCTTACATGTAAAGCATAATCGTGATCAGATTTGGAGAACTTGCTGCCATCATTTCGGGTGATGAGCTCATGATGAATAAAGCGGGCGTTTTCAAAAGTTTTGGCATGAGCAAATTGAGCCAAATAGCGTTGTGCCTGGCTACTTTGAAGCAGGTCTTTGCCCCGAACAATCAGATTGACTCCCGCGTCACGATCTTCAATAAGACTAACAAGCTGATACGCAGGTATGTTATCGCGTCGCCAAAGTATAAAGTCGCCCATACTTTGTGCTAGGGTCTCCTCTTCTACGGCAATGCGCATAGCGTTATGGCCGCTTTGCAGCGTTTGGGTAGAGCTGCGGCAAAAGCCCGGATAGCGTTTATAGTTTTGAAGCTTTTTACGCGAGCAGCTACAGGTATAGAGTGTGGCGCCTTCTGCTTGCATGGCATACATCTGCTCTTTATAGTAGTTGTATTTGAGTTTTTGAGAGTAGTGTTTAAAAAAATCATCGCTGGATGAAGGGCCATCATCAATGGGAAGTTCTAGCCAATCAACTGTTTTAAAAATATCATCAACATACTCCCTGCGACAGCGCGCGGCATCAAAATCATCAATACGCAGTTTTAAAATCCCCTCTTGGGCCTTTACATGTAAAAAAGTCAACACAAAATTGAGGGCATTGCCAAGATGTAGATAACCACTGGGTGTCGGTGCAAGACGAGAGATGATCATATTTAAACTTTGATAGGTAAAATTCCAATATGAATGATACCCAATACCACGATGCTGTAAAAACATTAAACCGCTATGCTTATCACTATTATGTACTCGATGATCCACTAACCACGGATGAAGTGTATGATAAGCTGTATCACGACGTGCTTGATTATGAGCAAAGCCATCCTGAGAATATCCTTGTTGATTCCCCCACACAGCGTGTTGGCGGCGTAGTGCTTGATGGATTTGAAAAAGCTTTGCATCCTAGCCGCATGTGGTCACTTGAGGATATCTTTAATTACGAAGCGCTTCTTAAATGGATTGAAAAATCGCAAAAACTGACCGATCGGCTCCATTTTTATTGTGAGCCAAAATATGATGGGGCCAGTTTGAACCTTATTTACGAACACGGCGTATTGCAACAAGCTATTACCCGCGGTGATGGCAGTATGGGCGAAGCGGTAACGCAAAATGCCAAAACCATTCGTAGTATTCCTTTGCGTATTGATTATGATGAGCGCATCGAAATTCGCGGCGAAGTGGTGATTTTTAAAGAGGAGTTTGATGCCATTAACCGTGAACGTGCCAAAGCGGGTGAGAGCCTTTTTGCCAACCCTCGCAATGCTGCTGCTGGGAGTTTACGTCAGCTAGACTCTGCGGTGAGTGCGTCACGCAATCTGGTCTTTTTGCCTTATGGCATTGGTGAAAACAGACTAACACAACAAAGCCTTAGCGCGAAGATGGCTTTTATTTATGAATTGGGATTCAAAGCACCTCCGATGTGCCTTACATGTAACAGCGCCGATGAGATTGAAGCGTTTTATCAGCAGATGGTAGCGCAGCGTGATGATTTTGCCATGATGCTTGATGGGATGGTGATTAAAATTGACAGCATCGAAGCGCAAGAAGAGATGGGATATACGGTTAAAAATCCGCGCTGGGCGGTGGCTTATAAATTTCCGGCGGTTGAGAAAATCACACGTGTCAAAGAGATTCGATTGCAAGTAGGCCGCAGTGGCGTGGTAACTCCGGTGGCCATTGTTGAACCCACGCCTATTGAGGGCGTGGTGGTAGAACGCGCAACACTGCATAATTTTGATGAGATTGAACGCAAAGATATTCGTGTTGGCGACAGCGTCATTATATTGCGCAGTGGCGATGTGATCCCTAAGATTATTAAAGTGCTCAATCATGAGCGCCGTGGCAATGAAGTGAAAGTAGAACGTCCCCGGCATTGTCCGGTGTGCGGCTCAGAGCTTTTGGATGAAGGGGCGCTCATTAAATGCCAAAACCTTACATGTAAAGCGCGCGTGGTAAATTCCATTATCTATTTTGCCTCTAAACCCTGTTTGAATATTGACGGACTTGGCGACAAAATTGTTGAAACCTTGCATCACGAAGGCTTAATCAACAGTGTGCAGGATCTTTTTTCACTGACACTCGAACAACTCTTAGCCCTAGAGGGTTTTAAAGAGAAAAAGAGCCAAAATCTGCTTGAAGCAATTGAAAATGCCAAAGGCTGCGAGTGTTGGCGTTTTATAAATGCACTGGGAATTGAGCATATTGGCGAAGTGGCCAGTAAAGAGTTATGCACACGTTTTGGCTTACATGTAAGCGATGCACATAAAGAGGAGATCATAGCGCTTGATGGTTTTGGCGAAGAGATGGCTGAATCTTTGGTAGAGTTTATGCGCATTAACCGTGAGTATGTTGCTAAACTTCAAGCCATTGTGAATCCTAAAGCTCCCGAGCGTAAAGCCGAAGCGGCAGATAATCCCTTTAAAGGCAAAACCGTGGTGCTCACCGGCAGTATGAGCGCAGCGCGCAGCGATATTAAAACCATGCTAGAATCCTTGGGCGCTAAAGTCTCCGGGTCGGTGTCGAAAAAAACCGATTATGTCATTTACGGCGATGATGCGGGTAGCAAATATGACAAAGCCGTCGATCTTGGAGTTGCAACCCTTAGCGAGCTTCAGATGCAAGAGATGTTAGGGTGAAAGCGCTGATAATGACGCTTGTGCTTTGCGCCGCGCTACTGCATGCCGAACGCGCGGGACCATACGTGGCTGCAGCGTATGGCAAAGGTGTTTATGATAGCAACGGCCGACTTGAATCACTACGCCAAGACGATATTAAAAACAGCATGCGTCTGACACTGGGTGCTTATATCAATGAAAATCTCTCCGTTGAAGTGGATTATACGCTGTATGAAACATTCAAAGCTGTTTATAACCAAGAGCATGTTCGTGAGCATTTTGCCCTCATTGGAGCATGTGCCGTGCCGCACTATCCGCTATATAATGATACGATTGATCTTTTTGGACGCATTGGAGCGGGTCAAATCAACTGGGATGAAACCGGTGATCACACCAACAGAAGCGATGCCGGTGCCTATGTGCTTGGTGCGGGTGTGGGGTATCGGATGCTTTCTACTTTGATGTTTAAAGTGGGGTATGAATTGAATCTTTTTGAGATGCAAGATACCAACACGGGTATCAGTCATGATATGCGGCTTGATTACTATTATGCAGGCATCGAGGTGACATTTTGAGACTGGATCTTTATCTTCTTGAGCATAAGCTTGCTGCCACCCGCAGCAAAGCACAGCAGCTTATTAAAGCACGGCAGGTATTGGTTAATGCAGCAGTGGTTGATAAAAATGCTTTTGATATCACGGATGAGCATGTTGAGGTGATTGGCGAGGTGCCTTATGTGAGTCGTGCCGCCTTGAAACTCAAATATTTTTTACCGCTGCTTCCTTTTACATGTAAGGGGATGAGGGTACTGGATATTGGATCAAGTACAGGCGGTTTTACGCAGCTGCTATTAGAAGAGGGGGCTGCGCATATTGATGCGGTTGATGTGGGGACGGCACAGTTACATGTAAGCCTTAAAAATGATGCAAGAGTGACATCGTATGAGCAGACCGACATTCGTAACTTTAAAAGCAATACGCGTTATGATTTGATTACAAGCGATGTATCGTTTATATCATTGCATCATATTTTAGATGATATTGAGCGGCTTGCAGCAGCTTGGATGGTGCTTTTATTTAAACCGCAGTTTGAAGTGGGACGCGAAGCCAAACGGGATAAAAACGGTGTGGTAACGGATGTTAAAGCGATTGAAAAAGCAATAATGCAGTTTGAAGATGCGTGCCACATTAAGGGGTGGAATCTCATTCATAAAGCACCGGCTACCATTACCGGAAAAGAGGGAAATATTGAGTACTGTTACTGCTATCAAAAATCGTGAATCCATTGATACCATTGCCATTGGCGGGTTTGATGGTATGCATATTGGGCATCAGCATCTTTTTGCCAAATTGGGCGATAACGGCGCAGTAGTAGTGATTGAAAACGGCTCTGCCAATCTCACCCCCGGACGTGAGCGCGAGCGTTTTTGCAAGCATCAGGTTTTTTATTATCTGCTTGATAGCATCCGTCATCTTGATGGCGCCGAATTTATTGCGATGTTGCGGCAGGAATTTCCCAATTTAAAGCGTATTGTAGTGGGGTATGATTTTCATTTTGCCAAAGATCGTAAAAGTTCGCATGAAGCACTTAAAACGCTTTTTAAAGGCGAAGTGATTGTGATTGATGAGGTCATGTTGCATGGCGATTCGGTGCATTCACATAAAATTCGTTCTCGATTGCTGCAAGGTGATATTGTTGGGGCGAATGCATTTTTGGGACACAACTACACCATAAGCGGTGCGCGCGTATCAGGGCAGGGCATTGGGCATAAAGAGTTATATGCTACGCTAAATTTGGAAGTTAAAGACTATCTGATTCCCAAAGAAGGGGTTTATGTCACACTCACACGTATTGATGATGAAGAGCATTTTCACCCTTCGGTTTCATTTATTGGCCATCGTGTTACTACAGATGGTTCTTTTGCCATTGAGTCGCACATTCTTGATGGATTGGTTACATGTAACGCACGGGCAACAATTTCATTTATAAATTTTATCCGCGAAAATGAAAAATTTGTATCACTAGTGATGCTAAAAAAAGCGATAGAAAAGGATATTGCACTGGCTCAAAAAGAGTTAGCTCGCAGGTTGTTATAAAAGTAATCACTCAAACAAACATCCTCTGCCTCAAAGCGCGTTCAAGATATAAAAAGTCCTACTAGCGTAAAAATATACAAGAAGATGTTCTTTTTTTTGGCATGCTCTTATAATAGATTAAATCTATATATACTATAATCCGCGCAATTATTTCTGTATAAGGGACACTTCTATGGGAGAACTGTTTACATTTTTCGGCATTATCAGCCATGATCACAACTGGATCTTTTTAACGCATATGTTTTTGACGGCAGCCATTGTCATTTATATTGCTCGCGCAGCTGTTAAAAACCTCAAAGTGGTTCCTACGGGAACACAAAACGTTATGGAAGCCTATCTTGGTGGCGTATTAGCAATGGGTGCTGATGTTATGGGCAAAGAAAAAGCACGTCAATACCTTCCATTGGTAGCAACAATCGGCTTGTTTGTTGGTATTGCCAACATTATTGGAGTCATTCCGGGTTTTGAAGCGCCAAGCGCATTTTTGGATTTTACACTGGCTCTTGCATTGGTTGTTTTTGTCTATTATAACTTTGAAGGTATCCGCCGTAACGGTCTTATTGCCTATTTTAAACATTTTATGGGACCGGTATGGTGGTTGGCATGGTTGATGCTCCCTATTGAGATCGTTTCTCATATCTCTCGTATTATCTCTTTGAGTTTCCGTCTTTTTGGTAATGTTAAAGGGGACGATATGTTTCTTATGGTTATCTTGATGCTGGCACCATGGTTGTTACCAATGATCCCTTTTGCACTTTTGACCTTTATGGCATTTTTGCAAGCATTTATTTTCATGATGCTCACTTACGTCTATCTTGGCGGAGCCGTTTTACTTCACGACGACCATTAATTTATTGCTATGAAGCTGCGTACATTTGATAGCATACTCAGCTTTGCATTAGGGGCCATTTGGGCCTTTATTCTTATTGGTGCCTTTGTCACTTACTCACTCTTCTCGTTTTTAGGTTTTATTCCTGCTCTCTTTATGACCTTCCTTTTTATTTTTGTTGGATTCATTTTATTGTTGTTACTTGAAACATTGCATATGTATCGTCAAGATTTTGAAGAAAAACGCAAGCAAACAGCGATTCTTGAAGAGATTCGCGACCGTTTAAAAGCATAGCCTTAAAAAAATCATTATATAATCAGTTACATTTGTTGTAATAGGTTTAATGATGCGTTATCTTTTTATTTTGCTTTGGCTTGTCACATTTCCATTGCAAGGCAGCTATCTTTATTATAGAATATTACTGGGTTCTTTTACAGAGTCCAAAAATGCAAAACAGGAAATAGAGTATTATCACTCTAGGCTTGAGCCACTCCCTGCCTACCAGGAATTAAAAGCAAAAGGCGCTTTTGAATTTGAAATCCTTCAAGGCAAAAAATATCAAAGTGTGATGTTGCGTCCTTTTCGAGATAAAGCCGAAGCGCTTGAAGTTTTAAAACTGATACGAAAATTTAAAAAAGATCCTATCATAGACGTTTATAGGCTTGATTACCCGTTAACATTTCCTTCTAATGAAGGTATTGAAAGAACGGATGAAGCCATAAATGAGCCAAAACAAAAAGCGATGAAAATGGAGCCCAATAGTGCTCAATCAAGTGTTGCTACGATGCTTAGTGCTTCATCACTTAGTGTTTCATCTCAGGCTTCTAGTGCGGCATCGCCAGTGGTATCGCAACCATCAAAAACGGCTGTTGGGTATAAAACTTTTAAAGCCTCTGTGCCCTCAAAGGCAGTGAAAATCTCTGAGAGTAATCACACGGCAACAGCACCTGTTGCGGCAGCAAAACATTCTGAACGAAACCAAAGTGTCATCGCACCTGTAACGGCGACAAAAACTAAAATCATGCCAGCCAAACCAGAACAAAAAGTGGTTTCTAAAACTGTAGAAGCGCCTGTTGTGGCCACAAAACCTCAAACTAAACCCGAACAAAAAAATGTTTCGTCCAATGGGCTAACCCCTACACCAAAGACCATAACAGCTGCAGTATCTGAAAAATCAAAACAGCAGCCAGAACAAAGGAGCATTGATATGACACCATGGTTTTTTTATATGCTTGGCGGTATTATCATTGTTTTACTCTTGGTGATTGTGTATCTTGTAACAAAAATACGTCGTTTAGAACAAAACAAGCAACAACTTTCTATTCAAATACCGGAAAATACAGAATTTACGCGCATGAAAGATGAATTTCTTTCTAAAATGAGTCATGAAATTCGCACGCCAATGAATGCTATTATTGGTTATAGCCACATTCTATTGGGTACCAAACTAGACTCCAAGCAGCTCAGTCATTTAAGCAACATTCAAAATTCTGCTGATTTATTATTGGGAATCATTAATGATATTCTCAATTTCTCTAAGATCGAATATGGCAATACCAGCGTCTATAAAGAAGAGTTTAACATTAATAGCGTCCTTGATAACCTTCGGGGTATGCTAGCAGATAAAGCAAAACGTAAGGGACTTGAGCTGGTCTTTGATATTGATAAAAGTGTTCCGGCTCGTATTGTAGGGGATGCGCAAAAATATGAAGATATTTTAAAAAATCTGATTGACAACGGGATTAAGTATACGAAAAAAGGGCATGTCATGCTCACAATACGCCGAACTCCCTCAGATCAAGATCATATTTATCTTGAAAGTGAAGTTTCCGATAGCGGTATTGGAATTGATGAAAGTGCTAAAGAAAAACTTTTTGACTCCTTTACGCAACCCGATAATTCTTACTCACGTGAGCATGGAGGCTTAGGTCTTGGTCTGGCGATAGTCAAAGAGTTTGTAACGCTTTTAGATGGCGATATTTCGTTTACTTCTCAGCCCAACAAGGGTTCTACCTTCCGTTTTCATGTGAAATTTTTTGCGCCTGAGAATATGGATCTACGTAATTATCGATTGCCGGATAAAAGCATTATGTACAAAAAGGTACTGGTAGTTGATAATAATGAAAGTGCTGCCGGATCGCTTCAGCGCATGATTGCATACTATCATTACAAAGCCGATGTTGTGATGAGTGAAGAAGAAGCAATTGAAGTTCTCAAACACCACGAATATGATATTTTGTGTCTGGATTTAAAACTCATAGAAGGGCGCCAAGAAGAAGCGATTCAAAAGTTTAAAGAGCACACGAATGCAAAAATTGTGTTGCTTGACAATAGCGTTGTTAAGCAACTTAATAGCGAAATCCCCGGTGTAGATGCCGAGCTGAAAAAGCCGTTTAGTCAGCAAGATATCTTTGATACCATTATTGAACTCTATAGTGATCGTGCCGACAGTGAAAAAGAGCAAGAAAGTCAAAAAAGTACCAAAGAGGAGCTTAAAGATTTTGGTGGATTAAAACTGTTGCTTGCTGAAGACAATCGGATCAATCAAAACGTTATCAGCAACCTGCTCAAAGATACCGGTATCCAGCTACTGATTGCCAATAATGGTGAAGAAGCGGTTAATGCTTTGTATGAGAATCCTGATACCCGTATGGTATTTATGGATATTTCGATGCCGATTATGAATGGCTATGAAGCAGCACAGGCAATACGCAAAGATTTTCGTTTTAAAAACATTCCTATTGTGGCACTAACGGCCAACATCCAGCCAGCAGATGTCCAACGCAGTTACGATTCGGGTATGCAAGAGCATATGGGCAAACCTTTTAATGTGAGTGCCTTTTTTGATGCCATCAAAAAGTATATGGGAACCGATGTTCGCCGCATGAGGAAAAAGAAACCGAGTGTTTCAGAAGTTCAAGAAGAAACGCCAAAAGAGACCAAACCCGCAGAAGTGCTTGATCGCAACCGTGGCTTGGAAATAGTAGGAGGCGATGAAAGGCTTTATGCTGAGTTGCTTAATGAATTTTTGCAAATGTATCATGATGCACCACGGCGTTTAGAGGCAATGTTAAAAGAGGAAAATTATGACGAGTTTAAACATCTTAGCCATGACATTAAAGGGGTGGCGGCCAATTTAGGTGCTAATAGAGTATTTGAGGTAGCCCGAACTTTGGATAAATCGGCCAAAGAGCGTTTAAAACTCTCTTGTCAGGATCAAATATCACGATTGCAAAGCGAGCTAGAGGCTCTGAAGCTGGCCATGGCGGCATGATTCGTGCATATGCTCTAACAGATCCTCAATATTACGGATCGGATCCCAAGATTCTTGCACAAAACGTTCGTGCATTGTTAGAGCGAAAGTCGTGTGATTATCTCTGTTTTCGTGACAAATCAAGCATCAATTATGCCCTGTTAGCAGAAGCTTTTATGGCTACATGTAAAGAAAAAAACTTCTCAAAAATGCTGCTTCATACTGATGTTGCTTTGGCGGTAAAACTCGGTGCTTTTGGTGTGCATTTAACATCAACACAGCAGCATCATATTGCCGATGCAAAGGCAGCGGGCCTTTTTTGTGTTATTAGCACACATACCGAAGCGCAGATGCTTAACGCCACGGCATTAGGTGCTGATGCGGTGACTTATAGCCCCATTTTTGCTACACCGGGTAAAGGAACGCTCAAAGGTTTAGAGGATCTAAAAGAAAAAACGGCTAGAATTCAGACTAAAATCATTGCACTTGGCGGCATCGTCACTAATGAGCAAATTGCAGCTGTAGCGGCCGCTGGTGCATTTGCGTTTGCATCCATACGCTATTTTGTTGATGCATCATCTTTTTCTTGAGGGATTATTATGTTTGAAGTTGTTATCGGCTTGGAAGTTCATGTTCAACTTAATACTAAAACCAAACTTTTTTGTTCTTGTCCAACCAGCTTTAACCACAAACAAAACACCAATACGTGTCCAACATGTCTAGCACTACCTGGGGCACTGCCTGTTTTTAATAAAGAGGTATTACATAAAGCCATTATGTTTGGAACAGCGATAAATGCTACGATTAATCGTACATCATTTTTTGATCGTAAAAGCTACTTTTATCCTGATAGCCCGAGTGCTTATCAGATTACGCAGCTCTATACACCCGTGGTTGAGCATGGTGAATTAGAGATTGATTTTGAAGATGGAACCCATAAAAAAGTTCGCATTAATCGTGCACATATTGAAGCAGATGCCGGTAAAAATATTCATGATGGCATTATCTCCAAGGTTGATCTTAACCGAGCCGGAACGCCGCTGCTTGAGATTGTCTCCGAGCCGGATATGAGAAATGCGGATGAAGTTGTTTTATATCTTAAAAAACTCCACTCTATTGTACGCTATCTTGATATTTCCGATGCCAATATGCAAGAGGGATCCTTCCGTGTTGATGTAAACGTCTCCATTCGTCCCAAAGGTGATGAAAAGCTTTACACCCGTGTTGAGATCAAAAATATCAACAGCTTTAAGTTTATTCAAAAAGCGATTGAAATAGAAGTTCAGCGCCAAATTGAAGCATGGGAAGATGGCGTGTATGACAAAGAGATTGTACAAGAGACGCGTCTGTTTGATCAGGCCAAACAAGAGACACGTTCCATGCGTGGTAAGGAAGAAGCAGCCGATTATCGCTACTTTCCTGAGCCGGATCTGCTTCAAGTTGTTATTGATGATGCCATGTTTGAAGCGGCGTCAAAAATTCCAGAGCTTCCTGATGAAAAACGTGAGCGTTTTGTACGCGAATATGAGATGAATGAGTACAACGCGTCTGTCATTACCGCATCATTGGAAATGGCACACTATTTTGAAAAGATGATTGAAGAGGGTGCTGGTGCCAAAAATGCTGTAACATGGTTAAGCGTAGAGCTATTGGGTCGTCTTAAAAATGGTGTCACAATCGAAACCTCTCCTGTAGATGCCATAACACTAGCAACGGTGGTTAAACGTATTGAAGAGAGTACTATTAGCGGTAAGGCGGCTAAAGAAGTATTGGATTATCTCATGGATCATACAGAAGATGTTGATAGTGTCATTGAAAAACTGGGTCTAAAGCAGGTTAGTGATACGGGTGCACTTGAGAAAATTGTTGATGAGATTCTTGTTGCTAATCCCGATAAAGTGGCTGAGTACCAAGGTGGTAAAGAGAAACTCTTTGGTTTCTTTGTGGGTCAGGTCATGAAAGCTTCTAAAGGGAGTGCTAATCCTCAAACCGTTAACGAAATTATTAAGAGTAAATTGGGATAGAGGTTGATGAACATTTTTGCGCGCGCTTTAATAAAAGCTGCTTATTATCTCCAAAACGCCGCGCGCTATCAAAAAATCAAAAAATTTTTCCATAATATTTTAGAAAATCCAGCATATCCTTATAAACGTTATTTGGATCTGTTTATGATCTTTTTGATCTTTTCAAGTGTGTTTATTCTTATTCGTGAGGTTAAGCATCCTGTCGGCGATATTCTTTATGATTTTAATACCTATGTAATATCACTCTTTTTTTTAGTGGAATACATCTTACGTCTTTGGGTGCATAATGATATCAGCACGATCATTATCGAGCGTCATCAAAAAGATGAGCTTCTAAGTCGCCCTTTTAATCTTTTTAAAGCGCTAAAACTCATTTTTCTCTCGAAGTGGGAGTATGTGAGTTCTATCCCGGCAATTATTGACCTTTTAGCCATCATACCTACGTATCATGAGTTACGGGTACTTCGTATCTTTATTCTGTTTCGGGTCTTTAAAGTTTTTCGCTATACCCGAAGTATTCAGCAATTTACTTCGGTATTAAATTCTAAAAAATTTGAGCTTTATACACTATTGTTGTTTGCCACTATTGTGGTTTTTGTCTCTGCCGTATTGATTTACGTTATGGAAGCCAATAATCCTGATTCACCGATCAATTCGCTTTTTGATGCTTTTTATTGGGCACTAGTGACAATTTCTACCGTAGGATTTGGTGATATTGTTCCTATTACTGATGCAGGGCGTGCGATTGCAATGATTATTATTGTTGCCGGCGTTGCGGTATTGTCATTTTTTACATCTATCATTGTTTCGGCTTTTAATGAAAAACTGGGCGAAATGCGTGAAAACAAATCGGTACAGGATTTACATAAATTAAAATCCTTTTATCTCATTTGCGGCTATAGCGATACGGCCAGGATTGTGGCAAGCCGACTGAGTAGAAATGGTGAGAATGTCGTTGTCCTTGATCAAAATGCCAAAAAGGTTGAAGAGGCTAAATTGAGGGGTCTTATTGGTATTGAAGGTGATCCGACACAACTTTCGAGCTATAAAAAATTTAAAATTAACTTTGAAGAGCGGGTACGTGCTATTTTATGTCTGGAAGAAGATGATGTCTTAAATGTTTATATCGCTTTAACGATTCGCTCTATCAGTCGAAAAATCAATGTTATCTCTGTGGCGCAAGATGAACATAACATTGTCAAGCTCAAACTTTCGGGTGTTAACGAGGTTATTTTTGCGCAAAATATTGTGGGATTGTTAGCTCGTGAATTTGGAGGCAAACCTGTTGCTTTTGAAGCATTTCATGCGATGCGTTCGGGTGAAGAGAGTATGTATCTTGAGGAGATGGTTATTGATGATCTCATCTCACAATATCATAAAACGATCCGTTCATTACAGCATCAGCGATTCTTTTTAATTCTTTTAGGTTTTTACAGAAGAGGAGAAGAGCATTTTGTGTTTAACCCTAATGTTGAAACCTCCTTGGAGAGTGGAGATATTCTGGTGCTCTTAGGGGAATATCAGTATATTCAAGAGTTTAAAAAAGAGATTCACATAAGGATGCGATGATGCCTATGAATCAAAAAGAGATAGCCGTATTTGGCTACGGTTCTTACGCCAGAAATATCATAAAAAATGTTAAAAGAACAGGTGCAAAGCTCAAAGTATTTGTGATTGATAAAGAGAGCTATGAATCAGCTGTTAATGACGGTTATGATGTACATTTGATTGATTTTAATACTGAAATTGAGAAGCTCTCAGAAGTGTGCGATAGAGATAATGTACTTATATTTTGTGCCCTAGACAGCGATGCCCATAATATTTTTGTCACTATTTCGCTTCGTGCGGTCTATTTAGAAGTTCCTATTATTGCCATTGGTTCAACCCATGAAACTGGAATCAAACTCAAAAATGCCGGGGCAAACAAAGTTATTGAAAAACTGCAAACAGTGGCCAATATTATTACGGATTTGATTGAAAAACCTATAGTGTCCGATTTAATGCATGACCTGCTTTATGAAGAGAGTGATCTGAAAATTGCTCAAATCTATATTTTGGAGAGTTCTGCTTATGTTGGAACGCGTCTGGATGCTTTTGATCTGAATAAAAAACATAACGTTATTATTCTAGGCGTGGTAGATAAGGCATTAAGCATTGATCTCACTTTTACAACAAAAGGGGCCCACCACCAAATTGATGCCTCAGATATTTTAGTCGTAATTGGTTATGATAAAGACATTGCTGCATTTAAAGAGGATATCGGAGGTTTACGTGATGAAGAAGATTGGGATTATTGGAGCAGGGAAATGGGGGCAAGCCCTCTATTTCGCACTCAAACAACATAATGATGTCTTCATCACTTCCCGAACGCCACGTGATATAGAAGGCTTTGTTTCGCTTGAGGAACTCCTTACATGTAGCTATTTGGTTATTGCCATCCCCGCACAGCAGATTGCTTTGTGGTTACAAGAAAACTTTAGCTATAACGGACAAAAAGTTTTGGTTGCAGCTAAAGGAATCGAAGCTTCAAGCGGCCGTTTTTTAAACGAAATCTATGCCCAATACGTACCTGATGAAAATATTGCTTTTCTATCAGGCCCTTCTTTTGCCACAGAGGTGATGCAATCTCTGCCTACGGCAGTAGTAATTAATTCAAAAAGTGAAGAAACAGCATCCGAGTTTGCAGCTTTTTTTCCCTCTTTTATGCGAACCTATATTTCAAAAGATGTTATGGGTGCGGAGGTAGCGGGTGCTTATAAAAATGTGATTGCTATTGCTTCGGGTATCGCCGATGGTCTTGGTCTTGGCAATAATGCGCGTGCTGCTTTAATGGCACGGGGGCTAGTAGAGATGCTCCGTTTTGGTCAAAAATATGGTGCCAAAGAGGAGAGCTTTATAGGTCTTGGTGGTGCAGGGGATCTTTTTTTAACGGCCTCATCCACACTTTCGCGTAATTATCGCATGGGACTTGGCCTGGCGAAGGGTAAAAGCAAAGAAGAGATTCTTGATGAATTAGGAGAAGTAGCCGAAGGTGTCGGTACAGCATATGCCTTACATGTAATCGCTAAAGAAAAAGCAATTTATCTTCCGATTGCTACCGAGGTATATGAAATTCTTGAGGGCAAGCATCCGCAACAAAGCCTTAGGGATCTTTTGTCGCGATGAAGGTGGATAAAAAACTAGAGCAAGCTTCGATACATTTAGTCATAGCTCTTGTGATAGGGCTTCTTTTTTTTGCTGCGGCATGGCCGTTTGTAACGCTAGCGCAGGCAGCACTACTTGGATCTATTGCGTTGTTGGTAGCTTTATGGACTAATGAAGCACTGCCGCTTGGAATCGTGTCTTTATTGCCCATTATCTTGTTTCCTGCTTTTTCCATTCTTCCCGTAAAAGAGACCACACTCAATTATGGCAATCCAATTCTTTTTTTGTTTCTGGGTGGTTTTATGCTGGCAATTGCAGTGGAAAAAAGCAATTTGCATCACTGGATTGCAGATAAAATGCTTGGTATTTTCCCCTCTACGGCGCGGGGCATTATTTTTTCACTGACACTAACTTCTGGAATACTAAGTTCGATACTTTCCAATACCACAACAACACTTCTACTCATTTCGGTGGCACTGTTTCTTTCAGATGATCCACGAATCAAGATGCGTTTTGCATTGGCTATAGCTTATGGAGCGAGTGTCGGTGGAATCCTAACACCTATCGGCACACCACCCAACCTAATTTTATTAGGTATTATGCAAGAAAAAGGGCTGGAAGTTATTCCTTTTTTTCAGTGGATGTGGATGGTGGCACCTGTCGTATTTGGTATGTTCATCGTGGTGGCTTTAGTGCTAAGTGTTGGAGTAAAAGATGTCTATATCGAACGTAAAGTAGCTATTCCTCCTCTTAATTTAGATCAAAAACGTCTCTTGGGTATTTTGGGTGGATTGATTGTTGTTTTGTTGCTCAATGCTCCCATCCGTCCTTATTGGGAAGGGCTTGGCATGAATGAAGCTCTCATTTTATTGGGGACGGGGATGATACTGTTTGCACCGCCATTTTCATTGTTAAACTGGCATGAGGATACGCATAGGATACCGTATCAGATTATGTTTTTGTTTGGCGCAGGCTTTTCGATAGCCAAGGCATTTTCAAAAACGGGATTAGCAGATCTAGTGGCATCAAATCTGTTACACTTTACAACGTTTACACCATTTTTACTGTTGTTGGTTATTGCCATCATGGTAACTTTTACAACGGAAATCACATCCAATACGGCACTTATTTCAATTATGCTACCGGTAATTTATGCACTCAGCGTACAAAGCGGAATTAATGCGGTTCTTTTCATGATGGTAGCTACCATTTGCTCCTCTTACGCTTTTATGCTTCCAATTGCCACACCACCAAACGCCATTGCCATGAGCAGTGGTGTTGTCACTATCAAAACGATGGCTCTTTATGGGATTGTGTTAAACTTCTTTGGTATTGTATTGATTGTTGTGACGGCTTTTTTCTTTTGGACACATATACTTTGATTATTAAGCACATGATTTTGTTAGTAAGTGCTTTATTGCTTTTGACAATAATATTTTAACTTTTTATGTATTACCATGTAATATTGTATTATGCTTGAGTGACAAAGGAGTGAACATGAGTTTAAGTAAGCAGATAACCTTTGGTTTTATGGTGATGCTGGGAATCATTGTGATGATGGGAGGCATTAGCATCCGAAATATGTCTCATGCCATAGAAAATTCTGAAAAAATGGATCAAGAGTATATTACAGAAGTGGAACTTGCGAGCAAGCTCGCAAGCACTATGGCAAATATTCGAATTGCCGCAAGTAAATATATTTTTACAGAAGATCCACAATATAAAGCAAAAGCAGATGAATCATTTGCAAAAATGCCAGAGATTTTTAAAGAACTTCATGCACTCTCAGATCGTTCGACTTCGTTAAAAACGCTTAAAGTAACACTGGATCCGCTTGAAAAAGGGATCAACGGGTATCAAGCAGATTTCAATAAGATAGAAATGTTGTTTAATAAAAAAGTGGATATTGCTAAAAATCTTGATTCTAATACAACAGAGTATAAAGATGCTATGCAAAAAATTTCTGATGATGTTAATATACAGTTAAAATCGCTAGTAGATGTGGGAACTGTGGCACTAACTGAATTGAGTAATCTTGAACATGCAGCTTTGAGTGGGACAAAAACATTAAGTGATGATTCAATAGCGTCACTTGAGCGTTCAGAAAAAGTTATGATAGTCAGTCTGATTGCAGCATTGATATTTGGTGTGGCGCTTGCTTATTACATTATTGCCATTGGATTAAATCGTCCATTGCTTAAATTTAAAGAGATGTTGACAAGAATTGGAGATGAACGTAACTTGACCTTACGTGTTGATGAACATGCACCACAAGAGATTAGTGATATGGCCCGCAGCTTTAACAGTTTCATTGAACAACTTAAAGTGTTGATTGATAACTCCAAGCGCTCCTCATCAGAAAATGCCTCTATTTCGCATGAACTTTCCACAACAGCTATGGGTGTGGGTACCAATGTCGAGAAATCAGTTGAAGTGATTCATGAGGCTAATAATAAATCAAATGCGATTAAAGATGAAATTACCAGGGCAATTTGGGATGCACAAGAGAGTAAGAAAGATATTATTAAAGCCAATGAAAATCTTGGGCAAGCTCGTGATGAGATTGTAAGTTTGACAGACCGTGTTCAAAAAACCGCCCAAACCGAAGTAGAACTCTCTGAACGCATGAGCGTGCTTTCACAAGATGCCACCCAAGTTAAAGCGGTACTTGAGGTGATTTCGGATATTGCGGATCAGACCAATCTGCTTGCCCTTAATGCTGCTATTGAAGCGGCTAGAGCAGGTGAACATGGACGCGGTTTTGCCGTGGTTGCCGATGAAGTACGAAAACTAGCGGAACGAACGCAAAAATCCTTGACGGAGATCAATGCAACCATTAACGTGATTGTTCAATCGGTTGTTGATGCTAGTGGTCAAATGAGCACTAACTCTGAAGAGATTCAATCCTTAGCAGTTGTGGCTGATGAGGTTGAGAAAAAGATCAATGCTACCGTTGATATTGTCAATCAAGCGGTTCAAGCCAGTGACAAAACGGTCAATGATTTTGAAAAAACAGGAAAAGATGTAGAAGCTATTACGCAGCAAGTGACAAAAATAAATGATATCTCCTCACAAAATGCTCGAAATGTCGAAGAGATTGCAGCCGCGGCCGATCACCTTAATAGTATGACCGAAGAGCTAAACAGCAAACTTGAAGCCTTTAGAACCTGAGAAACTGGTTTTAATCGGTGCTTCTACCGGTGGACCTACACATATTGAAAAGATTTTGCGTGCCTTAACGGCAGATACCCTTGCGACATTCATCGTGGCACAACATATGGGAGCGGCGTATCTTCCCAGTTTTACCAAGCAGTTGAATGAAAAATGTGACATCAGTGTTGTGTTGTTGCAAGCAGGTAGCACTTTAGAGCGTGGGGTGGCTTATATTGCAACGGGAAAGCCGCAAATTGTTGAAAAAAATGGCACCCTTTTTGTGAGTGAAGTGAATGAAGTTCATGCCAATTATAACCCTGATATTAATCATCTCTTCGAAATATTTAGCCCTTATTGTAGCCATAGAAGGATACTAGGTATTATTTTAACCGGTATCGGTGATGATGGGGCCAGAGGGTGTGTACAACTGGCATCACAAGGTGCGCGTTGTATTGCAGAGAGCGCGGAGAGTGCTATTGTTTATGGTATGCCGATGCGAGCAAAAGAGCAGGTTGTAGGGATTGAAGTGCATCCGCTTCATCGTATTATAGAGATAGTACGTGAATTTGGAGTGAGATAATGTTTGATTTTTTTAAGAAAAAAGAAGTGCCTCAAGAGTCTGTTGTGCCAGTAGCGCAAAGCAGAAAAGATTATGACAATCCCGATCGTGTCATAGCATATTTTAAGGCACAAACGGGGATTACTTTTGAAAAGCAGCGTGATATTTTTCGTAAAAAGCTGGAAACATTTTGTATTCTGAATCATATTGATACGTTTGATGAGTGTTTAAATCGTGTTCAAGAAGAAGCATCTTTGCGACAAGAACTGACCAATGCATTGACAACAAACGAAAGTTATTTTTTTAGAGAGTACGCACAGTTTGAACAGATGGTAGCCATTGCTAAGACGCTTCCACGCCCTTTTAGGATACTATGTGCGCCTTGTGCGACCGGTGAGGAGCCTTATAGTATTACCATTGTATTGCTAGAAACTGGATTTTTGCCTTCAAGTTTTGAAGTTATCGGTGTGGATATTAATACGAAAGCTTTAGAGCATGCACGACAAGGTCGTTATAATGAGCGTAGTATGCGTAACATTCCAGAAGCGTTGCGTCAAAAATATTTTAATAGTACGGATGGAGTATATTATGAAGTCAATCAATCGCTTTGTGCTCAAGTCTCTTTGCATCAGGTAAATATTTTTGAGACCGAATTTCTAACTTTGGGAAAATTTGATCTGGTATTTTCCAGAAATATGTTAATCTACTTTGACAAAGAGACTAAAAGAGATGCGCAGAAGATTCTTGAATCGGTACGTAGAGATTCTGAAATACCGGTTTTCTTTGGTCATGCGGATCTGTTTTAAAAGGGGTAAGGGTGTCGGCATTGCAACATGTTCTTGATAACCAGTGGCTTTATAAAGAAGTTTATACAAAACTTGGCCTCTCCGCACCTGCTTACAAATACTGGAATGACACGCAATCGCTAAAACTCAACCGTTACCTCTTTTTGCAAAAGCAAACATTGCCACAAAAATATGCTTATATTGAGCCAGAACTTACAGACCTTTCGGGTTATTTACCCGTGCAGTATGCTTCTCAGCAGTTGGGAATGGATAATCATGTATTCAATTACAAAAAAATGCGTTTGTATAGTAAATTTGAGTACAAATTTATTAATGACATTAAATTTGTAAATATTCGAAGATTCTTTTTAGAACACAATATTCGTGTCAAAAAAGAGAGTCTGGTGCGTTTGGGAAAAATTGATGATTTGATCATTTATCCCAACAGCCGTTTTTACCGTATTGATGAGCAGTATGGTGTTGTGGTATATGATTAAAGAGCACCTCTAAATTACATATAAGGAGAAGATGTGATTGTACACATCGTAATGTTCGCGTTTAAAGATGACAATAAAGCCGAAAATATTCAAAAAGCAAAACGAGTGCTTGAAGCGTTAGTGCAAACGATTGAGCCGTTAAAAACTATGGAAGTGGGTGTCAATATGGTACCTAGTGAACGTGCATATGATCTGGTTTTGTATTCGACTTTTGAGGATATGGCGGGATTGGATATCTACCGTGAGCATCCTGAACATCTTAAAGTAGTAGATTTTCTCAAAATGGTTACGAAAGAGAGTAAAGTGGTTGATTACGAAAAATAAGCTCAGCCACCGTTTTCGATTTGCTCCGCTTTCTCTTCAATCTCTAGCAGTAAATCCACTTTAGCTTCATAATCGGTTTTGAGTTTTTCAAGCTCTTGAGCCAAAAAAGTGAGCCCTTTTTCCTGATAACACTTAGGATCAGCCAAACAGTTATTGGCGGCATCAATCGCTGCTTCAAGTGTTTCAATATCATTAGGCAAAGATTGCAGTAACTCTTTCTCTTTGTAGGAAAGTTTGAGCGCTTTTGGCTTTACATGTAAGGGTTGTGATGCTTTAGCGTGTTGCTCTTTGTTCTGTTCTTGCTCCATCGTATCAAGCGATTGGATTTCTCGCTCAATCTCAAGATATTCAGTGTAGTTTTGATAGGACTCTTCAATGGTTCCATCACCCTTGAAAATAAAGAGCTTTTTGGCAATTTTATCGACAAAATAGCGGTCATGACTTACTAAAATGACAGCGCCGGGAAAATTTTGAAGCTGCTCTTCAAGAATATTGATAGTAGGAATATCCAGATCATTAGTAGGTTCATCAAGAATCATGCAGTCCACTTTTTTTGTAAAAAGCAGTGCCAAGGCTACACGGTTTTTTTCTCCACCACTAAGAACCCCAATTTTTTTATCTAAAAATTCACGTGGAAAGAGAAAGTTTTTTAAATAGCCGTAAACATGATAATTTTTACCTTGAACTTCCACACGGTCGCCGCCAAAAGGACAAAAGGTTTCAATAAGATTTTTATCATTCTCAAGCATTTCACGGTGCTGATCAAAATAAGCAATTGAAAAATCGCCTTGCTTGATGAGTCCCGATGAGGGCTTGAGCCGTCCTAAAAGCGCTTTAAGCAAGGTGGACTTACCGCTGCCATTAGGACCAACCACCGCAATAACATCACGCTGAAGTATGCGGGCATTAAAAGAGCTAATAAGCTCTTTTCCCCCCAGCGAAATAGTAAGTTTTTCAATTTCAAAGAGCATCTTTTGTTTGTTGATGCTTTTGTCACGATTGAAGTTCTTAGCTTCGCGTTCAAGCTCAAGCTTCATTTTTCGAATTTGCGATGGGTTGCTTTTAGCTTCTTCACGCAGCGTCATTAAACGTTCTTTTCGACCTTCATTGCGTTTAAGTCGTGCACGTACACCGCGTGAATACCACTCATTTTCACTTTTTAGCAAGCGCAATAGGTTGTCGTGCTGTTTTTGCATGGTGCGCAGCAACTCCTCTTTTTGTTCTAAATAGCTGCTATACCCTCCTTTAAATTCACGCAGTTGGGCGTCTTCGACTTCAACCGTTTTAGTGGCGATACGATCAATAAAATAGCGATCGTGTGAAATGAAAGCGAGTGTAAATTTCTCTTTTAGCAGTAACTCTTCGAGAAATTCAACCATATAAACATCAAGGTGATTGGTGGGCTCATCAAGTAATAAGATGTCGGGTTTTTGTAACAATAAAGAGGCCAGCGCCACACGCCGCTGTTCGCCACCACTAAGTAGTGTAATGTTATTTTCTTCAAACTCTTTGAGTTGAAAATGTTGGATAATGCGCTCAATCTTGTCATCAAGATTCCATGCATTGTGGTGATCAAGTATGTGGGTAACACGGGCAAGCTCTTGTTGCAGGGTAATGTTTTCAAAGTCGCTAGCTACTTGCAAACTCAGCTCATCATAGCGTGTTTTGGCGGTTTTAAGCTCATCTAAACCGGCTTCAACAGCTTGGCGAACGGTATGGCTTTCATTAAATTTAGGAACTTGCGAGAGCATTTTAATTTGAAGGTTTTGACGCGTAATACGCTCCCCTTCATCAAATTCCAGCGATCCGTTAACGATTTTAAGCAGGGTGGATTTACCGCTGCCGTTTTTACCTACAATAACAATACGCTCCCCTTCATCAATATGAAAACTGACACTTTCAAGAATTTTCTGGGCTTCGTAATGTTTGGAAATTTCTAGAAGATCGATGAGGGCCATTCGGGGACTCTTTTTTGGCTGAATTTTATCAAAAATTGCGTTAGAGACGGCCTAAACAGATATGGCGCGCCACAAACCATTTTGCAATTTCCATATCGTCATAAGTATATTCTTGTTGGGCTATAGGAATCACGCTATTTCGAAGTTTAGAGCGGACAATACCCATAACCAAAAAGCCCACTAAAAATGAAGCCATAGCTACAAAGTAGTCAAATTGATACCACATTATAAGCGCTATAAAAGGATTTAATGCTTTTAAAATAAGAAATAATCCCCATACATAAAGACGGCACTCTTTTGTTTCTGGTTCTGGCGTAGGGAGTTTCATATCAATATAGTCGTCTTGCATGCGCGTATTGTAACGCACTTGTTTGGCAATAGTAAAATGTAAATTTCTTGTGACGATAAAAATATATAAAATAATTACTTAATTCGTCAATTTAGTTTGAGCTACTTAAGAGCATATTATTAGAAAGTGCTATTGTGTCGCAAAAATATCAAGGATAAAAAATGAATGAACCTAGACTTGAAAACATAGATGACTACCATACGCTTTCTGGAGAAAAGAAACGTATTGTTTGGGCTGTAGTTTTTGCAACTTTGATTATTGGTGTCATTTATACCAGTGCTAAATTAGCTTATAACGAGGTGGATGATCAGCTCCCTCAAACCGAAATATCTCAAGGATACGTTCCCTCAAAATAGCACATGGTACAATTACAGCAAAAAAAAGGATCCCTATGCTGATGGGTCTTATTGTTGTGTATTCACTTTATGTGCTGATTAAACTCTATGTGAGTGTTATGCAGATTGGTTATGTGAATACACAAAAGCGCAAAGATGCGATTATGATGTCGGCTAATGATTATGTCAAAGCGGCCGAATATAGTGTGGCAAAAGAGAAACTCTCAATCATAGCAACGTCGATTGAGTACGTGCTTTTTATCTTTTGGATTGGTTTTGGAGTGAGTTGGCTTTCGAATATGACACTCACTTTTTCTGCGCAGATGCAAACAATCATTGCCGTGCTCGGATTTGTTTTTATCAATGCCATTGTAGGTTTTCCTTTGGAGTGGTATAGCAAATTTGTTGTGGATGAAGCCTACGGTTTTAATCGCTCTACGTACACACAGTTTTTTAAAGATACGCTGGTAACAGCGCTTTTAGGTTCAGTATTGGGTGGCGTAGTGATATGGGGTGTTTTTATGATTATTACCTCAACACAGCTATGGTGGCTTTGGAGTTTTGCTTTTATTTTTATTGTTATTGTTGCTATCAATATGTTTTTTCCTACCATACGCGCACTTTTTTTTGACAAGCTAAAACCACTTGAAGATGAAGCACTCAATTCAGAAATTAATCGCTTAATGGATGCTACGGGATTTGAAAGCAGTGGCGTATTTGTAAGTGATGCCAGCAAACGTGATGCAAAACTTAATGCCTATTTTGGAGGACTCGGAAAATCCAAACGCGTTGTGTTGTTTGATACATTGCTTGAAAAGCTCTCTCACAAAGAATTGCTTGCCGTTTTAGGACACGAACTGGGCCATTTTGCACATGGTGATATTTATAAAAATATTGCAATAATTGGCGGTATGCTGTTTGTGATGTTTGCATTTTTTGGAAATCTACCCGAGACTCTTTATTTACAGCTTGCTCTTGCTCCATCACCCCATGTCCTGATGATACTGTTTTTGTTATTGATGCCGGTACTTTCATTTATTATGATGCCTTTGGTGGGCTTAATGAGCCGACACAACGAATATGAAGCAGATCGCACCGGTGCAGAACTAGGGGGGAGTGAGTATCTGGTGTCAGCACTTAAAAAGTTGGTGAGTGAAAACAAAAGTTTTCCACTTTCGCATCCGCTTTTTATTTTTTTTTATTACACACATCCACCTGTGATTGAACGTCTTAAGGCCTTAGGTGATGATTTGGCGATGGCGGCACCAGAATATGAAATAGATGATTTAGGTGGATTATGGCCCAAAGCGAAATAGTCTCTTCAGTACTGGCACGGATGACACAGCAGCTTCAAGGTGTGGTGGCATCACCTCGTCGTGAAGCAGAGTTGTTATTAATGGCTCACTTGCAGTGTGATCAACTTTATCTGATTGCACATCCCAATAGCGTGGTAGATAATATCGAGCGTTTGGAAGCGTGGACGCAACGTCGTCAGCAACATGAGCCGATTGAATACATTACTGAACATGTCAGTTTTTATTCCGAAATATTTTATATTAAACCCGGGGCATTGATTCCAAGACCTGAAACCGAATTGTTAATTGATGCTGTATTAAAAGAGCTTGATGCTGATTTTGAAGGAACATTAGTTGAAGTGGGGATTGGATCAGGAATTATCTCGATTATTTTAGCCCGTCATTTGCCAAAAGCGCGTATTATAGCCGTTGATATCAGCGATGAAGCTTTACATGTAGCGCGCAAAAATATCAAAAAGTTTGGGTTAGAAACGCGTATTGATCTTCGTAAAGGCAATCTGCTTGATGCGATTGATGAGGAGATTGACATTGTGGTTTCCAACCCTCCATACATCGCCAATGACGCACTGCTTGAAAAAAATCTTGATTATGAACCGGCGCTTGCGCTTTTTGGAGGCAGTATCGGAGATGAGATTATTGCTATGCTGATTGATCAGGTATGCCAGCGTCATATTGGCATGTTTGCCTGTGAAATGGGATATGATCAACAAGAGAAGGTGAACGCTCGTATCGGGTCTGATTATGAGGTTTCATTTTATAAAGATTATGCCAAATTCGACCGTGGATTTGTCATGAAAAGGAGCGTATAATGAAATGGCGTATGTATTCTGATATTGTCTATTTAATGATTCTAGCTGCCACGCTTGGGGCTATTTTGGTTTTGGGGATTTTTACCGCTCCGGTAGTTTTTAATACAGGGATGCTTAGCCACTACGAAGAGGGTATGATCATGGCCGAAATCTTCCGGCGTTTTACCTACTGGCTCTATCTGACATTTTTAGCTATAGTTGTTTATGAAGGATATCAGTTTAAAATTTTTAAACGCGACGCTATTGCAACATTAATGGCATTAACAGGTATTGGCACTATATTGATGTTTAATGCCGTCTACACACAAAAAATACTGGCCATGCAGAAGCAGGGCGAAGCCGCAACACAAAGTGAGGCCTTTGCCAATATCCATCTGGCTAGCGAGATTGACTTTAAAATTTTGGCGGTAGCACTGGCGATACTGTTTGTGAGACGCTATTACTTGATAACCCACCCTAATCGTTAATAATTAGCTCTTTATAAAATCTGTTGAGCTATAATCAAACAAAGAGGAGGCGATGATGCAAGTTTCACAATATACGTTTCAAACACCATATCCGAATCAGCTTCAGGTTGGACGTCCGGATGCTGCCACACAGCAACAAGAGCAGCAAAAAGAACAGCAACAAGTAAAGTCTCAAAGTGTAGAGCAAAATAGCAATACCTCGTTGCAAGAAGCCAAACAGTACGTAGCAAAAACTCAAAATGGTGTGAAAGAGAAATTGCAAAATACGGTTGTAGCTGATGTTTCTAGTGTAGTGGACTCTTTTAGTGCACTTAATACAAAAGTACAGGCATCAGAGGCATACGGTGCATAAGCCTTGTGAAGATTATGTATGATCCATTTTAACGATGTTCATAAGTCGTTTGGATCACGCACCATCTTAAATGGCGTATCGTTTGAAATTCCACCGCATAAAACAACAGTTATTTTTGGTATATCTGGTGGTGGGAAATCGACAATTATCAAGCATATCGTAGGTTTGTTACAACCTGATAGCGGTGATATCTATGTCGATGATGTTAAAGTCAATGGAGCAAATGAAGAACAACTCTTACATGTAAGAAAAAAAGTAGGTTTTTTATTTCAGCATGGTGCGCTTTTTGATTCCATGAACATTCGAGATAATGTAGCATTTCCTATTTTAGAACATCAAAAGCTCTCTAAAAATGAGGTAGATCGTATTGTAGATGAGAAACTTTTAATGGTAGGGCTTGATCCTAAAGTGGTACGAACCCTCTATCCTGATGAACTGAGTGGCGGTATGCGCAAGCGGGTAGGGCTGGCACGTACTCTAGCTCTGGAACCTGAGATTATTTTATATGACGAGCCCACATCAGGATTGGATCCGGTAACTAGCGACTTAATTACCCAAATGATTCGTCATCTCCAAAAGACATTGGGAATGACTTCGGTTTTGATTTCGCATGATATTAATGAAAGTTTTAAAGCTGGAGATCATTTTCTCATGCTGTTTGATGGTAAGATTATTGCACAAGGTGATGAAACATACTTTAGAACAACTGATAATGCAGTCATTCATCAGTTCATTAATTCGCGCTCCGAAGGACCGATCTCGTTTGATCATTGAGGGCCAAAGCGCTCACGCCACCACTCATGGGGTGTTTGCGTTGCTCTCTTAAGACTCTCTTCATCCAGGGGGTATTCATAATTAATGCAGTACTTCAAAATAAGTTCATAAGCATGATTAATCTGGCTGCTCATTTCAGTAGCAGTATGAGTATTATCGGGATGTTTGTCAGGGTGCCACTGCTGCATCATGGCTTTGTATTGAAGTTTGATCTCTTGAAGCGTTGTTCTATCACGAAGGCCCAGGAGTGTTTTGGCCTTCATGAGCGCTTCAAATTCGGACATAGAGAGGTGTTAATCTTTTTGTTGGCGCATATAGGTAGGAACATCAAGAAAATCTTCGTGCATAGCATCGCCGCCAACAACCAGGCGAGGACGTGACACTACAGGTTTCTTTGCTTTTTCTTCGCTAGTGTTATCATAGTTTGTATTATTCATTTTATCCTGTTCAAAGCCTGTAGCAACCAGTGTGATACGGACATAATCTTCAGGAAGCGATACATCCGAAGAGGTACCAAAAATAATATCAGAATCTTCATCCGCACTATCATGAACCACATTCATTGCTTCATGCAGCTCCATCATAGGGAAATTAGGATGCATATTAAAATGTACCAGTACGCCCATGGCACCATTAATAGACATATTATCAAGCAGTGGTGATTCAATAGCTGCTTTAATAGCTTCGTAAGCCGCATTATCGCCTTGATGCTCACCCACGCCCATCAAAGCCATACCACGATGGCTCATAACCGTTTGCAAGTCGGCAAAGTCAAGATTGATGTCATTATCACCACTTGAGAGAATCACACCAGAAGTACCACTAACGGCCTGTGCCAAAACACTGTCAACAATTTTAAAACTGTCTTTCATTCCCAATCGACGGTCAATAATAGAGAGAAGTTTGTCGTTAGGGATCACAACAATAGAATCACTGTTTTCTTTTAGCTCATTGAGTCCAGATTCTGCCAGTTTCATACGTTTGCGTCCTTCAAACGTAAAAGGCTTGGTTACGACTGAAATGGTCAAGGCACCGATCTCTTTGGCAATACCGGCAATGACAGGTGCTGCTCCTGTACCTGTACCTCCGCCTAAACCTGCGGCAATAAAGACAATATCAGCACCTTCAAGCGCCTGACGAATACTGTCGTAACTTTCCAGTGCCGAATCTTTGCCAACTTCGGGCTTCATTCCCGCACCAAGCCCTTTAGTAAGCTGTGCTCCCAATTGAATCTTGGTGGCAGCTGCTGATTGCTCAAGTACTTGAGAGTCTGTATTGGCAATGACCAACTCAATTCCCGAAATACCTTCTTTGAGCATGTGGCCAATCATATTACCGCCACCTCCGCCAACACCAACTGCTACAATTCTTGCCCCTGTAGGGGTTACTGATTCTGCGACGCTAAAAGGTTCCATTGCTTACACTCCTTAAAATAACTGGGTAGCCCAATTCCAGAATTTACCAAATAGACTGGTATCATCACCCTTTTTCTCCAGTTTGGATGGAAGGGTGGCTAAATCGTTTTTAACTGTTTCGCTATCTGCATGTTCTGCAGGAGCTGTTGCCACAGGAATATCTGTGGTATCACTTAGGTCAATATGTCGAGTTCTGCTGTGTTCTTCGTTACGATGACGCATCTGTTTATTAACATCAATCTCATAAGGCGTAAAACGCCCAGCAGCATACTTAACTAGTCCCACTGCCGTAGAGTAGGAAGGATCGCGTAGGGTATCAAAAAGGCCATCAAGCTCATTAGGCTTAGCTAAACGTACGGGCACATTGTCAAAAATGGCTACGGCAAGATCACGTATTCCTTCAAGTTTGGTAAAGCCCCCCGTAAGAACAACGCCTGCACCAATATGATCTTTGAGGCCACTTTTTTCAATAGACTGCGCAATAATCATCAAGGTCTCTTCTACGCGAGCATAAATGACATTATGTACAATATCAAGCGAAACTTCATGGGTAGAATCTTCATCCCCTATAATAGGAAGTTCAATTAAATCATTACTAGGCTCATGCAAAGAGCCATAAGTGATTTTAACGTTATTGGCCACTTCAAGTGGTGTATGAAGTGCCATGGACAGATCGTTTGTGATATGATTGGATCCAACGCCAAGAAAGTCGTTAAAACGGATAGCGTTACCTGAATGGACTACAATATTACTGGTGCTGCCGCCCATGTCAATCAGGGCAATGCCCAATTCACGTTCATCTTCATTTAATACGGCAATCGCAGATGCATAACCGCTTAAAATAATGTTTTCAACTTCCACGCCAGCAGCGCGTACTGCTTTGCGCAAGTTGTTAAGGTTAGATTTTTGTGTCGTGATAATATGCGTTTCAACTTCAAGGCGCGAAGCATTCATTCCTGCCGGATCTTCAATAAAATCTTGATCATCAACTTTAAAGTTATAAGGCAGGGTGTGTAATACCTCATATTCATTGGGGATGTTTGCGTTATAAAGAGATGTGTGCATGACACGGTTAATCTCTTTAAGCGTAATCTCTTTATTGGGAATGTTAACAATGCCGCTAGAGTTAAGACTTTTGGTGTAGGCACCAGAAATAGATACGATAGCGCTTTTTAGTTCGGTTCCTGCTACACGCTTGGCATCATTTAGTGCATTTTTAATTGATTTAGAAGCGAGTTCAATATTAGTAATGCTTCCTTTTTTTAGCCCTTGGGCTCTTGCAAAGCCTGCACCAATAATTTTAATACCGTTTTCTTCATCAATATCAGCAATAATAGCGGCAATTTTGGTTGATCCGATGTCAATGGCTAAAACCGTATCATTCAAAACTAGAGTCCTTTTACATAAATCTCGGTTGGATACTTTCCTTCAAGGAGTTTGATCAAACCGCTATCAAAAATCATTGACTTTGTACCTATAACATCATTCGCTGTTCTAGTTAGTGATTGACTAAGCATCTTCTGTTCCAAAACTTCGTACAGAACGACATCGCGATCGCTAAGTGTAACATAACCACGCTTGTTTGTAGTTTGAAATAATTTTTGAAGAAACTCCCGAGCCTGAGGTGCTTCAAGCAAACTAATGCTACTAACATCGTCGACACCAATAAAATCTGTAGTGTTTCCTGAAAAATTTGTTTTTGAAGTTTCTGCTAATTGCAGAATCTTTTTTTGTTTTTCTTGATCAATATAGTGCTGTGTTACCTCTGCTTTTGCTTCTTCAAAGCTTTTTGGGTGTGACTTTGTTTCAGAGAGCAATTTAAAAATAAGGTAATTATTTTCAAATTTACGTGGTTTTAGATACGGGTTTTCCGGTGTTAACGTAATCAACTCATTAAAGAGTTCTGGCGTATAGGTGTGATTTGAAGCATCAATTGTTAGTGTCTCTATCTTGGCATCACTAGGGAGTTCGCCTTTTTTATAGGCAAGATATTTTTTGAGGGCTGTTTTATTAGCAGCTTTGTCATCAAGTGCTGCAACAAGTGCAGTTTTTGCTTCTTCAAGCGAAAGAATTTTGCCCTCAGCATCTTTAAAAGAGTGCTTGTTGGCTTCATAATACTCTTGAATCTCAGATGCATCAGGATTGCTTGGTGTTACATCTACTTTAAGCATTTCAAACGTATAAGACGGCAGGGTCATAAATTGAAATTTATTAGCCTCCCAATAAGGCTTAAGAACGTCATCATTGACATCAACGTGAATCGTGTCAATATTAAGAACCTTATAGCTGATTTTGTCTTGGATGCTATTTGCTGCCAATGCTGCTTCATTCTCAAGTTCCAGAGGTTTTGATGCGTTAAATAACTCCATTATTTTTTGTGTTAGCATGGCGTTTCGAGTATCGGATTCATACTCTTTCATAGTTATTTTATTTTGTGCAAGTACTTTTTTGTATGTCTCTTTATCAAAAGTGCCATTATTTAAAAAGTAAGGCTGTTTTTTGATCTCTTCGAGCAATTCGGTGTCGCTTATGGTCAAGCCATAGGTTTGTGCCAAATTTAAAATTAAGGCTCTCTCAACCAAACTGCGTAGTGCTTGCTGCTGCAATCCAAACTCTTTTGCCTTGGATTCGTCAAAGTTACCTTGAAAAAGTTGGCTGTATTGTGAATAGAGTCTGCTGTAAGTTTGTTGAAAACTGTGTTGAGTGAGCGATATGTCACCGACTTTAGCGATAGCGCTAGCTTTATCGCCATAATTGTACTGGCCCCAGCCGACAAAACCGGCGCCAATGAAAGCTATAGTGGAGATCCAGATCGTAACCACTAGATATTTGCGATGTCGTTGCATCCATGAAATCATGATATAATTAACCTCAATACTTATAAATTCTAGATATTCTATTTTCTTTCCGGTTAAATCTCTATAAATAGACATATTTTTTCATAAGAAATTTTATGAAAATAACAATACTGTTTGTTTAAAAAAGCAAATAAAGGAGCAAAAATGCATAATGACATCATAGCTAAACGTGATTTATCGGTACTTTGGCATCCCTGTACCCAGATGAAAGATCATGAGTTTTTGCCATTAATACCTATCAAAAAAGGGGAAGGAGTATACCTTGAAGATTTTGAAGGAAACCACTATATTGACGCTATTAGCAGTTGGTGGGTTAATCTTTTTGGGCATACAAACAGCTATATTAATGAGAAAATCAAAGCGCAGCTTGATACGCTTGAACATGTTATTCTTGCCGGTTTTACACATGAGCCTGTAATTAGACTTTCAGAACGTTTAGTTACTTTATCTCCTGAAGGACTAACACGTTGTTTTTATGCTGATAATGGTTCAAGCGCCATTGAAGTAGCCCTGAAAATGAGTTATCACTTTCATAAAAATCGTAAAGAAGAACGACCACTTTTTCTCTCATTAGAAAACAGTTATCACGGAGAGACTATTGGAGCACTTTCGGTGGGTGATGTAGCGTTATATAAAGAGACGTACGAAGCGCTTTTGATTCGTGCGATTCAAACGGCAGTGCCTAAAGACCAGAGTGAAGCTGCAGCACTGGTGGCAGCCACGGCATTAGAAGAGGTTTTTAAAAAGCAAGCGCACGAGATTGCAGCATTTGTGATTGAGCCTTTGGTGCAAGGAGCCGGAGGAATGCATATGTATCATCCGCGTTATCTGCAAGAAGCCCGCCGTTTGTGTGATGCTTATAAGGTGCATCTCATCGCAGATGAGATACTGGTGGGATTTGGACGTACTGGCAGCATGTTTGCGTGTGATCAAGCTGGAATAACGCCTGATTTTATGGCGCTTTCTAAGGGGCTGACCGGCGGATACTTGCCGTTATCAGTTGTTTTAACTACTAATGATGTATATGAAGCATTTTATTGTGAATACAATCTGCATCAAGCTTTTTTACATTCACATAGTTATACTGGTAATGCTCTTGCTTGCGCCGCTGCAAATGCAACACTGGATATTTTTGAAAACGAAGATGTTATTAAAAAAAATCGTAACATAATAGATTACATGACTAAGAAATTGCAGCAGTTTAAAGGGTTGCAGCAGGTTAAAGAAGTGCGACAAACGGGCATGATAGCGGCAGTAGAACTTCAAGGCTATACCCCCCAAGAGCGCATAGGATTACAGATATACCAATATGCTTTAGCCCATGGTGTGTTGTTGCGTCCTTTGGGCCATATTGTATATTTTATGCCACCTTATGTCATAACATATGAGCAAATTGATACCATGATGGATGTGGCCTATGATGCTATTAACAGCTTAAAAGTCTAAATCCATCTTACCCATAGAGCTGTCTAGCATCAGCATTCGACAACTTTTTTCAAGCACTGCCAATCGTTTGGCGAGTGTTGGCAGATCACGGTTATAAGCATAAACGCCATATCCCTTGATAATCATAATGTTAGTGCGGCGTGAAATAAAATAGTGTGCAATTTCCGTTGCTGCGCGATCATACCAGTCATCAAAGTGTTTAGGATCATGTACTTCAATGGTACCAATCTCTTCATGTCCAAAATAGTCTTTGGGTTTGATGATTTCATGATTGAGTGAGTAAGCAGTGGTAAAAGGCGGCATACTAAAGGTAATAAATTTAGCATCTGTGATCTGCTTGTAGATGTTCATATGGATATCGGCATCAATGCTTGCATCATTCCAACGATAGTCTTTATTATAATAAAGCTCAATCATACTTGTTTCATCAAGAGAGTCAAAAATGGAGTCTCGAGTGTTGATAACAAACAGATTGGATTCAAGTTTAGCAGAAATAGAACCATGATAGATACCAAAGAAATCTTTGCGAAACATGGAAAGTGCCAGTGATGAGAGCTGTTTTTTTACGCGTTGATAATTCATGTCATCATTTTAACACATTAAAACGCATCTCTAACCTTGTTTTGGCTTTACAGGGATTTTTAGGATGGGTTCTAGTTATAATACGTTTTTGTATTTTAAATTTGAAAAGGCATCCATGACAGATATACCTCATATCCCAGTACTGTATCGTGAAGTGCTGAGTGCATTTGAAGGTATTGAAGAGGGCATTATTGTGGATTGCACAATGGGATATGGCGGGCATAGCTCTCTATTACTTGAAGCGAAGCCGGGTATTTCACTGATTGGAATTGATCAAGATCAAACTGCAATTGATTTTTCACGTCAGCGACTTGAAGTATTTGGAGAGAGGGTCGTGATAAAAAAAGGGCGTTTCTCGGCCATGATGAAAGAGATATGTCATGAGTATGATCCGCTACAGATTCGGGGAGTGTTGGCTGACATTGGCGTTTCGTCACTACAATTAGATGAACGTTCACGAGGGTTTTCATTTGAAAGCGATACGTTGGATATGCGGATGGATGCTACGGCACGTTTGAGTGCTGCTGATGTGATAAACACCTATTCACAACAAGAGCTTGAGTCATTACTATTTCGATATGGTGAAATGAGAAACGCTAAAAAAGTGGCGTTATCCATCGTACAAAAACGTCCGTTTACTTCAGCCAAAGCTTTGGTACAAGCGCTACAACCATTGATGCCAAAGGGCAAAAAAATTCATCCGGCTACACTTTTGATGCAGGCTATTCGTATTGAAGTAAATGACGAACTCGGAGAACTTGAACGTCTATTAGATACATTACAATCTTGTGCACAACTCTCGTGTCGTGTGGGAATTATATCGTTTCACTCGCTTGAAGATCGCATTGTTAAACAGCGTTTTACATCATGGGCAAAAACATGCATTTGTCCAAGTGAGGCAATGCGTTGTACCTGTGGCAACAATCATGCTATTGGAAGTGTTGTCACCAAAAAACCGCTTGTTGCAGCGGATGATGAACGTCATGAAAATCCACGTAGCCGTAGTGCCAAGCTTAGAGTTTTTGAATTGGAACCGCATGAGTGATAAACAAGCCATTCTTGAGGAACTTGATACCATAATTGTTCCTGCACAACGAATGGGAGTTGGTTTTTTAATTACGGTTTTAATTCTTGTCATTTTGTTTTTGATGGCGGTATTTCCAAAAATTTATCTGCAAAACCAGATCTATTATAAGAGTCGTGAAATTGCAAAGTCGCATCGGGAATATGATGCATTGCTAGAAGAGAATCGGATCATAAAATCTAAAGTAGAACGTATCCGTTTTAAAAATCAGATACTCGATACAATTTTTTGATACTTGTCATGCAAAAAGGCATCAGATTTGAGTTTTTTTAAACAGAATCTTACATGTAATGTGCTATTTTTTGATTCCATTTAAACCCAATAATATATGCAAACACTGTTTTGTAATATGGGGACTCAATTATAAAAAAGAGGTTTTTTAATGTCAGTTGAGCATGAAAATTTCATCAAAAATATGCAACGTTTGTCCATACTTTATATAGAAGATGATCCTGCGGTACAAAAACATATTTCGGAATTTCTCAAACGTTACTCCAAGGCTGTATATCTGGCAAGTGATGCCGAAAACGGTTATGAATCATTTAATGTGCATCGCCCTGATATTGTACTTTTAGACATTAACTTGCCGGGTATGAGTGGCATGGAATTGGCAGAGAAAATTAGAGAACATGATACTGAGGTGTTGTTGGTGATGGCAACTGCCTATACGGACAAAGAGTTTTTGCTTAAGGCGGTAGAACTTAATTTGGTTCGTTATTTGGTTAAACCCATTACAAGTGATGACCTTTATGATGTTTTTGTTAAATGTATGGCTATCTTAAACATGAACAAACTAGGCGGTTATACTATTGATCTTGGTCAAGGATATATTTATAACCGTCGTTCAAAAGAGCTGTTGTGCAATAACGAAATGATGCCGCTTCGAAAAAAAGAGATTGGACTCTTGGAATTTTTCCTTGATCGTGCCAATGAAGTGGTAACTTATGAGATGTTACAAACAATGATATGGTCGGATGGAACCATGACGCAAGATGCGATTCGTTCCCAAATCAAAAATTTGAGAAAGAAGATTCATCCAAAACTCTTTGCCAATGTTAGTGGTATCGGGTATAAATTGCAAAGATAATTGATGCAGAGTCTAAAGAACATTGCGCATGTTCAAGACTGCATTATTCCTCATAATGCTTCACTAAGCGATGCCATGCGTGCCATGTTGCAAAACGGCAACGGCTCAGTCATATTGGTTGACAATGATTGTCCTGTTGGATTTATTAGCGAAAGCATGTTGCTAAGCCGTCAAATTAGCACTCAAGATTTGCAGGCACCAGCATTTAAATTTGCCAAAACTACCTTAATAACTCTTAATGAAAATCGTCCCATTGATGCTGCATTTGATATATTAAATGAGCATAGCGTACGACGCATTATTTTAGTAGATGCACAAGGTAAATGCCGTGGTGTTGTTTTTCAAGAAGATCTGTTTGACTTTTTAGAAGATGATGCTTATAAAATTGATCTGCGTGTATCACATATTTTAAGACAATACCAAATCTTTGAAACCCTTCCATTAGAGGCAACATTGCATGATGCCAAAGCAATGATGTTACGTGACAATATCTCTTCGGTCATTGTTGCTGATGGGTATGATTATCTGGGCATTATCACAGAAAAAGAACTTCTGTATCTGCAATATGAAAATGTCAGTTTTGATGAGCAAGTCGGTATTCATATGAGCGCGCCGCTGATTGGCGTGAGTCTTAATGCCTTGGTGACGGAAACAATTTCGATGATGCGCTCAAAAAGTCTGGAGCGGGTTGTCGTGTATGATGATACCGGTGTTTTGGTTGGAATCTTGAGTAATCGAGATATTCTTCAGCATGTCCATGGAAACTATACGCGTATTTTACAGATCAAGTTTCGTCATGCGCAGGAGTTGATGGACTATCTACCCGAGGCTATTATTGAGGTTGTGGAAACCAATGAGTATTTTATGATTCACTGGATGAATCGCAAAGCACGTATGAGTTTTGGTGATGCGTTGCTTGAGAAGCCTTTAACCGCTATTATGACGCTTTCTCAGGTTGAAAGTATGTTATTCAATTTGGAGCGTTTCAAATCGCTTGAAAAACTTCCACTTCAACTTGCTGGCCGTATGTACGAAGTATCAGGTTCACTCTCTAAAAATCTTAATAATCGCTACATAAAACTAATTTTTAAAGATATTACCGAACATGAACTTATCAAACAAGAACTTCAAAAAGAGATTGAACACCAGATTGATAAGCGTATGGAAAACGAATACTTGCTGATGCAACAGTCCAAACTTGCCACTATGGGAGAGATGATCGGTAACATTGCCCATCAGTGGCGTCAGCCGCTTGCAGAACTTGGTGGTATTTTTATGAATCTTGATGCTGCCAACAAGTTTTCAGCTATGGATCAAAAGTATTTACAAGAGCGTATTAAAGAGGGAAATATGCTTTTAAAACATATGTCACGCACCATTGATGATTTTCGACATTTTTTTGAACCAAACCGTGCCAAAAAAGAGTTTAATATTTTTGAATATGTTGAAAGTGCTATCAATATTATTCAGGCATCTTTAACGTTTCATCATATTGCTATAAAACGTGAGTATAAAGATGAGAATATGCTTGTGGTTGGCTTTCCCAGCGAGTTTTCGCAAGTGATACTAAACCTTTTGGCTAATGCCAAAGACGCCCTTGTTGAACGAAGCGTTGAACAGCCCTGCATTTGGGTTACGATTACAGCATCAGAGGGTAATATTATTGTGAGTGTTGAAGACAATGCCGGCGGTATTGACACGTCAATTATGGAGCATATTTTTAACATTTATTTTACGACTAAAAAAGAGGGTGAGGGTACTGGGCTTGGGCTTTATATGTCACGTCTTATTATTGAAACCAAACTGCATGGAAGTATTGTGGTTGCCAATGCTCAAAGAGGAGCTTGCTTTACCATTAAGATTAAACAGAGCAATTTACCTTAAAGCATTGCTTTACATGTAAGGTTCCCTATTACATGTAACGCTCTTTTTAATTCCCGCCGCTATAATTTTGAGATTACTTTGAAGGATCTCATGTGATACGTCGTATTGTGGAATTTGCAATTGATAAACCTTTGCTCAATCATTTTTTTCTGTTTTTCATTCTGATTCTTTCGGTTTTTGCGTATCTCAATATTCCCAAAGAGATTTTTCCTCCTGTTGCCAAAGACCAGATTGTTATTTCTGGCGGATATGCCGGAACCAGTGCTGATGTTTTGGACAAGATGGTGGTTAAAACCATTGAAGATGAACTTAAAAATGTTAATGCCATTGATAGCGTTAAAACAACCATTAAAAATGGTTCCTTTAATATTATGGCCGATATCAAACCGGGATCGGAGAATATTAATGTACTGAGTGATGTTAAAGATATTGTTGCCACGACCAAACGTGATTTGCCATCGGATATGAACGAACCTGTTGCCAAATTGGTAGAACATGCCATTCCCTTGGTATTGATTGCCATTGCCGGAGATGTACCAACAAGCGAACTGCTTGCGCGTGCGGATGAACTTAAATCGGCACTGAGTGATTTTAAAGATTTGAGTGATATTACCATTCGTGGTGATAGTGATGATGAGTTGGTGATTCGGCTTAATAAAGAAAAAATCGAAGCACACGGTTTGACATTTGGGGATGTGGTGGCATCGCTTGGCAATTTAAGCTCTATTTTCCCTATAGGTACCATTAAAGAGCAGGGCTCACATCTGTATATCAGTACGTTTAATGGTGAAAAAGAGCAATCTCAGGTTGAAGATACTCGTATTAGCATTGGTGCATCACGAATACGATTGGGTGATATTGCCGATATTTCGTTTGAATTGGCGGATGAGAGTGAACTCTCTCACTATAATGGGGTACGCAATGTCTCTTTGAATATCAATAAAGCCAAAACGGGTAATGCTATTGCACTCTCAAAACAGATTCGCACGCTTTTAAAAACTTTTGAAGCGCGTTATCCCACCATACAGTTTGAGATATACACCGATACATCAGTTTGGATTAAAAATCGTCTTAATACGGTTTTTTCCAATATTATGTTTGGATTGATTTTGGTATTTCTTTCGATGCTGGTCTTTGTGAATCGCGGTATTGCTCTGGTGGTGGCTATGGGGATTCCGCTCTCGTTTATGATTGGCCTTATTGCCGCAGAAGCACTCGGGCATTCGCTTAACATGCTCTCCCTTCTTGGGGCGCTCATTGCATTGGGGATGTTGGTAGATGAAGCAATTGTCGTAGCAGAAAATATCTATCGCCATCTCGAAGAGGGACATTCAAGACGCGAAGCGGCTCTTAAAGGAACCATCGAGATGTTTCCCGCCGTACTTACTGCTACTATGACAACGGTTTTTGCATTTTTGCCTTTGTTGCTGATTTCGGGGGAGATGGGTACATTTATTAAAATATTACCCATTATGATTTCGGTGCTGCTTGTGAGTTCACTTTTTGAAGCATTTTACTTTCTGCCACTGCATGCGCACGATTTTATGCGTTTACGTAAAGAGACGCATACATCACATGCCATTTGGGAACATCTGTATCGCTGGTATGATACCTTGCTGCATTTTTTGTTTCGTCGCAAAAAAACGGCATTGGCGGTTATTGTAGTTTCTATCTTAGCGGCTACGGCTCTTATGATGCAAAGCAGTAAGTTTCAGCTTTTCCCAGATTTTGATGTGACACAGGTGTATGTTACCGGAAAAGTAGATATTAATAATGAACTTGAAGATACTGAAAAACTGGTAAGTAAAATTGAAAACATTTTGCTTGAAAAACTTGATAAAAATGATGTTTCATCGGTAACGTCGGCAACCGGTTTTAGACTTGATGCTAAAAATATGGCTGAGATAAACAATAATTTGTTTCATATTTTTATTGACCTTCATGAACGTGCACCGGATAACTTTTATAACAAATATATCAATCCAATCTTTTCAATCGAGTATGACAAAGATGTCATGATTCGTGAGCATACCGCGAAACAGATTAGTGAAGATGTTAAAAAGTGGCTGGAACCACTGCATGAACTTAAAAACGGTGAAGCACCTTTATATGAAGAGTTGCTGGTAAGTGTACCGGGTACAGGTGTTGTTGCACATGATATTGAAATTTCATTAGGCGGCAAAAACGAAGCAGAACTTGCCAAAGCAATTAGTGAATTTGGTGACACATTAGCCACGATTGATGGCGTTTACAACGTTGCAAACGATGCTGATTTGGGTGAAAAAGAGCTTAAACTTCGTGTGAATGCCTATGGGCAGCAATTAGGATTTACCGAAGCTTCAATCAGCGCACAGATGCGTGCGTATTATCTTAAAGGTGAATATGGCAAGATGTTTAATGATACGGGATTGGTACGTATTCGTCTTGAAGGAGCCATTAAAGATGAGCTTTCATCATTAAAACGTTTTGAACTTCAGGTTCCTGGTAGCACGGCCTTTGTAGCATTAAAAGAGGTGTGTGATTTTATTTATACGCAGGCATTTGTAAGTTTGAACAAAGAAGATGGCAAACGTATCCGCAGTGTGTTTGCTTCGATTGATAAAAAGCGTACTACGTCAGCTGAAGTGACGCAAGCGTTGAGTAAAAGCATTGAAACACTTCGTAGTGAAGGTTATACCGTAGATATTAAAGGGGAAGAAAAGGAGAACGACAAAACGCAGCGTGAAATGGCTCAAGCAGCAGTTATAGCAATTGTTTTAATTTTGATTACGCTGGTATGGCTGTTTGATTCATTGATACAGGCGCTTATTGTATTAAGTACGACACCTTTGGTATTGCTAGGCGTTTTGATTGGGCATTATATTATGGGTTTAAATTTAACGATGCCGGGTATGATCGGTGTTGTTGGACTGATTGGAGTGGTGGTCAATGATGGTTTGATTATGGTCAGTTTTATCAAACGTGCGAATGATTCAGAAACGTTGATGCAACTGGCACGCACAAGATTACGCCCTATTTTACTAACCTCAATTACAACCGTACTGGGGCTTTCAACACTGATGTTTTTTGCATCAGGGCAGGCGATGATTTTACAACCTATGGCGGTTTCATTAGGCTTTGGATTGGCATGGGCAACGCTTCTGAATCTATTTTATGTACCATTACTGTACAGTGTCATCTACAAGGTCAAACCACCGCAAGCAGGGTGATCTTCTTTATATAAGAGGATGCCTGCTATAATGTGGGATTTTTTAAGGTGTTGTAACGATATTGATGCGGCCGCTTCGAACCTTTTTTTTAATAATCATACTGTTTTCATCGGCATTGAATGCCGTTGAAAAAGATCGTGAAGTACATTTAAAAAAGGATGTATTTGAAAGAGTGCGTATTGAAACTGGTACATTGCAGCATATTCTGGAATTTCGTTGGAGTCTGTATAGTAATGGTGTCCTGGTGCTTCACAAAAGTTTCGACCAACGTGTTTCACAGCATACATTGCGTTTAAATCACACCAATCAGGGGATTCGTATTACACTGTTGCCACAAAGCGGCTATAAGACCACAGTACCGTATATTTTCATACATTTCAAGTCCTTTGATTTTGAAAAAAACGAAGCGGTATTTACGATCCGTTTAAATGATAATACCGATGAGATAAAATGGGAGAAGATCTAAGTGAGTAGTGAGCTGTTTTTAGAGAAAGTCGAAGCACGGATGCGCTCTTTGATAGATGAGGTGGCATATGATGACGTAATACGTCTCTTTTCGACACTTAAAGGCGGTAAACGTTTGCGGGCTAAATTGGTAGGAAAAATTGCCGGACATGATGATAACGCAGTGTTGCTAGGCGCCGTGATTGAGTTGATTCATGCTGCAAGTTTATTGCATGATGATGTTATTGATGATGCACGGTTGCGTCGTGGTGTGGCATCTGTTAATGCAACCGAAGGTTCTAAAACGGCGATTATGCTAGGAGATATCCTTTATTCTAAAGCGTTTAGCGTACTTGTTGACTTTGATAAAGAGATTGCCCGATGTGTCGCTGATGCCGTAACGGCACTTTCAACAGGCGAGATGCAAGATGTCAAACTTTCTGAAGCGTTTAATGATGATGCCGAGGTTTATTTGCAGATGCTTTATTTTAAAACGGCAGCATTAATTGAGGCCGCGGGAAAAGCAGCTGCGCTACTTGCAGGAAAAGATGCTGATGCTTATGCCTTATATGGTAAAAATCTTGGACTTGCGTTTCAGATTGTGGATGATATTCTTGATATCATTTCGGATGAAAAAACACTAGGCAAACCCGCTATGAATGATTATGCAGAAGGTAAATGTACGCTTCCTTATATTTATCTGTATCATGACCTTGACACGCCCGATCAAACCGTTCTTAGAGCGATGCACAAAAAAATACTTGCAAACGAGCAGACGCAATGGATCAAGTCTCAAATGCAGCGCTGTGGCAGTATTGAAAAATCGTATGCACTGGCACGTCGTTTAAGTGATGATGCCATTGCTGCTGTACACGATGAGGCTCTTGGCAGAATTATTGAAACAATGATGAAACGAAATTTTTAATGCACTATCTCACCATTAGCTTTACGCATAAAAACACGACACTTGAGATTCGTGAAAAGTTAGCGTATAACAACGACACTGCTTTGCTGGATAATCTGCACCGTATTACAGCACACGAACAGATTAACGAAGTCTTTTTGGTTTCTACATGTAACCGGATGGAAGTGGTGTGTAGCTGTAAACATGTTGAGGCAGCAACTGCGCATGTGTTGGCAACAATAGCAGCGTATTCTGCTCTTAGTCTCCAAGAGTTAGAGCGTCGTGCGGATATTTTTGACGATCACGGAGCGATTCATCATCTTTTTAGTGTGGCGAGTTCACTTGATTCCATGGTGGTAGGTGAAACGCAGATTGCGGGACAGCTCAAAGATGCTTTTCGTTTAGCATCGCAGCATGGTTATTGTGGTCCAAAATTGGCGCGTGCGGTGCATTATGCTTTTAAATGTGCTGCCGAAGTGCGCAATGTTACGGATATTTCATCAGGAGCAACATCTGTAGCAAGTGTAGCTGTGGCAAAAGCTGCTAAAACAGTAGGCACACTTGCGGGTAAAAAAGCTTTGGTTCTTGGAGTGGGCGATATGTCGGTGATTTGTGCTAAGACCTTACAGCGTCATGGTGCATCCATTACAATTATGAATCGTACTCGTGCTAAAGCCGAAAAATTAGCCCTTACATGTAATGCCACAGTGCGTGCGTACGAAGAATTGCCACATGCTGTGAACGAATATGAGTTGCTTTTTACTTCAACGGGTTCACTCCATCCTATTATTACCGATGCGATGATTCAAGATGTCTCGTTTGAACGCTATTGGTTTGATATGGCAGTTCCCCGTGATATCGAACTTCAAAAAGATCATGAAGATTTGCAGCTTTTTGTTGTAGATGATCTTAAAACCATTGTAGATGAAAATATGAGCCTCAAAGAGAATGAAGCACGTCAGGCATTTGCAATTGTCGGACGGCATACCAAAGCTTTTTTTGAGTGGCTTAAAACGCTTGCTATCGAGCCACTCATTAAAGAGCTTTATGCTCGGGCTTCTGATGCCGCCAAAATTGAGAGTACACGCGCGATATCAAAACGATTTGTACCTAAAACCTATGAAGAGAATCTGCAAAAAGCGTGTGAACAGAGTTTGAAACGTTTTTTACATGATCTGACACAGCAAATGCGTGTTTCAAGTAAAGCATCTAAATCTGATACAATGATTGAAGCACTTAAACAGATTCTTGATGTTCAAGACGAAGATTATATTATCCATAAGGAACGTAAATGAGATTTAGTCGGGCGTATATTCCTACAGCCAAAGAGGCGCCTTCAGACGCTATTTTGCCGAGTCATATTTTTCTTTCACGTGCTGGTTTTGTGGCACAAGTTGCAAGCGGTTTGTACAATTATTTGCCTTTGGCCAAGCGGGTACTTCGCAAGATCGAGATGATCATTAATGAAGAGATGTTGGCAAGCGGCGCTCAAGAGGTTGAACTAAGTTTTGTAACGCCGGCAGAGCTGTGGCAAGAGAGTGGCCGAATCGAAAAATTTGGCAAAGAACTGCTGCGTTTTCATGATCGCAAAGAGAATTTGTTTGTTTTGGGACCGACGCATGAAGAGATGATGGTGAGTATTGTTCGTAATCGTGTCAATAGCTACAAACAGTTGCCACTTAATCTGTATCAGATAAAAACCAAGTTTCGTGATGAAGCACGGCCACGTTTTGGATTGATGCGTGCACGCGAATTTGTGATGAAAGATGGTTACAGTTTTCATGCAAGTTTTGAAGATATGGATCGTGAATTTGATGCCATGGAAGCGGCATACAAACGCATCCTTGAACGTTTAGGATTAGCGTTTCGTATTGTTGAAGCTGATAGCGGTGCCATTGGCGGGAGCGGTTCTAAAGAGTTGATGGTTTTGGCTGATAGCGGTGAAGATACCATTGCCGTATGCAGTCATTGCGAATACGGTGCCAATATCGAAGCCGCCAAGCGCGCGCCGCGTCACCATATTCCCGAAGCACCGATTGCCGAGTTTAATAAATTCAAAACCCCCAATATTAAAAGCATTGAGGATTTGAAAAACTTTTTTAAAGTGGATCCTTATTACACCATTAAATGTGTTGCAAAGCGTGCCATTTATGAAGAAGAGAGCCAAATAGTACTGTTCTTTTTACGCGGGTGTGATGATTTGCAAGAGGTTAAGGCTGCTAATGCTGCAGACGCATTGGATCTTGTAGATGTGAGCGAAGATGAGTTGCGAGAGGCGGGTTTTTATCCTGGTTTTATGGGACCATTAGATGTGAATAGCGTAGCGTGTATTTTTGATAATGACCTACGTGATGCGGCTTCGATGATTTGTGGTGCCAATGAAGCTGATTTTCACTATGTAGGTGTTGATCTTAGTGTGCTTAAAGAGGCGCATTTTGCTGATCTTGTTGAAGTTAAAGAGGGCGATCATTGTCCTTATTGTAGCGGGACACTCTCTTATACCAAGGGGATAGAAGTAGGGCATATTTTCAAACTTGGAACCACCTATTCTACAGCGCTAAAAGCGGAGTTTTTGAATGAGAAAGGTCAAAGTGAACCTTTTGTCATGGGAACGTATGGTATGGGTGTTAGTCGTTTGATTGCGGCAATAGTAGAGCAGCATCATGATGAAAACGGCTGTAAATGGAGTAAGGCTACGGCACCCTATGTCCTTAATATTTTGGTTTCAAACATTAAAGATGACGCACAACGTGATTTGGGTGAATCACTTTATGCAGCATTTCTCAAAGCGGGTGTCGAAGTTATTTTTGATGATCGTAAAGAGCGTTTTGGTTTTAAAATGAAAGATGCCGAGCTGATAGGTTTTCCCTATACGCTGATTATCGGTAAAGAACTTGAGCATGGCAAGGTGCAGTTGTATGATCGCCACAGCGGCGAAAAAAGCGATGTAGAAGCTGCTGACATTTTTGAAGTTATTATGGAACGTTTGTAGTGCTCTATTTTCTTATTTATCTTTTCTTGGAAGTGATTGTATCAGTTAATATTGCTTCAAAACTTGGGGGTTTGGCAACATTTAGCGAGATCATCATGAGTGCTGTAGCGGGGTTTTTTATTTTGGTACGTTTTCAAGATACCCTAAGAGAAAATATGAAGATGGTTTCAACCCGAACGATTGATTTACGCCAATTTCAAGAACTTAATGTTTTTACACTTCTAGGGGCTGTATTACTGATTATTCCGGGCTTTTTGACTGATATTTTAGGAATACTTTTACAGTTTCATGTTTTTACGAGTATGTTGGTTAACCGACTTTCGGCAAAATACAACACCCACAATACTAAAGATTTTAATTCAAACCAAACAAAGGAAGACAATGTCATTGATGTTGAAATTATCAGCGATAGCAGTAGCGGGAACGACGCTGATCGCGGCCACAAACACTGAAGTAGAAACATTTCTTAAGCAACAAATCGGAGCCAATCCTGCAGTTAAATCACTTGATGTCAAAGTGGTGGATAAAAAAGCACTGGATGCTCCTAAAGGGTGGGACGCTCTTATTATTAATCTTAAAGCTGAAGTTAAACAAGGCTCAACAACACGTCCGATTACACAAAGTATGATCTATTTTACAAGTGGAGATTATATTACGGCTGATTTGACTAATATTAAAACTGGAGCACAACTCAAAAATGAAATTGCCCCCTCTTTTAAAGAAGAGTTTTACAAAGAAGCAAATCGGATCTATGGTAATAAAAATGCCAAACATAAAATAGCAATTTTTTCTGATCCGCTCTGTCCATTTTGTCGCCGATTTGTTCCCGATGCACTTAAATACATGAAAGAGTATCCTGATTCTTTTGCCGTCTATTACTACCATTTACCACTTGAGTCTTTACATCCAGCGGCAGTCACCTTAACCCGTGCTGCCATTGCTGCAGAGCTTAAGGGACAAAAAGATGTTGTACTTAATATGTATAGTGTTGAAATTGATGCCAAGCAGACTGATGAACAGAAGATTCTTGATGCATTTAACAAACAACTTGGTACAAAAATTACCATCAAAGATATTCACGCTCCAGAAGTGGAAAAACAGAGCAGTTTTGATATGAGTGTAGTGCAAGCAATGATGGTTAATGGTACGCCTACCGTTTTCTTTGATGGCAAAAAAGATGGATCTAAGAGCAAATATAAAGCCGTGAAGGTTAAGTAAGTGACGCTGGGAAAACTGGTCATTGCAACACGCGAAAGTAAGCTTGCCATGTGGCAAAGCGAACACATCAAAATGCGCCTTGAGGCGCTACACCCTGGACTGCATGTTGAACTTTTGTCTATGAAGTCAATGGGTGATAAGATTTTGGATGCTCCGCTTGCAAAGATTGGTGGAAAAGGGCTCTTTTTAAAAGAGCTTGAAGAGGCGATGCTTCGCGGTGATGCGCATATTGCCGTCCATTCACTCAAAGATGTTCCCACTGTGTTACCGCCAGAACTGCCGTTGATAGCAGTTACCGAACGTGAAGATATTCGTGATGCCATGTTAAGTGATAAATACCGTGATATCAATGACCTTCCCAAGGGTGCCGTTGTTGGCACATCGTCATTGCGTCGACAGATGCAACTGATGCGCCTACGTCCGGATTTACAAATAAAATGGCTGCGTGGCAATGTTAATACGCGTATTCAAAAGCTAAAAGATGGCCAATACGATGCCATCATTCTTGCAGCAGCAGGGATTAATCGTTTAGAACTTTTGGATTTAGTGGAGTATGTTTATCCGATTTCTCTTGTTGAAATGCTTCCGGCTATGGGACAAGCAGCACTGGGAATTCAATGCATTAATGATCCTGAAGTCATTGCTATTGTACACACATTAGATGATGCACGCAGTCGTATTGAAACAACGATTGAACGAGAATTTGTGGATACGCTAGAAGGTGGCTGCCAGGTGCCTATTGGGGTCAATGCAACCGTTATGGAAAACAATGATGTTGTTATCAAGGCAGTTTTAGGAATGCCAGATGGCACCGATATTATGACTGAAACCAAATGTGTTAAACGTGATGCATGTGAAGGTGTTGGACGTCAGATGGCACAGGCAATGATTGCATGTGGTGCAAAAGAGGTACTCAAGCGCGCTGAAGAGATGGCTGTTAGTCACCAATCCTGATTACGGTAGTTCTTGTTAAGCTTATTATTAGAATTACTAATGTAATATTAATGTGATTTTTAATTGAGGTGTTACATAATGAAAAGAGCTTTTTTTGTCTTAGCATCATTTGCATTATTAAGTACGGGAGCGCTGGAAGCGCGTGTTTATAAAGGGCAAAAAGAGTTTATTAAAAAGTGCCGTGAATGCCATAATAATGGGCAAGAATTGGCCTATTCAAAGTTGCGCCGCGAGTGGGATAATCTTTTTTCTCAAGAAGGTAAGTTGCTTGCCGAGATCCATCTCAAAAATACAGACAAGAAAGTAAAAGTATCTCATGACTATTTTGAAAGTGCACGTTATACAAAAAAAGTAGAAGATCTTAAAGATTTTTTTAAAGAATATGCCAAAGATAGCGGCAATGTACCTGCTTGCGACTGATTCAGAGTCGCTTCTTCTTTTTTAGATAAAATTACGTACTTATTTCTCCGGAGTTACTTTTATGGATAAAATGTGGTCAGGGCGCTTTTCGTCCGGTGCATCGTCACTACTTGATGCCTTTAACGCATCAATTATGTTCGATCGCAAATTGTATAAAGAAGATATTGAAGGTTCTTTGGCACATGCTGCTATGTTGGCAAAACAGGGCATTCTTACACAAGAAGAGTTAACAGCCATTCAAAAAGGGATGGCACAGGTACGTGAAGAGATTGAGAGCGGTGCTTTTGAATGGAGCATCAGCGATGAAGACCTGCATATGGCCATTGAAAAACGCTTAACGCTATTGATTGGAGATGCCGGAAAAAAACTTCATACGGCTCGAAGTCGTAATGATCAAGTCGCTGTAGATTTTAGACGTTACGTGCTTCGTAAAAACAGTGAATTGGCACTCCATGCAAAAGAGCTCATTGAAGTACTGCTTGTACTTGCAAAAGAACATACAACGACCCTTTTGCCAGGAATGACCCATCTGCAGCATGCACAGCCTATCAATTTTGCTTTTCATCTAATGGCATATGCTTCGATGTTCAAGCGTGATATTGAGCGTTTGATGAGTTCACGTGAGCGCAATAATATTTCGCCGCTTGGATGTGCAGCTCTTGCTGGAACGCCTCATAATATTGATCGTAACATGACGGCTAAAGAACTTGGTTTTGATAGTGTGAGTGTTAATTGTTTGGATACCGTAAGCGATCGTGACTTTGCTTTGGAAATTCTTTTTAATATTTCGACACTGATGATGCATGTATCGCGTCTTGCCGAAGAGCTGGTTATGTGGTCGAGTTATGAGTTTGGCTTTGTAGAACTGAGTGATGAATATGCTACGGGTTCCTCTATTATGCCACAAAAGAAAAATCCCGATGTTCCTGAACTGCTACGGGGTAAAACGGGTCGGGTTAATGGTAATCTTATTGGATTATTGACTGTGATGAAAGGCTTGCCTCTGGCCTATAATAAAGATACGCAAGAGGATAAAGAGGGAGTTTTTGATAGTGTGGAGACGGCAGAACTTTCACTGGCAATATTGCGTGAAGCACTTAAAACCATGACTATCAAACCCAAAAATATGTATGAAGCGTGTAAAATAGGGCATTTGAGTGCTACGGATTTGGCGGATTATCTGGTTGAGCATTGTGGCGTGCCATTTCGAGAAGCGCATTTTATTACCGGAAAAGCTGTGGCTCGTGCCGAAGTTTTGGGAATTGATTTGAGTGATATTAGTTACGATGAACTTGTAGCTATTGATGCGCGCATTAAGCCAAATGTTGTGGAGTATTTGGCTATTGAACACTCTATGAATGCCCGTACTTCTGATGGTGGCACATCAACGCTTCGTACGATGGAACAGATTTTGTATTTTGAGCATTATGTGAAGGATTTTGAATTATGAAAGTCACCATTACACATCAAGAAGGTATGAAATTCGAAGCTAGAACGTCTAAAAGTAGCTTTGTAATTGATTGTCCGGTTATTTCACCTGTAGAATATTTTCTTAGCGGATTGATTACATGTAGTGCTTCAGACATGGTCATGCTACCTAAAAATCAGGATAAAACCATCCGTAATCTTGAAGTAAGCGGTGCAGTAGAGCGTAATGAAGCGCATCCAAAAAAATTTAATACCTTGCATCTGATTTATCGTTTTGATTCTGATGCCGATGACACAATGGCTGCACGTTGGGTTATGGCCAGTGTTGAAACGTACTGTTCTACAATTAATACCATTCGAGACAGCACAAAAATCAGCTATACCATTATTCATAACGGCAATACGATCCGTGCCAATGAAATGATGATTAGCGGGGGTGGTACGACTATTGATATGGGCCAGATCGAGAGCTGCCCCTCTTAAAGGATTTTTTTAAAAGACTTCTTACAACTCCTCTGCCTCGAAGAGGCGCAAGCTTTAGTGCCATAACGGCTAGCGTAGCACTTTGGGCTTTGCTCAAAGTGCGTTTCAATAAAATTTTGCAAAAATGCTAAATAAAGTCTTTAGGGTCCGCATCGGCAAAGTGACCCCACATCAGTTTAGCGCCGCCAAGCACATGCCAGTGCAAGTGTTTAACTTCCTGACCACCATCATCACCCACATTGGTAATGACGCGATACCCACTTTTGTCAATTCCTGCATGTATGGCTACTTTTTGAATGAAGGGCGTCATCTTCTTCATTAATTCACCGGAGAGTTCATTAAAACTGTCAACATGGATTTTGGGGATCACCAAAATATGAACTGGAGCTTTGGGATTGATATCATGAAATGCATAAAAATCATCATCTTCCAAAACAGGGTTAGAGGGAATTTCACGGTTAACTATTTTGCAAAAAATACACATATATTTTCCTTGCTTGAAATGGCATTATTGTATCTTACATGTAAGGTCAAATCTCTTAAAAGAAAGGCGCAAGCTGTTTGTAAATCATAATTGACTAAAATACGCGCCATATCACCAAGGGGAGACGTGTCTTTGAAACAATGGTATGAAGCCATCGATGCAGCCAAAAGCGTCGAACATCTCGAAGAAATTCGCATTGCCATTTTTGGTAAAAAAGGGGAGCTGGCTGTACAGTTCGCCCAAATGAAAAGTGCTTCTAATGAAGAAAAAGCACTTATTGCTAAAGAACTAAACGAACACAAGGTGGCATTAAATGCATGCCTTAGTGAACGAAAAACACTCTTGCAAACACAAGAACTTGAGGCAGCACTTAAAGCTGAATCGCTTGATGTTTCGCTTTATTCCCAGCGCTCTATGTCGGGGGGATTGCATCCTGTTATGGAAACAATGGATCGTATTGTAGATTATTTTGTTTCCATGAATTTTGCTGTGCAAACCGGGCCTATGGTAGAAGATGATTTTCATAATTTTGAAGCACTCAACCTTCCAAAATACCATCCTGCCCGTGACATGCAAGATACGTTTTATTTTAAAGACGAGATGTTGTTGCGAACGCACACTTCCCCCGTACAGATTCGTACCATGCTTCGTGAAAAACCACCGATTCGCATGATTGCTCCAGGTGCGGTGTTTCGCCGCGATTACGACTTGACGCACACCCCAATGTTTCATCAGGTTGAGGGTCTTGTCGTGGATAAAGAAGGCAGCGTATCATTTGCAAATTTGAAATACATAATGGAAGATTTTCTCAAACATATGTTTGGTGATGTTGATGTTCGTTTTCGCCCTAGTTTTTTCCCTTTCACCGAGCCTTCTGCCGAAGTAGATATCAGCTGTATTTTTTGTGGTGGCGAGGGGTGCCGTGTCTGTTCTAAAACGGGTTGGATTGAAATTCTAGGTTGCGGTATTGTTGATCCTAATGTTTTTGATGCAGTAGGCTATAAAAAGGTAAGCGGTTATGCCTTTGGGCTAGGGATTGAGCGTATTGCCATGCTGATACACCAGATTGGTGACTTGCGATCACTTTTTGAAGGTGACATCAGATTATTGGAGCAGATGAAATGATTGTGACGCGAAGCTGGTTAAACGAGTGGATCGATCTCGGCTCAGATACAACAGAAACATTATGTAAAACTTTTAATGCTATTGGTTTAGAAGTTGACAGCGTTACAGAGTATCGTGTTCCCAAAAAAGTAATTGTAGGTGAAGTCATTGAGTGCAAAAAACATCCTGATGCCGATAAACTCAACGTGTGCAAAGTTGATATTGGCGGGAGTGTCCGTCAGATTGTGTGCGGCGCATCCAATGTACGTGAAGGGATTAAAGTTCCCGTAGCTACTATTGGGGCCAAGATGCCTGGTGGCTTGGTCATTAAACCGGTACAACTGCGTGGTGTTGATAGTGAAGGCATGATCTGTTCATCTACCGAGATTGGTTTGCCTAAGATAAATGAAGGCATCATGATTCTTGATGAGAGCTTTGGGACATTGAAGCTTGGTGATGAATTGTGTAAAAATCCCTATTTAAACGATGATGCCATCGAAATTGAACTGACAGCAAATCGCGGAGACTGTTTGAGTATTCAAGGGGTTGCGCGTGATCTTGCAGCCGCGCTCAATCGAAACGTACACGATAGTGTCATTGATCATGAAAAAGAGGGGCGCATCGGTATTGGGCGTATTGCTCAAATGGTACATGGCGATAATCTTTCTTGCGATCTCTCTTATCGTGCCGTTGATATTGAATCAATAGCCCTTCCAGGTCTTGTTTCACTGCGTCTTGCAATGATTGAAGAATCTTTCGAGGGTGCTCTTGATGCCTTGCTTTTTTATGCCACCTATACCACGGGTGTTATTTTGCGTGCTTATGATCGCAGTTGTTTCCGACTCTCTGAAGATTCTAAAGCGGTTGTTGAAGTTAAAAATGATGATGTCGGCTTTGCCAATATATTGTGCAAAGAAGGCGTAGCATCGGTGATTGGTGTTATTCAAGAAGAAACATCACGCATTAGTGACATCAAAGCGTCAGTTTTTATTGAAGCTAGTTACATTGCTCCCGATCTTGTTTCAAAAATAGTGGCTGAGAACAAACGCAAAAGCGGTCCACTTTTTTATCGTACATCGCGTGGCAGTGAACCTTATCTTGATTTAGGGTTAAGTTACTTGTTTGAATTGCTTCAAAATTGTAGCGATGCTGCTGTTTATGGTGGCAGTATGGATCTTCGTCAGCAGTATGAAGCGCGTCATGTCAAAGTAAGTGCCGAGATGATCAATGCTTTTATTGGAACTGAAATCGATAAAACTACGATCACAAACCTGCTTAAAAAACTTGGTTTTGCAATGGAAAATAATAAAGGGGGGCATTTCGCAGTCAGAGTGCCGCGCTATCGTCACGATATTGTGAACCAGCAAGATGTTGTAGAAGAGATTGTGCGTCTTGTCGGTATTGACAATATTCCGGCAAAACCATCGGTTCTTAAGGAAGCATCACGTTTAGAGAGTGACTATCAGCGTTATCAAAAACGACGTCAATATCGTTACAAAGCGGCATATAGCGGATTTTTTGAGAGTGTACACTTTATCTTTTCCGAGCGAGCAAAATTGGAGTCTTTAGGCTTTACATGTACACTCAAAGAGAAAGAGTTACTTAACCCTATTACGGCAACCTTGGATACTTTGCGCCCAACATTGTTACTGGGTTTGCTTGAAGCAGCCAGTTTGAATGCCAAGTCAGGACAGCGCCGTATTGCACTCTTTGAATTAGGCTCCGTTTTTGATTCTGATCGAAACGAGTCGGTACGCATGGCGTTTGTTTATTCAGGTGAGGATGAAAATGCCGCACTTGTTAATGCCGGCAGACCTGCGATGATGAGTTTTGAAAAGTTTTGTGAAAAAATTGCCACAGTTATTGGAGATTTCGAGCTGGAAACGCTTTTACCGGATAATAGCATGTTGCATCCTTACCAGTCGGCCCAGATTGTGCAAAACGGCGTGACGATTGGTAGGTTATTCAAACTGCATCCAATACTGCAAGAAGCGTATGATTTGGCTCCAACTTATATGTGTGAGTTAGATTTTGAGCGCTTTGATAATCTTCTTAAAATAGCAAAACCTTATTCACGATATCAGGCATCGTATCGTGATCTAAGTATTGTGATACCAGACTCTCTGGCTTATAAAGATATTGCCAGTGTCATACAGAAGTATCAAGCTCCAGAAGTGATACGTTTTTATCCGGTGGATCGGTACAAAGATGCTTCTTTAGGCGACAATAACTCTTTGAGCATTCGTTTTGTGCTGCAATCACTTGAAAAAACACTTGAAGAAGAGGATATTACTTCAGCAATGGAGAGTATTGTTGCAGGTTTGCAAAGTGATTTGGGAGTGGTATTGCGATGAAACGTGCCAGCATTCATCCTGCGCAGCCTTTTACGTTGTGTACTGATGCCATTGCGCCGGATAAGTCAATTTCGCATCGCAGTGCTATGTTTGCCATGCTTGCAGAGGGTAGCACTGTGATTCGAAACTTTTTACGTGCTGAGGATACATTGAATACGCTCAACATTGTGAAACATCTCGGTGCCGAAGTTGAAGATGACGGTGAGCTCATCTTCATTCGTTCTCAGGGTATTCAAGAGAGTGATGACATTCTTGATTGTGGTAATTCCGGTACGGGAATGCGGCTGTTTTGCGGTTTATTGGCTTCTGCAAAGGGGCATTTTATCTTGACAGGTGATGCGTATCTCAAACGCCGCCCCATGAAACGTGTAACGCAGCCACTGCGGGATATTGGAGCCAAACTTGATGGCCGTGATCATGGCAATTTAGCTCCTTTGAGTATTCGCGGTGGATTATTGAAAGCGTTTGATTATCACAGCACGATTGCTTCGGCCCAAGTTAAAAGTGCCTTAATTCTTGCTGCATTACATGCGGATGGAACATCTACGTTTTGCGAACCGGAATTGAGTCGTGATCATACAGAACGCATGTTAATAGGGATGGGGGCTTCTCTACATGTAGAGGAGTTGACCACAACGATTGAACCCTTAAAATCCCTTTTAAATCCTCTGGATATTCGTATTCCAGCAGATCCCTCAAGTGCCTTTTTCTTTGCTGTTGCTGCGGCTATTACTCCAGACTCAAAAGTACAAATTGAGGGCGTGACACTTAATAAAACCCGTATTGAAGCGTTTAAAGTGCTTGAGCAAATGGGTGCCATTATTGATTATGAACTTCATGAAGATAAATATGAGCCTATTGGTACTATTACAGTTTCATATGCTCCGTTACAAGCAATAAAAATAAGTGAACGTATCTCATGGCTCATTGATGAACTTCCGGCACTTGCAATTGCTATGGCGTGTGCTAAAGGCGAGAGCCGGGTTGAAAATGCGCAAGAACTTCGTGTTAAAGAGAGTGACCGCATTGCAACAGTGGTTCAAAATCTTCGTTTATGCGGTATTGAAGTAACAGAATTTGATGATGGCTACGCTATTATGGGTGGAACCCTTCAAAAGGCATGTGTGAACAGTTTTGGAGATCATCGTATTGCTATGAGCTTTCTGATCGCAGGCTTGCGCTGTGGCATGGAGGTAGAGGATGTTGCGTGCATCAATACATCGTTTCCAAACTTTTTTGAACTGCTTGGTACCATAAGCAAGGTTGATTTATGACAATTACTTTGGCGGAAAATTATGGCTTTTGTTTTGGGGTTAAACGTGCCATAAAAATTGCCGAAGAGAATCAAAATTCACGGACATATGGACCATTGATTCACAATGCCAAAGAGATCGAACGGCTTCAACGCGATTATAACGTGGGCTTGACTGAAAATTTAGGTGATTTTCAAGCAGGCGATACGGTTGTCATTCGGACACATGGTATTCCAAAAAATGAGTTGCAAGAGCTGTATGCCAGAGGTGTTAATGTTATTGATGCCACCTGTCCCTATGTAACTAAACCGCAACAAATTTGCGAAGATATGAGTCAGCAAGGGTATGATATTGTTATATTTGGAGATGAACAGCACCCTGAAATCAAAGGGGTTCAAAGCTACGCGGAAGATCGGGTCTTTACACTCTTACATGTAGAAGAACTCGAGATGCTTCGCTTACGTGATAAGGTCGCATTGGTAGCTCAAACAACCCGGCATGTGGAAGAGTTTTTAAAAATTGCTAATGCACTGATTGCAAAACATAAAGAAGTACGTGTTTTTAATACGATTTGCAATGCAACCTTTGAGAATCAAGATGCCGTTCGTAAGCTTGCTAAAAATTCTGATGTTATGATTATTATCGGAGGAAAAAACTCTTCCAATACTAAGCAACTCCATGCTATTTCAGTGAATGAATGTTCTGAAAGCTATCATATTGAGTCGTGCAATGAATTGAAAGCACAATGGTTTGAAAACAAAGAAAAGTGCGGTGTTAGTGCCGGTGCTTCAACTCCAGATTGGATTATTTTACAAGTTTGTGAACGGATTGCATCAATGCGTTCATAAGATGATTGTGTTGATCAAATTACATGAATTATAACGATTACATCATAGATAAATAAGAATATTTTAGATATAATCAGCCAATTTTTATGTAGATAAAGGGAATTGGTATGGCTTTTGAGAACGAAGGGTTTGAAGAAGAAAATTTCGCAGAAATGTTAGAGGCTTCTTTCAAAGAGCAGGAGACATCGAGAGTTACTGAAGGGGAAATTGTTGAGTTTCAAGAGAATGAAAACAGAGTTCTCGTAGGTATTGGAGAAAAGCTGGAGGGAGTTTTGTCTATGGATGAAATTCGTGATGAAAATGGCACTCTGCTTTTTGCTCAGGGTGATAAAATTACCGTTATGGTGACAGGTTATCACAATGAACGTCCTAAAATCTCCTATAAAAAAGTGTTAGAGCAAGAAAAAACACTTAATTTTATTAAAGAACATTCAGAAGATTTTGAAGACCTCATTATTGAAGGCGTCATTCTTAAAAAGAATCGCGGTGGATATGTTGTAGACTCTGAAGGCGTTAGTATGTTCTTGCCACGTTCTCTTGCCGCTTTCAAAGATAGCGATGATCTCATCGGACGCAAAATTAAAGCACAGGTCGTTAAAGTTGATTCGGCTGATAACTCTATTGTCATATCACGACGCAAATTGTTTAACGAAGAGCGTAAAAAGAAAAAAGAGATTATTGATGCTTTAATGGAAGAGAACAAAATCATTGATGGTGTAATCAAAAAAATCACCAGCTATGGAATGTTTGTTGATGTTGGTGGTGTTGATGGTCTGGTGCATTACAATGAGATTAGCTATAAAGGACCGGTAAATCCTTCAAAACTTTACAAAGAAGGTGATATCGTTACCGTGAAAGCGATTGCTTACGATAAAGAAAAACGTCATCTTTCTCTTTCAATTAAAGCCGTACAATCAGATCCTTGGAAAGAGATTGAATCTGAACTGGAAGAGGGTGATACGATTACGGTTACCGTCAGTAATTTAGAACCTTATGGTGCGTTTGTTGATTTAGGAAACGATATCGAAGGCTTTTTACACATTTCTGAAATTACATGGGATAAGAATATTAAACATCCCAAAGATTATCTCAGTGTCGATGAAGAGATTGATGTTGAAGTGATTGAAATCAATTCAGACACACATAAATTGCGTGTTTCCTATAAACGCCTCTTGCCAAAACCATTTGAAGAATTTATGAAAAAACATAAAGAGGGTGACATTGTTACCGGACATGTGACTTCATTGACCGATTTTGGTGCTTTTTTGAAAATAGATGGTGTTGAAGGCTTGCTACACAATCAAGATGCATCATGGGAAAAAAATATTAAGTGTAAAGAGCTTTTTAAAGTAGGTGATGAAGTAGAGGTTAAAATTGTTAAAATCAATGAAGAAGATCAAAAAATCTCTTTAAACCGAAAGCTTCTTGAAGAGAGTCCTATTGATAAATATGCGGCGGAACATAAAATCAATGAAATCGTACGTGGTACGATTCGTGATGTTAAAGATTTTGGTGTTTTTGTTTCTATAGAAGATGGTGTTGACGCATTGATCCGCAATGAAGATCTTTATCCTCTTAAAGCGGAGGAGTTGGAGATTGGTCAAGGAATAGAAGCTGCTATTGCTGTTATTGATACACAACGTGACCGTATCCGTCTTTCAGTTAAAAAACTTGAACGCATTAAAGAACAAGAGCAGATGGATGAATTTAATGATGACTCTTCCAATAGTCTTGGAGATCTTATCAAAGACCAGCTAAAGTAAAATGCATCGCGTAGCCTATTGGCTTACGCCGATTATAGCTGTGGGCGTAGCTTTTTTTTTGGTATTTTTCCTTTATAAAGTCAATCAAATCGGTATGATTGAAAATAGTATTGAAAAAAGTGCCCAAGACACACTTGTGTCTGCGTCTGGCGAGAATATTGGATGGCTTTCAAGACTTAATGAAAGTGGTCAGTCGGGTTATTTCTTTCCGGTGAACGAAATCTATCTTGATCTTGATTTGAATCAGAAAATTGTACATGAAATTCTGTATCAGCTCGTTGCCCGTATCAACGATCCTTACCAGCTTTTTTGTTTGAAAGAAGAGTTGCGAAGTTTTGGATTTCGTTATTTCCTTCAGCAAGATAAAACCGGAACAAAACTCTTGATTCAATCCAAAAACATAACAAAACTTCAAAGTCTTGTAGAGACTTTAAAACAGTATCAAATAATGGCCACGGTAGCGCCATTTAAAGAGGAAGAGGCATGGAAAAATATAAAATAGTCGTGTGCGATCATATTCATGAAGCAGGTCTTGATATGCTACGCAATGATGAACAAATTGATTTTGTTTTTGCTGCGGATGCAGATAAAACGGCATTGCTTGATATCATTGCGGATGCAGATGTAGCTATTACACGTAGTTCAACGGATGTTGATGATAAGTTTATTGCAGCTGCAAAAAAAATGAGAGCGCTTGTTCGTGCCGGCGTTGGTGTGGATAATGTTGATATTGAAGGGTGCTCAAAAGAAGGCATTATTGTTATGAATGTGCCTACCGCCAATACCATTGCTGCCGTTGAACTTACGATGGCACATATGCTCTCTTGTATGCGTATGTTTCCTTATTCACACGAGCATCTGAAAAATCAGCGTATCTGGAAACGCGAAAAATGGTATGGCTATGAGCTTAAGGGCAAAAAATTAGGCATTATTGGTTTTGGAAATATCGGAAGTCGTGTTGGTATCCGATCACGTGCATTTGAAATGGATGTTATTGCTTATGACCCTTATATTTCTGCTTCTAAAGCAACGGATATAGATGTGGGCTATACCAAAAATTTTGATGATATTCTTGCATGTGACATTATTACAATCCATACGCCTAAAAATCAAGAAACCATTGGCATGATTGGCAAAGATGAAATTGCTAAAATGAAAGATGGCGTCGTTTTGATTAATTGTGCGCGTGGTGGATTATATGATGAAGAAGCTTTATATGATGGTTTGAAATCTGGAAAAATTCGTTTCGCAGGTATTGATGTGTTTAATAAAGAACCTGCAACAGATAATCCGCTTCTTGATCTTGATAATATTATTGTCTCACCGCATCTTGGTGCTAATACTTATGAATCACAATATAATATTGGTGTTCAAGCAGCGCAACAAGCAATTGAAGCGGCCAAGGGTATCGCTTATGCGCACGCATTTAACCTACCAATTGACGAGAGTACAATTCCCTCTTTTGTTAAACCTTTTTTGGAGTTGGGACAAAAGATTGGTTTTCTTGCAGCACAAATGAACAAGGGCCCTCTTGTTTCGATTAAAGTGAGTGGCCAAGGTAATATTGCAGAATATGTGGATTCACTCTCTACATTTGTGACCGTAGGTGCTATGGGACACTCCATTGGTGATACAATCAATTATGTTAATGCCGAGTTTATTGCTAATGAAAAAGGTGTCAAAATTGAAACTGAGGTATTGCCAGATAGTCAGGTATTTAAAAATCTGATTGTGGTCAAACTAACCACCCAAAAGCAAGCCATTGAGATTAGTGCTACTATTTATGAAGGTGAAGTTCAACGTATTGTTGATATTAACGGTTTTGATCTTGATGTTGCGCCACAAGGTAATATGATTTTGTTTAGAAATACTGACATTCCTGGTGTTATTGGTCAGGTTGGAACAATCTTAGCTCAAGAAAATGTCAATATCGCAGATTTTCGTTTAGGGCGTAATAATAAGGGGCAAGCACTTGCTGTCATTATTGTTGACTCTAAAGTGACAAACCAAACACTTGATAAATTAGCGTCACTTGAAGCTTGTATTGGTGTAGATTACGCGCGTCTTTAACTTTTTTTAGAGGGCTCTTTAGCCCTCAACTCTTTTTAATATAGTACCAAGGTACAATAGACAAACTTACTTTTCTTTTGATAATATTGACGTCATACTAGTTAGATAGGGGAATAGTTATGGCATCAATCGTTGGTTATATCTCACAACAAGACGGAATCGTAAAAGCTACGTTAGAAGATGGCTCACAACAAGAACTTGCTACACATATGCCTGTTCATATGAATGATCTTATCGTGACAGGTCAAAATGGATTTATAGAAATTGTTTTAGATAATGGTAATGTTATTACGTTAGGTCCAAACCAACGTGTTTTGCTTGATGAAACAACCTATGAGTCCAAAGAATTTGCTTCAGAAGATGTTAGCGCAGAAGTCAATGATATTCAAAAAATACTTGAACAAAATGGTGACGTAGGGAATCTTGATAATACAGCAGCAGGTGCAGGCAGTATTGACTCCTCTTTGATGGTTGCCGAACTCACCGAACATAATGAAAATCTTGGACATACAGGTGCAGATTATCTTTCTACTAGCAATAGTGCCAAAATTATAGAACCTGATACTATTGATGCAAGCATTAATAATATTCCAATTGCTCACTCTAATACCTATAGTATTGATGAAGATAACATTTTGACCGGTAATGTTATTACTGATGATACAGGCAACGGTGCAGATGAAGATTATGATGGGGATGTGTTACAAGTTATTGATTATACTCAAACTCAAAACGGTACGTTAGTGATTGATCCTGATGGTAGTTTTTCATATACGCCAAATGAAAATTTTTATGGCTCAGACAGTTTTACCTACACGATAGATGATGGTCGCGGTGGAGTAGCAAGCGCTACGGTAGGTATTGATATTGCATCGGTCAATGATCTTCCTGTGGTACAAGACAACTCCTATTCTCTTGATGAAGATACATCGATTATTATTAGTAAAAATGATCTACTTTCAAATGATAGTGATGTTGATGGTGATGTATTAACGATTATCAGTACCTCTCAAACCTCACATGGCCAACTTGTTGATAATGGTGATGGGACATATACCTACACTCCTGACAAGGACTATTTTGGTGACGATGCTTTTAGTTACACAGTGGATGATGGCAATGGCGGCGTTGCAACAGCAACCGTAAACATCAATGTATTGCCGGTTAATGATATCCCAGTAGCACAAGATGATCAATATGTATTGGATGAAGATGCCGCTGTTATTATTAATAAAGCAGACCTTCTTGGCAATGATTATGATGTAGACGGAGATACCTTAACCATTAATAGTATAAGTAGTGTCGCCCACGGTACATTGGTTGACAATGGTGATGGAACACTTACTTACACACCTGTGAAAGATTATAACGGTTCGGATTCTTTTGAATATACCATCAGTGATGGTAACGGTGAAGTTGATACGGCAACCGTACATTTAACTGTTAATCCAGTTAATGACATTCCGGTTGCTGTGGATAATGTTTTTACAATGAATGAAGATAGCAGCCTCTCTATTTTTAATAGTACATTATTAAGCAATGACTCTGATATTGATGGAGATACCCTAGAAGTTATTAGTGTGACTCAACCTTCACATGGGACATTAAGTCCATCAGGCGGTAGTGGAATCTATGGTGATTATACTTATACGCCAGATTCGAATTTCACGGGAAGAGACAGTTTTACCTATACAATATCTGATGGAAATGGTGGTACTGCTACAGCAACGGTTTATGTCGATGTACTGAACGTTATTGATTACATCAATTTGAATGTTTCAGGCGATAGTAGCGTTGATGAAGGTTCTGAGGCAACCTACACTGTCTCTTTAGGAGGGACTCCAACTTCTGCTGTGTCGGTTCAAATACAAATAAATCATATCGATACAGACAATAATGATATTACGGCTCCTAAGACACTTACGGTTGTCATTCCTGCAGGTAGCAGCTCTAGCAGTTTCTCGGTTGCCAATTTGACAGATGCCTATGCGGAAGGCAATGAACGATATAGCGTTAGTATTGTTGGATTTTCTGGCAATGGAGGATTTGAAGGGATTCAAGTTGGTAATGGTAGTGTAATAACTACTATTTTGGATGAGCCAAAAGCAGATAATTATCCAACAGCTACTGATGATACGCTCTCAACTAATGAAGATACTGCTGTTGTTTTAGATGTTCTTGCTAATGATACGGACAGTGATGGAACGATTGATCCTACAACACTACAAATTGTTACGCCACCATCACATGGCAGCATTAGTGTGAATCCGGTAACAGGAGCGGTCACATATACACCAGCTCCTGATTATAATGGCCAAGACAGCTTTACGTATACGGTTAAAGATAATGATGGTAACCCTTCTAATTCTGCTACAGTTAACTTGACGGTTAATCCGTTGCAAGATCCTCCTGTTGCTGTTAATGATGTTGCATCAACAGCACAAGATACTGCCGTTACTATCAATGTGATGGAAAATGACATAGATGTTGATGGTAATCCAACGCTTGATGCGGCATCCATTACCATTGTTACAGCTCCTACCAATGGTACACTTACGATTAATGGAAATGGTACGGTTGATTATACACCTAATACCGGTTATATTGGAGCGGACAGTTTTAAATATACCATTGATGACAATACCGGTGAAACCTCAAATGCCGCAACCGTAAATATTGTGGTCAATAGTGCTACTAACACACCTGTAGCAGTTGATGACAACAGGAGTGTAGAAGAAGATAGTGTTATTATTGTTGATATTCTTGCTAACGACTCAGATCCTGATAACGATCTGGATCCGACCAGTGTAGCAATTATAAATCAACCATTGCACGGTAGTGTTAATATTGATCCTGCGACGGGAGCAGCAACCTATACGCCTGATCCCGATTATTCAGGGTTGGATTCGTTTACCTATACGGTTTCAGACACTTCAGGCAATGCTTCTAATATGGCGACGGTGTCTTTAACCATTAATCCACAAATGGATCCACCAATTACAGTTAATGATACGGCGACAACTAAAGAAGATACTGATGTTGTTATTGATATCTTAGCTAACGATACTGATGGTGATCAAGATATTGATCCTTCAAGTGTGGTTATAGCAACGAATCCATCTCATGGTAGTGTGAGTGTTGATCCCGTAAGTGGACAAGTCACCTATACGCCAAATGCAGGTTATAACGGATCAGATAGTTTTAGTTATACGGTTGAAGATGCTAATGGTACCGTTTCTAACCTTTCTACAGTTGCTATTAATGTCTTACCTGTCGCCGATGTAACCTATATAAATCTTTCAGGTGATGTAACCGTTAATGAGGGCTTTGAAGCTACTTATACACTTTCGCTCACAAATCCACCTCTGAGTGATATTGTTGTTGAAGTTCAAGTTCAGTTTAATGCTTCAGCAAGTAGTGATGATATTGAAGCACCTTACACACAAACGATTACCATTCCTGCACATTCAAGTTCAGTAGATTTTAACTTTAAAGCACTTTCTGATTCTCTTATTGAAAGCAGTGAAACGTATAGTGTTGTTATTACCAATGTGACCGGCGACGGTGGTTTGGAAGAGTTAGTGGTTGGTAATGATAGGGTAGATACTACCATTAACAACATGGAAATTAAGATTGATATCACCGATACCGATGGCAGCGCGAGCGCATCAGACAACAGTGTGATGGAAGCGAGTGGGGCGAGCGTTAATGGAGATATCACAGTTAGTGCCAATGCAGGAATCGCGAGTGTTAGCATAGGCGGTATGGATATCACCAATGCGAGTACAACCCCTGTCGTAATAGCAGGTAGTGAAGGGACCTTGACGGTGACAGGCTATGACGCCGCAACCGGAGCAATAACCTACAGCTATAGCGAAGATGGGAATAGTGAAGATCACAGCAGCGGAGCGATTGTTGATTCCTTTACCGTCACCGTGACTGACCTTGCAGGACAAAGCAGTAGCGATAGCCTGGATATCGAGATACTCGATAGCGTACCCGTAGCCGCTAACGATGCCAACGCCATAACAGAAGATAGCGTGAGCATTAACGGTAACGTGATGAGTAACGATACCCTCGGTAGTGATAGCCCAACCACGGTAACCAACCACGGTAGTGCAAGCTATGGAAGTATCACTATGAATAGTGATGGCAGCTATACCTATACACTTGATAATACCAATCCTGCCGTACAGGCACTCAATAACGGAGAGAGCCTGAGCGATACTATCAGCTATAGCATCACGGATAGTGATGGAGATAGTAGCAGCGCTGAACTGGTGATTACGATTAATGGTGCGAATGATGCACCTGTTGCACTGGCTTCTCAGGTTGTAACTTTGGAAGATACAGTTAAAACATTTAATATTTCTGAGTTTGGTTTGAGTGATGTTGATGATGCAATAAGCGAAGCGGTACAGGTTCGTATTGATACATTGCCAGTTTCAGGTGATCTTTATTTTAATGGTACGGCTGTTGTAGAAGGGCAGGTGATCGATGCGGCAGATGTTTTGAATTTGACTTTTATTTCTGATCTTAATGAATCCGGTTCAGATGCGTATATTGATGATGTTGGCAGTGGAGGTCTTGGAGATCAACAGGCTTCTTATGCATCATTTGAATTTAGTGTTAGTGATGGAGCACTGTGGAGTGAAAGTGCGACAATGACGATTGATGTTAATGCCGATGCTGATGCGCCGACACTCAGTGTAACGATGACACAGAAATCAGAAGTTGCAATAACATCGGGTAATGTTACTTCAACAACAGGTGGATTTACCGTTGCTGCATATGCAGCAGATGGTACATTGGCACCGATTAGTATTCACGATACGCCATCAGGTTTTGGTATTCTTGGTGCAGCTTCAGGAGATACGGATGAAATAGGTTATGCAAATGGTGTAGGATCAGAGATGCTTGTCGTTAGTTTGGACGATTCTGTAGTGTCTGTAGATATCTCTTTTGCATGGAAGCATTCAAGTGAAACAGCGCAGCTTGAGTTTTATAAAGATGGTGTAAAAGTTGGAGAAACTGTGACGCATCAAGGTGGTTCAGATTCCGTTGATCCAGCGGTGACATTTCAATCAACTACGGGTGAAGCATTTGATGAGATTCGTTTCTCAGCATTGGGTGTAGAAGATGATTATTTGATTCATGAGATTAGTTTCATGAATGATGAAAATGTTGGAACATCTGCAATAACACCAGAAGGAACTCCAATTACACTTCATATTGACCCGGCCTTGGTTGATACTGATGGTTCTGAGTCTTTAAGTGTTACCATTTCAGAGGCTCCCGAAGGCGCAGTATTTAGTGATGGTGTTCATACTGTTACTGTTGATAGTTCAGGTATTGCCGACATTACAGGATGGGACTATGGCAATGTTACTTTTGTGATGCCAAATGTTAATGCCGATATGACGTATCAGATGAGTGTTAATGCTACAAGTACTGAATACTCTAATCCAGGAGTAACACCGCAGCAGCTGCATCAAGAAAGTGTATCGGTACCATTGAGCATAACAGTGACTAATATTACAGTACCGACAGCACCCACTATTGAAGCCGCTACAACAACGGTATCAGAAGAGGGGTTGGTAAATGGTATTGCAGATACAAAAGGCAGTAGCGATACCACTAACAGTGCATCAAGTAGTGGTACGATGGCTATCAACGATGTTAATAATGATCCATTGTACGTCTCTTTGAGTCAGCCAGCCGGTACCTATACCTCTCATGGAGATACCATTACCTGGATATTAAGCAATAATAATCAAACCTTGATGGCAGTAGCCAATAGCGGTAGCTCAAATGAACGCAATGTGTTCGTTGTTACGATTGACAATAATGGCAACTATGTAACATCGTTACTTGATACTTTAGATCATCCTAACGCTGGAACTGAAGATACATTAAGTATTGATATTGGTGTTGGTGTCAGTGATGGTGATTTTGTTAAAACATCTACTCTATCTGTTGTGGTAGAAGATGATGCCCCATATGTATCCAATGCTTTTGCTAATGCGTATGTAGAGGTGGATACGATAGCTGTTACTAATTATCAAGCCGGTTTTACCAATGCTGTATTTACCAATTATAGTTCAAGTAATGTGACTGAAACAAACAATGATTCCGATTCTTATATTGATGAAGTCTTATGGGGGACTGCAGCTACAGGAAACGGCAAATCAGGATATACGCTTGCAGATACATCTACATTAGGTACTACAGCAGGTGAAGAGGTGCATATCGGTGATTTAATTAACTTGGGAACCTTTACGCACCATAACTGGCCAATTTATTCGAATTCATCAATTCTTGAAACGATCAATATGGTAATTGAAGCGGACGTTATAGTTAATGGCAGTTCTCATCATATTTCAATGACACTTCCAATGACACATACCGAAACCGATAATAGTGGTGCAGATCCAAGAGATATCATCACTTTGCCAACAGATCAGCAAAGTTTTATGATTGATGGCGTTAATTATACGGTCAAGCTTGAAGGTTTTATGCAAAATGGCGTATTGGTGAATACTATTTATACTGATGAAGAAGCTAATAACGAATTTACGATTTATGGCAAAATCATTTCTACTGACCCATTACCGATTATATCAGGTACAGTTTTGGCTGAAGCTGGGGCAGATGATACCGATACACGCGTGATATGGTCTGATACTTCTAGTACAAAAGGAATTATGAGTGCTAATGATGATGGCACCTACTCTTTTGAGGTAAATAGAGAGACTAAAGACAGTTTGGGTAGTAATGAAACGCAAACGGAGACGTTTGATTATTATATTATTGATAAAGATGGTGATCGACAAGAGGGTACGTTGACGATTCAGATTAATGGTGTTGATGCGATGGCTGCTATTCAAGCACCTGAAGTTAACGGAAGTGGCGATGATTCGCTTCTGTATGCCGGAACAGATATGGATGCTGGTGAAGGAAATGACACCTTGTTGCTTGCTAATAATGTAGATCTAGATTTTAGCAATGTTGCCAACCTTTCAAATTTTGAGCAGATTGATCTAACGGCTAATGGTGACCATCAAATTACCAACTTGACTATGCAAGACGTATTGGATATTACAGCGGCAAATAATGAACTGGTGATTTATGGTGATGACAGAGATGCGGTATCATTACAAAATACAGCTGGAAACAGCTGGTCTAAAGCACCAACGGCGTTAGAAGAAAACGGGCATCTATTTGATGTTTATACTAATGGTAGTGCAACAGTAAAAGTAGAGCAAGATATCAACGATAATATCACATCGTAACACCTCTAGGTGTTACCTTTACATGTAAGGTAAAAACTTCATTTCAAGAGCAGGGCAAGCGATAATCGGTCTGAAACATTAAGCTTTTCAAAAATATGACTGATGTGCTGTTTGACCGTACGTTCTGTAATATTAAGCGCTATGGCAATTTCTTTATTTGAGTATCCTTGACTTACATGTAAGGCAATTTCACGTTCGCGTTCAGTGAGTTTATTTAAGATGGGTTCTTTGAAACTCTTTTCAGGTGTAATAGTCGTGATGAGTTCTTGCATAAATGAGGGATAAAGCCAAATACTTCCATTTTCAAGCATCGCAATGGCTTGTTGTACATGTAATGTGAACATATAGCTGTTTCCATAGCCTTTAATGCCTAATGCTAAAAGAGATGAACCCTCTTCAAATGATGGATTATCACTTAATACCAATATATTGACATCACGGCGCTTTTGTAAAATCTCTTGGGCAGCTTTGGGATCGGCAATGACAACTTCATCTGCAAAAAGATTTTCAATTTGTGAAACCATGGCAAAAACAACATCAATATCACTCAGTCGTTCAATAAGCGGCAAGTGTTTCGTATAGAGTTGTATCATCGTTCGCGCAATGCCCCGTCTTTAGCTTTTAGAATGGGTTTAAGCAGATAATCCATAACAGTTTTTTTGCCGGTAATAATATCTACATTGGCGACCATACCTACTAAGATTTCATAGGTTTTGCCATCTTTTTCTAAATAATTTTTATCGGTTTTAATGCGTACAAGATAAAAAGTATTCCCTTCTTCATCAACAATAGTATCAGAACTGATGTAGGTTAGCTTTCCCGTTAGCCCCCCGTAAATAGCAAAGTCGTAGGCAGTAAACTTGACAATTGCTTTTTGGCCGGGGTAGAGGTAGGCAATATCAGAAGGTTTTATTTTGGTCTCAATCAGTAGCGTATCTTGAATGGGGACAATTTCTACAATATCCATACCGGGTTTGACAACACCATTAATGGTATTAACGAGCAACTGTTTGATAACGCCATTAACGGGAGAACGTACAAGAGTACGTTTTACTTTATCTTCAAGTGCAACACCAGATTCTTGAATACGTGACATCTCTGCAAGCGCTTCGTTTAATTTTTCTTTGGCTTCAAACTGAAATTCAAGTTGTGCCTCTTCTATTTTATTTTGAGCCTCTTTAATGGTTGATTGAATTCTAGGAATGGAGAGGGTAATAGCATCAAGGTCTCCTTTCATAGCATTGGCTTGTCTTGAGAGCTGTAAATATTCAACTTGAGATACCAATCCACTCTCAACAAGTGGTTTGGTAATACTGACCTCTTTGCTAATGAGAGAATAACTGAGCTTCAGTTGTTTTTGTTTGGCTTTTGCCTCGGTAAGCTCGTTTTGGCGCTGATTAAGTTGTTCTTGCAGTGATTGCAGTTTTTTATCAAGCTGCTTTTTATTAATATTAAAAAGAGTGCGCTCTTCGGCCAAAAGAGAAGCGATTTTTTTTAGACTCTCTTCTTCGTCAGGATTAAAGTTGCTTCCCGTGGCTTCAGCTTGCAAACGAATTGATCGGGCTTTGAGCTCATTGTAGCGTAGCATGTTTTCTTCATAGGAGCTAGCAAAACCGGTGTCATTGATTTTAACAAGTACCTGACCTTTTTCAACTTTTTCACCCTCATCTACTAAAATATCTTCGACAATACCACCTTCAAGGTTCTGAACCACTTGTAATTGTTTAGAAGGAATGACTTTACCTATACCACGTGCAAGTTCGTCAATCTCAGCAAAGCTGGCCCATAAAATAAGCCAAAAGATAGCGATCAACATAATCCACAATATCATTTTGGAGTGGACGGGTGTTTTTTGCAATACGGCAGCAGAAAGCGATTGCATATAGTTGAGATCGTCATCAGTGTAAAAACGGTTTTTATTAGCCATTAGTACTCCCTTTAGAGAGTACCGCAAGTACTTGAGATTTTGGCCCGTCCATCACAATTTTTCCGTTATCAATCAAAATTAGCCGATCGACAAGTGCCATCATGGCCGTTTTGTGAGTGATAAGTAGCGTTGTCTTGCCTTTTGTAGCCTCATTGAGACGCGAAATAAGTATTTTCTCCGTATTGTTATCCATAGAATTGCTAGGTTCATCGAGTAAAATGATGGGTGTTTTATTAATGAATGCTCGAGCAATGGTAACACTTTGCTTTTGGCCTCCAGAAAGACCATAGCCTTGCTCACCGATTTGCATGTCAAAGCCTTTGGGGTGTTGATTGACAAATTGATCAATCGTGCCAATATGTGCTGCTTTTAAAATAGCTTCGTCAGTAGCGTTGGGCTGTTTGTAAACGATATTGTCGCGTAATGTTCCGTGAAAGAGGGTCACTTCTTGCGGTACATATGAAATTTGTTTGCGTAAATCAGCAGGATCAATTTGTGAAATATCGACATCATCAATCAAAATGGAGCCACTATGAGGTTGATAAAGATTCATGATAAGTTTGTTGATGGTTGACTTGCCTGAACCAATTTTTCCAATAATACCTACGCGTTCACCAGGATTAATAGTAAATGAGACATTTTGAAGTACTGCTTTTTCTTCTTCTGGGTAGATAAAAGTAATGTCATCAAAAACAATTTTGCCGTGAATGAGTTCACGATGTAAAAATTGTTTGCCTTCGGGACGCTCTTCAGGAAGATTCATAATTTCGCTCAGTGAGGTATAGGCCGTTTTAGTCTGTTCGTAATTCGATAGTAATGCTGCCACTTGACCCATAGGAGAAATGGCACGTGATGTTAAAATCACGGTAGCAATGAGTCCTCCCATTGTAAGTAGCTTATCATCAATCATATACACTCCAACAATTAATACAGCAACTGTATTGAGCTGAATTAAAAAGGAGGTAATGGTTGTAATCGAACTTGAAAGTACACGTGAACGTAAGCCTTTTTCGGCAATTTCACCACTGGCTTCTTCCCAGTGGTATTGTGCATGTCCTCCTGCACCTAAAATTTTGATTGTTTCAAGATTGGAAAGACTCTCGATCAGCACAGAATTTTTTTGTGCAGCAGCAGCATAGGTACTTTCTACACTATTTTGCAGTGGTTTGCGAATAAGAAGACTGTAAACCGTGATTAATACCATCACCAGCAAGGGTACAACAATGATATAACCGGCAATATAAAAGGTAACAGCTAAAAAAATAACAATAAAAGGTAGATCAATTAATGTAGCAACGGTGGATGATGTAAAAAAAGCACGGATACTTTCAAACTCTCTTAAATTGCTTGCAAAAGAACCGATTGATTTGGGTTTTACTGCCATTTTGAGGTTCATTACTTTTTCAAAAAGAATAGATGACATGATGACATCACTCTTTTTTCCAGCAATTTCCAAAAAGTAGGTACGCATAAATTTTAATGACATATCCAGAAAATAGACTACAACGATTCCTATTGCCAACACCCACATCGTTTCAATGGCGCCATTGGGAACAACACGATCATAAACGTTCATGGTAAATAGCGGCGCTGCCAGAACAAAGATGTTGATGGCAACAGATGCGACAAGGACATCACGATAGATATTTTTAGAGAGTTTAAGGGTATCCCAAAACCAGTGTTTATTATGTTTATCAACAATTTTTTTGTATGCTGATTCATAACGATGCATTTTTTTAATGTAAAAGGCAAAACCAAGGTACTCTTCATTGAGTTTATCCAGATCAATCCACTCTTCGCCTTCGGGCATTTCTGAAAGAATAATTTTGGCACGATTATTTTTAGTATCAATATTTTCTAAAATACACGCTTTTTTATCTTGTAAAATCAAGATAACAGGTAGCACCATTTGAGGAATCTCTTCAAGAGTACGTTTTACAAGTTTTGAAGTGAAACCGGCACGTTTGGCAGCACGTGAAAAATTTGCTTTGGCACTATCAAGAGAAAAAAGTTCAGGAGTAGTTTCATGTTTTTTAAGAGGTAGACCGGCTGTGAGTGATTCGGCACTAAAAGGTCGATGATGAAGCTTAGTGAAAATGACAAGACATTCTAAAAGTGGGTCAATTTGTTGACTCATAATCTGCCTTTAAAACATATGGGGACCAAGATACGTAAAAATCTTATTTATAGTTATATCATAGATTGTCTTGATCATAAAATCAGGAAGTTTCGATAACAAGCTTAGTTTAGGAAAAATTATATCTAAAAAAGAAGTGTTATTCCATGAAACACACATTCTGTGTATTTCATGATAGGTAGAGTTTTTATGGTTCGTAAGCAGAAACGACAGTACGTTCTTTAAAGTTAAAATGTTTTTCCAAATCGGCATTGTGCAACAAAATCGGAACAACAACAAGTGATGCAACCACTGCTGCAATGGTTCCAAAAATTAGCGCTACACCCAAGCCACCAAAAACGGCATCACTTGCAAGCAGCGTTGAGGCAAGAATAATAGCGGTTGCCGTTAAGAAAATAGGTTTGGCACGCGTGGCACTAGCATAAGCAATTGCTTCGGTTTTATGCATTCCTTTATCAACCATAAGTGATTTGGTAAAGTCTATGAGCAGTAATGAGTTACGTGAACTAATACCAATCAGCGCAATAAAGCCGATAAGCGATGTTGCTGTAAGGAAAAAAGTGTCACTCGTAAACACGTCCATAATCAAGTGACCAAAAATAACCCCGATGATCGAAAGAAAACTACCAAGCAATACAATACCACTGAGAACAAAACTTTTGTAATACACGACCATCAGTAGAAAGATTAGAATCAGTGCGGCAATAAAGGCACCACCTAAATCTACAAAAGTATCGAGGGTTACTTCCATTTCACCATCCCATAAAAGTTTGTAGTGTTGACCACTCTCTATATGTACCAGATCAAGATTAAAGAGACCACTTGTTGTGATGTTATACTCAGCAGCAAGTTCATTCATAAGCATAGCGCGTGCTTCAACCAGTGGATAAACTTGTGAGACCATATCAGTTTCCGCAACAACGTTGACCATCTGGTGTAAATTCTTGGTCGTAATCATTGGATTGGATTTGGAAGGAAGAACATTAATGACTTCGGTAATAGGTACCAGCATCCCATTATGATTCATCAAACGAAGGCTTGAGAGTTTGGTTTCAACACTTCTGACATCACTACCCGTAAAAAACTTTGTATCCTTGCTCAGTGTAAGGAAAATAGGAATCTGCTCATAAACGTCATCACTATTTTTGACAGCAATATCCATACCCTCAAAGGCCAGATAGATAATATCATTGACCTGTTTGATATCAAGTCCAGAACGTGCAATTTTAGTAGAGTTGACTTTAAGATCAATACGATCATAAATCTCTTCACGCATAATATCAATGTCAACCAGGCCTTCGGTTTGTTTGAAAATCTCTTCGACACGTTCGGCCAATTTCCAAATGCCTTGTTGATCATTACCATAAATTTCTGCCACAATAGCCGCTAGTGTTGGTGGGCCTGCAGGGGGCTCAACAAATTTAATACTGGTACCAGGATAGATAGCTTCACAATTAAGTTGAATCTCTGGTCGCATACGTTGTACCATGAGGTATGAAGGTTCGCCACGATGATGTTTTTTAGTAAGATTGACAACAATCTCAGCTAAATTTTCACCATCTTTAAATTGACTGCCTTTCATAAGACCTGCAAAATCAAGCGCTGATCCCATGCCTAAAAAAGTTTCAGTATCGGTAACTTCATGCTCATATTGGATATAGCGCGTCACACACTCTGTAACTTCTTTTGTTTGAGTAATAGATGAACCACTAGGTAGGTCAACATAGATAGTGAAAGTATCGCTGTTCTTACCTGGGAGCATTTTTGCCAGTACCAGTTTGGTTGGATAAAGCATCATTACTGAAAGAATGAATGCTACAAAAGTACCAATAAGAAAATACTTTTTCTTCTCTTTATCTTCAAGACCTTGTTTGACTAGGAGCTCATATTTTCCAAAAATATTCATTAGTGGCCTCCTAACATGTGGTCAGGTTTTTTCATCATACGTTTTGCAAAATAAGGAGTAAAAATATACGCCACAAAAAGTGATGCTATCAATGCAACAGGAACATTAGCGGGAATAGGTTTCATAAATTGTCCCATCATACCACCAACAAACGCCATAGGCACCATGGTCAAAATAATAGCCAATGTGGCAATGTTGGTTGGCGGTCCAATCTCATCGGTTGCTTCAATAAGCAACTCATCCATATCCTGATGTGCTGACTCAAGTGAGTGAAAGTGTCGGTGTATATTTTCGATTACGATAATGGCCGCATCAACAAGAAGTCCTAAACTTAATAAAAATGCAAACAGCGTAATTCGATTAATGGTTTGCCCTGTAATATAGGCAATGAAAAGCGTGATGGCCAAAATAGCAGGAACGGTAAAGGTAACAATCATTGACTCCTTCCATCCCAAAACAAAAATCAGCAAAATAGCAATGATAACAATGGAAATAAGAAGGTGATACACCAATTCGTTAACGGCTTCATTTGCACGTTCGCCATCGTTTCGTGTAATAGCATAGCTGACACCACTCTCTTCAAGTGTACTGCGATAGGTTTCAAGCTCTTTTTTTACCTCTTCGGCAATAACAACAGCATTGGTACCTTTGAGTTTAGATACCGTTAGCGTGACCTGTGGTGTTGGCGCTGTAAAATTGCCATCATGATTGATGCTGATGCTAGCAGATTTAAAGTTTTGAATATCAAAGCTGTCTGTAACAGTAGCAACATCGCGTAGGTGAATAGGTGAACCCATATATTGTGCGACAATGATATTTTCAACATCTTTTACGGTCTCAATAGCATTTTTGACACCCATCATTACAATCTGATTCTCTTTAGTTTTGTTTTTAACGGCAGGAACATTATAGGCAAGAGCCTGAACCGATTGAACTATTTGTCCCATAGAGAGGTTGTATCCTGAGAGTTTGTTCAAATCAGCTTCGATATTGTATTGATGTTTGTGTCCACCTTTTAAAGCAGTAACAGCAACATTGGGGAGACCATTAATAAAATGCTGAATTTTTTTAACAGCGTCATATAGAGCTGTTTCACTCATCTTGGAGGGATCTTTAGCATAAAAAGCAACGGAAAGAATAGGAATGACAACGTCAATGTCAAGTGGCTTTATAATAGGTTGCATTGCACGTTTAGGAAGCAGGTCCATATTTTGCATGACTTTGTCATAAATTTTAAGGTTAGAGTTTTCTTTCTCTTCACCTATATAAAAAGCGGCATTAATAATACCAACATTATCCATAGCCATACCGTAGATATGCTCAATTCCTAAAACCTCTTTCATCTTTCGTTCTAGTGGTTTGACGACAACATTTTGAATCTCTTTGGCTGTTGCACCTGGCATTGCCACAATAACGGTGGAACCACTGACAACCATTTGGGGGTTCTCTTCACGTGGCATAATCATGAGTGAGAGGTAGCCAATAGCTAGCAGTGTCACTCCAAGAATCATTGATAGGGGGCTGTTTAGAAAATAGCGAGCCAGCTTTCCCGACCAGTCCTTGGGCTGATAGATTTTATGGTGATTCATAGGAACTTCCTCAAGGAATCACAACTGTAGCATACATACCTGGGTAAATGGGTTGTAGCTTATTGTTGTGCTGAAAAGAAACTTTTACTTTAAAAGTGTGTGTCATCGGATTAGAACTAGGAATAATGGCATTAACAGTTCCAACTGTCTTAAGACCAACTGAAGGGACCTCTACATTAACTTTAGTTCCGTAAGGAATACGACTCAGATCGTTTTCAGCTACTTCAATAACAATTTTAAGATCTGATAAATCTACTAAGACGAAAGCGGGCATTCCTGGCATTGCCATTTCACCCACTTTGATGTTTTTTGAAACGATAACACCATCATTAGGTGCAGTGATTTTAAGGTATTTATACTGGTTTTCCACTTCTTTTAGCTGAGCGCGTGCTTGTTCGGTTTGCTTTTTACTAATAGAGACCATATCTTCCATATTTTTAGCAGCTAGCTCAAGATTTTCCACCTCATATTTACTAACCATATTTTTTTCAAGAAGACGTTTGTGGCGGGCAAGATTAAGTCTTACATTGTTAAGTTGATTTTGGTTCATTTGAAGGGCTAATTCTGCTTGAGAAATACCAAGTTCAACGCGTGATTTTGCTGAATCGACCTCTTTAGAGTCGATGGTATAAAGCAAAGAACCTTTATTAACACGTTCTCCTTCACTAGCGCCTACATAAGTTACAAACCCCATATAGCGGCTGGTGATCATTTTTTGGTTATCTGAGATAACACTTCCTGATACAGAAAGGGCATCGGCTAGGGCACTACATACCAAAGCGGTGAATAAAATAATAGTTTTTAACATAATTAATAGACTCCATTAGCTAATTTTTCAAGGGCAAAAACCCGTTCGTTGCGTTTGTTTTTAACTTTAAGCAGTTCAAGCACTTTGGCAAGCTGCTCTGATTGTTTCACAATAACATCACTCATAGATGAGAGTTGTTCACGGTAGCGCTCTTCATAGCTGGCATAAATAGTATTGGCCAGCTCAAGCTCGTGATCGAGTGCATCAATTTCAAAATCTAGAGAAAGAATTTCAGTAATAATTTTTTCAAATTGTAATCCAATCCCTTTTTTAGCCAGTTCAAGCTGCGTTTTGGTTTTAAGTGCTTCAATACGCGCTTTTTCTACTTTTGAATAATCTGAACCACCATTAAAAAGGTTCCACTTGAGTTGTAAACCAACGGTGTAAGAGCTTTTTTCTGTAGAATAATCATTGAAAGATTCTCCAGCAACTTGAGCATCGGCTTTCATACCTACCATAGGCAGATAACCTGCCGTTTCAACATCTTGCATGGCGCGGCGAATGGCGAGACCGGTTTCGGCGCGTTTGACATCAACATTATGATTGATGATCTGTTCTTGATTAAATTGAGGCATAGGTGCTTCAGTGGCAGGTAATTCAATATTGTTTACGGGCTGATTAAGCAAAAAGCTCAAATAGTGGTAAAGCAGCTGTTCATTCGCTGCCATTTCATTGATAGAGCGCTCAATATTGGAGCGTTTTGCCTGCACTTCAAGCAAATCGACGTTTTTGGCATAACCTTCTCTAATCATGACTTTAGCCATTTGTTCAAGTTTACCGATGTTTTTGTTAATGGTTCGAAGATGGCCTACAGCCTCTTCAAGCAAACGCATGTCATAAAATGCTTTACGTGTTTCGTAAATTTTAAGATTGAGCAAACTTTGACGATCAAGCTTTTTAAGCTTTTCCATTGCCTCGGCAGCTTCGACATATGCCGAAATTTTACCGCCGACATAGAGTGGAAGGGTATACTCCACTTTGGATTGAAAGAAGTTATGCTCTTTAGGATAATTAAGCGCTTCTGGAGGGGTGGTGTATGGATCGAGAGGATTGACACAAGTGCTATCAGGGGCACCACATGCAAGGTTATCCATAAATTCATTAGCACCAAAGTCGGCAAAAGTAGCTTCACGGCTGGTGAGTTTGAATCCAAAAACGTTTCCGGCGTCGTTGGATCTGGCAATGTTTTGAATAAAATCAAGGCTTCCCCAGTGGTTTCCCATGGCTTGGGTACTATCTTTTTCGGCACTTTGGATATCGTAAGATGCAACTTTTAATTCAAGATTGTTACTCTTTAAAATCTCGATTGCATCATCAATGTTGAGAGCGTCTGTATAAAGAATCCCCGACGCATGCATACTGAGTACGGTGGTAGTTAGCAAAGTTAACAATTTCATGGAATAGAATCTCCGTGTCTTTAAAATGATGGGTATAACAAATTTATAAAATATGATATTAAAAAGGCGCATATTATAGCCAAAAATGGTTTAAGTATATAAAAAGTTAATCTGATTAATTTGAGAAATTTATATGTTCAGAGAAAAAAAGAGTATATTTTTGATACAAATGATTATTACTTTGTAAGTGGGTTTCGTCGTGATTAAAGCAAGAATGGTGTAAAATTCCGATAAAAAATCAAAGGGTCACAATGGCAACAATAAGCATGGGTGATATCAAAAAAAATGTACGTCTTATTATTAATGATGTTCCATACAAAGTGGTAGAGTTTCAGCATGTAAAACCAGGCAAGGGTGCAGCATTTGTACGTATGAAAGTTAAAAGTTTTCTTGATGGCAAGGTTATTGAAAAAACAGTACATGCCGGAGATAAATTTGAAGTGCCTGAATTGCGTCATTTGACAATGCAGTTTCTTTATGATGATGGCGAGATGTTGCAGTTTATGGATACCGAAACATATGAGCAGATCGGTTTGACTGACGCTCAATGTGAAGAGGCAATGAAATGGCTTAAAGAAGGGACTAACGCAGAAGTTATTTTTTATCGTAATGAAGCAATTTCAGTGGATGCTCCGGCTGTTATGGAGCTTGCTATCACCGAAACACCGCCAAACTTTAAAGGCGATACCTCAAGCGGTTCTAAAAAACCGGCAACATTAGAGACGGGTGCCGTGATTCAAGTACCTTATCATGTTCTTGAGGGTGACGTGGTTCGCGTTAATACCGTTGATGGTGAATACATCGAAAAAGTAAAATAGTTTTTTTCTTTAAATCGCATTACATGTAATAATGACTAAATTGAGGAGTTTTCATGATTAAGGCGTTGGTTCCCCTTGCCAAAGGATTTGAAGAGATTGAAGCAGTAACCATTATTGATGTACTGCGTCGTGGGGGGATTGAAGTTTTGGTTGGTTCGCTCCATCATGACGGGTTGATTGAAGGTGCCCACAAGATTACGCTCCAAAGTGATATTGAAGTGGCGTCCGTGAATGCTGATGACATTGATGTTGTCATATTGCCAGGAGGTTGGGGCGGTACCCGTGCACTGGCTGGTGATGGTAACGTACAAAAGTTGCTGCAAGAGATGAATAGCAAACATAAGCAGATTGCCGCAATCTGTGCTGCTCCTTATGCACTCTATAAAGCAGGAGTGTTAAAACCTAACTTTACCTGCTATCCTTCGATTGAAGAAGAGATTGCATTAGAAGGCTATCAGGGCGATAAGGCCCAGGTAGTTGAAGAAGGTAATATTATGACATCACGCGGCCCTGCGACAGCAATCTGTTTTGCATTACGTATTGTCAAAAAGTTTCAAGGTGATGAAACTTATGAAAGCGTAAAAGCGGGATTGCTGGCTTCTTATTGCGATTAATGTTTAGCAGTATTACGTTAAAAACATTCCCACGGGTGAGCGTATAGATTTAAAGCTTTTTGAAATTCATTACTTAAAAAGCGTTCACTCTTATCTGGCTTACATGTAAAGTAAAATGGTCTCTCTTGATAGCTGAAATGTAACGCATAAGCGTGTAGATATCCGCGCTCTTCTTTGGTTGCTTCGGCACTATTGGCATAGCGGATGTCTCCGGCAATGGGCGCGCCTAAACTTTTAAGTGCGACACGAATTTGATGCGTTTTGCCTGTATGGGGTTTTACAAGAAATAGACGCTCATGTGTTCGCAGTGCGGTAGATATAAATTGTGTTACAGCAGGGGCATTACATGTAGGAAGTAATTTGTAACTGCCACGGCGTGAAGCAGCCATATCTCCTTTGATCCATCCTTGCTTTTTTTTGGGTTTACGCAGGCTAATGGCAAGATAGTATTTTTCTATTTGCCGTGTTTCAAACATGTTTGTGAAACGTGCAGCAGCTTCCGATGATGTAGCCAAAAGCAGAAGTCCTGATGTCATCTTATCAAGGCGGTGTACGGCATACAATTTGCGCTGTAATGCTGTTTGCATAATGACGACAATCCCCGGGCCATTATCACTGTGAAAACTGATACCAGAAGGTTTGTTTATAAGAATGAAGTCTGGATGTTCATATAATAGATGCGGTGTTTGCATGAGTGTCATATTCGCTTAATATACTCTACTAAAAAGCCGTCATAAACGTGATAAAGCCCACGATGTGCACGATAAATATGCCCCATTTCCATAAGCGAGTTGTAGACCTGATTGAGCCGTGTACCACTTAATTCTTGTTCTTCATTACGAATCAATCGATACAGCACGTCATAGTTATGTCGTTTGCTTTTGATTTCGCTGATGTATTGATTGATTAAGTCCCCGGCTTCAGCAAGTGCATCTTCATAAGCTTTGTCAAGTAGTGCATCATCAATCAGTTTAATATCCTGATCGAGCGCCATATAGTAGATATTTTGCATGACCATCATTGTGTTAGAAGGGTGTCCTTCGAGTTTTTCCAATAATGCTTTAAGTGCATACACATTTTTAAAAATAATCTGCTTGCTTCCAAAAGCATGAACCAGTTCATGCATCAGTTCATCGATATTAAAAGCTTGAATTTGAAGTTTTCGGGCAAATTGGTAAAAAGGTGACTTTTTACTTTCAAAAATCTGTGTCATCAAGTGCTCGATGCTACCTAAAAAAACATAAGTCAGTGCATCATGATGCTGCATGACACCACGCAATACTTCAAGAATATCCGTGTCGTCACAATAATAACGGTTAATATCTTGAAATTCGTCCAAAACAACAACGTAGTGTTCTGATCGTGCTTTGGCTATGGCATTTAAAATATCAAACGCATTGGTTAACATTTCGCAAGGACGATGCTCTTTTTCATAAAACTCAATGGTGTATTCAAAATAGTCAAGATCAATTGAAATGCGCTGTTTGTTTTCGCGTAAAAGGGTCATGGCACTGCTTTTTAAATGCTTGAAAAAACCTTTGATACCTTCTTGCTCATACGCGAAATCCACAACTTTTTCAGCAATCATTTCAATACGTGGTACACGTCGCAAATCAAGATAAAGCCAAGGGTCTTTGGAATCTGCAAGTACCTGCATAATAAGTGAAGTTTTACCGTAGCGACGAGGCCCTTTTATAATAAAACTTTGACCATTGGAGAGCATTTTTTGAACATTTTTCACCATAGCTGAACGGTCATAAAAGTCTTTACCCGTTACGGGTTTTCCTGTATTGAACATAGTGGCTCCCATAAAGAAAATTATTTTAGTATAACATAAATATATTTACTTATAAAATAATTTACTTTACATACTGATAAAGATAAACCATGTATATTACATTTTTTTAAAACTTAGGACTTTGGGCTCTGCTCAAAGTGCGTTCCAAACAAATTTCTCTATGCAAAGCTCATCTTCAAGCCGAAACGCTATAATTTTTTACTTTAAAAAAGGAGCAGTTGTGAGTACACCACCCTTTACCCATTTGCATCTGCACACTGAATACTCTTTGCTTGACGGTGCCAATAAAATTTCAGCGCTGATGGAACGCGTTAAAGAGCTTGGTATGACTTCCGTAGCGATGAGCGATCATGGCAATATGTTTGGTGCCATTGATTTTTACCAACAGGCTAAAGGTGCCGGTTTAAAGCCTGTTATTGGGATGGAAGGATACATTCATAACGGCGAAACTTTAGATGATAAAAGCACCAAACAGCGTTTTCATATCTGTTTGTTTGCCAAAAATCAAAAAGGGTACGAAAATCTGATGTACCTTTCATCTAAAGCATTCATAGAAGGGTATTACTATTTTCCACGTATCAATAAACACGTTTTACGCGATCATAGTGAAGGGCTTATCTGTACCTCGGCTTGTTTACAAGGTGAAGTCAACTGGCATCTAAATTTGCAAAATGAACGCAATGTCAGAAATGGAGCAGGTGGTTATGACGAGGCGAAACGTATTGCACTTGAGTATAAAGAGATGTTTGGAGATGATTTTTACCTAGAACTTATGCGTCATGGCATTGGCGATCAGCTCTATATTGATGAGCAAGTACTCAAACTCTCGCAAGAGACAGGCATCAAAATTATTGCCACTAACGATACTCACTACACCTTTGCCGATGATGCGCAGTATCATGAAGCGTTTATGTGTATTGGAATGAATAAACTTTATGATGATCCTAACCGGCTGCGCCACTCGGTGCATGAGTTTTATATTAAAAGCCCCGAGCAGATGGCCCGGCTTTTTGCCGATATCCCCGAAGCGCTTGAAAACACTCAGGAGATTGTTGATAAATGCCAGCTTGAGCTAAAACTGGGTGATCCTACGCCGCCGAATTTTAAATTTACCCGTGAGTACGCCGCAAATGAAGGCTTGGATATTGATCATTCCGATGATGCCCCTTTGACTGATGGCGCAAGTAAAGAGGAGAAAAAGGCGTGGTTGAGCGCTGCAGATAAAAATGATGCAGAGTATTTTATCCATTGCTGCCGCAGAGGACTTACTGAGCGTTTGCAATATGTTCCTGAATCACGTCATCAAGAGTATCGGGATCGGCTTGAGTATGAGATGAGCGTGATTAATTCTATGAAATTTCCCGGGTATATGCTGATTGTTTGGGATTTTGTTAAAGTGGCCAAAGAGATGGGTATTGCCGTGGGACCGGGTCGGGGCTCGGCAGCGGGGAGTTTGGTGGCCTTTTCGCTGGAGATTACCGATATTGATCCGATGAAATATGATCTACTTTTTGAGAGGTTTCTTAATCCCGAGCGGGTATCAATGCCCGATATTGATATGGACTTTATGCAGGCGCGTCGCGGTGAGATTATTGATTATGTGGTTCAAAAGTATGGGCGTGATCAGGTGGCGCAGATTATTACTTTTGGATCGCTTTTGGCCAAAGGGGTTATTCGTGATGTCGCACGCGTTTTGGATATGCCGCTTTCTCAAGCCGACAAAATGGCCAAACTGATTCCCGATGAATTGGGTATTACGCTTAATGGAAAGATGAAAAACGGCGAACTCAAGCCGGGGGCTTTTCAAAAAGAGCCTAAAATTGCCGAACTCATTGAAACCGATGCGCAGGCACAGCGGGTCTGGGAGTTTGCCAAAAAGCTCGAAGGATTGAAACGCAATGCGGGTATGCATGCTGCAGGTGTGGTCATTTCCAATGAAGAATTATGGAAAAAAACACCAATCTACAAACCTTCGGGCGAGGAGACGTTTGTAACGCAATATTCGCTTAACTATCTTGAAGATGTTGATTTGATCAAGTTTGACTTTTTGGGTTTAAAAACGCTTGATGTTATTGATAATGCGCTCAAGTTGATCAAGCTGCGTCATAACATGGACGTTGACTGGCATAAAATTGATATGAATGATCCTGAGGTCTATCGGGTGATTCAAAGCGGTGCAACAGTAGGAATGTTCCAGATAGAGAGTTCGGGGATGCAAGATCTGAACAAACGTCTGAAACCTTCAAATTTTGAGGATTTGATTGCGGTTTTGGCGCTTTATCGTCCCGGACCGATGGAATCGGGGATGCTTGAGAGTTTTATTGAGCGTAAACATGGGCGTGAGGCTATAGAGTATACCTTTGATACGATGGAGCCAATTTTAAAACCCACTTACGGGGTGATTGTCTACCAAGAACAGGTCATGCAGATTGTTCAGACGATTGGCGGCTTTTCTTTGGGCTATTCTGATATTATCCGTCGTGCTATGGGTAAGAAAAAAGATATGGCGCAGTATAACGCTGAGTTTAGTGAAGGGGCACAAAAACAGGGTTATGATTATCAAAAAGCCTCTAAGCTTTTTGACTTGATTGAAAAATTTGCGGGGTATGGTTTTAACAAATCGCACTCGGCGGCGTATGCGATGGTGACGTTTCAAACAGCATGGCTTAAGACCTATTATGCCGAAGAGTTTATGGCTGCGTTACTGACATCGGAAAAAGATAATACCGATAAAGTAGTGAAATATATTGATGAAGTCAAGCATATGGGGATTAGGCTTGCACCACCGGATATTAACAAATCACTTTTAGAATTTGCACCGGTTATTGAGGATGAACAGAGTTTTATTCTTTTTGGGCTTGGGGCGATCAAAGGGGTTGGAACCTCTGCAGTTGTGTCTATTTTGAATGTACGAAAAGAGGGCGTATTTAAAGATATTGAGGATTTTGTCAATCGTATTGATCCTCAAAAAGTAAATAAAAAAGTGATTGAATCAATTATCAAAGCGGGAGGCTTTGACTGTTTTAGCTTTTCTCGTCGTGCCTTGTTGCAGCAAATTGAGACCCTGATTGATACGGCTAAAGATGCGGCGTTAGCCAAAAAAAATGCGCAAAACAGTTTGTTTGGTGATGATGCCGAAGTAACTACGGTGAAACTGACGCTTCAAAATGAGAGCGAATATACGCTAAAAGAGATTTTGGAGTTTGAAAAAGAGACATTGGGTTTTTACGTTTCGGGGCATCCTTTGGATGATTATCGTGAGCAGATTGATGCTATTAACTATACGCTTTCAAGCGAGATTGAAAATATTGCTGATGGGTCTAATGCAATTTTTATTGGAAAAGTGGAAGAGATAACACGTAAAATCTCTAAAAAAGGGAATCAGTTTGGTATTGTTAGTTTAATGGATTTTCATGGCAATATTGAGATGATGCTCTTTAGCGACAAGCTTGAAGAACTGGAGAAAATGAACCTTGAAGAACCGGTGGCATTCAAAGTCAAAATTACCCATACCGAGCAGTTCACACGTATTGGAGTGATTAAATTGCTTTCGCTAAAAGAGGCGGCTAAAGAGGGTAAAAAAGTGGAAACCAAAATTATGGAAAAACCACCCGAACCGCTTTTTATTCAACTGCACATGGGGCATGATACAGAACATCTTGAGACGCTTTATCGTCTCATACGGCAATATCCGGGTAATCGTCCCTTGCAGCTTACGTTGGTAAGTAAACTGCAAAATATTGTGATTGATTCGGCCATTAGAGTAGATGGACGGGTCATTGAAGCCCTTGAAAAATTAACATTTGTGGATGTAGCATGAAACCCCAAGAGCACGAATTTGTAGCGCGCCGTCGTATTTATACGCGCCGTTGGAATGTAGTAGCCATTGTTTCGGTCATTATAATACTAGCAATGGCACTCAATCTCTATATTACGATGCCTTACATGATTGATTTCTTACATGTAAGGACAATGATAGAAGCGCGCGAGCTTTCATCAGGCACCATTATCATGATGGCGATGATGCTGCCTTATGCTGTGGCTTTTATCTTTTTTTTACTGTTGGTACTGATTGTATATGCTACGGTGATGATTGCCAATGAAAAACGCTATCTGGAAATTTTGAAAGAGAACGATAAAACTCCTGCTTAAAAACGTCATCTAGTTTGTAAACCTCTTGAAGCTTTAGCCTACTTGTCCTAGCATTAGGGAAAATCATCCTCTAAAGGGGGCAATTATGAAGTTTAACAAGAAGAACTACAATATCTATCTTACTTCCGCTATTATCGCTGCAGGTTTAATCTATATGGGTATGAGTGCATTGTATATCAATAAAAATGTGATGAGTCAAACCAGTGCAGATATCGCTATAGATAAACGTATTGATGCATGTTATGCCGAAAAAGGTTTAGATCATTAGGCACTGTTTTGGCTTAAATTGTTATAATCGCCCTCATTTATAGATGAGGAGTGATCTTAGCGATGACCTTAGAATCATTTAATAAAGGGCTGTTTGAGTTTTTAGATGCTTCCCCAACCCCTTATCATGCGGTGGCAGAGATGTGGCAGCAGTTGAGTGCGGCAGGTTTTGAGCTGCTGGATGAAAGTGAAACCTGGCACTTAAAAGAGGGACACAAATATTGTGTCATTCGTAACGGCGGCTCTATTATTGCTTTTACACTTCCCAAAAAACGGCGTGATTTTGTGATGTTTGGGGCACACACCGATTCTCCAAATCTAAAAATAAAACCCAATCCCGTGATCAAAAAAGAGGGGGTAATACAGCTTGGAATAGAGCCTTATGGCGGCGTATTGATTAACCCGTGGTTTGATCGTGATCTCTCCTTGGCTGGAAAAGTTGCCTTTATTGACAAACACAATAGCATTACAGAAACGCTAATTGATTTTGGTGATCCTATAGCGAGTATTCCATCGTTGGCGATTCATCTGGATGCGCAGGCCAATAAAGAGCACAGCGTTAATATGCAAAACCATATTGCTCCGGTGATTGCAACTGATAGTGCCGATTTTGATTTTGAAACTTTTTTGAAAACGCATATTTTGGATGCCAAAGAGATTCTTTCGTATGATGTGAGTCTGTATGATGTACAAAAAGCGGTATATGTTGGCTTAGAGCGTGAATTCATTGCCTCGGCACGGCTGGATAATCTGCTTAGTTGTTATGTGGCGCTGCAAAGTATATTACATGTAACGCCAAAAGAGCCGGTTTTAATGGTCTGTTCCGATCATGAAGAGGTAGGCAGTGCAAGCAGCAGTGGCGCATCAGGCCCTTTTTTAGAGCAGGTGTTGCGGCGTATTGAGTGTGATAATAATGCCTTTGTTCAGATGGTACGATCGTCATTGCTTATCTCATGCGACAACGCTCATGCGGTGCATCCCAACTATAGCGACCGTCATGAACCCAATCATAAGCCCCAAATGAACAAGGGCGTTGTGCTTAAAAGCAACGTGAATCAGCGGTATGCTTCTAATACAGTGACACTTTCTCGTTTTAAACATGCCGCGCAGCAGCTGAATGAGCCGGTGCAATATTTTGTGACACGCAGTGATTTGGGCTGCGGCTCTACCATTGGCCCGCTTACGGCAACACGTTTGGGGATTGAAACGGTTGATGTTGGCTTGCCAATGCTGGCCATGCACTCCATTCGTGAGCTTGCAGGCAGTAAAGATGCGCTGGGCTTGTATCGCATTCTTTTAAAGCTTTCGCATGGCTGACTCTTTTACTGCCGAGGAGCTGCAACTGCTCATTGAGCAGACTTACAAAATCGAAGCAGACTATAAAGCATTAAAAGATTCATTTGATCACCTGCAAGGGACGATTGAAAAGGTCATAGAGTTTTTGCCTAATGCTATTTGGATCTTGGAAGAAGATGGCACGATCTTTTTAGAAAACTCCAAAGCCAAAGGGCTTAAATCGCTGCTGACACTGCTTGATCTGGATGCGGAAGAGAATGAAGTGCAGTTTGAGACGCGCTATTTTTTGATTAAAAAAGCACTCTATCAAGATAAACGTCTGATTTCCGCTACAGATATCACCGAGCAAAAACGTAAAGAGAATCTGGCTACCATGGGACAAATGGCTGCACATTTAAGCCATGAAATTCGTAATCCTATTGGTTCAATTTCACTGTTGACTTCGACACTGATCAAAAAAGTCATTCCTCAAAATAAGCCGATTGTTTTTGAGATTCAAAAATCAATTTACCGTATTGAACGCATTATTAAAGCAACACTCATGTTTTCTAGGGGAATTAAAACACAGATTGAGCCTATTTTATGGAGTCAAATTTATACGGAGCTGCAAACGGCAATTAGTTATTACAGTTATTCTAAAGCCATCGATTTTCATTTTCCCGATAACGATTTTGAGCTGCAAGGCGATCTGGATCTGTTGGTGATGCTGTTTAGCAATTTTATTTTCAATGCTATTGATGCCATTGAGCTTGACGATCATGATGAAGGGAGTGTTGAGGTGTTACATGTAAGAAAAAACACGCTGCACCATTTTGAGATTTATGATAGCGGTGTAGCGATTGATGATGCCGATGCGCTGTTTGAAGCTTTTAAAAGCACCAAACAAAAAGGCAATGGCTTAGGCTTGGTGCTCTCTAAACAGATTGCCGAGGCACACGGCGGTAGTGTAGGGCTTTGTGAGGGTAAACGTAAAGGTTTCTTTGTAGAGTTACGTGCATGAAGCTAAGTGCGATCACGCGGGAAACATCACCGAACCAAGACGTAGCATGTTGGAGCCACAGCGAATCGCCAGCTCGTAATCGCCACTCATTCCCATAGAGCAGATAGTAGCTCCTTTAAGCGATTCAAAGATGCGATGTGTTGTTTCAAAACTCTGTTGCACCATAGCAGCATCATCACTATGTGCACCAATGCTCATAACTCCTTTAAGATTAATATTGGGGCAGGATTCAGCAATTTTGGCATAAAGATCATTGGCCATTTCAGGCATCACTCCCGCTTTAGTCTCCTCTTTAGCCGAATTGATTTGCAACAAAGCATCAAGCTGCATGGCATTGCGTTCAAGACGCTTTTGCAGCGCCTCGGCTAGATCGATGGTATCGAGTGATTGAAATAAAAAAGGATTTAGGGCAAGCAGATGATTGATTTTATTCTTTTGCAAATTGCCAATAAAGTGCCACTCTAGTGGTAGATCATCAAGCGTTTCACTTTTAATTTTTAAATCTTGCACTTTGTTTTCACCAAAAGCGCGCTGACCAATTTGATACAAGGCTTGCACTGCCTCGGTATTGGAGTATTTGCTAACTGCTACGATTTTAACAATATGATGAGCGCTTACATGTAAGCGGGCTTTTTCGATTTTTTCAATGATGGTATCGATATGCTGTTTATAAGCTACAGTATCCAAAGGTGTCTCTCTTGTTGATTGAATGGTATTTTACACTCTTGATCTTAAAGGATAATGTGACGGTGCTTTGTTGTGATGCAGGGATTGGCCATTAAAGCCGTGGCAAAAACACCGCATTCAACGCAGTTATCGCTAATAATACTGACCGAGTTATAAACGTTTTTGCTCTCTTCTTTTGAAAAAATATGCGAAAGTGTTGCCGTACCAATCGTGTAGTGACGCTCATAAGAAGCTGAGGTTGCAATGGCTTGATTGTGCAAGGTAACGTTGGTAGCATAGCGTGAGGGATCGGTTGGATCTTTGATGCCAATACGAAACGCACTGCCGTCAGGTTTGATACCGTGTGCATAAATATCGCCACCAAAATTGATGAGTGCGGCAAAGAGCTTTGCTTTTTTAACAATAGCGGTAGCGCGATCTACAGCGTACTCTTTGACAAATCCTCCCAAATCCAGCATCGTATAGGGATTATCAAAAATCAAGCGCTCTTTTTTGATTTTGAAATGTTCGCAACCAACATAAGGTATAAGACGCTCTTTTTCATATAAAAGTTTGTTGGTAGTGTCACAAGTGCTATAAAGTGCTTTGAACGTGGCAACGGAGATATCAAAAACGCCTTCTGTTAGCGTGTAGTATCTTTTGGCACGTTCAAGAAGATTGACGCTCTCACGATCAAGCAGATCCGTTTGCCTGCTATTGAGTTGGGATAAAAATGACGCAGCATCATAATAGTTGTATTTTTTTTCAAGACGTTTTGTCTCTTGTAAGATTGATTCAGCAATGAGATCAGCGTGTTTTTTCTCTTGATTAAATAAAATGAGCTCGCACGCTGTTGTCATCGCCGTGAATCGATAGACAAATTGACGCATTAAAACTTGTAGATAAAAGCGGCACTATAAGAGAGCGCATTAAAATGATCGGGTTGATCATAATAGTTAAGGCTTAGGTTGATGCTAAGATCATGAGAAATATCATACGATCCCATAATCATGTAATCAAAAGCATCAAATTGGCTCATGCGTCTGTCGCTTGAAGCATACTGCTCATCCGTGAAATAATCAATTTGATCGCTGTAAAATGAAGCTTCGCTTTGGTGGTAATAGCGAAATCCGGCGCCAAACAAAAGGGCATCATTGTATTCATAATACAAAGCACTATTGGCAGTATGTGACATGAGCTTCCAGTCGTCATTGTAAAAACGGTATGAAAGCTGCATACTTAAAACATCGTAAAATGATTTTGTATATTGTAAGAGTGTGCCATAAGCACTGCGTGAATCAGGTTTTGACTCTTTGGTGATGGTGGGTGTTGTAGCGTAGTTTCGTACAACACGCATGTAGGGATTGCTTAAGTACCCCTCTTCACCAATGTAAAAAACAGAGGCTTTGATTAGAGAAGTTTTATCAAGAATCTGGGTAAATCCAATTTCACCGCTAACAACATTCACGCTTGATCTAACACTGGCACCGCTGCTTCCATCGCAATCACCGGTATTAAGCGAGCACTCAATAATAACCTCATTGCTTTGATAAGAGCCACCAATGCTTAAAGAACGGTTTTTACTGCTATCTAGATAATAAAGATACTCCGCAGAGCCTTCAAATGAAGAGTAATCGTGCTCGTTAGAGTAATGAAACCCAATGCTCAATTCATCACGCGAGGCAAAACGGCTTGTTAACGTGGCGCCCAAAGCATTGCGATGCTCTTCATAATCAATGTTATCGTAAACGATATGATCAGGATTGAGTGTATGTTTATTTACGGTTACTGAGGCTCCCGAAGTGCTATCGTACCATGTTGGACTAGCACCACTGATGGCATCGTGAATAAAATTGGCTTTGAGGTTGTAATCAACACCAAAATCTTTGCTAATTTCAATAGAGGGTGCCATTATAGTAGTACGGCCGCTGTCTTCATCATAACCCATATACTGAACACTAATATAATCTTCTGATAGTAGCGTAGTGGCTGCTAGAAATTGACACAGCATTAAAGAGTGTTTTAATTGCATCCGCAACCCCCGCCAGCAACTCCACCGCCGCCTTTGGATGCTTCTTTGGAAAAATAGATATGATTTGTAAATTTATTAAGCAGTGTGTTACCTGCAAAGGGTTGCATACGCTCTTTGGCTAAGGTACCTTTTTCCCAAGGTTTCACCTCTTTAATACTGCAGCCCCCTAGCAGTGTCATGAGACTAAAAAAAATGATGACACTCTGTTTCATTGGAGTGCTTTGAGTTCATTTAAAATAATAGTATCAATATGGTCCACAGCACCAAACAGTACACGGTGTACTTTATTGTTTTTGATAATGTAAATTGCTGGCATCCCTATGGGTTCAAATGCTTTAATGATGGTATTACTGGGATCATTAATAATGTTAAATTTCAGTTGCAGTTCCTCTTGAAATTTTTTGCCCTCGTCACTATTTTCATCTACATCAACGCCTATTATCTGGGCATGATTAGCATTAATAGCTGAGGTAATTTTAGAAAGTTGTGAAAGCTCTTTCTTACAAGAGTGACACCATGATGCAAAAAAATCTATAACATAAATTTTATTGGGGCTTATGCCAAGTGTTTGGATGATATTGTCTGGTAGTTGATCGCCTTCTTGATAGGCAAATAGCGAAAGCATTCCAGAAAAAAGCAAAATGAGAAAGGGTTTCATACGCTTCCTTGATAATAAGATAAAATAATCTTTTAAGGAGTATTGTAGCTAAAAACAAAAACAAAATAATATAAGAGTTACTTTTATTACCAAGAGGAAACAGAGGCATTTGACGCGCCTCTAAAGATACGTGATTAACTACCGAAAATTCGGTTAATATCGTTATAAAGTCCCAGTGTCATGAGGCCAAACAGTAGCATCCAGCCTGCAACTGTTAGTCGGATGAGTACCGCTTCGCTAGGGGTGTGTTTTGTGATCATCTCATACAAATTGAGCATAATATGGCCACCATCAAGTGCGGGGATAGGAAGGAGGTTAAGAACTCCTAGATTGACTGAAATTAAAGCGCTAAAGAAAAAAAGCGTCATCCAGCCGTTGTTGCTGGCATCGGCTGTGAGTTGAACAATGCTAACAACACCACCCACCTCTTTGGCCGGAACCACACCGGTAAGCAGTTTTTGCATACTTAAAAAGATAAGTTTAGAAGCTTCCCACGTTTCACTGCTAGCATAAGAGAGGGCGTTAAAGAAACCAAAAGATTGCGGTATCAAAACCCCGGCAGAGCCAATACCGATCATTTTACGCTGCTCTTTTTCTTTAAATATAGTTTCGGTTTCGACGATGGTTGGAATGACTTCCACCGTTTCAACATAGGCACCACGTTCAAGCTTGATGCTTAGTGTTGTATCGGCATGATTGATAACGCTACTCATGTCTTCCCATGTTGTTATGGGATGGTTGTTAATGGCAATAATTTTGTCATTACTTTGGATGCCGGCTGCTTCGGCAGGAGAATCAGGCTGTACGGTTCCTACAATAGGTTGCAAATAAGCAGCCGATCTGAGTGTTGGGCTTTGATGACCTAAGATAAAGATGAAAAACAAAAAGAGAAATGCCAAAATAAAATTGGCGGCAGGACCCGCAAATAAAATGGCAATGCGTTGCCACGGCTTTTTAGTATTGTAGCTGTCATTATCATCACTATAGGCGGCGGGATCTGCATCGTCCTGGCCTTTCATTCTGACATAACCACCAAGCGGAATGGCGGCAAATTGCCAATCGGTATTCCAAAGACGAAAGCCCCCGATACGTTTGCCAAAACCAATACTAAATACTTCGACATAAACGCCAAAAAAACGCGCTGCCGCATAGTGACCCAGTTCATGAAAAAAAATCAGCAGTGACAAAACTCCAAATGCGACTAACCAACTCATAAATTTTGATCCTTTAAAAGTGCTTTGCGAAAGCCATAGAGATATTCACCGCCCGAATAGAGAGTAAGCGCTACGGCAAACCACAATAGTATATTCCCATAAGGCCAATGCATGAGCAAAAAACCAATGGCAAACATCTGCGCAACGGTTTTAATTTTACCGCTCCACGACGCGGCAACATCAATTTTTTCACTCACGGCAATGGTGCGAAGTCCTGTAATAAAAAGTTCGCGTATGATAATAAGATAGATAGCCCAAGGCGATGCCTGACCTACCACCATCAAGCCTAAAAAAGCGGCTAAAGTGAGCATCTTATCGGCAAGCGGATCCAAAATGGCGCCCAGCATTGTTTTTTGGTTTAGCTCTCTAGCAATATAGCCGTCAAAAAAATCAGTGGCACTCGCCAATACAAAAATAAGCGTCGTAAAATAGTAGTTCCAACTAATATGCCATCCATTTTCAGTAAAAATCTCGGGTGAGAGTATGAGAAAAAAAAGCAATGGCGCCATAGCAACACGCAGTAAGGCCAGTTGGTTGGGTAGATTAAACATTATTTAAACGTGGTCCCGCCATCAACAACAATGGTTTGACCCGTAATCCATCCCGCTTCATCACTGCAAAGGAAATAGACGGCACCGGCGATATCTTCGGGTGCTCCCATGCGGCTAATAGCTGAACGTCTCACGGTTTCAGCTTTGACCTCTTCGTAATTGGTAAAAGCTTTGAGCGCGTCAGTATCGATTGGTCCGCCACTAACGGCGTTGACGCGAATGTTCATCTCACCAAGCTCCATTGCAGCATAACGCATCATCGCCTCTACGGCGGCTTTGTTAGTGCCATGGCCTGCATAATTTTCAATATAGACAAGATTACCGGTACTCGACATAGTAACAATCGCACCGCCACCCACTTTTTCCATACGTTTGGCGGCTTCTTGAGAGCCCGCAACAAAAGCATTTACAGTAGCCGTATAGATATTGTTGAGTCCGCGTGGTTTAAGACGCATAAATTTGCCATATCCGCCAACAACGCTACGCCCATAAATCATGGCATTAGAGATAAAAAAATCAATACGATCAAAATCTTGATCAATCGCTTCAAAAAGAGGTTTGAATTCGTCAGGTTCTAAAATATTAAGCGCATAAGCGCGTGCCTTGATACCAAAGCGTTTTTCCCAATCCGCAGCAATCGCGTTGGCTGTTTCAGCATTGGAATTATAAGTAAATGCAACATCGACCCCTTGCGATGCAAATTTTTCGCCGATTGCTTTTCCAATGCCTTTGGTGGCTCCTGTAATAACAACACACTTTCTGCTGGTTTGTGTCATTTATGCTCCTACAATAGTATAGTGTTTCATAACGTCTTCAATACGTTTCATATTCTCGCTGCTTGGGGCAACGAGTGGCAGACGGTATTCGAGTGTATCAATAAGTCCGGCCATATACATAGCCGCTTTGATAGGAATGGGATTAGATTCGCAAAAAAGTACTTTATTAATGGCATGCAATTCTTCATTAAGAGCGCGAGCGCTTGCAAAATCACCACTAAGGGCACTTTTAACCAACTGACTTTTCATGTCCGGTAAGAGGTTTGCCGTGACGGATGTTATTCCCGCACCTCCAGAGGCCAGGATGGGATAATCAATGGCATCATCACCACTAAGTACCGAAAGTTCCGGAGCGCGTGATAGTAGCTCTATGGTGCGTTCCAAGCTTCCTGTAGCCTCTTTGATGCCGTACATATTAGGACAATCGTTAAATAAACGTACAACGGTATCGGGCAAAATATCGACACCAGTGCGTCCTGGTACGTTATAGAGCATAAAGGGGAGCTCCGAAACCGAGTCTGCTATGGCTTTGTAGTGTTGATAAAGCCCCTCTTGAGAAGGTTTGTTGTAATAAGGGCTTACCGAAAAAATGGCATCAACACCACAACTTTGGGCATATTTTGCAATTTCAATTGCTTCGGCTGTGGCGTTACTGCCTGCACCTGCAAGGACTTTTGTTGCTGTGCCTTTGCACACCTCAACAGCGATTTCAATACAGCGTCTATCCTCTGCAGAAGTGAGTGTTGCACTTTCGCCTGTGGTTCCTACGGGACATACCGCATCGATGCCGTTGTTGATTTGGCGTTGAATCAATTTGGCGTAACACGCCTCATCAAGTTTGCCGTTTTTAAAAGGAGTAATAAGTGCGGTGGTCGCTCCAGTAACGCGATTCATGGTTGTGCCTTTCTTAAAATAACTGTGGTTGATTGTGTCGCATCAAAATAGGTGCGTGCTGCTTCTTGAATCTCTTTGGGTGTTAATGCATTAATGGCATCTTCGTACTGCTCTAACGGTTTGATATCGCCGCGTGCGAGGTAGCTGCCAAACAGATCCGCAACTGAGCTAGCTGATTCTAGTGAAAAGATAAAATCAGACCGGGTATTGGTTTTGACCTTTTCAAGCGTCTCTTGTTTTACCGGTTTGGTTTTAAGCAGCTCAATCTCTTCTAGCAGCTCTTTTTCAACGCTTTCGGCAGTGACACCGGGATTACATGTAGCCAGAAAAACAAAAAGGCCTGGATCGGTATTTTCCATATTGTAGGCATAAACCTGGTTGACCATCTGTTTTGTGTTGACTAAGCGCTCATACAGACGGCTGCTTTTTCCAGAGCTTAAGAGTTCTGATATGGCAGAGAGTTTTACCTGATCAGGATGCTGAAAATTGGGAATATGATACACAATAGCAATCATTTCCACTTCGCTGTCTTTAAGAATTTCAACACGTTTAGCACCATCTTGACGCGGTTCTTTAAATTTGAATTCAGGAATCTCTTTGCTATTTTTAATGGCGCCAAAATGTTTTTTTACCGATTTAAAAACCGTTTTGGGTTCGATATCACCCGTAACAATCAAAATGGCATTTTTTGGCTGATAGTACGTGGCATGAAACTCTCGGATATCCTCAATGCTCCAGGTGCGGATGTCGTTCATAAAACCAATGGGTGTCCAGTGGTAGGGATGATATAAATAAGCATTGTTAAAAAGACGGAAATAGAGGTATCCCAATGGATTGTTGTCAGTACGCCAGCGACGCTCTTCGGTAACAACATCGCGTTCAGGTTGGAACTCTTCATCGTTAAGATTAAGATTGGCCATTAACTCGGCAAAGAGTCGCATTGGTGTATCGAGATTGTGACTGCTGGAGCGAATAAAGTAGTGCGTATAATCAAAGCCAGTGGAGGCATTGTTGAGTCCTCCAATGCTTTTGACTTCTTTATCAAAGGCTCCCGCCTCAAGATTCTTGCTGGATTTGAAATTCATATGTTCTAACATATGAGCAATACCGGTTTTACCCATCACTTCGTTGCGACTGCCGACTTTGTAAAAAATGTCGGTCGAGATCACATTGGTATTATTGTGCATGGGTACTACAACAATTTGCAAGCCGTTTTCAAGAGTTTGTGTTTCGTAATGTGGCAACGATGATGCCATAAGCGTTCCTAATGTCAGAAATGTAGCGATAAAAAGTTTCATCGGTCTGCTCCTATCGCTTCGGATATATGATTATAGTTATCGCGCATAAGATGCACGACAAGCCCGTCATTGATTTGGCGAATGAGATCGGGGCCTTTGAAAATAAGCGCCGTATACACTTGTACCAGCGAAGCTCCTGCGCGGATACGGCGATAGGCTTCATCAGCACTGTCAATGCCACCAGCAGATACAAGCAAGGTTTTGCCAAAAAGCTCTTGGGCAACAGCATCAAAAATGGCAAAACTTTTCTCTTTTAACACTGCACCACTAAGCCCGCCGACGGAAGCAGGGTTGGGTACGAGTGTGTAATCAACAGTGGTATTAGTGGCAATAATACCATCTGCACCTTTTTCTACAGCTAAAGCACTCAGATCCACCGCCTGTTGGAGTTGCATATCAGGTGCGATTTTAAGCAAAATGGGTTTATCGGTTAAATTTTTGGCCTTTTCAAAAAGTTCGGCAATAAAGGTTTCGTTTTGTAGATCGCGTAAGCCCGGAGTATTGGGTGACGAGATGTTGATAACCAGATAATCGGCAAAAGTATGTAGCGCAGCAATAAGTGTCGTGTAGTCATCAATAGCGTGTGCTTCGGATGTGGTTTTGTTTTTACCCACATTGATACCTACAGGAATGGAGTGGGGTATGACATGCTCAAGGCGTCGACGAATCATCTCTAGGCCGTTGTTGTTAAATCCCATGGCATTTTGAAGGCTCTCTTGAGCAATATGGCGCCACATACGCGGTTTTTCATTGCCATCTTGAGGTTTAGGTGTTAGAGTGCCGATTTCGCTAAAGCCAAAGCCCAGCGCCTCAATGCCATGCAGCATGGTGGCATTTTTATCAAAGCCTGCGGCAAGCCCTACGGGATTGGCAAATGTGGTGCCAAAAAGTTTTTGGTGCAAAATAGGGTCATCAATAAAATGGCGTTTTTTCCATCCTTTAAATAAAAAGGGATACAGCGTAGCCATATTGAGAAAAATTTCGGCATAGTGGTGCGCGGTTTCAGGGTCCAGTTTAAACAGCAGCGGTTTGAGTGATTGATAAAAGCCCATAAGCCATCCGAATGGTTTGTTAATCTATTTTAGTCGTGGATTATACTTTAGCTTTGGTTAAGCGGGGTTTACATGTAAGAAATAGGGAGTGATATAATACGCTATCTTAAGCCCAAGGAACATGGATGGCTAGCGGTATTTTAGCACTTTTGGATGATGTGGCGGCATTAATGGACGACACGGCTGTTATTAGCAAAATTGCGGCAAAAAAAACGGCAGGAATTTTGGGTGATGATTTGGCGGTCAATGCCGAAAAAGCTACGGGATTTCAGGCATCGCGCGAGTTGCCTGTGTTGTGGGCCATTACCAAAGGCTCGCTTTTAAACAAGATCATTATTTTGCCGTTGGCTTTTTTACTCAGTGCGTATGCTCCATGGATGATTGTACCGATTTTGCTACTAGGCGGAGCCTATTTGAGCTTTGAGGGGGCCGAAAAAGTCTTAGAGTGGATCATGCCGCACCATCACCTAGAAGATAGTGCCAATGCGATGGGTGAGACTGAGAAGATCAAAGCGGCAATACGCACCGATTTTATTCTCTCAATTGAAATTGTTGTGATTGCGCTTGGCACCGTGATGCAGCAGCAGTTTATCGTGCAGATACTCTCGGTGAGTTTTGTGGCCGTTTTGGCAACGGTTGGGGTGTATGGTTTGGTGGCACTGCTGGTGCGTATGGATGATATGGGACTTTATTTACGCCAAAAAGGGCATGAAAAAAGCGGCGCGCTACTCATTGCGGCACTGCCTAAGATAATCCGTATTCTTGGTATTGTGGGCACGATTGCCATGTTGTTAGTGGGTGGTGGAATGTTTGTGCACAATATTGAAGCAGTGCATCATCTGCTGCATAGCTTGCCTTCGTTGTTGGCAGAACTGCTTAGCGGATTGGCAGTTGGCGCTGTTTTAGTGGGCTTGGGGCATATTGCCGCGCGGGTGCGTCAAAAATAAAAAGCGTTTTTTAAAGGGGAATGTTGCGAATGTTTTAGTTGATCCGCTCCCAAAACGTTCCTTGAGGTGTATCCATCAAGGTGACACCTAGTGCGGTAATTTCATTGCGAATAGTATCAGAACGTTCAAAATCTTTGGCGTGTTTGGCTTCGTTGCGCTGGCGAATCAAATGCTCAATGGTTACTTTAGTCTTTTCATCAATCCCAAATTGAAAATATTCAAAAGGGTTGTACGCTCCAAAGCCAAGCAGATTGACAATAAAAGCAAGATTGGCCATGCTGTCGCGTTTGAGAAGTTTGTCTTTGGGGTTGGCATCTAGCCCCTCATTGGCATGTTGGATCATTGCATCAATAAGTGCGTACGCTTGAGAGACGTTAAGGTCATCATTAAGCGCATGAAGTAGTTCGTTTTGAAACGCTGTTTCAGTGGCGTTGTCGGGTAATCCAAACAGACGCTTTTTAAGACGATAGAGTTTGTCAAGACGGCGTTTAGAAGCAATGAGATCCTCTTCACTAAAATTAAAATTGGCACGATAATGGGTGCTAAGCAGATAATAGCGCAGCACGTCACCATGATAATATTTGAGCGCGTCTTTAAGAAAAAAGCTATTGCCAAGACTCTTGCTCATCTTTTCGCCATCAATCGTGACAAAACCGTTGTGCATCCAGTATTTTGCTATCTCATGGCCCGTAGCACAGCGGGTTTGCGCCGCTTCGTTTTCATGATGGGGAAAGAGCAAATCAGCTCCGCCTCCGTGGATATCTACTGCGTAGGCATGATCCTTACATGTAAGGTGTTTTTCAATCATGGCCGAGCACTCAAGATGCCATCCGGGACGCCCTTTGCCATAAGCGGATTCAAATGCGGTAGTGCTGTCATGAACCCCTTTCCAAAGGGCAAAATCAGCCTTGTTGCGTTTGGCACTGCTGCTTTGTACCCGGCTTTGCGTATCGCCTTCATCCTGGATGCGTTTTGAAATGCTTAAATAATCGCTATCTTTGGACGTGTCAAAATAGACATCACCTCCATCCGTAGCATAGGCGCAATCTTTTTGCACCAGAGTCTCAACCATGGCAAGCATGGCTTCGATTGATTCGGTGGCTTTGGGCTCAATATCAGGGCGTGCAATACCCAATGCGTCCATATCGCGGTGGTAGGCATCGGCATAGGTCTGGGCAAACGCGGCAATCTCCATTTTGGATTCAGCGGCACGTTTAATGATCTTATCGTCAATGTCGGTAATGTTACGTGCAAAGGTAAGCTGGTAGCCATTGGCACGGATGATGCGTGCCAGCAGATCAAAGGCCAAAGCGCTTTTGGCGTGTCCTAGATGGGCATCATCATACACGGTAGGGCCGCAGACGTATAAAGTAACGTTTTGGGGATCTTGTGGTTCAAACAGCAGTTTGCGTTTTTGTACCGAATCATAAATATACATGTAAGAGTTCCTTAAACAGTAACATTAGCGCTGTAAAAGCGGCCATGGCAAGGAGCCAGTAGAGGCCAAATTTGTGTGCGATTATAGCCAAAACCTTTTCACCTCCAAAAGCGCGTAGTGTCATTAAAAAACCGATAGCACCGCTAACGGAGGTTGCAAGCGCCAAACCCGGAGCCCCCATGGGTGTAATGAGCAGCAGTGAAAGAAGAATGTTGCTTCCTAATGACCATGTTGCAATGCGCGCTGCTTCACCCATACGGTGCTCGGCATAAAGCCAAAGCGAAAAGAGTTTGCCCAATCCAAAGACTAAAAGTCCCGCAAGATACATTTGAAGTACCTGTGTGGTTGCCGCGCTATCAGCCGCGCTAAAGGCACCGCGTTCAAAAAGCAACTTTACAATTTCATCGGCTAAAATAATACCGCCAAAGGTGCTAAAACCCAGTAAAAATGCCAAAAACCAAAACGCTTTGCGTAGCATTGCAAGCGCTTTGGCTTCGTCATGGTGTTTGATATGGCGGGCTATTTTGGGAAAGAGCGCAATAGAGGTGGCAATGGCAAAAAGAGCTAAAGGAAGCTGAAAAATGCGGTTGGCATAATACAAATAGCTGATGGCTCCCGTGGCTAAAAAACTTGCCAGCCAGGTATCTAAAAAGGCTGAAAATTGCGCACCGGAATTACCCCATACGGCAGGGAAAAACTGTTTTTTAAAGTGTTCGGTCTCTTTTACAATGCGAGGTCTTTTGAGACGATAATATTTCACTCCGCCATAAAGCAGCGGTAGAAGTTTTTGGGTGTAAATGGCAACACAATGCACCAGCAGTTGAACTACCCCGCCAATAACAACGCTGTAACTTAGCCATAAAACAACGCGCTCAGATGCCATCCCTTCACTAAGCCACAGCGCAATAATCATGACAATATTTAGCAAGCCCGTAGCAAATGCCGTGGTAGCAAAATGGTGGCGATATTGCAATAAAGTACTTAAAAACGTTACGGCAAAAATGAGGGGCAGGTAGTAAAAATTAATAGCCACATAAGGTGCTGCCATACTAACAGTTTTGGCATCAAAGCCCAGCGCAATAGCTTTGGCACTTGCATCAGGAAATATAGTAACCGCAATACTTAAGAGTATAATGATGCTCAAAAAGAGCATAAAGATATAAAGTGAAAAAACCGCTTTATGACGTGAACGGGTAAATGCAGGTAAAAAAGCCTGCGTAAAAGCGCCTTCGGCAAAAATGCGTCGAAAAAGGTTGGGAAGCTTAAACGCGATAAAGAAGATATCGCTGTAAATGTTGGCGCCAAGGTGTGATGCCATGAGCAAATCACGTATGAATCCTAAGATTCTTGAAAATAGGATTCCGAAACTATTGGTAAAGATTGCCCTGAACATCGTATATTGCGTACTTTTTTACAAAAGTTTAACCAATTGCCGATTAAAATATGTTGGATCTATATTCGACTTCTTGCAAAACAGCAAAAAGTCATCTGCCCCAAAGGGGTAAGCTTTAGTGTCATAGCGGCTAGCGTAGCATTTTGGGCTTTGCCCAAAGTGCGTTTATTTTAAAGTAGCGGAGAAGGTTATGGATACACCCAAATCGATACAACCTGTTGTGCTCCGCACTGACAATGTCGCCAAGGAGATCATACGGATTGCCCAAAGCAATAAAGTACCGGTAGCGACACTTGATTTTGGACTTTTGAGCGTGCAGACTTTTTCGCGGATGAGTGAAAGTGAAGAGTGGCAAGAATTAGATGCCGATGCACTAAGCTCATTGAATGATCCGGAAATGTTGCTTAATGAAACGTTTCAAATGAAACAAACCTATGAGGTTGAGATCTTTACAAAAGTTGATGTCTGCAAACTGGATGATTTGGATCTTTCTATCGGTGCCAATTCGCGTAAGACTAAAGTCTATTTGACCATCAAAGAGGGCTCGCATGTTGATTATTTTGAAGAGTTTAGTGTGGAATTTACCAAGTTGGTCAATAAAAAAAAGCTCAGAGCCAATCTTTTAATAGAAGTTTTTGACGAACCAATGAAAGAAGCTATTAAAACATTGCGCTCACGTCTTGAAATCAATGATACGATTGATTTTGAGAAAAAAGAGATTTTTCAAATAGCACAAGGGCTTGAACCGCTAGATACCGTGCATGATGCATTGATTTTGCATTATGAAGCCAAGCGTCCCGAAGAAGATGATACCAAACGTGTTGATTACTCTAAACGCGGATATTTGCTTAGTACTGTGGTTGATGAAGTGTTGATAGAGTATATAAAACCTAAAAAAGGTAAACCAGGACGTGATTGTCGCGGGCATTATATTGAACCTGAAGAGCCAAAAGTACAACACGAACCAACGTTTAATGTCAGTGAAAAAATTGAGGTGGTTGATAATGATGATGCTATTTTATATAAAGCCAAGAGTAATGGCTATGTGACATTTGAAAATGCAACTTATGATATTAAAACTGAAGTGGACGTGACAGAAATCAGTTTTAAAACGACAGGTTCTATTGAGACGGATCTCAATGCGGATGTTTCCATCAATGTCAAAGAGAACGATGTGCTTAAAGATGCTGTTGGAATGGGCATGGAAGTTGAAGTTAATGAGATTCATGTTGAGGGTAATGTCGGTCCTAAGGCTGTTATTCGCGCGATGAAAGCATATATAGAGGGACAAACGCATCAAAGTTCTTATATTGAAGCAAAGACCCTAAATATCAACATTCACAAAGGCGTAGCCAAAGGGGGCGAAATTGATATTACGCGTTTAGAACACGGTAGAGTCGAAGGGGATATTGTTCGAATCAAACAGGCTATAGGCGGGGTGATAAAAGCGCGTGAAATTTATATTGAAACCTTGGGCTCTCACGTTAAGGCGTATGCGGCGGAACGTATTGAGATTAATAAATTGCAAGGCGGTGAGAATACGCTTATGATTGATCCATTAGTGATCCAAGAGCAGTTGCATAACGTTGAAGAGAGTGAAAAGATGATTATTGAAACCGAACGTTTGTATCGCGCTTTAAAAGAAGAGGTAGCCAAATATGAGCTTATGGTGCGAAAAAATGAGCCGGCATATTTTGAGATCAAGAAAAAATTGGTGCATTACAAAAAAAGTGGTATTAAGATGCCCGAGGCATTTGTAAAAAAATTTAAAGAGTTTCAAGAGCAGCATGAACATCTTGAATCGCTACACAGCGAGCTGTATCAAAAGCGTGAAAAAATTGAACTATTACGAGCCCGACACAATGCGTCGCAAAATGATATTTTTGAGGCACGCATTATTAACAATGATCGTTGGCGTAACCATAACGAACTGGTTTTTAAATTGGTTGAGCCTCCCATACAGGTAAGCTTTGTACCTGAGCATGGAGATGAACATAAAATTTACGCTCTTAAGGAATATGATGACGAATACTTTATTGTCCCAAAGGATGAAGAATAGATGATTGTTGGTATTGAAGGAGCAATTGAATCTAAAGAACCAACGGTGCTCCATATAAATGTTCAGGGACTTATTTACGAGGTGTTTGTATCATTGCAAACCTTTTCGGCACTGCAAAACGATCGTGTCAAGTTACATGTAAGCCATATTATCCGTGAAGATGCCCAGCAGCTGTACGGTTTTTTTGAAAAAGCCGAAAAATTGCTGTTTGAACGTCTCATTAAAATCAGCGGTGTCGGGCCCAAAGTGGCCATGGCGATCTGTTCAAGTTTTTCAGCAGCGCAATTTGCGCGTGTTATTGCAGCCAACGATCTGGGGTCGCTCAAAAGAGTACCCGGTATCGGGCCTAAAAGTGCCGGACGTATTTTGGTGGAACTTAGCGGTTTTGATGCCGTACTTTCAAACTCAGAACAGGCTGCCAACCCTGCACACGGTGAAGCGGTTATGGCGCTTGAGAGCTTAGGATTTAAAAAAGAGCATATTGTAGCGGCACTGGCTGATTGCAGTGCAAGCGACACCGCTTCTTTGGTGAAAGAAGCGCTTAAAAAACTTCAAAAACTTTAATATTCAAGGACACTATTTGAAATTATCCATTCTTTTTGGCGGTGCGAGTTTTGAGCATGAGATTAGCATTGTCAGTGCCATCACTGTCATGCAAAAATTACCGGACTTTGATCTGAATTTTATTTTTTGCGATCAGGATCATACGTTTTATCTGATTGAGTCGGCACTCATGAAAGCCAAAAGTTTTTCTAGCGGTGCGTACAAAAAAACACCGCAACTGCAACTGGTAAAACATGGCTTTGAGTTGCGTAAAACTTTTTCTAAAACAGTGTATGACGCACCCGTGTTAAACCTTGTTCATGGGGCCGATGGCGAAGATGGTTCTTTGGCGGCCTTGTTGGATTTTTACGCTATTGCCTTTATTGGTCCGCGTAAAGAGGCTTCGGTATTTAGTTTTGATAAGTGTTATACCAAATGGCTTGCAGCGTCTTTGGGCGTTAAAACGCTAAAGTATGAAGTGCTGCGTCGTGGTGAATTGCCAGATTTAGAGCTGCCTATTATTATTAAGCCTGCCAGGTTGGGCAGTTCGATTGGCGTGAGTATTGTAAAAGAAGAGAGTGAGTTGCAGTATGCTTTGGATGTGGCGTTTGAGTTTGATGAACGTGTGGTTGTAGAGCCGTTTATAGCAGGGGTTAAAGAGTATAATCTCGCAGGTTGCAAAACCGATGCTGGCTTGGTGTTTTCAATTGTTGAAGAGCCGCAAAAAACCGAATTTTTGGATTTTGACAAAAAATACCGCGATTTTTCGCGCTCTGCCAAGGCCAATGAAGCTGTTTTGGATGCGGCAATGATTAACCGCTTGCAACAGGCATTTACATCAATATACGAGGGCTTGTTTGAGGGGGCGTTGATTCGCTGTGATTTTTTTGAAATGGGCGGTGAGGTGTATCTTAACGAAATTAATCCCATCCCCGGATCTATGGCGCACTATCTTTTTGATGATTTTGCCGCATTAATCAAAGCATTGCTGCGGGCATTGCCTCAGCATAAACGTCCGAGTGTGAGTTATCAGTACATTCATTCAATCAATCAGGCCAAAGGAAAATAGTGGCGCAAAAAGAGATCGCTTACGGTGGGTATCGTTTTGCCATCAGTTATGAGATGCGCCATCTTGAAAAAAGCCGCGATATTGTCTTTTTACATGGTTGGGGATCAAACAAGGAGCTGATGGCGGGAGCTTTTGGCAACTGTTTAAGCGCGTTTCGTCATATTTATATTGACATGCCCGGATTTGGAAAATCTCCTAATGATGTTGTGTTAAGCACACAAGATTATGCGGCAATTTTAAAACAGTTTTTACAAGAGATTGGCGTAGCGCAGTATGCGATTGCCGGACACTCTTTTGGCGGTAAAGTGGCAACACTCTTGGCACCGGAGTTCTTAATCCTAATGGCAACATCAGGCATTGTTGTGGCTAAACCGTTTGGCGTGCGTTTTAAAATTGCGACCTATAAGCTTTTAAAACGTCTGGGTTTGGGATCGTTACGCAGTCGGTTTGCATCCGCTGATGGCAAAGACCTAAATGAAGCGATGTATGAGACGTTTAAAAACGTGGTAGATGAAGATTTTACCGAATATTTTGCTACATGTAAAAGCAAAACACTGCTGCTTTGGGGCATTGAAGATACGGCTACGCCCATTGCCACGGCGCATGAGATACACCATCTTATTAGTGGATCAACGCTCTTTGAGTGCAGTGGCGATCACTATTTCTTTTTAAAACAGCGTGAGCTGGCGTGTGAAAAAATTGAAGCATTTTTAGGAGGAGCGTGATGTTGGAGCAGATGGGTTTCTTTGTAACAAATCTTCTTTTTGTCATGACACTGGGCTGGTACGTGATTACCAATTTACAGTGGTACGATTACAAAATAGAGCGCGTCGTGATGAAACATCACAAACCCTTATGGCATCTAATCTATTTCATTATCCCTTTTGTAGCGTATTACACCACAGGGCCTTTTTTTGCCATTTTTTACTATTTTGCCATACTGCCTGCCACGGTGATTTGGCATAAGAGACTGGATAAAAAGCTGGTGCTTACCTGGCGGGTGCGCCGTTTTTTAATTTTGTTGTTTGGCTTGACGCTGTTTCAAAACTTTTTGTGCACAATCAAGCATGCGTGTGACATGTATGGTGTTTTTATGCCTCTGGCACTGGCTTATATAGGCTCGTATGGGATTGAAAAGTATCTTTTTGTTGCGTATAAAAAAGCCGCACAGCGTAAACTAGAACGCATGACACAGCTTAAAATTGTGGCGGTAACAGGCAGTTATGGCAAAACCAGCATGAAAAATTTCATGACGCAGATTCTCTCAAAACAGTATAAAGTGTATGCTACGCCCCGCAGCGTTAATACCATTGGCGGCATTATTCGTGATGTTAATGAAGCACTTCAAGACGATGTTGAGGTTTATATCTGCGAAGCAGGGGCGAGGGCGCGCGGCGATATTTATACCATTGCACAATTTTTGCATCCGCATGTGGTGGTGGTGGGCAAGGTTGGACCGCAGCATATTGAGTATTTCAAATCAATGGAAACCATTGTTCGCACCAAACTTGAGCTGATGCAATCTGATCGTTTGCAGCGTGCTTTTGTGCATAATTCGGTTACGGATGAAGCGCATGAAAAAGTGACATTTTTTGGTAATGATCTCTTACATGTAGATGCAACGCTTGAGGGAACCAGCTTTGATTTAGATGGCCGCCACTATGAGACTAAAATATTGGGTGCTTTTCAGACTATTAATATGAACGCAGCCATTTTGGTAGCGCGTGAACTGGGTATGGATGAAGAGGCCATTAGTAACGCCGTTCATGCCCTACATGGGGTGGAGCACCGTCTTGAACGCATTGATGCGGGCGGTAAAATCATTCTTGATGATGGGTACAACGGCAATATCGATGGGATGCTAGAGGGTATTCGCCTCTGCTCTTTGCATGAGGGGCGCAAGGTGATTGTAACACCAGGGCTTGTTGAAGCCACGCCAGAGCTGAATCAACAGCTAATCCACGCTATAAACGGGGTGTTTGATATTGCCATCATTACAGGCAAACTCAATGCTGAAATGTTTGATCATCATTTAGAGGTACAACAAAAAATTATGCTTGCCGATAAAACGGCACTGCAAAGCGTTCTGGCGCAAAGTACGCAAAGCGGCGATATTATTCTTTTTGCCAACGATGCGCCGAATTTTATTTAAAAGTATTTAAAAAGCCTTAAATTAGTCATAGTTACCTATAATTAAACTTTGTTTAAAAGGGAAACTATGCACACGATCACCTGTCCTCACTGCCACGAAACGTTTGAACTTAGCGACGCGCTCACCCACGATATTGAAGAGCGCATCCGCACCGAGCAGGCGCAAACCATCAAAGAGCTTCGCCTTAAAGCCGATGAAGCCGAGGAGCTTAAAGCCAAACAAGAAGAGCGCATCGCCGCGGTGCGCCATGAGCTTAAAATGGAGCTTAACGAAGCGGCCGCAAAAGAGAAAGAGAAACTTTTTGAACAGATCGAAGCGCTGCAACAGCGTCAGCGCCAAAATGATGAGCAGAAGCGTTTAGAGATTGAAAAAGCGGTTGACGAGGCCAAAGAACAAGCCAGACACGACGCACAGATTATGCTGCAAAAGCGCATCGAAGAGGCAAAGGCCGAGGCGCTTGGCAAGCAAAGCGGCGAACTTGAAAAGATGAAACTGCAGCTTGAGATGGCCTCTCAAAACGCTAAAAGCCAAAAAGAGAGTTTTGATGAGATGCTGCAAGAGCAGCGCAGATTATCCGATGAGCAGAAACTTCAGCAAAAAAAGTTTTTTGATGAGCAGATAGCGCAGCAAAAAGAGGCTTACGAGCGTGATGTAGCACAGCGTGAACGTGAACTTGTCAGCAAAACCCGCTTGGAATCGGAGCTGAAAATAAAAGAGCAGGAGGAGATGATTCGAAAGCTCGGCGACCAGGTAAATGCCATGAAAGAGACTGCCGATAACAGATCGCAGCAGCTTCAGGGCGAAGCGCTTGAGGTGCTGATTGAAGAGCAGCTAATGCGCCACAGCGCTTTTAGACTTGATCTCTTTAGCGAGGTTAAAAAGGGCGCTAACGGCGTGGATATCAACATGACGGTACGCAACGCGCAGGAGGAGGACTGCGGGCTCATCATGATTGAAGCCAAACGCGCCGCCAATTGGAGCGAGGGCTGGGTGGCAAAGATTAAAAAAGACCGCATCGAATCGGGTGCCAAGGAGGCGTTGTGCCTGATTGTATCCACGCGGCTCAAACGCGACGATATTTTGGTGGATGATCTGGGCGAGGGCATCTGGGCGAGCGTGCCGGAGTATTTTATTCATTTCATTCAGATCGTGCGCAAAAACATGGAAGAGATGCACCGATTGCAAAAAAGCAACATCGACCGCGGCGACAAAAAAGAGCTGCTTTACAACTACGTACTCTCCGAGGCTTTTCGCGCCAAAGTCAAGGCCATGAACGATTACCACGAAGAGATATACTCGCAAGGCGTCAAAATTCAGCGCAATATGAAAAAGATGCTTGACACCATCGTAAAAAGCAAAGATATGGGTGATGATCTCTTTATAGAACTGGGCAACCGCGCCAATGTGGGGCTATTGCCGGGAATGGACGAAGCGTTGGAACTTGTGGATATGAAAAGCGGGGCACATAAGAATAAGTCGTTGTTAGAGGGTAGTAATGAGTGAAGTACAGAACACTTGTGGCCCTTCCGCAAAGAAGCATACGGAGATTAAAGAGATGTTTGAGCGGGTGGTGGAGTTGTGAAACGGGCGCTAATTGCAAGCGCAGTGGCAGTGTCGGTTTTGCTTGCTCAATCCGGCAATTATGAGAAAAGGTTTCTGGCGCTCTCGGACGCACTTGTTTTGCTGACATCTGCCATTGAGAACGCGGCACATGGCGAAGCGGCTGATGCCAATATGTCTGATGAAGCGTTTTTGAATGTTGCAACCCGACACAACCCCGCATTGCGTGAACCGTTTCGTGATTTTCAAATAAAAATTTTTCGCAAAAACCGACACGCCATCGTGCTGGTATGCACCAAAGACGGCACGAAAGCCCTGTTTGAAGATGCCGGCTGCACCGCAGAAATGGATGCCCACCTCTGGATGCCAAAAGAGCTGCCGCCTTGTACCTTTCACCTCACAAACGATTTCTGCCAACACACCAAACCCCTGCCGGAGTGAGAATCTTTTTTTAATATATTGTTAACAACTTTCGGTTTTTATTGCTATAATCAAATTTATTGTATTTGATTTATGCGCTTGAGGGTAAGGTAATGAAAGAAGAGCCAAATGTCATTATTTTTGAGAGTGAGAGCGGGGAGATTGGCTTACATGTAGTGTTGCAAGAGGATACGGTGTGGCTCAACCAAAACCAATTGGCTGATCTGTTCGGTACGAAGCAACCCGCCATATCTAAACACTTGAATAATGTCTTTAAATCAGGTGAATTGGACAAAGATTCAGTTCATTCCATTTTGGAATATACTGCCAGCGACGGGAAAACCTATAAAACCGGATTTTATAATTTAGATGCCATTATTTCCGTCGGTTATCGCGTCAACTCACAGCGTGCTACACAATTCCGCATTTGGGCAACCAACGTCCTCAAAGAGCATCTCATTAAAGGCTACAGCGTCAACAAAAGCCGCTTGCAGCAAAAAGGTCTTGACGAACTTCACAAGACCATGGAGCTATTACGCGCTACAATCGAGCAGAGCGAAATAGGACTGGACGAAGCCAAAGGAATGCTCGACATTATCCTCAACTACTCTCGCACCTGGTCGTTGCTGCAAGGCTATGACGAAGACGACCTCCCCGAATACCGTTTTAAAAGCGATCAAAACTTTATTTTGGATTTTGACGAAGCCAAAACGGCGATTGACGCACTCAAAAAAGAGCTGCTTTCCAAAGGCGAAGCCAGCGAACTTTTCGGGCGTGAAAAAGCGGGTGAATTTAATGGCATTATCCGAAACATCTACCAGACCTTCGGCGGAGACGACCTGCTGCCAAGCGTGGAAGAAAAAGCCGCGAACCTGCTTTACTACATCATTAAAGACCATCCGTTTAACGACGGCAACAAGCGCATTGGGGCGTTTTTGTTCATCCTCTTTTTAGAAAAAAACCGCGCACGCTTCAAACCAAACGGCGAACTCAAGATTAACGACAACGCCCTTGTAGCCCTTGCACTCATGACCGCCAAAAGCCTTCCGCAGCAGAAGGATACGGTGATTAGGTTGATTGTGAATATGTTGGTGGAGGGGTGAGCATGAGCATTATCAGCGAATTGTATCAGCAGATCTTTTTAATATCGCACGAGATGGAGATTAAAGAGATCTTTGAGCGGGAGGTGGGGTTGTGATTAATCAAAAAATTGGAGGTAGACAACATGTTCAATGAAGAATTTATGGATGAATACAAACAAACTTTAGAGGCTGTGAAAGATAAAAATCTTCTGCATAAAGAGTTTGATCATCTTAATAAACTGCTTGAAGAGTATGAAACTGATAGGAACAAGTCCATCCGATGGTTTTTGGGATGGTTCTTTGGTGGTGCAGGCGCATTCCTGACTTGGATGAGCGGCGGTTTTTTCAAATTGCCGGAACCTCAAATTACTATTCCATTTCTAGGTAATTTAGGACTAGCAATTATTTTGATTCTGATTTTGCTTTTTTTAGTAAATGTTAGTGGAAGCGTACAAAATTACAAAAAACTTCATAAACGTAAAAGTATTGTAATTAAACTACTTGGGAATCTAAATGTAGGAGAAATCAACACATGAGCTTGACACATGATCCATCTGAATTTATAAGAGGCCTTCAACAATTATTGATCTCAGATAAAAAACGAATCGGTTTCTTGTTTGGTGCTGGAACCTCAATGGCTAAGAAAAACAATTCTTCTCTAACAGTACCTGCAATTGGTCCATTGACAAACGATGTTGTACAAATACTCTCTGACAAGGATACAGAATACGCATCATTGTTCAATGAAATCAAAGAAGAACTCGGTGAAAAATTCAATATCGAAACTATTTTGACAAACCTGGAACAAAAACGCGCAGTCATCGGAAAAGGTACGCTCAATGGTTTGGACAGCACCGGGTTTATAGCTCTGATTCAAGCTTTCAAAGAGGAAATCAGAAATAAAATCAGTGTCCATACAGCTTTTTCACAAGAACTTGCGCAACACATGGTTCAGACTGATTTTGCTCGATGGGTTGGACAAATCCATCGAAAGTACCCCATAGAAGTTTTTACAACAAATTACGATTATCTGTTTGAGCTTGGACTAGAGCATTGTAATGTTCCCTATTATGATGGATTTACCGGTAGCTTCAGACCTTTTTTTAACTCCGCTTCAGTGGAAGATATGAATTTCTTACCGAATCAAACAAAGCTGTGGAAGGTACACGGATCATTAGGATGGCAGGTTGATGAAACAACACAAAAGATTATCCGTACCAACAGCGATGGAAACGACATTTTGATCTATCCATCCGTGCTTAAATATAAGGATTCCAAAAAACAGCCCTATGAAAGTTTAATGGATCGTCTGTCCAATTTTTTGAAAACGCATGATTCAATTTTAATAGTAGGTGGATATTCATTTGGAGATGAACATATTAATGCTCGTATTGAAGCGGCTTTGAACTCTAATACAACATCACACATCATTTTTATGCTGTATGATAAATATGATCCTTTATCTGAAGAACATCCTCTCTACAAGTTTGCCAATGCCAACAGCAAAATTTCCGTCTATGGAATGAGAAGCGCAATCATTGGAGGTAAATATGCCGATTGGCAACTGAAAAATCAGCCAGACAAAGACGATACCGTGCAAGTCAATCTCTACTTTGATGAAGATTTTGATGATACCAAAGCAATAGGTAAACACGAGGTAGGTAGTGCATCTTGGAGTGGTAAAGGTGACTTTATACTACCAGACTTTACAAAGTTAGTCAGTTTTCTAAACTCTGTTATGCCAGAAAATGAGATTCGGGGATGTGCTAGAAATGCTTAATCATCAAACTGCAATAGGTGAAATTGACAGTATCAATGGCAATACTATTTCCATACGACTTTTTGACAATATCAAATCGCATATGCCAGTGATTGACGGAGTCGTCTATAGAGTTGGACAGATAGGTTCATTTTTAAAAATTCCTCTTGGATATGCCAACTTGTACGGTATTGTCACACAAATTGGCTCCAATGCCATACCTGAAGCGTTACGAGAAGCTTATGCAAGCGATTATGAACATGCCAAAAATATGCAATGGCTTAGTCTCGTCCTTGTGGGCGAGCAGATAGGAAAAAAGTTTGAACGCGGCATTACCCAGTTTCCGGCAACAGACGACAAAGTGCATCTGGTAACCATAGATGACCTTGATATCATTTATGGAGGCTTAAAAGAAGACAACTCCATTACGGTAGGAAACATTAGTGTTTCTGAAAGTCTTGCCGCAAAACTTGACTTAAATAAATTTATTTCAAGACATTGTGCGATTGTCGGCTCTACCGGTAGCGGAAAGTCCAATACCGTATCCGTATTGCTTGAAGCCATAGCAAAGCGGGAGTTTCAAAGTTCGCGAATTCTTGTTATAGATCCTCATGGCGAATATAGCGAAGTAATAAAAGATAAAAGTCAAGTTTATCAAATCGGTGATTCCTCTTTAAATCAAAAACTCTATATTCCTTATTGGGCACTGCCTTTTAATGAATTAATCTCCATATTTCCTGGCAATTTATCAGACACGCAACGTGAATACATGCGAGAGAAAATTGTAGAAAAAAAGATGGCAAGTTTAGCTGTAAACGACTTACATGTAGAACCTGAAATAATAACTGCTGATAGTCCTATTCCCTTTAGTATTAAGCAATTATGGTTTGAATTGGATGACTTTGAAAGGAAGACTTTCAAAAAAGATCGTATTACAGAGTGTTTACTTACTGAAGGTGATGCCAGTCGGCTGAAATCATCAGATTATGAACCTGCGAGCCCTGGTGGAGGAGAACCCTTTCTTAATAATAAAGCGAAAGGTTTGCTCAGTTTTCTCGATGGAATTCGTATTAAGTTAAAAGATAGCCGTTATAAATTTTTGTTTCATCCAGGCGATTGGGAACCAGACCTAGATGGCAAAGTTAACAAAGACCTCGATGAGTTGTTATTTGGATGGCTTGGTGACAGCAAACCAATTACGATACTGGATTTGTCCGGTATTCCAAGTGACATCATGGTTTCTATCTCCGGTACTTTGCTCAAAATCGTATACGATACTCTTTTTTGGGGACAAAATACAAATGCAGGAGGCAAAAAACAACCCCTTTTGATTGTGCTTGAGGAAGCACACAACTACTTGAAAGCTGGTGAAAACTCTATTGCTTCAAGAACGGTTCAGACCATTGCTAAAGAAGGCCGCAAATATGGTACGGGACTTTTATTGATTACGCAAAGACCCTCTGAACTGGATGAAACCGTTTTAAGTCAATGCGGAACATTAATTGCGCTTCGCATGAACAATTCCAAAGACCGCAGCCACATCCGCTCAGCTGTTCAGGATGAACTCCAAACAATGGTAGATCTGCTGCCGAGTCTACGCACAGGAGAAGGCCTCATTTCCGGTGAAGCGGTCAAAATACCCTCTAGAGTGAAATTCTATAAAACATCAAGTGCTCCAAAAAGCTCTGATCCGCTTGTAACAGAGCAATGGAAATTAGATCCTCCGAGCATAGATGAATATCGTAAAACCGTGAGTTCATGGAGAACTCAAAATTTTAATTTATAAAAAGGAAAAACAATGTGTGAAGATAAAATGATTCCGGTTAGTTCATCTAATATTCAAAGTGTCGGTTATGTTGAAGCGACAGAAACCGTGTGCGTACGCTTTTTAAACGGCAGTTTATACGTTTATAGAGGTGTTCCTCTTCATGAATTTGAAGGACTCAGAGATGCTCCCTCGGTTGGATCTTATTTGCATCGTAATTTTAAAAATGTCTATCCGTATGAGCGTATTGAATAGATATATATGAAACTCTCCAAATCCCTCTACACCCGCGCCATCCAATGTCCAAAATCCCTCTGGTTGAAAAAATACTCCCCAGAGGTACTCACCCCGCCCGACGCATCTGCCAAAGCCCATTTTGAAACGGGCAACATTGTCGGCGATTTGGCTTGCCAACTTTTCCCCGGCGGCAAAGAGGTTGCATTTACACCCGAGAGTTTCGAGGCCATGGCGGAACAGACCCTCCAGTGGATAGCCGAAAAAAGGAAAAAAGGGTCAGTCGCCACCTTAAAACTCCATAAATTATTTAAAGTTTTCTTGCATAATTTCCTTTATTTTAGATTTTAAACTCCTGTGGCCATTTGATACTTTCGGGCATCATATTTTTCATTATTTTTGTAAAGCGAATGCGC
>JBNKJB010000006.1:0-88149 GCA_050290965.1 Sulfurimonadaceae bacterium
ACCTTTTTTAAGCATATGCCCCCTTTCAAAAACAGAAAAAGGACTTTAGCGAATTTAATCCGCTTCTTTAAGCTTTTGGTCGTAAAAACTACAATCCGACAGCCTTCTCAGCTGCCTATTTTAACTCCGCGCTTGACACCTGCACGGGAGGAGAGAAAACACACGCGATATTAAGAGGAGTGAAGCTCTCATCTTGGGTTTCTCGCTCGGCTTGAATCTCTTTAAAAAGTCTATGGTACTCTATGGCGTGATTAATAGACGATGAGGCTAAAACAGCGTTAAATCTTCTCTCTTGTGTTGCGGCATCGTGCTTGTCTAAGATGGCTTCTACGACGGCCTTTTGGCTGATAACGCCTTTTGCCTGCTCTTTGCTGTCTGCCTTATAGTAGTCCACATGAAAACGTAAAACATTGTCATCGCCTATGGCATCGGTGATAGTATAGGCGTGCAGCGGTTTTTCGCCTCCGAATATATCGGCGGTAGTTTTGATTGTTTTCTCTTCGCCGCTGATCTCTTTGTAGGTAGAGTTTTCTGGGAAAATAGGCGTACCCGTGAAACCAAAAAGTTGAGAACGGGGGAAAAACTCTTTAATCGCTTTGTGGTTTTCACCAAACTGTGAGCGGTGGCACTCATCAAAGATAAAGACCACTCTTTTCTCTTTAAGAGGTTCCAGTCTCTTCTTATAATTATTTTTATTCGACCCATCGAGTGCGATGCCTAGTTTTTGTATTGTCGTGACGATCACCTTGTCAGCGTAATCGTTTGAGAGGAGTCTTTTAACCAGTGTATCGGTGTTGGTATTTTCTTCAACGCAGCCGTCTTGAAACTTGTTAAACTCTTCTCGTGTCTGCCTGTCTAAATCTTTTCTATCCACTACAAACAGACATTTTTCAATATCTTTGTTATCTTTTAATAAAGTAGAAGCTTTAAATGATGTGAGTGTCTTACCGCTTCCTGTTGTGTGCCAGATATAGCCGTTTCCGCTGTTTTTCTCTATGGTGTCCACAATGGCTTTCACCGCATAGATCTGATACGGTCGCATCATCATGAGTTTTTGCTCACTCTCAACGAGTACCATATAACGGCTAATCATTTCGCCTAAAATACATTTAGATAAAAAAGTGTTTGTAAATTCGTGAAGATGGGTAATTTTTTTATTATTTTCATCCGCGTATTGATACAGCGGTAAAAACCGCTCGTCGGCATTGAAATTAAAATGTTTATTATGGTTGGAAGCAAAATAGTAGGTGCTTGACTGATTACTCACAACAAAAAGTTGCATAAAAGAGAGTAGTGTTTTTGTATAGCCGTTGCCTGCGTCGTTTTTGTACTCGATAATCTGCTGCATCGCTCGACGAGGCGATATGTCTAACGTTTTGAGTTCCACTTGTACGACGGGAATGCCGTTAAGCAGCAGTATGACATCATAACGGTGATAACTACTATCTGTATTCATACGGAGTTGATTGATGACTTCAAAACTGTTTTTGCACCAGTCTTTGATATTTACAAGCGTATAGTGCAGCGGTGTACCGTCATCTCGCTCAAAAGTGCTATATTCTCTTAAGCGTTTAGAAGCCGTAAATACGTCAGGAGTGATAATCTGATCGTGGAGCCTATTAAACTCTGCATCGCTGAGATTGACATAGTTTAATTCTTGAAATTTTTCACGAAAATTTTGGTTTAATGTATCACGGGTACGGATATCAGGGCGATATATATATTTTTGATCGATGAGTCTGTTTATAAAATTTTGCTCAATATTGTTCTCTTTTATCATATTTATCCTGATAATACTTTGGCTTAAAAAATTGAAAATCGGCTTGGACAATTAAGAGGGAAGTATAGCATTTTTGCTATCACTGCTTTTGGTTGTGCGCATCTTTTTAAACGTTGCATCGAGTACACTTTTATAGGGATTATCCGATGTTAACACTAGATGTTGAACGCTCTCTTCTAGGTTGAGTGTATATTGAAATCTTTACATGTAAACTCACCCAGCAACTTTTTTATAATAGACTCCTTGCAAAACTGCAAAAAGTCATCTGTCTCGCAAGAGACAAGCTTTAGCGGCCACAGCGGCCTTAGCGTAGTAAAACGGGCTTTGCTCGTTTTACGTTCAAAATGAGTTCTGCAAGAACTCTAATAGTTGCTAACGTATCGAGTTGTTAATTTTCTCTTGCGCCGCTTTCACTCTTCTCTCTACATCGGCATCAGTAGGATTAAACCCTTCTTTTTGCAGGTGCTTAACAACATCGACAGAGGCAGTGAATGTTTCGCTATGTCCTGGCGCAATCATCTGCTTGCAATAGATATTTGTCTCCCAGTTGTTTGCTATGTCTTTTTGACATTGCTCTACAAATTCAGGACTTAGCTCAATAAAAAGACCATCAACATTAATAAGATAAGCATTGGCAGTTTTAGTACATGTAGTAGCGCTTGTACATGATAAGGTAAAAAGTTTTTTCTTTGAATCTGAACACCCTGTAACACTTAAAGCCATCACAAGTGACACCGTAAAAATATTGCCAAAATAATGCATTTTATAGCCTTTTTTTGAGCTATTGTATACTAATACCAACTTCAATTAACCATACATATCTTTGGTAATAACTTCAAAGCCCAATACCTTTTGGAAGAATACCTTGTGGAGCTGTGGACAAAAGTAGTTTTTCAAAAAGTTGCTCTGCATCTTTTTTTAGTTCAACACTGTTGCCAACTTTTTTTTTCACATGACCACCAAAAGCAATGTACTCTTCATCATGCAAACACAGCATCGAAACACCACGGTATCCAAGCCCCGGCAGTAAAAATTCTACACTCAAATTAAAACAAAAAAACATATTATTAAGCAGTATTGCCCTATTTTTCTTAAAACCGTCTTTATTTGAATATTTTTGTGCTTTTCATTACTGCAAGACTCTTCGATATAATTAGCCAACAAACTGCTATGGTGCAGGAGTACCAATAAAATATTTTTACCTACATTTCATTATTATCATCACACTCTTGCTTTTTAGCGGGTGCAGCACACGTGGTGTGTCTCCTGCACCAAAAGTACCAATTGCCAAAACGCCAGCAGCAAGCAAAGAAGCTTCCTCATCGCTTAAATCAAAGCTATATGCTCAATATCGTGAATGGAAAGGCGTGCGTTACCGCATTGGAGGACTTAGTAAATCAGGAATTGATTGCTCAGGTTTTGCCTATCTTACTTTTCGCTCAAAGCTTGGTATTACCCTGCCGCGTAGCACCAGACAACAAGCACGACTTGGCAGCTTTGTTAAGAAAAAAAATCTGCAAACCGGTGATTTGCTTTTTTTTAAAACAGGCGTGACAACTCGCCATGTAGGCATCTATTTGGAAAAGCACCGTTTTTTACACGCCTCTACAAGCAAAGGAGTTATCATTTCAAATCTTGATGACGATTACTGGAAATCCCACTACTGGCAAGCAAAAAGAATAGGTCAAAAAAAATAGCACTATTTTTAATCCTTTTTTACATGTAACGCTGTATAATTAAAAATATTTCTATCCATCAAAGGCTACCCTCACGATGAATACATCCAAGATTGATGCTGTTTACCACGCTGAAGAACGCTACTCCAAACTCTCATTGGCATACACGACCGAAGCACAGCGACAACAGATTGAAAATGCGCTTTCTACGGCACAAGACGGCTGTTCTCTGACACCTAGCATTTACACCAGCTCTGTTACGGGTGATCGTCATGTCATTGTTATTGAATATCATGATGATTACGATCGCCAAGCGGGTCAAGTTTTTGACAAAATTTTAGATACCCTTGGTATCACCATATGTCAGTAACCCTTTTGTGATGCAAGAGTTTGTAGAAGGTAACGAACTTTTTTTACGTACCTATTTCAAAAAACATGAAGAGGAATTAGTTGGCCTTGTTAAGCAGGGTCAACAGCCCAAAGCACTCTTTATTGGGTGTTCGGATTCGCGGGTGATTCCCGAGTTGATGTTGCAAATCAAACCCGGTGATCTTTTTGTAGTGCGCAACGTAGGAAACTTTGTAGCGCCCTACAAACCCGATGAGGATTATCACGCTACCGCTTCTGCTATTGAATACGCCGTAAGTGTTTTAAAAGTCAGTGAAATTATCATCTGCGGTCATACCCACTGCGGCGCCATTAAATCGCTTTATCAAGACTTGGATTCGGATCATTTTATTCATATTAAAAAATGGCTTGATCTGGGTGAAGAAGCCAAACATTTGGCATTAAAACATCACAATGCCAGCGAAGTCACCGAAGAGCTACTGCGCACAACTGAAAAATTCTCTATCGTTACCCAAATTGATCACCTGTTAACCTATCCGTATGTACAGCAAGGGGTCAATGATGAGACACTGCATATTCACGGCTGGTATTACAATATTGAAACGGGCAACATCGACTATTATGATCCTGAAAGTTACTCTTTTAAACCGTTAAGCGAACTGCGTTAACCTTATACCAACTTCAATTAACCATACATACGCAAAACGTCCATAGTGCATTAGAGAGCAAGGCAAAATGACGCAGGAGCTACGAATAGCTTCAAGTTATTTTAACGCCGCGCTATGATGCACTATGGACGCCCAAAGGGTAAAAAAGAAGCCATCATCTGACTTCGTTAGATCATTTTGAAGCTAATAGTTTCTTTTTTATTTTGCGTATGTATGGTTAATTGAAGTTGGTATTACCACCCAACAAACAAAAAGAGTGCGGACAAAAAGTAATTGATAATAAAAATGGCCACCGCCGAATAGACCACGGCCATAATGGTTGACTCCCCTACACCTCTGGCACCGCCGCTGGTGTGATAGCCGACATAACTACCAATTGAACTGACAATAAAACCAAATACCGTCGCTTTAATCAGACCCGTGCCAATATCGCTAAACGAACCCAGACGCAAAATGGTCTCTTGATACGATGTAGGATTAATGCCCAATACCTGTGATGAAATCAAATAAGCACTGCTAATGGCGATAAAATCAAACCACATAACCAACAGCGGCAAAGAGATAGTCGTAGCGACAATACGCGGCACAATCAAATACTCTTTGGAATCCACTCCCAAAATATCAATGGCATCAATTTGTTCGGTCACCCGCATGGTACCTAGCTCTGCCGCCATAGCAGAAATTGAGCGTGAAATGAGCATAAGTGATGCAAATACCGGACCTAACTCTTTGGTGATGGAAACAAAAATGGTGTATCCCATAAACGTTTCAACACCAAACTCATGAAAGCCGTTATAAAGCTGAATCGCTTCGACCATGCCCGTAAAAAGGCCTGTAAGCGTCACAACGCCCAATGTCCCCGCACCGATAGTTTCAATCTGAACCATCAACAAATGCATGCGTCGCATAATTCTTGGCAGCCGTGCATAGATGTGCATTTGAAAGATCAAAAAGCTCCCAAAACGCTCAATCATCGCAAAAAAAGCTAAAAACGGAGAGCCGATGGCTCCAAGAATTGATTCGATCATTTAATACTCACTCCGTAATATCCGATATTGTAGCTAATAGAGTAGTTAGAAATTCTGAATAAAGAGATTTCCTGCTATACTAAACCCTATTCAAACACGTGATGAAGGAGCGGCTAATGGCTGAAGAAGAGACAACAGAAGAGAATAAAGAAGGAGCCAAAGAGAAAAAATCTGGCTCGCTCGTTCTAATTATCGTCATTGTCGTACTGATTCTCATTATCCTAGTAGGTGCTGTAGTAGCGATCTTGCTGCTTGGCGGTGAAGACGAAAGTGCTGCCGTTCAAAATAACGCGCCAGCAGCCAATGAGCGCCGCATAGATGGAAACACTCAAGAGCGTAGCGGATCAGGAAGTACACGCACCATGGCACCGCTTAATAAAATTGGGCCAATGTTTCCACTGGATAATTTTACAGTGAATTTGCTCTCTGAAAGCGGCAGACGCTATTTGAAAGTGCAGATGAATCTTGAACTCAGCGGCGAAGAGCTTGGTGTTGAACTTGATACCAAAAAAGCCGTTATTCGAGACATTATCATCAGGCTGCTCTCGTCCAAATCACTCGAAGAGATCTCCACAGGCAAAGGCAAAGAGAAGCTTAAAGATCAGATTGTCGATCAGCTCAATATACGCCTGAGTGACGGACATATCAATAACGTTTACTTCACCGAATTTGTGGTGCAATAAGTTGTGATCGGCATTGATCTGGTTAAAATTGAACGCATCGCTTCGATGATGGAGCGTTTTGATTCCAAGGCGCTAAAACGTTTTTTAAATGATGATGAAATCATACTGGTAACAAATCCCCGCACGGCTGCCGGTTTTTGGGCCGCCAAAGAGGCGTGTTCCAAAGCGCTGGGTACAGGCATTGGCAAAGAGTGCGGTTTTCATGATATGGTCATTAGCAAAAACAACCGTGGTGCACCCACAATTAGCCTTTGTGAACGCCTAGAAGATGCCTATCGCATTGCCAATACGTCGCTCTCTATCACCCATGATGGCGATTACGCCATTGCTGTGGTAGCCATTGAAATCTTACGCAACTAATTAAAGCACCCCCTACTTTTTAAGTCTCACTAATGCGCATACGCTGCAACAGATTCTTTTTAGGTGAAGACGTGGCTTTTTCGTTCTGTTGTTCTGGTAAAGTCACTTCAACCTCTTTTAGTGCAATAAAATCACACTCTTCACTGCTAGTACACCCCGCACGCAGCGCCAGATCCGAAGGTGATGTCGCATAATGCAACATGCTCTCTTTATCAATTTGATTCTCAAGATAGAGTTGCAATAAGGCCTGATCAAAACTCTGCATCCCTTGTACGCCACTGCTTTCTTCAATTACATCAAGCAGTTCATTTTCACGCCCTTCCATAATCAGATGACGCACCCGCTCATTACAGATCATCACCTCTACCGCTGCTACTGCTTTGAGATCTTTGCTCTTAAGCAGCCGCTGCGATATCACCCCCTGAAGCACTGAAGCCAACATGGTTCGGGCTTGATTTTGCTCTTTTTCAGAAAATACCGAAACAATGCGCGAGACGGTCTCTTTGGCATCAAGCGTATGCAGTGTTGAAAAGACCAAATGCCCGGTATTGGCGGCGTGAAGTGCCATCTCAATAGTTTCTATATCGCGCATCTCACCAACAAGAATAATATCGGGATCCTCGCGCAGCGCATCTTTAAGCGCTTTGGCGAAGCTATCGACATGCTCACCGATATTGCGCTGCTCGATCAAAGAGCGTTTGTCGGTATAGATCAGCTCTACCGGATCTTCAATGGTAATGATGTGGCGTGCATGATGGGTGTTAATAAGCTCGATAATCGAAGAGAGCGTGGTGGATTTACCGCTTCCGGTAGTACCGGTAACAAGCACTAAGCCGCGCGAAAGTTCACTAAAACGGCGCAACGATTCGGGAAGCCCCAACGCTTCAAAGCTTTTAGCTTCTTCAGCGATAATGCGAAATACCGCCGCCATTCCCTTTACATGTAAGAAAAAATTTACCCGATAGCGCCTGCCCTGCCGTGAGACGTAATAACCGTCCACCCCGCGCGACGCCTCTTTGAGCAGGGTAAATTTTTCTTCTCCCAGCACCGACGCTGCCATCGCGTCCATCTGCTCTTGCGTGACAATCTCTTCGCTTAACGCTTCAAGCACTCCGCTAACGCGGCTGCACGGACGTGAGTGGCTTTTAATATGCAGATCGCTACCGCCGCGCTTAAGCATCAGCTCAAGCAGATTTTCTAATATTTCGTTGTTCATTATTTCTCCTACTTAAAAAACCCTAGACTGCGAATTGATAATATTGTCATCAAAAGCAATATCCATAAGCACACTGTTGTCAAACTCTCTAGTCACAAACAGAGCTATTGGAACCAAACAGTGAGGTGCATTCATTATGCCGCCCGATAATCCCGCCAAAGTCCTTCTGCCTGTAAGAGCACATTGGTTATCACAAGTTCGAACTCCTGTTCCGGTAGCTTTTTAAAGCCACTGCGTCGGAGTATCCGCTTGACCGTCGAACGAATAGAGGCTTTCACATTCTCCCGATTTGTCCAGTCAATGGTAAGGCTCTTCTTGATGCTGTCAATGAGTTTGCGGACGATATCACGCATCTCGTCATCGCTCATGATAGTTTTATGCCCTTCGGATATGGTGTCATAAAAGGCACACTCCTCTTCACTTAGGCCAAGTTCACTGCATCGGTCACTATCGGTTTTAATCTCCTGAGCCAGTTCAATGAGCTTCTGGATGATTTCTGCACTGGTAAGGCTTCGGTTGTGATACCCCTTGATGGAGTTTTCCAGCAGTTCCTTGAAATTGCGGTATTTGACCACGTTCTTGCTCATCCGAATCTTGATTTCATCGTTGATAATTTTGCGCAGAATCTCAATCTGGATGTTCTTGAACTCGATACCCTTAATCTCTTCGAGAAACTCATCGGACAGAATCGAGAGGTCGGGCTTCTCACTGCCGATTTTATCGAAGATGTCGATTACCCCGTCGCTTGCAATGGACTCGTTGATAAGCTGTTTAATAGCGGTTTCCTTGACGCTCTTCTCTTTTACGCCGACGGAGTTCTTTAGTATGAGGCCGCGCACCGTTTCGTAAAAGATTCGCTCTTCGCGTAACTTCTCAACGGTATCGGAATGAGGCAGGAGCGAGAAGAGCTTTATCATCGCCTCGCTCTCTTTGGCAAACTCTTTCTTGTTGTCATCGCCGCCTTCAAGAATGTGGTCGGCACCTTTTTTGACAAAGTAGAGCTGGTCGCTCTTGGACTTGGAGAGCCACCCTTTGAGTTCAAAGCCCCTGAAGAACTCCCGAAGGATTTCCAGTTTATCCTTGAGCAGTCCGAGCACCTCTTCGACATTGGGAATCTCGTTAGTCTTCATTCCCCCTTCGGTGTAGTAGGCCAGTGCCTTCTTGAGGTCGGATGCAATGCCGATATAATCGACAATCAATCCACCCTGCTTATCTTTGAAGACACGGTTCACCCGTGCGATAGCCTGCATCAGGTTATGGCCTCGCATCGGTTTGTCGATGTACATCGTATGCAGGCATGGCACGTCAAAGCCTGTCAGCCACATATCCCGTACTATGACGATTTTTAGCGGGTCGTTTGGGTCTTTGAACCGTTTCTCAATCTCTTTTTGCTCTTTTTTATTACGCTTGAACGGGTTGAAGCTCTCAGGGTCGGAGCTGTTGGTGGTCATCACCACCGTTATTTCAGGTGCACCCTCAATCCCGCTCATGATGGTATACAAGTCCACGGCAATCTGTCGGCTCATAACAACCACCATCGCTTTGCCCTCTATTTCACGGTCATTATAGTGCTCGATGATGTCCTTGCCGATTTTATCCAGACGCTCTTTGGAGCCGACGACTTTCTCCAGCGCCGCCCATTTGGACTTCTCTTTCTGTCGGATGTCGTCTTCGACGTTCTCGTTGATTTCTTCGTAGGCTTCGTCGATGTCAGGGTTTACAAGGTCAAGCTTAGCAAGTCTCGCTTCATAGTAGATGCGTACCGTCGCGCCGTCTTCCACCGCCTGTTCGATGTCATACACATCAATAAGGTCACCAAAGACATTGATGGTCGATTTGCCCTCCATGTCAATCGGTGTACCCGTAAACCCGATAAAGGTCGCATTGGGGAGTGCCAGCCTGACGTTTCGGGCATAGCCCTCTTTGGTTCCGTACTGGCTACGGTGTGCTTCATCGGCAATGACGATGATGTTGTCCCGCTCATTGGCACGCACGAACCCTTCTTCGTTGTACTCTTCGTTTCGGAATTTCTGCATTGTCGTGAAAAAGATACCTCCTGCTTCACGCTCCAGCAGTTTTTCCAAATCTTTAATGCTCTCTGTCTGCACTACGCCCCGCAATTTGTCAGGGCTGGTCGAGAAGTTGCCAAAAAGCTGGTTGTCGAGGTCGTTTCTGTCAGTCAGCACTACAATGGTCGGGTTGTTCAGCTCTATGGTCTTCATCAGCTTGGATGCAAAAAAGAGCATCGAGAAACTTTTACCCGAACCCTGCGTATGCCAGATGACTCCGGCACGTTTGTCTTCATGCTCACTGCTCTGTACCGCTTTGACCGTAGATGCCACTGCTTTCTTGACTGCGCCCATCTGGTGATACATTGCTACAATCTTGGCGACGCTCTCATCGCTCTCTTTAAAGGTCACAAAATCTCGGATAAGCTCAAGTAGTCGTTGTTTGTCGAAAATGCCCTTGGTGAGGATTTCCAGTTCCAGATACTCGTTGTCTGCCAATGTCACACCGTCAAAGGTGCGCCACGGTGCAAAGCGTTCGAAGTCGGCAGTCAGTGAGCCTACCCGCGCATTGAAACCATCACTTATCACCAAAAGCTCGTTGAAGTAAAAGAGGTCGGATATTTTATCCTTGTAGGTCTGTAGCTGATTGTACGCTCCAAGGATGGTGGCTTCCTCATCGAACATATTTTTCAGCTCGAACACACCCATCGGTAAGCCGTTGACAAAGAGTACCAAGTCCGGGCGTTTGTTATTGTCATTCAAGATGACCGTAAACTGATTCACAACCTTAAAGTCGTTGTTGAACGGATCATCAAAATCAACCAGCCAGACGATATCATCGACGACTTCGCCCGCTTTTTCATAGCTCACGGTCATGCCGTTGGTGAGCATATAGTGAAACGTCTGATTATTCTTGTGCAGGTCGAGCGAACTGAGTGCACCCAGCTTTTCGATGGTTTCCTCAAGAGCACGGGAAGGGATTTTTGGGTTGATTCGCTGGAGCTGTTCGAGTAGTATGGGTTCGAGAATGACATCAGAGTATTTGGTGCGCAATCCCCTGTCGATGGTTTCCGTGCCGTGCAGATATTCGTAGCCGACGGCTTCGAGCCACTCTATACAGGCATATTCAAGCGTGTCTTCATTTGGCTTGGTCATGTCAGCCCTTCAGCTTGGTATTGATATCTTTTAGCGGCTTTTTCAGTGCGGCTTCAAAACTTTCCATACTGGTTCGCATAAACACAACCATTTCGCTCCAGACCTCTTTGTTGTATCCATCAAAGGGTTCCTCGTACTTAATGCGGCAGGCGCGATTAGTATCTAACCTTTCCCATATTAGTTGGTGACCAAACTTCTCTTCAATGGTCTGTTTTTGAGCATACAAAGCATCAAATATCTGCTCATTCTCTTCCTTGTCGCCTCTGTCTATATAAAGCTCAATACGTGCGAAATTTTTTAAAAACACAAAATTGAAAGGAACTCCTCGCATACCGCTACCCGCAGAAAGCCAGTGGTTGGTGGAGGGGCTGATACTGCCAAAAAGATGGGTAGTACTCTTACTCATCTCTTCGAGTAGCTGTTTCCAAAACTCCAAGCGAATCACATGTCGGTTTTTCATCGTCTTGGCAGTGCTCTTCTCTTCAATCTCTTTTTCAGTCATACCTATCATGAACTCTTCGGCTTCCTTCGTCGGTATGATTTGGTCGATATTCAAAAAAAGTTCATCACCGAACTTGTAGGGAATAGCCTTGAAGCATTGGATACTCACCTGATGATTCATGAGCCACAATGCCGCCGATGTGATTTCTTTTCTAAAGTTAGCCGCTACAAAAATAATACGCTGGTCTTGTCCTATGCTATTGAGGGAAATTTCATCATAATCCTCCGATGCAAAAAAGTCCGATAGCTTTTCTTTGGCATCTTCGCCATGTTCGTACTTATCGAGGTAATCCTGATAGATTTTTGTAATCTGAGTTTTTGTCAGATTAGAGCAGTATGAAGCGTACTTGATTGCCTGCCAAATAACATCTCGCCCTGAATCATCCAATTTATTTTCGATGACGACCAATGCGCCCTCTTTATCAAGAGCCAGCAGGTCTAATCGCTCTCTTGTATCATCGAAACCGTTGAATTCTTTTTGAATGATGAGAAGCTCTTCACCAAGACATGACGGTTCCTTGGCTATCCACTCCTGAAGATTGCTCCGCTCCTTGAATCCAAGTTCAGAAAAGGATTGTTGTGACAACCGCTCTATGGTATTGGTTTGCGGATTTATCTTATACATGTAATGGCTCCTTCATCTAATCCCTCCATATTTCCAGCTCCTCCCATTTTTCCGGGAAGCCCATATTGCTAACAGGCACCTCAGGATAATGCATCAATAACGTTCTCAGCTCATCCTTCAAAATAAACTCGTCATCATCAATCTTCTCAAGGATAAACTCTATCATGGAGAGCACGAAAAATATTTTTTTGTTGTTCAAAGGCTTGAACAGCTCTATTTTTCGGGGAACTTCAGGCTTGATGGCGAGCATCTTATTCCAGATGCGGCTATGGTGGGCACAGACATTACGCACGTACACCAGCGTGTGAAACCAGCTATCGAACACTTTTTGAGGAAGCCCCAGCCCATCTGTGATTTTGCGCTTCTGTTCCGGCTGTAGAGCCTTGTAGAGTTTTGAGAGCGTACCGAACGATACGATTTCCACCATCATCCAGACTGGCAGGTGCGATTCGGTGTGTTTGCTGAAAAAATGGCTGACGAACACCTCTTTGGAGCGTTTGACCTCTTTGTCGATATCGGCTATGAGTTTATAGTGGGCATGTGCCGTGACGATGAAGTTTTGACTCTTGGCGTATCCGAACGGCCCGAAGTCCTCTGCAAGCACATAAGCTATCTGACTGCGGAAGTAGACCTCGATTTTTTCGATGGCATAGAAAATCAGGTTGCGTAGCTTTTTATCGAAGTAGTAGAGCTTTACGACATCTTCAAACTGCGTACCGTCCGTGAAATGGTCTTTAGCGTCCTGAAACGGCAGGTAATAAGCACTGAGGCGATAGTAGTTGAGATGGGACAGCTTAGTGATGGCAAAGGCATCATTGACAACGGACAGGTTACGCGCTTTTAACAGTTCGACTTGTTGCTGATAGGGTAGGAAAGTTTTTGTGAAAGATGTTTTCAAGCTAAAACCCCCTCATTGGCACATTGTAAAGAGGTGGAGGAGGTGTGTTAAGCGCATTATCGGATGTTTTTGCTTTTAGTTTAATAAATTTCATACATTTCCTGCCATTTGCTTCTCTATCTGATGCCTGAATTCCTCTTTGGGGTAGGCGAACTCATAGCGTGAATAGGGAGTCTGATTGATTTTAGCGCTTAAAAACTGCTCGTCCGTCGTATCGTCGTAGATTACATGTATCTTTATGGCGTGCATCATATCGTTCATTGTCCCAAGGGTGCTTCTGTCCGTGGTTTTTGCATACGCTATCTCGCCGAGGTTTTCAATCATGTAGCTTATCTGCGCTATGGTGAAATCGTCACGGCGCATCTGTTCCTTGAGACTGGCACCGATGCGCTGTCCGAGTGATGGCAACTCTTTTTTTACCACGCCATAGAGAAATACGCTGTAAAGGCTCTGGGTGTGCGTTACGAGCAGGCACTTTTTACGGTTGATGAAAAAAAGATTCACATGCCAGCACCAAAAGGCATCTGATGCATCGGGGATGTCGGCGGTTTTGATACTGATGAAGTCTTGTGCTTTTTTGGTGGCCTGTAAAATCATTGCCTACTCCATATCCTCAAAGAGCGATTTGACGTGCTCGTTTTCAAACTCTTCTCTTTTTTTCTTCATACCAACTGGTCGCATACGCCACTGCTGTTCATCTTCAGGCTTAATGCCGTAAACCTTTTTGACCGAGTAGCTTTTACGTTTTTCGTCACCAAACTCGTCGTAAGTGATTGTGATTTGCAAACAGGCTTGAATCGTTACACCGTTTGAGAATGTATGCTTGCGATCGATGACATCTTGCTTGAATTTTGAATCGCCCATGCTGAAGTCGATTTTCTCACCCTCATACTTGCCACGCCATTTGTACTTGCCCTCTTTGAGCACAGGGGAGATGATTTCAATTTCGGCCTCATCATCCTCAATAACGGTTGTATCATCGACCAAGATAAAGTCATTGAACTGCTCACGCGATACTATGATTTCTTCGGCATCTCCAACGTGCCTGTATCCGATGCTCTTAACTTTTGGATAAGCTTCAATCTTCTTGTAGTAATTTGAAACATGGCGGATGGTCTGCTTGTCTTCGAAGAGCTGTTGAAGTTCCAGTTCTTTTTGCTGGTTGGCAAGTTCAAGACCTTTAACTTCCTGAAAGAGTTTCTGCTTTTTCAGGTCGTTATACTCTTTATCTCTGGTCAGATAGTGTTGGAGCACACCGTTAATCGCCGGACCAAAAAAACGGGCGGTTCCTATGCCTACGATTCCTACCAGCACGAGTGTTTCTATCAGGCCGCCTTCGGTGTAAGCCTTCGTTTCAATCAGAAACTCGGTTTCTGCAACTTCACCGACACGTTTTATCGCTTCGAGCAAATCCTTTTCGGCACGGTTACGTACCAGAGCATTCATGCTGTGTGATTCATCATCAAAATAGTAGTGAACCTGCATCTGCTGAATGTTTTCGGAATTGCTCATTTTGGCTTCCTTTCCCTACAAAGCGATTTCGCCGCTCATCAGTTTTGGCAACAAAACATCTCTTAGAGCCACTAAGGTTCTATTTTCATAGAGATTATTTTTGATTCTTGCCATCAAGGCGGTTGCTTCTTGCTCAAAGTTTGACACTGCATCATCATTTGGTACAACTACTTTTACAGACTTGAAAGTATCTCTTGTAATCGTACTAAATACCGAACCATGTGAGTTTTGCCTTAGCTCATCAACAACTTTTGATGCCGTGAAGTAGCAGTAATAATCTCCGCTTTGATGCTTCAAGGCATAACACGACTGATTAAATGCCATCGGCTGAGCCGTAAGTGCAAGCTTGCCGACAGTGCCACGTGCTGAAATAATCGTGATGTTTTCACCCACAAGCTTTGCTGATGAGCTTTCCAAGGCGATATCTGTAATGCTCTTTTCCGTATCGACGACATAAACGTTTGAGCCCGACGGCGCATCAACAACGGAGTACCAAGGTATCTCACCGTTCCAATACTCATCGATAGAAGTTTTAGGTGTACCACCACCTATGATATCAATCGTATTAAAGAAGCTATCAACCCTCCACCCCTTCGGAATCATCCCAAGCTCTGAATCAACAAAGTCTCCGTCGGCGGGGCTTTCGCCCATCGCCTTTGGTTCCGAACCTACAGACGACAAGCAGTTGTCGTCTGCTTTACGGTTCTCACATCGAAACGGTTCAAAATCCACGAACCACGATTTGAAGAGTGCCTTTGCCATCGCTTCGAGGGTCTGGTTCATCTGGTTGTTGAGTTCGATTTTGTCATCGAGTGCGCCGAGGATGGAGGCTATTTTCTCTTGTTGGGGGAGAGGGGGTCTTTTTATCGAAATTGATTTTAGGATTGTTTGATTAAGCAATGGTTGACCAGTACCCACTCTATAGTTATTGAAACTTGACACCAGAGAAAGGTAGTACACAAATCGAGGGTCATTATCCTGCTTCGCTTGACATATGATTGCATTATCAGTTGTCCAGCATTTATCTTTAGAGAAGTAAACACTACCGCAATAACTACCTACACGACCAATAATAATTGTATTTTCATCAGAATTTACAGTGTCAGCATACCCAATGACACCATTGGAACCAAACACTGAATAATTTCCTGTATCTGTTCTATGAGGAGAAGATTTGCCATTCTTGAAAGTTGCTACCTCTCCAAGTTTTGTTTCTTTCCACCCTTCAGGCAGATTCTCAAACCCCATACCCAAGCTCCTCAAGGTTGGCTCGTATTATCTCTTCCAATTCATTCGAACGTTTGAACTGGTCGTGAAGCTCAAGGCTCAGGCGCTCCATCTTCTCTTCGAATGGTTCGTCATCGCCTGCAACCTCTTCAACCCCAACATAGCGTCCGGGTGTGAGCACAAAGCCGTTCTCCTCGATGGTTTTGGTCTCTACCACCTTGCAGAAGCCTTTCACATCCTCGATACTCTCACCCTGTTTGAAGTCGTGATAGACCTTGGCAATACGCGCTATCTGGTCGTTACTGAGCGCATTGTGCGCACGGCTCACTTTGTGATAAATCTTGCGAGCGTCGATAAAGAGCGTTTTGCCCGCTCGGTTGGTTTTGTTTTTGGAGATGAACCATAAACACGCCGGAATCCCCGCAGTGTAGAAGAGACGCTCAGGCAGTGCCACCATGCAGTCTATGAGGTCATCTTTGATGATTTTCTCCCGTATCTCTCCCTCTTTGCCACTTACGCTCATGGAACCGTTTGCCATGACGAACCCTGCAAGGCCGTTGTTGGAAAGGTGGGTAATGAAGTGTTGCACCCATAGGAAGTTGGCATTGCCATTGGGGACGATGCCGTATTTGAAACGGGGGTCGTCGTCGGGGATGCGCTCGGCTCCCCACTTGTCATCGTTAAACGGGGGATTGGCGATGACGAAATCCGCTTTGAGCGACTTGAACTGGTCATTGTGGTAACTATTACCCATCTTGATTTCACCGCTTAAGCCCCGAATGGCAAGGTTCATCTTACTGAGCTTGACATAATCCTCGATGTTCTCCTGTCCGTAAATCGCCAGAGCGTTTTTCTTGCCCTGATGCGCTTCGATAAACTTGATGGACTGCACAAACATCCCGCCGCTTCCACACGCCGGGTCAAAGATGCGCCCCTGATAGGGTTCGAGCATCTCTACCAACAGCTTGACGATAGATGATGGGGTAAAAAACTCACCGCCCTTACTGCCGCCGCGCTCCGCAAACTTGCTCATGTAATATTCGTAGATGCGCCCGAGGAAGTCTTTGTCGTGTCCGGCGGTGACGTTGGTGAGTAGGGTAATGATTTGCCCAAGGTTGTGCTGGTCAAGCCCGGCGGCAAGATATTTTTTCGGAAGCAGACCTTTTAGCTCTTTATTTTCCTCTTCGATGAGTTTAAGCGCATCATTGACTTTTTTGCCGATGTCGGGTTGCGTAGCGTTTTCCAGAAGGTACGACCAACGCGCCTCTTCGGGAATCCAGAAGATGTTTGCCGATGAGTAGTTGTCTTTCTCTTCAAGTTCGTAGGCAATGTCCTCCTCATCTTCGGTGTGCCAGTCCGATTGTGGATTGGCGCACAGTGCTCTTATCTCTTCCTGGCGCACCAAGAACGCATCACTAAGATACTTGAGAAACACCAGTCCCAAAATGATGTCACGGTACTCATTGGCGGCAACGTTGCCACGCAGTAAATCAGCCGCTTCCCACAGTTCTTTGTCAAAATCTATCTCTTTTTCCGGCATTCTTTACCCTGCAAACAAAAGTGCTGAATTATAGCTAAAACAGGGTCTAAAAAGTATTTGCTACCTGTTAAAATCCCCAAGATGTCAAGCTATGATTTTTTTCCCATTAATGAAATAGCTGGGTATGGCTACCCCCCCTGCTTAGCCCACAACGCAACCATCCCCATAATCAAACTCGCCGCGATCACACCGACGATGCCGCCGATAAGGATGGTCATGATGGGTTGAATCATCACCTGTAGCGTGGCGATCTTGTGATCGGCCTCTTCGCGGTAGATGATGGCGAGTTGATCGAAAGTATGATCGAGCGTACCGCTGAGTTCTCCGGCGCGCAGCAAGTCGGTATAGATTGAGGGGACAATGTTGCTTTGCGAAAATGATGTTGAAATATCGCCGCCGGATGTCACAATTTGGATGCAACGCTCTGTCACACGATTAAGCGGTAAGAGCTTTCCCGCTTCACTAGCTACCCTGATGCTATCAATAACACCGATTCCCGTTCCCACCAGCTTGCCCATGCTATTGGAAAAATTTGAAAGCGACGTATACAAAATAATAGGTCCCATCAAAGGCGTCTTAATAAAAACATGATGCATCATATATTTAAAAGGTCGCACCATGCTATAAAGCGCAATAAATCCCACAATACCGCCAATGGTATAAGTCAGCAGATTTTTCCAATTATTAATGACATAATCCGAAAAATCAACCACAGCCTGGGTTAGCGGCGGCATATCGGTTCCCATAGCCGAAAGAAATCCTGAAAAGTTGGGAATGACGTATAGCGCCATAAAAAACAGCACCCCAATAGCGATTACAAAGGTGATGACGGGCATTGTCATTGCCCCTTTGACCTTACGTGAAAACTCGCTTGAACGTTTTAGGTTTTCATACAGCTGCTGCATGGTTTCAGGCAAACTACCAGTTTGTTCACCTGCACGAATCATACTGCTCATGGTTTTGTCAAAAAACTTCACGTAGTACTCGCTAATTTTTGAGAAATCATTGCCCTGCTCAATCAGTGTGATCGTATCACCAATCATGGTTTTCATAGGCCCCTTTGATGAACGATGCAGCATTTTTAACGCATCAAGCAAACCAACACCAGCACGGGTCAAAATGGCCATTTGTCTAAAAAAATTAATCCGGTTTTTATTGGAAATACTGCGCACATGATTGCGCATAAAATGCGATAAACGGCTCTGCATCGTTACTCCGCCGCAATCCGCATCACTTCATCGAAACTGGTCGTTTGCGCAAGCATCAATGCCGTGGCTGATTGTAAAATGGTCTGCATACCGCATGTTTTAATGGCATACTCACGAATCTGCACGTCACCTTGATTCTGATTGACCATTTTTCGGATTGTATCGTCCATCACCAACAGCTCATGCACCCCTTTACGCCCAACATAGCCGCTACCGTTGCATTTACGGCACCCTTTGGCACGCGACACGTGTGTACCGTATTCAATGTCTAACAGATCGCACTCTAACTCAGAAAGTTCATGCTGCTCTTTACAATCGTCACACAATACGCGAATCAACCGCTGTGCCAGCACCGCAACCACCGATGATGCCACCAAAAACGGCTCGATTCCCATATCAATCAAACGGGTCACGGAACTGGGCGCATCATTGGTGTGAATGGTTGAAAACACCATATGCCCTGTTAATGATGCCCGAAGCGCTACCTCAGCCGTCTCCTGATCGCGGATCTCGCCTAGCATCACCACATCAGGGTCTTGGCGTAAAATAGAGCGCAAAGCACGAGCAAAAGAGACCTTGTGCGAATCAATCTGAACCTGATTGACGCCGGGAATTTTAAACTCCACTGGATCTTCAACCGTTGTAATGTTAATATGGGGTTTGTTAATCTCATTGATGGCGGCAAACAAAGTGGTTGATTTACCGCTTCCCGTAGGCCCTGAGACCAAAACAATACCGTGAGGCCGTTTAATGGCATGCTTCCACAAAATAGGTGTAGTACCCGTATTCGCTCAACGTGTCAAAAATATCATTTTGAATCGCTTTTTGTTCGGATGCATCCAGCTTGTGATCTGCATTGCTATCATAATCCATAATGAGCATATTAGAATTCATCTCATCAAAAACCCAGCGAATCTGTATCGAATCGGGCATAATTTTAGGGTAAACATCCACAAATACATGCGGATGAGCCCATAATGTGGAAGCTGCAAGCAGTAAAAAAAAGCGTCTCATCTTTTGCATAACCGCACGCTCACCCGCCCCCAACAAAATCAAGCAGTTCTATCGTATCGTCTTCGTGTAGCATATGCTGATGCCACTGATCTTGTTTAACAATGTCCATATTAACCGCTGCCGCCATTACTTTACCCTCTAGATGTAGTGTTGCAATCAATTGAGCCAAAGTAGCGTCTTCATTACATGTAATTACCTCTCCATTCACTTTGAGCGTCATTTTTTCCCTTTCATATAGGTTCGCAGCATAGCTTCAGCCGCAAGGTTTTTCTTTGCTTTGGCAAAATCCAGCGGTGTAAATCCCCCTTCATTCTTAACCATAGGGTCGGCTCCCGCTTTGAGCAAAAATTCAATCACGGCTACATTGCCACTGTACGCAGCCTGATGCAGCGGTGTCACCGTATCATCGTTAGCCAAATTAAGATCGGCACCGCGTAACACAAGAAATGTTACCAACTCCAGATTTTTTTTCTTCACCGCAAGAATCAGCACGGTATTGCCTCGATTATCTTGCGCGTCAATATCAGCTCCCGCCTCAAGCAAAATCCTGGCCATTGCCAGATCGCGCTTTTTAATGGCAACATGCAGCGGTGTCAGCCCGGCTGCATTTTGGGCATTAACATCGGCGCCTTGTGCAATCAGTGCGCGTGTTGTTGCAACATCTTCATAATAGACACTGTTATGCAGTGGTGAACGTCCATCAACGCCATCAGCTAGCAAGAGCAATTCAAACAGTAAAATCACAAGATATTTCATAAGCAACCTTTGTGTTTCTTAAGGTTTTTGAAAACGAATCATTTTAAAACGCTCTCCCAACATTTCGGGCATAATAAGCGGTTTAATTTTATTAAGTTCTTGCAAATAAACATGCTCTTGCGCATGAGATCGTAACATCTCTAGCAATTCTAATATACCCATCTCCACCAAGGCACTCATCTGCGTTTTAAATGCTACCATACCAATACCAACCGCTTCAAAAGCCTCTTTTACATGTAAGAACGTCACATCATACGTAAGATCACTTTTGCCAAAAAGTGCGGCTAAATCAAGCCCCTCTTCAAAGAAAGGATAGACCTGATGATTTGCATAAATACGCAATGAAAAATCACTGCGTGATTGCATCTCGCCATAATCAAAACTCATAAATTCAAAACGCTCTGCCGCTTGTGCCATTTGAGCAGCAAAAGCTTCATAGCCCACGGCAATTTCGCCACGATCTTTATTAAAATGCGTCGCCTTCTGGCTCACCCATGACGCTTCGGTATCAAAATGCACAGTGTGTTTCTCAACGCGTGCTACTTTGCCTTTGTAATAAAGTTCGCAAGCAAAAGCATCAAAAATCTCATTGGCCAAGAAAAAAGCATTGCTTACATGTAATGCATCTAGCGATGTTACATGTAATACCGAAATAGCATCGCCAAATGCGTCTTTAAAATACTTTTTTTGTGCCTCTTGAAGCGCTTCAAAACGCTCGACGATCACAAAAGAAAAGCTTTGAAGCAGTTGGGGTCTTAAGGTATAAAGAAACTCTATAATATCGGCCATCAGATAACCATGATGGGCTCCAATCTCGCAAATGGTTGCATCAGGTTCTAAAAAACCCTCATCCACCAAAGCAATGATATGTTTGGCAATGGTACCGCCAAAAAATTTTGAGCTGCTCACTGAAGTGTAAAAATCGCCTGATTTTCCTATGTCGCGGTAGGTAGTATAATAACCGTGAGGGCCATAAAGCCACTCTTGCATATACGCACTAAAAGTCACGGTAGAGCTTTTCGTACAGATTCAACAGCTCTTGTTGGATATCATACTCATAAATACGCACGTTAAGTCGTTCGATTTCAAGCGAATTTTCCATATTTTTTAGATCATATTCGGTTTTATAGCCGCTGTCAAAAAGAATTTTCGTATCATGCACCAGGGTTTCATAAAGCACCTGATTTTCACGTGCAAGTGCAATTTTTTTATCAAAATTATTCAAATTTTGTTTCACTTGATCAAACAGTGCATTTTGCTCACGTTTGGAATCTTCAAACGCTACTTTGGCTTTGAGATAATCAACATTAGCACTCTCAATATCTCGAAATGTATTAATACTCAAAGGCAGTGAAGCTTTAAGCCCATAACTCGCATAATGGGTCTCTCCCGAGTAGCCTGCACCCGTATTTCCAAACTGAACCGATTCACTGCGTTCCCATTTATAAGCACCATAAGCGCTAAGCTGTGGAAAATATTTGGCAACAATCATACGCTTTTGATTGTAGTCGCGTTCTATGGTGCTTTGGCGCAGTTGCAAATCAATGTTGTTGGCCATAAACGTATTACGCTCAATATACTCTAAATGGGGAATAACCGCATTTTCATAATCCACATCACTAATGCTTTGAAAGCTTGAAACCAGACGTTCATAGCCTGCTTCGAGATCAAACAGGGTCTGCGTGGCCACATTCTTTTCAATAACGGCATTGTTTAAAAAACCCGAATCAAGCTGCCCGTTAATGTAAAGCTGCTGTTGCTGTTGCAGATTAATAGTGGCATTATCAATGCGCAGCTTCTGCACTTTGATTTGCAATTCACTCTGTTTAATCTGCATCAGCAGTGACACCGCTTGCTTAATCAATGCCCGTTTTTGCTGATCGATTGTTAAATTGTTTGTCTCAAGTGAAGCGTTGGCGTATTTAATGCCATAATAAATCCCACCAAACTTGAAAATAGGCTGATCAATACTAACCAACGCATTCATCGAGGTTTGTTCGTTATCGTAAGGCTCAGATTTAATATAGCTGTAGCTTAATTGTAACGGTGAAATCCATGAGTCGCGCAGTTTGAGCGACTCTTCTTCATTTTTTTTAAAATCAAGATCGAAACTGCGCTGTTTGAGCTTGGAAAGATACCCTTCTAACGAAGTATTTGTATCAGCTGCAAGCTGGCTAGCGCAAAGCAGCGCAAGCGCGCTCAAGACGGGCAAAACCTTCATCCATCTCTCCTTTTGTTATAGTAAGCGGCGGTAAAAACCGTAACGTGTTACGCCCAGCTTTAAGCACCAATACACCTGATTCACGTGCTTTGGTTATCACACTTGCAAGCGTATCGGCATCTTTAGCGCGCAATCCGCGCATCATTCCAAACCCTACCGAAGCTACAAACAGATCACTATATGCTTCATAAATGCGTTGCAATCCCGACTCAAAATGAATAATAGCCGCATCAAGCGCCCCACTCTCTTTATAAGCATTAAGCGTCTCTACAACGCTCAGTACGGCCACACTTGAGAGATAATTGCCACCAAACGTCGAACCGTGATCGCCTGGTTTGAAAATATCTTTAAGGCGCGTCATCACCACCCCAATGGGTACGCCGCCGCCTACGCCTTTAGCCAGCGTAATCACGTCGGGTTTAATATCGTAAATATTTGATGCCAAAAACTCACCCGTACGATACGCTCCGGTTTGCACCTCATCGACAATCAGCAAAATATCACGCTCTTTAAGTGCTGCGGCAAGTGCTTGTACTTTCTCACGATCAATAGGTTGTACGCCGCCCTCTCCTTGAATAAGTTCAATCATCACAGCAACCGTATGATCGTCACACAAACCTTCAACATCATCAAGACTTTTAGCATACACAAATCCATCGGGAAACGGCCCAAAATAGTTATGCATCGACTCCTGCCCCGTTGCTTTAACCGTAGTAATCGTGCGCCCATGAAACGAATGCTCTAAGGTAATGATTTTATAGCGTTTAGGGCGGCCATCCACTTCGCCATATTTGCGTGCAATTTTAATGGCACCCTCATTGGCCTCAGCCCCACTGTTTCCAAAAAAACAGACCATATCATAACCGCTTGCTTTCACAATCATCTCCGCCGCTTTAGCCTGCGGTTCAATCTGATACAAATTAGAGATATGAATCAGCTTGCCCGCTTGCTCACATATAGCGCGTGAGAGTACGTTGTCACCATGACCAATACTCACCACTCCAATACCCGATGTAAAATCAATATAGTCGCGCCCTTCACTATCCATTAGTGTCGCGTTTTGACCGCTGACAAAAGAAATATTTTGGCGCGCATAGGTCTTTAAAAGAGCGCTTTCATCAAAACTTTTTAACATATTTCTACCTTTATTTTATTTTCTTGATAGGCGGCATTTGCCCCCTCATAACTCAGCTTTGAGCTGCTCAAACGATTAACACCCGGTGTTCCTGAGTAGATTAGCACACAATCGCTGCGCAATCTTTCATTAAATTTGGCCTCAAGCTCTACGCTGCCATTTTGTGAGACAATGCGCAGCCGTTGCCCCTCAAGATATCCCAAACTTGGATGCACATATACCTGTGATTCGCGCTTAAACTGCGAATTAAGACTCCGCGGACTCTTACATGTAATCAAAAACAGATCATTTTCCAGATCAACGTCACCATCAAACTCATCTAAAAATACGAATGCGCCATCATCAGTATCAAATCCTTTACGATACGGTGAGCCTAAACGCGACTTAACCTGCATCTGATACGATTTAAAATGCGAAATATACGCTTCTTCACTTTTAATTTCAATATTAAATGCGTTGCACAGATGCGCGGTGAGGTCATATTCATTAATACCAACAGTTGATTCAATCTGTTTTGGCATTAGAAGCAGATCGTTACTGCCATAACTCACACGCACATCCTCTTTTTCCAAAAAACTTTTGGCTGGAATCACCAAATCGGCACGAGCACTACTTTCATTCTCATACAATCCAAAATAGACCAACGTTTGATGGTGCGATAGCTGCTGCTCAACACGATTGGTATCTGGAAATTGTGAGAGTGGATTCATCCCCTGAACAAACACCAGATCAAAATCGATAAAATCAGCATCGCCCAAGGTAACACGCTTGGCATCACGCTTAAAAGGCGATACAATCCCCTCACTGGAATGGCCTAAAAAATTAACGCCACACCCTTCTTTACCAAAATAACCCATGATAACGCCAAAAGCATCAATGGCACGCATCACATCTGCACCATTGCGATATTTTTGAATACCAAGTCCCACAAGAATCATGGTTTTTTGATCACGCACCAGATCCAACACCTTACCAATTTCTCCAAGTGTCACATCAATTTTTTCCAAACTTGCTTTAATACGCACCTGCTGGGTCAGTTCGTAAAAATCATGATAATCACTGGCAAATTGTTCTAAAAACGCTTTATCTTCAAGCCCTTCAATAATGGCAAAACGACTCAATAGCAATGCTAAATATAGATCACCATGCGGCTTAATCTGAATAAACAGATCCGCTTGATCGGCCAGTTTGGTACGTACTGGATCAATAACAATGAGCTTTTTATTGCGCAGTAGCGGCAAATAATGCGAGTTGCTGACATGGATATTACGTCCCCAAACAATCACGACTTCGCTTTGTTCAAGTGCTTTAAGATCAAACAGCTTGTTACTACCACGCCCTTGCAAAATACCCGCTTCACCAGCGCCATCGCACAGGCTCCCGCGGGTTAAACGTGCGCCGTGTGAGGCAAAAAAATGATCACTCACGCCTTGCATCAAAGCAAAATTGCCACGTCCGCGCAAATGTAATGTACGGTGTGCAGGTATAGTATGTAGCTTTTGAGTAAGTATCTCTAGCGCGGCATCCATACTGATAGTTTTACCCTGATAGCGTGGCTGTACAATGCGTTCATGCTGTTCATAATGGTTGAGATGCGGACACAAAAAGCCCTGTGTCAACGAATGTTTGGCATCACCTTTTAGTCTGTTATTCTCATAAACAATACTGCAGGCATCATAGCAGTCCAGCGGACATGCCGTTTTATTCATCGCGTAATTCCACCTTTATAAGCGACGAAAAACGCTTTGGCGCGTCAATGATAATTTGAGCCTTATAACTTGAGAGGTGTTGCTCATCGGCAATATCCCAAATACGTGCAAAAGCGTAATTGCTTTTTTGGCCATTAAGATAAATCACTTTTTCTTGTGCCGTTGCTGCCTCTTCTTGCGTTAAATAAAGTGTTAGCAATGCTTTAGAAACATCCGCCACTTTGGCCAACGCCGTAGCAGTACCGACAACCTGACCCTCTTTAACCATCAACTCATAAAGCACCATGCCCTTTGCATGGATATGTTTGTCACTGACGGCACGTTCAAGCTGCGCTCTACGAAGTGCAAGGTCGTTCATTTGAGTCTTGAGTGATGCAATCTCTTTGTCAATACCAATTAAAGCATTTTGCGATGCAATAAGATCATAAAACTCTTTGTCTTTTTCTACTGATGATTTAATTTTAAGATCTTTGATGCGTTCGTAATTAACCTGTTTACGCCCCAGTGTCTCTTCGTAATTGAGTTTAAGTTTTTGATCCAGTTCAAGCGTAAACTGCAACAATTCCAGTTTGCTTGCAATGCTTTTTAACTCAATACGATCCAGCTCATCATCAATGATAACAAATGCATCTTTTTTGAGCATTTTACCCTCTTGCGTTTCATCTGCAAAAATCACCTGTCCGGCTACATTGGACGCAATGGTACGAATCTCGTACGGTTCCGCTTTTGCATAATATTCTTTGGCATGAAGCAGCAACAACGGTAACAATAAAAGAAGAAAAAATCGCATGGCATCCTCAACGTGAAAAAGTCACACATTTTACTAAGAGGATGCTTTTGTTTCTCTTGTACCTCTTTTCAGAGGCACAATTTCTACTCACAGCGGATAGTTGGCTAAATAGACTTCTTGCAAAACTGCAAGAAGTCATCTGCCTTGAAGAGGCAAGCTTTAGTGCCACAGCGGCAAGCGTAGCACTTTGGGCTTTGCTCAAAGTGCGTTTTAAATAGAGTTTTGCAAGAACTCTAATAGAGTTAACGTGCGCTTTTGATGGCTTCGAGTGCGGCTTCGTAATTAGGCTCTTCTGTAACTTCAGGAACCACCTCTTTATAGACAATTGTTCCACTACGATCTACAACAAAAATCGTACGGGCACTCAAACCTTTAAGTTTGCCATCTTGCATCAATACGCCATAAGAACGACTCACCGCTTTATCAATATAATCTGAGACTACCGTAAGATTTGCAATCCCTTCTGTAGAACAAAACCGCTCCGAAGCAAAGGGAAGATCCATAGAAACTACTGTAGTTTCACAAATATCAAGATTATTAACGTCTTGATTAAAACGTCGTGTTTCAGCAGCACATGTTCCGGTATCTAATGAAGGAAGTGTAATTATTAATTGAATTTTCTCTTTGGCTCCACCCACTTCATAATCGCTAAGATCAGTGGCAACAGCAGTGGCAACGGGAGCGCGATCACCAACATTGAGCGTCGTGCCCTCAAGGTGAACAATCGTTCCTTTAAACAAGGTTGTATCCATTTCATCATCTCTTTTTGTTTGATTTTAGAGATAGTATCATGAAATGAATTTCAACTGCAAGCGTAACGGTTATGGATTTAAAAAAAATATAAAAACATTGTGTAACGGTTACATGTAATGCCTCAAAGCATTACATTTCTGCCAACACTTTGGCCTGAGCAATCCAATGATCACGCTTAGCACGCCCTTTAAATAAAAGATAATCATCAATCCATTCAAGTTCAGAATCACTCCATGCGGCAATCTGCGAAAAATGAAAAACACCCAGTGCATTTAGTGCCGTCTCAAGCTTGGGACCAACCCCTTTAATGCGCTTGAGATCATCTTTTTCTCCGCTAGGAGCGGCAAGCAAATTGGACGGCTTATGTTCTGAGGCTTCAAGGTCTACGGTTTTATCAGACGCCTCCATTGTATTCTCAGACAATATTGCCGTTTTTTTACGCGCATACAAATAATTGCAAAACAAACACCCAATTCCCGCAATTGCCATCAAGGCAAATACCGTATTAAATATACTTTCCATGGTACCTTCCTGTTTGTGTCACATATTGTAGCACATTACATTGGCTGCGTTTTTTATTATTTTTATGATAATTCAATGTTTTTTGGATATGATAATTTCATTCTACATCCATCGGAGATCCGTTATGTCTCTACTTGACCATGTTGACGCCGCTACACGGCTTGCACAAAACAACGAAGTTCAGCTTCTTGTCTTTAAAGTTTCACACGCTTCGGATGCTCCGTTTTATGCTATCAATGTTTTTAAAACACGTGAAGTCGTTGAAAGCTCAAGACATCATTTAACCCTGTTGCCTTCATCTCATGAACTGTTAGAAGGCACTATTACCCTGCGCGGTATGCAGATTCCTATTTTAAACCTTCCCAAATGGCTTGGGGTAGAAGAAACGCTTGATGAACAAAAAACCAACTATCTCATTTGTGACTTTAACGGTGTGATTATTGGCTTGCGTATTACATTGGCCTATCGCGTTGTCAAAAAAAACTGGTCGGAAATGCATGCACCTGAAAGTTACCGCATAGGTGAAAACAGCATTGTCATCAACGACACACGTCTTGATGATGGCAGCTTGTGTTTGGTACTTGATTATGAAAAACTTCTTGCAGACACAATTCCTAGTGCCATGGTGAATACCGAACTCTCGCCAGGAAATCTAAAAGATCTTAAAATTCCCAAAAAATTGGCCAACGGTATTGTACTTATTGCCGAAGATTCCAAAACAGCACAAAACCACCTGCGTAAAATTTTTGATAATTCAAGTTTGAACTACAAAATTTTTGACAATGGCAAATTGCTCCTTAAACATATACTTTCCATGCCTAATCCCGATGCTATTCCCGCTATTATCACTGATATTGAAATGCCTGAAGTTTCAGGCTTTACAGTGATTCAAACGCTAAAAGGCAATCCGGCCACAAAGAACATTCCCATTATTGTCAACAGCTCCATGACGGGAGAAAACAATAAACGCGAAGCCGAGCTGCTTGGAGCGGATGGTTTTATTGATAAAACCAAAAGCAAAGATATCATCCCCTTAATTGTTGCAACTATGGGACATTAAAATTGTAGTGAAATGCTCTAAGAAGCCAAGCAATTGGCTTCTTTATGGAGCTATGCGAAGATAGACAGAAGTACCCCAGCCGCTACAGCAGAACCGATAACACCAGATACGTTAGGCCCCATAGCATGCATGAGCAGCATATTTTGTGAATCAAATTCCATACCCACTTTGTTAGAAACACGTGCTGCCATCGGCACCGCAGAAACACCGGCAGAACCAATAAGTGGATTGATTTTGTTTTTACTAAATAGATTCATGATCTTCGCCATAATCACCCCTGCAGCCGTACCCACTGAAAAAGCAATCAAACCCAATACAATAATGGCTAATGTTTCCGTTGCCAAAAACTGATCGGCGGCCAATTTTGAACCAACCCCAAGCCCCAGAAAAATTGTAACAATATTAATAAGCGCATTTTGCAATGTATCATTTAAACGCTCAACAACACCTGATTCTTTTAAAAAGTTACCAAACATAAAAGCACCAATAAGCGGGGTGGCATCTGGTAATACCAAAATGGCCAATGTCAGTACCATAATAGGAAAAATCAGCTTTTCCAAACGTGATACCTGACGCATCGTACTCATACGAATGGTACGCTCCTCGGGTGTGGTTAACGCTTTCATAATCGGCGGCTGAATAATCGGCACCAATGCCATATACGAATACGACGCTACGGCAATCGCACCCAAAAGTTCGGGGGCCAGTGCGGTGGCAATATAAATTGATGTCGGGCCGTCAGCACCACCGATAATTGAAATAGCCGAAGCTTGCTGAAGCGTAAAATCTGCTAGCGGCGTGTACTCAGAAAGCGCAACGGCACCAACGAGCGTACCAAAAATACCAAACTGTGCCGCGCCTCCAAGCAGTGCGGTTTTGGGATTGGCCAAAAGCGGACCAAAATCGGTCATGGCACCAACCCCCATAAAGATAATAATTGGAAACAGTCCGTTAGTAATCCCCATATGATATACGATCCCCAAAAAGCCATCAGCTCCTGCAATACCTGCTACTGGAATATTGGCCAATAATCCACCAAAACCGATAGGAAGTAGTAAGAGCGGTTCAAAGCCTTTGGCAATGGCAAGATAAAAGAGTAAGAATGTGACCAAAATCATAATCAAACGGCCACCAGATTTATAGAAATCTTCCATCTTTTCGCCGTGGCTGTTGAGTTCATTAGGATCGGGGCTAATAAACGCAGCAATACCCGTACGTCCTAAAAAGTTACCCACCATTTCACCCATAGTTTTAGGTTGGTAACTATCATGCTTGGCTATTGTTGTCTCAGGTGCATGCGCATGTACATCATTGGCATAAAGCGTGCCGCCTATAAAGACGACAACTAAAAGAAAAAATTTAAACAACTGTTTTTGCATCCGTTACCCCAGAATCGCCAGGGCTTGGCCTTCGACGACCTTGTCGTTGGCACTCACCAAAATACGCTGAATAACACCATCATGCGGCGCTACGATATCAATTTCCATTTTCATAGACTCAAGAATCAAAATTTTATCACCCGCTTTGACCTGATCGCCCGGATTAGCAATAATTTTCCAAATACTGCCTGGAAGACTTGCTTTAATCTCTTTACCTTCACCTGAAGGTGTGGCAGCGCTGCTTGTGGCCTCGGCTACTGGAGTTACTTGAATGTCTGCATTACCCTCTGCAACTTGAACACTAAATTTTTCTCCATTGACGACGACTGTATAATTTCCTGAACCCATTGATTGTACTCCTTGTGATGCTGTTGGTGTATCTGAAATTTTGCGTACATTGACGCTTGCTTCACCTTTTAAAAATGCAATACCTTTTTCTTGACAGGCAGCAGCAATGAAAATATTTTCTTCGCTGGTTTCAATACCTTCACTCTCAAGCTTTTTGCTCCAGTATGTTAGCGATTTTGTCTCGTCCGCATCGGCTAGATCAATGGCTTTTTTGGTTGTCGGTTCAAGATTCATCTGCTCACTGGCAAGCTTGACAATCTCAGGATCTGGTGGCACCGGAGTCTGCCCAAAATAGCCAAGTACCATACGTCCATAACCCGGAGCAAACTTTTTCCACGGTCCAAAAAGTACATTATTAAGTGCTTGCTGAAAATAAAACTGGCTCACTGGAGTCACAGACGTACCGTAACCACCACGCTCAACAACTTCACGCATTGCTAAGATGGCATCATGAAATTTATCAAGCATATTATTATCACGTAGCATCTGTGTATTGGCAGTGAGTGCACCACCTGGCATAGGAGAGAATTGAATCAGTGGCTCGACCATGGTTGCTTCTGGTGGCAAAAAGTAATCTTTAAGACATGCTTTTAAGGTACTTTCATACTTAAGCACTTTCTCATAATCCAGACCAAAATCGTAATTTTTACCTTTGATAGCGTGCATCATTACCAAAATATCAGGTTGACTTGTACCCCCAGATACTGGATTGGCCGCAGCATCAATACCATCAGCACCGGCATCAAGTGCCGCCAGATTTTGAGCCACTGAAATACCGGCTGTCTCTTGTGTATGAAGGCGCACATGCGTACCTTCTGGCAAAAGTTTTTTGGCCATTTTAATGGTGTCATAAATTTTTTGTGGATTCGCTGTGCCTGTGGCATCTTTAAAACAAACGGAAGTATAAGGAATCTCGGCATCAAGAATCTGACGCAGGATTTTTTCGTAAAATTCAACCGTATGCGCACCCTCACATCCTGGAGGCAGATCCATAATTGTCACAACAACTTCATGCTTAAGACCATGATTAACAATTGAGCGACCTGAATCAATCAAATTGTTTATGTCATTGAGCGCATCAAAGTTACGAATCGTAGTGGTACCATGCTTTTTAAACATTTTTGCATGCAGATCGATCAGATCACGCCCGCCGGTTTCAAGCATAACCGTATTTACACCCCGTGCAAGGGTTTGAAGATTAGCCTCAGGCCCTACAATTTTACGGAATGTGTCCATATTATCAAATGCGTTTTCGTTCAGATAAAAATAGGGAACCTGAAAACGTGCACCGCCACCAAACTCGTAGTGATAAATTCCAGCCTCTTTAGCTGCTTCTACTGCCGGAAGGAAATCACCCAGTAAAACACGCCCGCCAAAGACCGATTGAAATCCATCACGGAAGGTCGTATCCATCAAATCGATAAACTTTTTTGCCATACGTTGCCCTTATCCTTGAGAATTGCGATGATGCATAATTGCTGCTGCAATTGCTGCGACTTTCGCATTTTTATTGGTTTGATTTGCTTTTGGTGCCTCAGAAGTCACCATGGGTTGTGGAAAAAATTTAGTAATAATTTTGGTTTGCAGCATCATAGCCCATATCATGATAATGAGGAACAAAAAAACCGTTCCCATGCCCAAAAACATGAACTTGACACCTTCTAAAAGGTGATTAACATCTTCCATAATTATGCCTTTATATATCTATAGGATTGGGCATAATACTATAGAGATGTTTATAAAGAGTTTTACCATAAACATATATTATCCAAAGCCTGTGGAACTGTTACATTTTAGGCTTGCTTTGGGTTAGTTTCGCTAAGATTTCGCATTATTTTAACAAGGAGCAATTTATGGATCTGAGCAAAATTGGATATGGTGACAACCCAGATAAAGTCAAAGCTGTCATTGAAATCCCCAGCGGGTCAAATATTAAATATGAAATTGACAAGGATAGCGGTGCGGTTGTTGTTGACCGAGTGATGCATTCTGCAATGTATTATCCTGCAAATTATGGTTTTGTTAACAATACCCTCTCACAAGATGGTGATCCGGCAGACGTTCTTGTTTTGACAGAATATCCAATGCAAGCAGGTTCAGTTGTAAATTGCCGCCTTGTTGGCGTACTCATCATGGAAGATGAAAGTGGCGTAGATGAAAAGCTCCTTGCTGTTCCTGTAAGCAAAATTGATCCAACATTTGAAGAGATTCAAGATATTGACGATCTACCTAAACATACTCTTGCCAAAATCAAAAACTTTTTTGAAACCTACAAAATGTTAGAACCGGGCAAATGGGTGAAAGTCAAAGGCTATGAAAACAAAGAGGTTGCGACGAAAATTTTACAAGACGCAATTGACAATTATAAATAGGAATTATCATGATAGCTGGAATGTATGAACAGGAACTGATCGCCTACATCATTCTGGGCTTGATCCTCAACTTTCTTTTTTCAATGCTTTTTGGACTCTATCTCTCCAGAAACATTGGTATTGAAGAGATGGTGCTCTCCAAAGGAACCAAAGAGCAGCCATGGTGGATGCCATTGACATTGATACTTCCTTATATCAAAATGTTGATTACACTCTATCGTGTAGCCATTTTACAAATCTACTTTTTGAATCAGGGACGCACCCACAAAGAGTTTTGGGTTTATCTTACCAGCGAAGAGCGCGAAGAATCGCAGTAATTTTTTATTGCTGCATACACTCTGAAAGTTTTGCATCATCCCACAATCCGCTTTTTGTTTCACGTGCATTATTTTGTGCGCGGCGATATCGCATTACAAAACGTTTATCAGAAAAATCTGCTTGCAGTGTTGCCAATCCGTTCTCAAGTAAAAGCTGTGCATAACTTTTTTTACCCGATGCACTAATAATACAGTGCTTGGAATGTATCTCTACAGGATAATACTGCTGCAGGTACAAATGGGTTACGCCAAACACTTTGGCTTCAGGATGGACACGATAAAAATGATTTACTGCCTGATGACAACCCTTGTCATTTTTTTTACGATGAAGCATTGTTTCAAATGTCTCAATGCCATAAGGGATGCAAAGGCGTTCATGGTTTTCTATGGCTACATGTAATAAAGAATTATTTTTTACATGTAACAATAGTGCTCGTTGCGGCACCTCAGCTTGTGAAATGCTAACACATAAGAACAATGCAATCAGCCATCCATATGGCTGCACACGTATAAATTGCGCTAAAATAACATCATGAAATAAATTGAAAAATGGGCTATGCATGAGTGACGAACGTCTCAAACTTCTTTTGACAGTATTAAGCAGCATTATTTTTGCCATGCTTTTTATTCTACTGGCACTCGTAGTTCCCATAAAAGAAAGCATGGTTTATAAGATTGATGAACCACCAAAATCACACCTGGAACAAATTTCTAAATCAATGAGAGAGTATTAAAACCGCTTTTAATACTCTTTATCTTCTTCAGACTCTTCAATCACAAATTTTGTACTAGCCAAAACTTCATCGCCCTCTTTGATCATAATCTCCCAGGCACCCGGTGCTCTACCATAATAGTAGCGGTAATCATAAAGTGATCCATGCTGTGCATCAAGAACAATCGTACGTTCGCGCTGATCTTCTTGAATGCTGGGAGACTGCCATAAAAAAGTGATGTTGCGATCTTCTGGGATACGCTGTGTGAAATAGGTACACTGAATACGTTTGATGCCTTCACCTAGAATTTCACATACAAGTGAATCACCCTCTTTAGCAAAAACCGACACCCCAATAAGCATACTTAAAAATAATACAGAGATTCGCATCGTTATTCTCCCGTAAAAATTATAGCTTAATTTGAATTTTTCGTGCTATCATATAACTTTTTTCCACCAAGGAAGCCCAAAAATATGTCTCGTTTCAAAAAAATTTTAAAAGAGTTGTTGCTAAGTTTACTCGTACTTGCTGTTGCAATTAACGTTATTAGCTATTTTCGATCACCTTCACTGGATCAGCAAAAGGGCTTAGCGCTTAATGCCACCACCCTATCTGGCACAAGCACACACACTTATGAAGATGCCAATAAACCACTACTAATACACTTTTGGGCTACATGGTGCCCTACATGTAAACTTGAAGCCTCAAATATTCAAAGGCTTAGCGAACATTTTAATGTGATTACGGTTGCCGTAAAATCAGGAAGCGATGCGGAAATTCAAAGCTATCTTCAAGAGCATGATCTTACCTTTGAAGTTATCAACGACACCGATGCTTCACTAGCATCACGCTTTAAAGTACCGGCGTTTCCCACTACGTTTATTCTTAATTCTCAAGGTAGCATTGTTTTTAGTGAAGTGGGATATACCTCCACAATTGGCCTCTTTGCACGCATGTGGTGGGCGCAGTAGTTTTAGGGTAAATCTGCAATCGATTTAACAATCAAATCAGGGCTAATGCCTTGTTGCATATCTTCTGGCTGAAACTTTCCGCTTTGCACCAACACGGTTTTCAAGCCTGCTTGCTGTGCCCCGAGAATATCGCTTTGAATATCATCACCAATCATCAGTGCCTCTTGCGGCGCAATGCCCATAGCTTCGCACGCCAGTGCATAAAACTCACGACTGGGCTTACCGATAATGCGTGCCGTTTTAGCGCTGGCATACTCTAGCGCACTCACAAAGCCTCCCGCATCCATACTAAGCTGGTCATCTTCGTCCAAAAATGAGCGATTTTTAGCTGCAGCAAGCAGCTCGCAACCATTATTTAACATGCGAAAAGCATGGTTGAGAATATCAAAACTAAAATTCTCACGCGCATCACCCACCACCACATATTTTTTGGGCAAATCACGCAGATCATCAAAAAAAGCGGTGGCTTCATTGGTCAGTACAAAATAAGCACTGCTACAGTTTTGCTCTAAAAAACGTTTGGTCATATCCAACGCGGTCATGACGTCGGAAGCTTCAATATCAAAGCCCATATCACGCAGCTTTTTTACCACTTGAGCTCCCGTTTTTTGGGTGGTATTGGTAACAAAACGCAAGGGATAGCGCGCTTTTAAACGCGCCACAGCCTCGATAGCACCTTCTATCGGCCTGTTACCGACATAAAGCACCCCACCAATATCACACAATACGGCTTTGCTGCTTTGAAATGGCATGGTAGCTCCTTTTAAAATATTCTAACCAACTTCAAACACACATGCCTGTAGTTTCAAAAGTGACTTCGTTGTTTAAGACTGGCAGCGCTTTAACTCCATTTTAAGCATACAAAATAGCAATGATGCTGCTACTTCGTAACGCTGGATGAAAACCCCAAAACATACCCGTTGATATCTCTAATGTAAAACTCGCGCTGGCCGTACCAGCTTGTCTGGATAGGTTTCACAATTTCCACGCTGTTTCTAAGTGATTCGTAAAGTGTGTCGGCATTTTCTACGGCAATATAGAAGCTTACCGAAGCCCCAAGGGTTTCAAAAAAAACGCCCACATCTTCTTTGAGGCTTTTTTGTTGTTGCAGCATCAGCGTCACGCCGCCGTTTTGTATCATGGCCCAGAGGTAGTTTTGACTTTCATCTAGGGTGTTTGCGCTCTCGTGTTTGTCGTTAACCACCATTTGTAGCGTAAATCCGAAATGTTCTTGATAATACGCCACCGTTTGGGCAATATTTTCAACTCCAAGATTGGGAATAAGTGAGTGCATTGTAGTGCCTTTTTTTGTGAGAGTGTAACGTAATTGCTATGACTTTGTCTTGTAAAAAAGCGACATTACCTCATCGTTTGGGGTGAAATTTGAAAATTTTTTGAACGCTTTGTTAAAGTGCGCTTGATCACAATAGCCAAGCTCATACGCCTTTTGCGCCAGATCGTCGGTGCCCGTTTTGATGAGCGTTTTAAACATATAAAAAAAGCGGATGATTGTGGCAAATTTTTTAGGTGACACCCCAACATGGCGCAAAAAGAGCCGCTGCAACTGGCGCTTGCTTACATGTAAAGTACTGGCAACGCTTTCAATGGCAATATCGCCTTTACATGTAAGGATCCGCTCAACGGCTTGATGAACTGTGACATTAGGCAAAATCCCAAAAAATGCATCTTCAAAAATTGCATTAAGGCGTTGCATTTTTTGTGTTTGCAATTCGGCTTTGAAATTGAGTTGCTCATATAGATGGAAACTTACCTCTTGAAGCGGCACAACCTTGTTGGTAAATTTGTCACTCTCAATCCCCAATAACGCAGCCAAAACAGCAGGCTTAAACCGAATACCAAACGAATAATCTTGCGGATGGGCCGGCACCACAATGCCCTCATCCATGACCCCTACCAAGGCAAGTTCACCGTTTTGATAAATAATATCCATACAACCATCGGGAACAATGGGAATATCAACCCTTTCGTTTGAGACGTTTTGTATAGACCAGTACGCATCGATTACATGTAAAAGCTTCGATGAAGGCGCATATTTTTGAATCACCAGGCGTTTCATGTATTAAATGCGCACTCCCGCTCTCTTATCGTTTGACAATATTGTATCTACATTTATTGAAAGCTTTCAATTTTAAAGGTATTGAAAATAACATCAGTTGCCAACATACGCGCCGCATGATTGAGTGCATCAAAAATATCAGCATCGCTCCACTCCATTCCCCGCAACAGGTCAAGATCATTGGCGTTAACCGTATGGGCGTCACGTATGGCTTTCATAACAAAACGTAACATGGCAATGTCGCGTTTATTTAAATTGGCATGATCAATGTTTTCACGCATCGCGTTCACTTGCTCCAATGTCCATTTGGCAAAGTTTATTAACATGCCCGTATTGTAATCAATACAAAATTGGCACGCTTCAGCGCTAGAAACCATAATGCGTATCGCAGCAAGCAACTCCATGGAAAGCGTAGGATGATTCATATAAAATTTAATGAAATCCATTTGTTGGCGCAGTAGTTCTGGAGAGATACTAAACAATTTGGCATTGTTACCGACATTACCGCGCATCGCTTCAATTGTCTTATAGAGTTTGGCCAACTCACCTGTAGCGTCTTTCGGGTCTATGGTTTGAATCAGTGGCATAATGGTTCCTTTTGGAATGATTTGACTATTTGGTCAAGTGGCATTGTAATATGATTTGACCAAATAGTCAAATCGCTATGTTATAATGCTATTCATGAAAGAAAATACACGACAAAAACTCATTGATGCCACATATGAAGCGGTATACACCCATGGCTATCAAGGTGCGGCATTGGCCAATATTCTTGCCAATGCCGGCGTACACAAAGGCTCAATGTATCACTATTTTAATACCAAAAAAGAGATGACATTAATAGCCATTCAAGAAAAAATTGCCGAGCGTTTTGGTACGCGCTATCGTGCCATTGCCAAAGGTGACGGGCCGTATTTGGAATATTTTTTTGAAGGCCTGCGCGATCTGAAAGAGCGCGATTTCAAACGCGGATGCCCCGTAGCAAACCTTGTGCAGGAGATGTCCAATATTGATGAAGATTTCAACCATCTTATGAAAACAATTTATACTGCTTTTCGTCTTGCGATCAAAAAAATTTTTGACCGTGCCGTCGAGGCAGGAGAACTCAAATCCTGCGATACGGAAAAATTGGCACTTTTTACTACCGTGGCGCTTGAAGGGGCAATTTTGGCCGCCAAAGCCTCAGGTGAACCCCAAGATTATCTGGATTCGGTAGAGATGCTTATTGGCTACATCCAAAGCTACGCCTGATATCGAGCTGCTACTTGTTCTAAATATTTCTAACTCAACATCGGCTACCTCCTTCTTACATGATAGAATGTTAGTATCATTTTAAGGGAGTCATCCATGTTAAAAGAGTTTAGGGATTTTCTAATTAAAGGCAATGTTGTCGATATGGCAGTTGGCTTTATTTTTGGAGCCGCGTTTGCTACAGTGGTTAAGTCGTTGGTTGCCAACATCATGATGCCGCCAATTGGCTTGCTGATGGGACGTGTTGATTTTTCATCACTTTTTATTGCCCTTGACGGTAACACCTACGCATCACTTGCAGAGCTTGAAAAAGCAGGTGCTCCGGCTATTAAGATTGGGCTTTTTGTGAATGACCTGATCTCTTTCATTATTTTGGGGTTTGTAATGTTTTTGCTGGTACGCACCTACAACCGCCTCAAAGCAAAAGAAGAAGCTGCTCCGGCTCCACTACCTACCACCAAAGCATGTCCCGAATGTGCTATGGAAATTCCGATTGCTGCAAAAACCTGTCCCTACTGCCATAAAGCGCAGTAATCTTTTGGGCACCGCTTTGGTGCCTTTTACCCACCCTACTAAATTTTAAAAAAGCGCTGTTCACTCCAACATTTCTTACATGTAAACATTTTCAACGAAGACATTGCAGATAAAAAAAAGTACTTTTCCACAAAACGACATATTCTCATAAATTCTACCGAAAAACTCAAAAATTATCATTGACAGTAGCATTACATGTAAGCCAAACACGGCGTGTTTTAGTACCGTGTTTTGACAAACACTGCCATCGCTCATATTTTTAACATACCCGCTATAGCCAAAGCGTGATGCTTCTGCCTGAATACTTTTGCGATAATACACACCCTGAACCACACCGCTAATGCGGTATTTGTAACTTTTAAACTCCATCACGCTCCAAACCTTACATGTAAGAAATGCGCAATCGTATCTAAATGATCGGCAATATTCTCAAACGCATGGCTGCCGCCCTCCTCCACAATCATCATGGCTCCGCCAAGCTTTGCCACTGCTTCGCGGTAATCAAGAACCTCATCGCCTTTTTGAGAAAGCAGCAAAATGTTGTCGTTTTCGGCGGTAGCGGGAACATCATATTTTTTTAACATCTCAAAATGCACATCGCTACACTCAAAATGCGTGTTGTCATAATAGTTTCGTGCCATACCCCTATAGCGCGCCAGACCATCATAAGGATAGAGTGCCGGATTAATCAGCACCGCTTTTAGATGATATTTATGTGCCAGATAGTGCGCATAATAACCACCCAAAGAGGAGCCAATAAGATGTATGGTGTGTAATGCCGGATCTTCGCTGGCTTTTAAAAGCACAATCAATTCACTCAAGGTTTTTATAGCTAAATCAGGCACATACGAAAGCGAGGGTGCATACACAGGATGATTACATGTAAGGGTTTTAAACAGCGTTGGTTTTGCCCCTTCGCTGCTGCTACCAAAACCGTGAATATAGAGAATCATAAGGGACTTTCTTGAAAAAATTTTATCAATACCATTGTAATATATCCTGAGCGTTTCAAGAGCAACTTAGTTATGAATAGATTAAAATATTGACTTTATTAATACATTTTTTTTTGTTTTTATTATAAAGTAACATTCTTCACGCTACAATCATTGCACTGTGGATGTAAGGATTGTCTATTATGAAAAAACGTTTATTATACTCTGCGCTAGTAACATTCTTTTGGCTTACTCCTTTACTATATGCTGAGGAACAAGCAGATGATTTTGCTACCTTGCTTGAAGAAGCCAGCGAAATAGCTACCAAAAACTCTTTGAATATCGACTACCTCCCCTCGGTTGTAACGGTTATTAATGCCGAAACCTTCAGAACAGCAGGCATTACCAACCTTGCCGAAGCCCTTGATATGCTTCCGGGGTTTCAGATTCAGCGCAACGTTATTGGCTATAACATGACCACCGTGCGCGGGTTTAAAAATCCCAATGCTTATCTTTCCGACAAAATCAAAATTATGCTTGATGGAGTTCCGGTACATAATGAAACATCAGGAAGCAGCCATATGTTTTTGGATTTTCCTTTGGAGCTTGTAAAAAAAATCGAAGTCCTTCGCGGACCGGCATCTAGCCTTTATGGTGCGGGATCACTTTATGGTACCATTAATATTATCACCAAACTCGGCAGCCGTACGCCAATCAATCGTTTGCATCTCAGCGGCGGATCATATAGCCATTTTTCTGCCGGCACCAACGTACATGAGCAGATAGGGAGCTGGAACTTTTTTGCTGATGGCTACTATTTGCAAAACGACAAACAAGTTTATGCCAAAGTGACCGAACACTCAGGCACTTTTAATACAGGCGAAGCCGATAACGCTTTAAAAAATTACACCGTAGGGTTTCGATTGGATCGTGAGCATTGGGCCTTTAGCACACGCCTTAAAGCCAACCGTGCCGGAAACGGCTACAGCTTTGAAGGCAAATTCAATCCTATTCCTGAGCGCAATGAAGGGCACGGCAGTAGCTTTTTATTAAGCAACCTAAGCTATAACAAGACCATCAACGATATCAAACTCAATGCCAATGCCAGCTATACACACCGTGAGGTATGGCTTGATGCCAATCTTATTGATGTTAATAAAATACTCAGCCGCTTTAGCAAAATTGATGTTACCGACATGAGAGAGGGACTTTATATTGAAGAAGAGACGCATGAAGAGAATGCGCATTTTGAGCTAACAGCCGAATTTCCAGAATATTACGCCAACAGCTTGTTGGTCGGCAGTGGAGTGGAATACACCACCGTCAGTAAAGACAACTATTATAATAGTATTGAAAACTATATCGCGCAGCATCGTGATGAGATTTTGGCGCATCCCAATTACGAAAAATTCAAATTTAATGAATACAATGAACCCGGTTACTGGAACAACCCCACCACCTCAAAACTACAAGACAATGTGGAGAGAACCAATCTTTACGCCTATTTGCAAGACCTTATTGCTTTAACGCCCAATCTTGACCTAACCCTTGGACTAAGAGCAGATCATTACTCTGATTTTGGTCTGCAACTTTCCCAAAGGGCTGCACTGGTGTATCGCGCAAGTGATGAAACCATTTTTAAACTGCTGTATGGTTCTGCGTTTCGCGCCCCTTCGTTTGTAGAAGCCTACTCTAACGGACACATCTATTACCGTCAGGGGTATGATGATATTAAACCCGAACATACCGACACCTATGAAGCCGTGCTTATTTTAAAGCCCAATTATCAGCACCGCTTTATGATCAACTATTTTTACTCTATTTTAGATAATGTTATTGATCTTGAAGAAGACCCCACAACACCAACAGGCTATATGAACTATGACAAACGCGTCTCTCAGGGAATCGAAGCTGAGTACAACTATAAATGGCCTGACAAACATGAACTCTATCTCAATGCCACTTATATAGATGCCCAGTACAGCACTTTTGAAGAAGAAAAAGTTGAAGGAGCCATGCCGGATATATCGCGTATTATGTTTAAAGGAGTCTATATTTACCATCCTAGCACACGTCTTGGCATTGGCACTGCATGGCGCTATTTTGGCGATACCACTTCATCAGACCTGCCCTGGGTCATACGCGGAGAACGCCAAACCTCAGTTAAAGCATTTCACGTATTTGATGAAACGGTAACATTTGCACTCAATACCGCTTCATTAATCCGATTCAGTGTTAAAAATATTTTTAATGCTGATGTGAGAGATCCATCGTATTATTATCGTTATGATAGCGGGATTCCACGTGAAGGCAGTGAAGTATTTATAGAATATGAAGCATCGTTTTAAGAGGCAGGAGGCAGCAAGAAATGGTGTTTGAATGGAGTTGTAACTCTTAGCTCTGGATGATGAATGTTCTAAGGAGTGTCTCTTGCTACCTACGCTGAAAATATAGCACTAAAACATTTGATTCGAGCGCTTCTTGTAAGTTAATTTCATAATTAAAAGTTACATTAAATATAAGCTCTAGCTGTGATGATGTACTTTTTCAGGCTTGTTTATAATATACACCGCAGCCGATGCCACGATGCCTCCGGCAAGAAGCCAGAGCGAAGGCATCTCATGAAGCATCACATAACTTGCAACCAATGCCGTAACCGGTACCACAAACATATAACTACTAGCACGCTGCGAGCCTATACGGCCCGATGCTACAAAATAGATTGTCGAAGCCACACTTTGGCCCATTACACCTAAAAAAAGTATTCCCCACCAAAAAGAGGCATCTTGTTCAAAAACCACACCCAAATTATAAGGAAGCGCAGCAACAAACATGAGCAGTGTTGCTATGACTGAGAGTAAAAAACTGTAATGTATTGGCGAAAGATATTGATGCGATTTTTGACTCAACAGCGTTAGCAATGCCCAAATGAAAGCACTCAGTACAAAAAAGAGGTTTCCTGCTTCCAAGACATTCACGCGCCATATCTGTAGCATTATCATGCCACCTAAAAGCCCAACACCGATGCCAATGATTTGGCGTTTTGTTATGCTTACATGTAAGAATCGTAGTGCTAAAAGTAGCGTTAGAATTGGGCTGATTGTGGTGATGATAACACCCCCTGCCCCTGCTGTAGCAGCGCCCACACCCCAATATGACACCAACATAAATGCAATATTGAGCAGTGCACTTACAAAAACAATGCCCACAGCCTCTTTGGAAATACGCAACGCTTTTTTATACACAAAAAGTATGGGAATAAACGCCAACAGCATAATAAAAAAACGCCAAAACGTAACCACAATAACAGGAACATCCGAGTGGGTCACCACTTTTAATGCCGGCCATCCTATGCCCCAAAGCACCATGGCCAAAAGCATTAATATTACAAAAGGCATCTAAAAAAGACTGACATGTAAGAATAAAAAAGATTCGCGCAACAATTTCATGCGCGAATTATAATGCAGATTAAAACAATTGCAGCAATGGCTGCTTATTTAACATCCGGTTTAGGTGTACTTGCCGTACTAGGAGCCAGTACCGGATAAACGATTTGCGGTTTTTGACCCGTAAGTGATTTTAAAAAGGTTTCAATAGAAGCTGCTTCTTTATCACTAATATCAAGACCTAACTGCACGCTTCCCATCTCTTTAATGGCAGATTGAAGTGTCCAGATCTGACCGTTATGAAAATAGGGAGCCGTCTCTTCAATATTTCGTAGTGTTGGTGTTTTAACCATACCGTTGGCATCGCCTTTAAAATCACCAACACTGGCAAATTTATACTTGTTGGCTACCTGAAACGGCTGCATTGTTCCACCAAGACCAATGCCGGTATGACACCCTGTACACCCTTTTTCAATAAAGGTTTTAAGCCCTTTTTTCTCGGCATCATTCAATGCCTCTTCATGACCGTGCATGTAGGCATCAAAACGTGAAGGAGTAATGAGTGTGCGCTCAAATACCGCAATGGTATCGGCAATTTTTTCAAAATCAATTTTAACCTCGTTGCCGTATGCCGTTTTAAACTCCTGCACATAAGAGGGAATCGACGTAACGCGCTTGACAACCAGCTCTTTGGGTGCTGCCATCTCAGGACCGGCTTGAATTGGTCCTTGTGCCTGATCTTCAAGATGCGGGCTGCGACCATCCCAAAACTGCACGGCATTAAGCACTGAGTTGTAAACCGTAGGAGAGTTTAAATGATGCGGATTGGCCGTCCAACCATGCCCAATAGCCGCGCTCACGCCATCGGCACCGCCAAGTGCAAGGTTATGACACGTATTACAGCTAATCAACCCGCTTTTTGAAAGACGTGGATCAAAATAGAGCTTTTTACCCAACTCGATCTTAGCGCTATTCATAGGATTTTTAGGATCATCCACAAGCTTGAGAATTTCGCTATCGCTTTGTGGAATGGGAGCCAATCCGGCACCTTTGGCTAAATCAACAAGGGGAGAGGCAAACGCGGCTGTTGAACATGCTGCAACAATCAATGACATCATCTTTTTCATAATTAATGATCCTTTTGTAATGTAATGCAAAATTATAACGCTTCATACTTAGCTAAAAATTAGTTATGGAAAATATTTATCTTTTATAGCGACAAATTTGTTTCATTTTTTACAGAGGTTTATGCGCCTGCATCACAAAAACATCAAAGCTTCGCGCTGCTTTGTCAATAGAATGGGCATGATGAAACACCACATCTTTGAAGCCAACAGTCTGGGCTACTGCTTTGAGTTTATCTTGATTAAATCCAAAATGGTGCACGCCCTCATTGCCATGCTCATGAAACGTGCCATCCTCTTCATCAAGATCACCAATAGCAATAAATCCACCCGGTTCAAGATGCTGATAAAAACTTTCCAGCAGAGCCCGGGTATCAGCAACATGATGCATTGCCATCGCACTCACAATACCATCAAAGCGCTCTTGCAACGGTATATGCACAATATCTTGAAGATGCATGCTAATCGAATGCGTTTCATCGTTTTTGGAGGCCAGCGTTTCAAGCATTTTTTCTGATAAATCCACCGCGGCCACATGCGCTACATGCGACGCAATTTTGTAACTCACCAGCCCCGTTCCCGCACCAAAATCCATAATACGATCACTTGGCTTTAACGGCTGATGCGTCATAATCGTCGTATAAATCGACTCGGCTAGTTGTTGTCGGGTATTGCTACCATCCCAGTTTTTAGCGGCTGCGTCAAATCGTTGGCTCACACGTCATCCTTTAGTATCTTTTGCGCCGCATTTTAGCAAAAAAGTATCTTAAAGCCGCTCAAGCTGTGCTAATCCGCTTTGGGTACAAACACTTTTTGTACCGTCTTGATTATGAATAATTTTTACTGTAGTACCCGCCTCCAAAGCAATTAAAAGGTCGCCTTCTTGCACGCTTGTCATGGTATCACTATTCACTCCATGGCACGCTACCACATCAATATACGTGGCTGCCGGATTCGGCTCATAAGCCGCAAAAGACGAAGATGAGGCGGCCTGAGATATCGTGCTAGTTGATGAGCTTTCAGATGTAATGGCATTGTCACCGTTGCTCGAACCACACGAATTAAAGCCAATAGCTAACAAAAAGAATAGTATCAAAGTCCATAGTATTGTAGTACGTTTCATCATCGCCTCCTTTATAGCGCCATCGGCTCATTAAGAGCAGATGTAACTTGAATCCTGTATGCACCTGTAAGCGGATCTTCATTAATTTCAATGTGGGCACCAAGAGGAAATTGCCCCGAATTAGCTACAGTTGTATCAACATTCAAAAGTTTGCCATCACAGTCATACTCTTTTATTTTGGTAATGGTCGTGCCTGATGGCGTTGTTTTTACTTCTATCTCGTAATATGAGGTTACACATGCACTGCTATAGTCTGAATAGCTAGTAACCACTTCACCCTCGGCGCTAATGACAGTTTGTGCTCCGGGTATATCAAAGCGTACCGTGGTACTTACTCCATCAATGGTTGTTACGGCTTCAGAACTGCCGTCACCATTTGCTCGTACCTCAATTGCAGTAGTTTCGTTATCGTCATTGACGATGCTACTTTGAGTACGTATTCCCAATGTTCCGTTGTCATCTTCAAAGAAAGTGACATTGGAATCGGGAACATTACTGATTGCAGTGGTGCTGATTCCATTGATGCTCAGATTGTGTTCCACACTGCCATCGCTGTTTTGAACGCCTTCAAGTTCAAGAATGCCATTGGTAACAGTATTGATGATTTCACCGTTGCTTCCGGTAGCAACATGAATATCAAAATTTCTGCCCTCTTCATTAACAAATGGTTCGGATGGAGCACTGCTGGCCTGACTACTGGAAATATTTTGAGGTGTGCTACTTTGCGTTTGAGCCTGATTGCATGGAGAATTGGGATCAGGCAAAGTGGAATTTTCCAGCTCTTCTTCACATGTTGATGTTGTTAAATCACTTCCGGAACAGTCTTGATCAATCCCGTCATTAAGAATTTCAATCGCATTAGGATGAATGGTTTCATCATTGTCATTACAATCGGTATTAGAATCGTATCCGTCATTGTCATCATCAGGATAGGTTGGGCCACTTGAAGGCACAGGATCATCCAAAGTGTCATTGGTAATTGTGATGGTTAAATTTTTATCCAATGTTGTTGAGAGCGCTCTTACGCAAATACTTTGGGTCTTTGTTGTTTCATAATCAAAACGTACTGCCGCTTTAAGCGTAACGTTATCGTCAGCAATAAGAAAATTGCCATCATCAACTCCGGCAGTAGCACAGCCTAAAGTATAGCCCGTAACAGCCTCATCAGAACTCAAAATGCCTACTGTTGCATTTAATTCTCTATTTTCCTGCACGGTTGCATTTGAGAGCGTAATGGTAGTTGGACCGACATCCAAAATATTAATGGTCACGTTCTCATCATAGCTCAATCCTCCGGCATCAACCACATGAATACAAACATTTTGTGTCGGTGTAGCTTCATAGTCAAATACAACATCTGATACCAGAGTGCTACCGCCCGTAATAGAAAAGTTGGCATCATTACATGTAAGGGTGAAGGTGAACGTGTCTCCGGCATCAGGATCAGCAGCATCCAAAATGCCAATTGTCGTACCGCTTGCATTATTCTCATAAATAGAGTCTGCCGTGATATTAATGTCGGTAGGAGCTTCATTAGAATTGGTAATATTAACTGTGATACTTTGTACATCGCTCAGCGTACCATACCCCGTATCCGTAGCCGTTACTTCAACTATATAATCATTATGGGAATCTGCATCCGTAGGTGTTTCATAATCTTGAGCCGCAACAAGCGTCAAAGCACCACTCGTCGCGTTAATACTAAATTTAGCACTATCCGCACCTCCTGAAATAGAGTATGTTATACCATCACCCTCACCATCAGTTGCCGTCACGGTGGTAACCGCTGTTGTCCCTTCCGACACATCCACACTGGCCGTAGGACCTCCGCCATTTGAAGAGATGGCTGGTGCCGTATTGTTTAAAATAACACTATTAATTGCAAAGATACCACTACCGTATGTTGTTGAATCAAGATAGTTTCCACCGCTATAATAGTTTCCTGCCCCTATCTCCAACGTCCATCCCGTTGGGGCTATAAAGTTGGTAGACGAGGTCCGTTTATAATCAATATTGGCACCCGTTGCCGTAAAATAAATCCAGTAGGTTCCGGCACCAGGAATGCTAATACTCCCCTCATTGTATTGCGTCAATCCCGTAGCGGTATTAGTTGAGCTATAGGTTAACTCGCCTGCAATTTGAGTACCGATTGCTCCGGCATTGTCGTTGTAAAACCGGATGATTCCACTGGTGTAGGTAGTAAAATTAGTGTAGTTTGTTGCATCTTTATCCAATGCCAACGTTACACCCTCTACTGTTTCAGCACCTGAAGCGGTAATTTTATAAGCTACTTGTACATTACTACGAAAAATACTGGTACCTTTGTCATTCGCTTCATCAAGATTGCTTAGAAGTTCCGTATTTACACCGGATATTGACAACATTGGGCTCCCATACGTTATGGACGATATATACGAACCACTACTGTAATAAGTGTCAGCTCCAATCTCCAGTGTCCATCCCGTATCAGCCGTATAGGTAGATGAAGAGGTCTTTAAAAAATCAATATTGGCTCCCGTCGCCGTAAAATAGATCCAGTAAGTTCCCGCCTTTGGCAGAGTAACGGAACCATTTGCATACTCGGTATAGCCCGTACCTGTATTAGTGCTTGTATACGTTAACTGGCCTGCCAATTTACTTCCAAGGAGACCGCTGTTATCGGTATAAAACTGGATTATTCCGCTTGTGTACGTACTAAAATTGACATAATTATTAGCGTTTTTGTCAAGCGCCAGCGTTACACCATCTACCCGTGTTGCGGAACTCACCGTTATTTTAAAAGCCGTTTGCACGTTGCTTCTGAAAATGGCGCTCCCCTTATCATTTGCTTGAGCCAAATTGTCAATCAACGTTGCAGCATTAATAGACAAGGCACATATCACTAAGATTATCAACAATTTGAACTTCATAGTTTGTTCTCCTTAGATGCTGTTGTTTTCCATTGATAAATAACATCTTGATTTAATTGTATTCTTACAATTCTTAATAATATATAAATTGTATTTATACTTAAAATTGTTACTAATTGATGTTACGCGCCTTATGAACAAGTGACAGGAAATCCGTTGACCCCGCTAAAAGCACATTGGAGAAGAAAGTGAATAGTATAAGGTTAGTTACTAAATATTGATTATTATAGATGCAAAAACTGCACAACAAAAATAATTTGATTCCAAAATTATGGGTTTAATGGTGGTGGGTCCTGAGAGACTCGAACTCTCGACCACCCCGTTATGAGCGGGGGGCTCTAACCAACTGAGCTAAAGACCCATTAAAAGAGCGCAATTATAGATACAAATTCTTAAAAAAGAGTTTAGATAAAGCTTTTTTTACCTCGAAGATTGTACATATCCTTAAATCGAAACGCTAACAGATTCTCCATAATAGCAATGAGTACCACAAAATTTACAAAACTGCTGCCGCCATAACTAAACATTGGCAGTGGAACGCCTACAACCGGTGCAAACCCAATAGTCATGGCAATATTGACACTCATATAGATAAAAATAAGCATTGAAATGCCCGCCGAGACGACTTTAAGGTAATAATCTTCACTCCATGTAGCAATGGCCATTAAGTGCCAAATCAGCACGGCATACAGCACAATTAAAAAGAGTGCTCCAAAAAAACCAAAACGCTCCACAACGTAGGCAAAAATAAAATCGCTTGTAGCAATAGGCAAAAACTTCATTTGTGCCTGTGTCGCATCCTCTTTGGCATTACCAACCAAGCCTCCCGATCCAATGGCAATAATGGATTGTTGCACCTGATAACTGGGCTTTTCACTCACAAAATCAGTCAGACGTTTTTTCTGATAATCATGCAGTTGGGTATAGATTAAGGGCAACGAGATAAGAAATGCCACAATCAAACTCAACCATATCTGCCAGCGTACCCCTACAATAAAAAGAATTGCCATACCAAGCATCAGCATCACACTTGCCGTCCCCAAATCCGGTTCGCCGGCTATGAGCAAAAACGGCAGCAGAATATAGGCAGAAATTTTTAGAAATTCTTTCCAGCCATATCCATGCAATGGTGGTGGATTGCGTGCAATCAAATAAGCCAGCATCAGAATAAACGCCGGTTTCATCAACTCTGAAGGCTGTAGTGTAAAATTAATAAATGGAATTTCAAGCCAGCGCTGCGCACCCAAACGCGATTGCCCTACAAAATCTACGGCAAGCAACAAGATAATATTAACCCAATAAAAAAGTGGAATAAGCCAACTAAACTTGCGAATGGGAAGTAGCAAAAAAAATAAAAATAAAACAACCGCTACCGATACGTACACCAGATGTTTTTGCGCCAATATGGGATGGATTTCCCCAATCAGCCAGCCCGATATCATCACAAGCGGTACAATCAACAAAAGTGTGAAAAAATCAAAATGTGATAAAATACGCCGATCAATCTTCCACACAGACTTCCCTGATAACTGTTTTGGCGATTATAGTATATAAAAGGTAAAAGCGATGAGCACTACCGTGACACTTGATGTTGAAACTGCATCACGACTTGACACTTTTTTAACAGAACATCTGGGTGAAACCCGCAATCAAATAGCACAACTTATCAAACTTGGCGCCGTAAGTGTTGATGGCAAAAGCATTACCAAACCCGGCATCAAACTCAAACCGGGACAAAGCTTACATGTAACCTTTCCCGAAATTCAAAGCAGCCAACCTAAACCCATTGACTTTGACGTGGAAATCCTTTATGAAGACGATCATATTTTAGTCATCAACAAACCCAGTGCGCTTACCGTACACCCTGCCCCTAGCGTCCATGAAGCCACCTTGGTGGATTGGCTCATTCACAAAGGTATTGCGCTCTCTACCATCAGCGGTGAAGAGCGTCACGGTATTGTCCATCGACTCGATAAAGGTACCAGTGGTGTCATGGTTGTAGCCAAAAACAATCGTGCTCATGAAGCGCTCTCGCTTCAACTTCAAGACAAAAGTATGGGACGCTACTATCTTGCAGTGATTGCCCCCCCTTTAAAAGAGTTGTTAACTACCATTGAATCCCGCGTGGGTCGCAGTCCTAACAATCGTCTGAAAATGGCAGATGTTCCTTATGGCAAAGAAGCCAAAACCCTCTTTCGCCGTTTATTGCTCTCACGTGATGAAAAGTGTGAGCTTATTGGATGTAAACTTTTTACAGGCCGTACCCATCAAATTCGCGTGCATCTTGAAACCATAAGCCGTCATATTCTTGGTGATCATTTATACGGTGTTAAGAGCAAAGACGCTAAAATCGAACGCATTTTATTGCATGCATATATTTTGTATTTGCGTCATCCCGAAAATGGCGAAATACTACACTTTAGCGCACCGCTAGATGATACGATGCAGCGTTACATGTATAAACATTTTGATCAGGAGCTTTTAGATGCGCTTTTATCTCCCAACACTTTTAGCAATCATTTTAGGGGTGAGCTTCTTTAGTGGTTGTAGTAAACAGCCCGAACCCGCCCCAAAAGTTCTTATTGACCCAACACTGCCAACCCCGCTTTTAAATGGCCATATTAGTGATCTAAACGCTATTGCTTTTGAGTGGAAAAGTATTGAAGACCCCAGAGTTGAGGGGTATTATGTTTACCGTTCCAACCCCAAGTCCGGCAACGCTAAACTTGAACGTCATGACACAGTCAAAGGACGCTACGCCACGCATTATGTTGATACCTCTCTAAAACCCAACCAAAAATTTTCCTATCGCTTTTCAAGTTTTAATGCAGCGGGAATTGAATCACAAGCCAGCAAAACCTATGAAGCCGGCACCATGGCACCCATGCCTTCAGTTAGTTTTTTTGCTTCTATTGGCGATATGCCACGCAGTGCCAAGCTAATCTGGAGACCCCACACCGATTTTCGGGTTTCAAGCTATAACATTGAGCGTAAATTACGTGATGAGAAAAAATGGCAGCCTATTGCAACAATCCAAGGGCGTCTTAACGCCGAATTTATCGATTCCGATCTTAAAGATGGCGAAGTGTATCAATACCGTCTGCTTGCTCAGACTTATGATCAAATCGAATCCCTTCCTAGTGAAATTGTCACGGTTGCCACCAAACCGTTACCTGAACCAATTCAAAACATCCAAACCACTCAAAATCTTCCTAAAAAAATTCGTATTTCATGGGATGCGAGTAACTGCGAAAATCTAAATCATTACAATATCTACCGCTCTTTAAGTCCTAACGGGCCATTTACCTATTACGTCAAACTTAAAGAGACTGTTTTTAACGATAGAATCAGCGAAGATGGCACAATGTATTACTATCAAATCACCGCTGTCGATGATGATAATCTTGAAAGCAAACGCCCAACGGGAGTCTATATGGGTATGAGCCTTGCTAAGCCGGCAACACCTCAAAACGTTCGGGGCATTCTTGAGAACCATACCGTGCATCTTAGCTGGTCCAAAGGCAACAGTGACATTGCAAGCTATACCGTTGTTAAAACCAAAAAATCCGGATGGTTTGATAAGAGTGTCACCACGTTCAAAAATATCAAAGATACCCGTTTTAGCGATACCGAAATTCTTAATAACATCACCTATACCTATCAAGTCGTTTCGGTGAGCCAAGACGGAATCCAATCCGAATTAAGCGATCCGGTTGACATTTCAATTGAAGCGAAATAGTCTATGCCCCATCTACATGTAGCCTCTTTTAATTCGGTTACAATGCCCATAACTTCTGGAGATGTGGCATTTGATTTTATTGCTACCAATGTCATCCATCCAGATGAACAACTTATAGCAACACACTATGAAAACAAACGCTTTTTTCTGCTCAAAAAAGAGAATCAAAAAAGCATTTTGTTAAAAAGCGACAAGATCACACGTCCTTCGCCTAATTATCTTGTTAAACATGCCCTGCTTGCTTATGCCGAGTGTGCCGCCTTGCAGATTATCGATTCTAATGTGGATCAAGACTCCAAAAGCCACCATCTTGAAAACAATACCGCACTGCGTGATATTCACTACTTTGCTTCAAATTTTTCAACGCAACGTGATGTTCAAATTGAGGTGGGCTTTGGTTCGGGGCGCCATCTGTTGCATCAGGCAAAAAACAATCCTGAGACGCTTTTTATTGGTATTGAAATACACAAAGCTTCTATTGAACAAGTTTTAAAACAAATTGCCATCCAACATCTTGATAATGTTTTGGTTCTTGATTACGATGCGCGTCTTTTTTTGGAGCTTGTACCCTCAAACAGCGTTAGTAAGATTTTTGTCCATTTCCCTGTACCGTGGGATAAAAAACCACATCGGCGTGTCATTAGCAGCAGCTTTTTAGATGAAGCTGAACGTGTACTCAACACCAACGGCAAACTGGAGCTGCGTACCGATAGCGATAACTATTTTGAATATGCATACCAAACATTTATTGCGCGCAATCAAATTGCCCTAGAAGTGCATAAAAATAGAGATATTGTTGTGAGCAGCAAGTATGAAGACCGCTGGAAACGCATGGAAAAAAATATTTATGACATCACGATGATTAATCACAATCTTAGTGCACCGCGTCAAAGCAATACCGATTTTTCTTTTACGTCATGCCACCTAGATGAAGCCACGCTGCTCACATTAAATGGCACAACCCAGCGTTTTGAAAATGGTTTTGTTCATTTTGAGCGACTCTACCGCATTGAAGCATCTCAAGGTTTTATGTACCGCCTTGCTATGGGCAGTTTTGATCGTCCTGAACATCTTTATGTGATTATTGATCCCAAGGGATGCCGCTATTTTCCATCGCCACCGATTGCGTCACGTTCAAATCTCAGCGCACACAGTGTACTTAAAGTGACTATCAATGGATAAAGTCATTTTTGCCGAAAACCTCTCATTAGCCTATAATGACAATGAAACCATCATTAACGAAGCCAATATCAGCATTGAAACCGGCAGTTTCATTTTTATTACCGGAGCCAGTGGTAGCGGTAAATCAACACTACTTAAATCTTTTTTTGGTGCCCTTCAACCACGCCATGGTTCCTTGATTGTTGGAGGGGTTGAGATGAAAGGCATCGAAACAAAAAAACTTAATTTTCTGCGCCGTCACCTGGGTATTGTTTTTCAAGATTACAAACTCATCAAAGAGTGGACTATTGAAAAAAATGTCATGCTGCCACTCATTATCTCAGGATATGCCAAAGATGTCAGCGAAATGCAAGTGGAGAAGCTGCTTAACCATGTTAAAATGAGCCATCAAGCAGGTAAATACCCACCTGAGCTTAGCGGGGGCGAGCAGCAGCGCATTGCGATGGCACGTGCCTTGGCACACAACCCCATAATGATTCTTGCCGATGAGCCTACCGGTAACCTTGATGATTACTCATCAGACCTTATCTGGCGCTTGCTTGAAGGAGCCAATACGCAACTAAAAACTACGGTGGTGGTAGTCACACACCATATTCCTGAAAGCATTAATGTTAATTACCGCCATTTTCATATTGAAGCGGGAGCCGTCTATGCGATCGCTTAAAAATCATCTTTCATTGATTATGGCGCTTTTTAGCATTTTATTTACAATTCAGATTTTTATTGACGTTCAACGTGCGATTAACTCCTACGAAAAGACACTTGCCAATAACTACTCCATTATTGTCATTGCAAACCACTCACTTACACCAGAACAGTTTACCCAGGCCCATTCGCTTATTCGCGGTAGTGAACCCATCAGTGTTGATGAAGTACTCTCTAAACTCACACAAGACATGAAACAAAAAAATATTGATCTGCTCAAAATAAGCATGCCGCGTTTTTACCGTATTTTGCTCTCTAGCTATCCTTCACCCGAACAAATTACCGACATTAAAAAAAGTCTTGAAGCCATTACGTCTGTTACAAAAGTTGAAAGTTTTTCACAATCGCATGATCGGCTTTACGGTCTTTTGATTTTGGTGAAGTACATTGTTGTGGTGCTTGCCCTATCTATCATTATTGTCACCATGCTTTTGATTATAAAAGAGATGCGCATTTGGCAGTTTCAGCACATGGAACGTATGAATATCATGGCACTTTTTGGAGCACCCGTCTGGTTACGTTCCGCCGTACTCTTTCGATTGGCCATCGTCGATGCCATGATCGCTTCGGCACTGGTTACTGGCACATTTTTTGCTCTTGATTCCCAAGACTCTATTCATGAGAGCCTTGAACATGTCAATATTTCAATTGAACTTTTCAATCCAATACAAGATACCCCACTGCTGTTTGGCACAGCACTCGCGGTTTCTATACTGCTAGCAACCATGATAATCATGGGACATAAAGAAGAGGTTTAATGCATCTATTTGTGGCACTTCTGCTACTTACATCTTTGTTGTTTGCTCAAGCCTCGATTGATCAAAAGATATCCAATACCAACAAGCGTCTTAAAAGTTTTGATAGTACCTATAAAAATATTAACCAGGATATGAAAGCTAACGCCAAAGAGATATTGGAGCAGAATCGAGCCGTTTTAACACAGCAAAATGAGTTACAAAAACTTCAAGAAGAGCTTGATGCCAAAGAGACTCTTTACAAAACTCAAAAAAGTGAACTGGCATCGCTTCAAAACTCGCAAGAGGATTTGCAAAAAGCTCAAAATGAGATAGAAGAACGTTTGGCTTTTGCTATTGCAAAAAATACATCGCTTGCCCTTTTGCTAGATGAAGACCGCGCCAAAAATGATGAAAGCCTTATTACCGAAGAGGCACTAAAACTGCTTGCACGTCTGACCAAAGAAGAGATTAAAAGTCTTGAAACCTCTTACAGCGGCAATAACGAAAACATTTTGGCTTTGCAAAAACGGGTTAAAGAGTTGCGTCTCTCTATTGGAGATATGGAAAAGCGTCAATATACGTTAAAACTGGCATACGAAGCCAATAAAAAAGCTCTTCAGAACCTTAATGCTAAAACTGCTCAATATGAAGCATCCCTTAACAAGCTACTTAAAGAGCAAAAAGCATTACAATCTACTCTGGGACGCTTGGAAATAATTAAAGCTGAAGAGCTCAAAGCACAAGAGCGCGACAAACAAGCGCGTCTTCAGGCACAACGCGCCTCTACAGAAGCCACCATAGCACAAGAAGAACGTGAAAACATGCTGGCTTCGGCAACACTGCCCAAAGTCAAACAAGTCGGTACCAGCTATCAAAGAGTTAAAACCATGCGTTATCGTGGCCAAAAAACCATTGCTCCACTGGATGCTTACAGCGTCACCAAAACTTTTGGTCCTTATACCGATCCTATCTATAACATCAAAATTTTCAATGAATCAATCTCGCTAAAACCTAAAGAACCTAATGCCAAAGTCAAAAATATTCTAAACGGCAAAGTCGTCATGGCACAAGAAACACCAATGCTGAGCAATGTTGTCATTATTGAACATGCCGATGGCTTACATACCATTTACGCCCATCTTGACCAGATTGCACCTACCATTCAAACCGGTAAAAAAATCCGAAAAGGCTCTATTATTGGCCGAGTGAGCAACGAGCTCATGTTTGAGGTGACCAAAAAGAATTATCATATTGACCCGCTTCAATTGATTAATTAACCATGACGCACTTTTAAAAAGTGTTCCATATCTGTATGACAAAGCGGTTTTGAATAAAGATACCCCTGAATGGATGTACATCCATTTTCAAACAAAAACTCTTTTTGCATCAATGTTTCAACACCTTCAGCAATAACGCTCAGATTAAGATTTTTAGCAAGAGAAATAATTGCTTTACTAATCACCGCATCTTCATTATCTTCAGGCAAGTAATCAATAAACGATTTATCAATTTTAAGTTTTTGTATTGGCAAGCGTTTAAGGTATGCCAGTGATGAATATCCCGTACCAAAATCATCAATTGCCAGTGAAATTCCAAGATTGCTGATCTCTTGTAGTTTCATGATAGAGAGTTCAGGTTCGTGCATGATCTGCGTCTCGGTAATTTCAAGTACAATATTGGAATAATCAATCTGCTCGCTATTACATATATAACGCAAAAATACCAAAAAATCATCCTTTTCTATCTGCTTCATCGAAACATTGACGGATAATTTACAATGAATTAAACCGCTATTTTTCCATTGGGTATATTGTGCAAACGCCTTTTGCATAACAATACGATCCAATGCTATGATCATGCCATTTTGCTCTGCAAGCGGTATAAAATCATTAGGAGGCAAAATGCCCATCTCAGGATGTCGCCAACGCACTAAGGCCTCTAAGCCTATTAACTCGCTTGTTTGCGAGTTAATTTGCGGTTGATAAAACACTTCAAAATGATCTGCTTCAAATGCTTTGCGAAGTTCATTCTCAAGCAGCACGCGATCATACGCATTTTTAGTCATCTGTTCATCATAAAAGCAGTAGGTATTACGGCCATCATGCTTTGCTTTATACATGGCCGCATCCGCGTTACGCAGCAATTCATCAACACTCTGCCCATCTTCAGGATAAACCGCCACGCCAACACTCATGGCAACATGAAAGGTGTTGTGCTCAATCACAAACGCTTTTTGCATCGCTTCTTGATACTTGGTAATTACTTTTTCTACTTCAAAAAATGCCTGAATGTTATCGAGAAGAATACAAAATTCATCGCCACCAAAACGTGACAATGTATCGGTACGGTACATTACTTTTTCAATGCGGCGTGCAGCCTCAACAAGAACATTATCACCTACCGTATGTCCTAAAGAGTCATTAATCTCTTTAAAATTATCCAAATCAATAAACAGCACGCCAAATTTGGTGCCGTATCGTTTTGCCTTTTCAATACTGCGCTCAAGCCGATCATTAAACAAAATTCGATTGGGTAAATTAGTTAAGACATCATGTGTTGCTTGAAATTCAAGCTGCTCTTGTTGCAACTGCTGTTGCCTAAGGCTCTCTTCAAGACGCAACTGCGTTTTTTTCAAATCTGTAATATCACGTCCCGTGCCAACGGTGCCGATAACCTTGCCATTTTTATCATAAAAAGGCGCCTTATACACTTCAAGATAAAGCATCTCTCCTTTGATATTGCCATACTCTTCAAAACGCATTGCTTTGTTATTTTCAATGACCATTTGATCACTATTAAAACAGAGCTCACCAAAGGTATGCCAGTCGGGGCACTCTTTATGTAACTCACGCTCACGTTTGGCAAAAAAAACATCATTTTTACCTAAAGGTTCATAAATATCCTTAGCCATCAAAAGGCCATCACAAATTGCCTTATTAACATACAGGTAATTGCCATCCAAATCTTTCACCCATAGCATATCAGGCAGATGCAGACTCAAAAGTCGCAACAATTCAACATTTTGTTCTTTAAGCTCTGATACGTCAAACGGCATCGAATCTACTTCCTTTATAGGATATTAAATATTAATATTATACATAAGATATCAAGATTACATTTATATCTTTTATTAAAAAAAGAGGTTCAACATGTTTTTAACAGTTTTGTAACATATTTTCCCTATAATATCCGACTTATCATCTACAAGCCAAGGATCCTAACTATGTTACAACGTATGCTTCTTTTTATTATGTTGGCAAGTGCCTCTTTTGCCGGCATGTATCAATCGGTACCTTTAGAAAAAGCGCAACTGCTGCAACAGGGTGATGCGAAACTTTACTGCCCTAACTGTGGCATGCACTTGGCTAAATTTTACAAAACTTCTCATGCATATACCGATCCCCAAGGGCACACACACCAATACTGTTCACTGCATTGTATGGTAGAGGCACATCCACGCAGCGATCTCGAAAATGCTAAAGTTGTTGATGTCAACAGCCTTAAGTTCATTAATGCCCGTGATGCCCATTATGTCATTGGCAGCAAAAAACCAGGTACCATGAGTATGAATAGCAAATATGCCTTTGCAAGCGCTAAAGACGCCAAAGCATTTGCAAATGAAAACGGTGGTAGCATCCATAACTACCAAGAAGCCCTCGACATCGCCTATAATGATCTGCAAAAAGATAACATGATGGTTGCAAAAAAACGCTCACAAGTAGCACAAAAGGGTGAAAAGATGCTCAAAGCACTTTGCAAAACCACCCTGCCGGATTTCCACTCTTATGGTGATGCAAAAGCCTATATTGCCAACAGTGGTGTGTGCGGTAAAGTTGACGATCAACAAGCACAGGCTATGGCAATTGCACTCATGCAGCCTCACGAACTTGCTCACATAAAAGGTATTGACGTCCCCAAAGATGCTAAATGCCCGGTATGCGGTATGTTTGTTGCCAAATACCCTAAATGGGCTGCCAAAATGGAGATCTCGAAAGAGAAAATATTCTATTTTGACGGTGTTAAAGATATGATGAAATATTACTTTGCACACCCTGCAAAAAGCATTATTCATGTTAGCGACTATTACACGCTTAAAGCCATTGACGCCCACAAAGCATGGTATGTCAAAGGCTCTAATGTGTATGGTCCAATGGGTAATGAACTGATTCCATTTGAGAATGAAGCTGATGCCAAAACCTTCAACAAAGAACATTTTGGAAGCGGTGTTATTACCTTTGATGCCATTACCCCTGCCATAGTCGAAGCGCTTGATGAATAAGGCCATCACATTACACCACTAAGCCGACGTTTCATTATCATTGGCCTCTTACATGTAGCCGTGTTCATCGCCATTGTTTATGATACTTCAAGAGCTGTTCCAAACGCTCTATTGAAACAGAGTGCCGCACTTTCAACACTTCCAGGAGTGGCACTGAGCAGTTCATGGTTTGAGCCCTCTAGGCGCGCTACCCATCAAACCTACACACACCCCTACTTTCACACCCCTTCGATAAGCCGCATGGACTTTATTTATGCCCACTAGTGCATTTATTAACTTTCTTTTTTTATTACTTTATCGTCATCGCCATAAGCACCTTGCCATAACGTTTATTGCAGCCATTACCGTTTTTGTCTTTAGTGCCGTTATGATGATGGCTCATGCCCTAAAATATGACATTGCGGCAACCCTTGAACCACAACCTGACTTTATTGTCCAAAAAATACGTAGCGGTAACCGTGTAGACGTACCCCTGCAGTGGGGAGATTCCCTGTTTCAAATTGAAGGTGTCAGCAACGTTATTCCCAGAGTTTACGGAACTTATTTTTTTCAACCCGATGCGCAATACTTTACTATTATCGGTATTGATCCTTTTGATACCCAAACAACAGCCTTATTACACCATTTGATTGAAAATCTGGATGTAGCCGCATTTTTTCAAGAGCCTTCTATCATTATTGGCAGTGGTGTTAAACAACTTTTTGATCAGTACCGTTATAGTGATGATTATACGTTTAAAACACCCGATCAAGAAAAAATTCACACCCATATTCATGCGGTACTACCGGCTTCAGGTGCCCTTTCTGCCAATGATATTATTGTAATGCCAAACGATCTGGCACGTCAAATTCTTGGTATTGACGATGATCAAGCAACCGATTTTGCCCTATACGTTCCAAATGCCACCGAAGCTGATACCATTTTAGCCAAACTCATTCTAAGCCATATTGATGCCCGCGTCATTACAAAGACCGATACTCTTAGGGCTTACGAACATTTATTTAATTATAAAGGCGGTCTCTTTTTGGTTGTGTTTATGATTGTGCTGCTGACCTTTATGATTATTTTATACCAACGCTACAGCATGATTCTTGGTAGTGACAAAAAAGAGATTGGTATCTTGCGTTCAATTGGCTGGAGCATTAAAGATGTCATCATGCTGAAAATGCTGGAGAGCTTCAGTGTTGCGTTTTTTGCATTTTTGGTAGGTTTCATTGCTGCCTATGCTTATATATTTGTCGCCGATGCACCCCTGCTTGGTGCCATCTTTTTTGGTCATGAAAATCTACCATCACATTTTGAGCTAAGCCATATTATTGACTGGCAGCTTTTTGGACTTATTTTCTTAGGCTATATGACCCCTTTTATGGCCGCAGTCCTTGTTCCGGTATGGCGTATTGCGATTACTGATCCACTAGAGGCCATGCGATGATACGAATTGAAAAACTTAATAAAATTTTTAATGAGAACCGTCCCAATGCATACCATGCACTGCATAATATCAATTTACATGTAAAGCAAGGTGAGCTATTTATTCTTAAAGGTATCAGCGGCAGCGGCAAATCAAGCCTGCTAAGTCTAATGGGAGGCTTAAGCAAACCCAGTAGCGGGCTTGTACAGGTTAACGGCCACAATATTGCAAAACTACCGGATTTACATGCATCGCATTTCCGCTCAAAAACACTTGGATTTATTTTTCAATCTTTTAATCTTTTTGAAGAACTCAGCGTTTTTGATAATGTTGCCGTTGCTTTGCTGAATCAAAAAATCAGCATGCAACAGCTTGAAAAACAGTGCATAAATGCAATGAAACATGCCAATATTTATCACAAACGTGACCAAGAGGTTCGCACACTTTCAGGTGGTGAGAAGCAACGCTGTACCATTGCCCGTGCTTTAGTAAATGAACCCCTTATCATTTTGTGCGATGAACCAACCGCCAATCTTGATCGTACCCATTCGCAACAGTTTTTAAAAGTACTGCTTGAGCTACATCGGCTTGGTAAAACTATTGTTGTGGCCACACATGATCCTATTTTTGATACTTTAGAGCAAGCCCATATTGTCACTATTGACTCAGGTGCTATCACACCATCATGATTTTACTTCAGCAATATGTTGCGGTATTTTTGTTTCTTGAAGGCTTGTTGAGCCTGTTACTGCTTTTTGCGGCATTTCACAGTATTACCATTTTACGCCATTGGAACTTTAGTGCCACAACACCGCAGCAATATCGCCTTGAAAAACGCTCGTATCTCGTTGTTCTTATTATTGCTTTTACCTTTAGCCTGAAAATTATTCTACTCCCCTATTTTGCTCACATGCTTGACAGCCTTTCAGAACTGCTTCCAGGTGCCATGTGTGCCGCAGGTGTTATTAATGCTAATGATTATGGCAATGCGGCGCTATTATTAAAAATTGGGGTGCTTTTTATGGCGGCCATCTGGCTACTACTGAATCGCATGGATCTTCAAGCTGTTGATTACCCCTACTTTCGTCTTAAGCTTGTCATTTTTTTAGTGATCGTGCTCCTGATTCTTTTTGAAAACACATTAGAGCTGCTCTATCTCACACATATTTCAACCGAAAAACCGGTCGCATGCTGTTCTGTCATTTTTGGTGCACAAGGAGTACAAAACCCGCTACCTTTTGGACTAAGTACCATGCAATTGTTAGGACTCTACTATCTTACCTATCTTCTTGGCCTTGTGAGTGCATGGTTTCGCATGCATCTGTTTAGTTTTGCAGCACACGCTCTGCTGCTCTATCTAGGAGCCTATGCCCTTATCTATTTTTTTGGTACGTATATTTATGAATTACCTACGCACCTATGCCCTTACTGTATGCTTCAAAGTGAATATTATCACATTGGGTATCTGCTTTGGGGCAGTCTGTTTGCCGGTACATTTTTTGGCATGGCAGTACCAACACTTGGAGTGCTAACGCAACACTACGACAATAAAATGTATCGCTATGCCATGCTATTTAGTACCCTATTTATGCTAATTTGCAGTGGCTATGTGTTACGCTACTATCTTACAAACGGAGTCTTGCTGTAAGATGAAAAAATTGATGCCTTATCTTCTTGTTGCTATTATCATTGCAGCGATTGTTACAATTTTTTTAAGTCGCGCTCAAACCCAACAGATGATAACTGTCGTCACTGGAAACCACGAAAAAAAGCCGCTCCCTATTATCTTTGATCACTACCAAGACACCATGTGCGGTATGCCCGTAAAACATCTTCAAGATGCGGCACAAGCTATTGCACCTGATGGCAAAACCTGGTTTTTTGATGACATCGGATGTCTTGCCTTATGGATGCAACATCAGACCTTTCAAGATAAGCTTGTACTTTGGGTATATGCCAAAGATACCAAAGAGTGGATTGATGCCCGATGTGCTTTTTATACGCTAACCGACACGACTCCTATGCATTACGGCTTTGGAGCGTACCGCCATAAACGTGATGGTATGATCAATTTTGAAGAAGTACGTCTTAAAATGTTACGAGGTGAGCATTTAAACAACCCTTACACCAGGAGAGAGCTGCTTGGAGAGCATTAATATCATATACATTATTGCCACTGCATTTGTAGGCTCATTTGGGCACTGCGTTGGTATGTGCGGCGGAATCGTTATGGCCTACTCTACGGCCAAAGTCCAAAGCGGATGGAGCAGAATGCATCAGGCAATAGCGCATTTACTCTATTCTCTCGGGCGTGTTTTGACCTACACCATTTTAGGTGTCATGTTTGGCTATCTTGGTGGGGTTGCAACGTTTTCAAATACCGCAAACGGCAGCTTATTAATTATTGCCGGAATTGCCATGATACTGACAGGACTTTCGCTTTTAGGAAAAATCAAATTTTTGACCCTTATTGAGCATTCACTTGCAGCCAATGCCTGGTATCAAAAAAGCTTTAAAGCGATGCTAAAAAGCAATACCCTTATCAGTTTTTTCATTTTAGGAATGCTTAACGGCCTGCTTCCCTGCGGTTTTGTTTACTTCTTTGCCATCACCGCAGCAAGTACGGCCAGCCCCTACTGGGGAGGCGTTGTCATGCTGATCTTTGGGCTCTCTACAACACCAGCACTCTTTAGCCTTGGTTTTTTTGTTGGGCTTTTCCAACAGAGTAACTTTCGCAATTTGATGATCAAACTAGCAGCCATTGCAGTTGTTGTTTATGGTATCTTGACCCTCTATAACGGTTATGATTACATTATCAATCCGCTAAAAACACTCCGCGATTGCCATTAATGGCCATATTCGTCGGAGATTTCTTGCCCCACTAAGGTCTCTAGTACATCTTCCATCGTGACAATCCCGATCCATCCTTGATGATCCGAAACTGCAGCAATATGCACCTTACCACGGATCATCCGATACAGCATATCGTCCACCTTGGCATCGGCAGCAACGTGAATGATTTTATGCTCTCGACTGTACTCTTCAACACTCCCAAAACCTTCTGAAATTCCCACCAATTGCTTGATATTTAAAATGCCAACAATACGGTCATCCCAACTTACCGGAAAGCGGGTATATCCGCTTTGTTTCAACGCGCTAATGAGTGCCGTATCTAGTGTCTGCTTAAAACCAACCGTATACACTTCCTCGCGTGGAGTCATAATTTGGCACGCAGAAATTTCTTGAAGCGAAAGTGCCCCAAGAATAATATCGCGATCAAGCGCATCTATGTCACTATCTTCGGCTTGATGGTGCGTTTCAATCATATGGCGCAGTTCCTTACGACTAAAACGCTCAGGAAGTTCTGCACCCAACATACGATCAAGCACTGCTGCAATGGGACCGGCTAAGGGATAAAAAAGAACCATCAGCAGTTTCACAAGACCCGAAACTTTACCACCGACTTCAAGTGCATAGCGTGTTAAAAGTGCTGCTGGAATAATTTCACCAAACAGCAAGATCAAAACCGTAGCTATGAATCCGGCCATCACCCCCTCACCTACTACGGCACCCAAAAAAATCGAAAGGGTTGCATTGACGGCAGTATTTCCCAATAACAGGGTGCTTAATAACAAATTGCCGCGTTTAACTATTGGCAAAATTCTGATGGCATTGCGATTTTCAAGATCGGCAAGCCGCTGTATCTCATCGACGGAGTATCCCATCAATCCAATTGTAAGCCCTGAAAACATTCCTGAAGCTGCAATCAAAGCTATAATTATCGCTATATCCATAATATCCTATCAGGAAAATATCGCGTTATTGTAGCGCATTACATGTATACTTTATCTGCCTATCTATCATTAATGTTTAAAAGGGCCAAATGGATTGCACCAGTTTTGTACCCCATCCCTGTTCTGTAGTACGATCAAGGTCGCCTTCACTGTTGTAATAAATTTTAGCTTCGCTCATCTGAGAAGAGCTGATCTGATTATTCTGATCAATATCATAAGGGCGGATTACACCACTAATTTGAATCACCTGTTTTTCATCATCAATCATAATTTCACGACGACCGCTAATATAATAGTTGCCGTTTTGCAATACTTTGACAATACGCGCGCTTACGGTAGTTGTAAACGATGCATTTTTATTTGAAGCCCCTGCTCCGCTGTAAGCCGAAGAACTTTTTGCTTCAAAACCAACATTGGTCAAACCGTTTAACTGATTGGCGTACGCTGAAATAGCAGGATTGCCACCATTTGCACTAAAAGTACCCCCGCCAAGCGCATTACTATCACTTTCACTAAGCGATTTATCAATGGAATTGGAACTGCGCGCATTTTCTGATATGACTACCGTCACAATATCATTAACATGCATCGCTTTATGATCTGAAAAAAGCGGATTGTCCCCTTGACCAAATATACTCCCCGTCGAAGAAAAATCGTACTCATCAACTTTTGAGGGCATCTCTTCAACATACTGCGGCGGTTCAAAATCTATCTTGGGTTCGCTAAAACGTGCTGTACATCCACTCATGATTATGGCCGTTACTATAACAAAAACTATAGATCGTATCATCAATATTGTTCCTTACTTAGATCTAAACTAGCAACATTGGTTCCACTTGGTTATAATGGCACTAAAAAAGGATAGGGCATGGAGTTACGACAACAGATCAAAGAGGATATTAAAACGGCTATGAAAGCCAAAGATATTGCTACCCGTGATGCCCTACGTCTGCTTGATAGTGCTTTAAAACAGATTGAGGTAGATGAACGAAAAGAGCTCAATGATGACGATGTACTTGCTATTATCTCTAAACAAATCAAGCAACGCAACGACGCTGCTACACAATATAAAACTGCCGGACGAGATGATCTTTATTCAAAAGAGTTGGCTGAAATTGCTATTTATGAACACTACATGCCTAAACAACTCGATGATATACAACTTGAAGAAGCTCTAAAAAATATTATTTCTCAAACCGGTGCCGTATCAATGAAAGATATGGGCAAAATTATGGGTGCTGCCAAAACAACTATTGGCTCACAGGCTGACGGTAAACGCATCAACGAGTGTGTCAAAAAGTTGCTTGGATAAAAATTCTTTTTAAACTCACGCTATAATATATCCAGAACCATTCAAAAAATACGTGGGGGATTTTTATGCAATACTATTTTTTTACTTTATTAGCTTTTGTTATTCTGACACCTGCAATTTTGTTAGCTGATGACACCATAACAACATCATGCAACGATATGCTGCTATTTTATCAGTTAGCCTTATTGTTAATCAGCATTTTTATGGCTGTCGTCTTTTACAGCTATATTAAGCTGTTAAAAAAGAGCAGAGCACTTGAGGCGAGCGAAGATGATTTAATAACAAGCACCTACTTTGACCCTTTAACAAAATTGCCAAATAAACTGCATATTGAAACCATCGTTGCCGATCAAATTCTTCGCTGTCAGCGTCATGATAAGCCATTTCATATTGCCTATCTCAGTATTACCAATTTTGATGATCTATATAGCACCTATGACAGCACGATCCTAGATGCCCTATTATCAGAGCTTGCGGATCGCTTTTATAATACAATTCGACGTGAAGACATGCTGGGATTTATTGATTCTAGTGCATTTATTATTGTCTTTAATGAGTATTTTGATACCACGTATTTTGATCTTGTTTTTACACGAATACACAACATTTTTAACGAGCCTTTTATGTTTGATACCATTCAAATAAGGTGCCAAATTGCCATTGGAATAGCCAGCTATCCCGATCATAGCATCTCGGCCAACGAGTTGATAAGCCATGCCCAATCAGCAGCCCATCACAACGCTACAACCAATACGCTTTATACGTTTTATGCGTAAACAATTGCAACATATGAGGACAAAGTGACGCTTCATAAAACACTCTTTTTCTTCATCACTTTTTTCATTCTTAATCTGGTACTTTTTACCTTATTTAAAGAACAAAGCTCATTTCCTAACACGCAAGATTCTTATAAAACAAAAAATTTAGCTCAGGAAATCCATGAAACCAATCAGATTATTCTAACTCAAGAAAAAGCGTACACCCATTACATCATAACACCACAATCACATACCCACCAAGAAATGCTTAATACCTATGATCTTCTTCTACGTTACGCACAACGCCTGCCATCAGACGATACAACACTTAAAGAGCGCTTAGTACACGATAGCACATTGCAACAGGAACAACTTCGTACTTATGGTGTTCACATGAGTACTTCCGTATTGCAACAGTTTGATCAAACACATCACAACATCATACAAACACTTCAAACAATCGAATCAAAACGTTGGAAACAATATCAAAAGAATTTTGAAGCGTTCAAAACACGCAGTGGCGAGTTGGAAAACATATACAAGCTTGGGCTCTTTTTTTTAGCGGTTTTTTCTATTTTTGTTCTGGCAGTTTTTCTTTACCAACGCCACCTTTACAAAGTAATTAAAAAGAGTGAAGAGAAGCTTGAAAACCTTGCTTATTTTGATAATTTGACACAACTGCCTAACCGCCAGAGCATTGAAGCTGCATTAAAACACCAAATCGAAAAATGCCGACGTAAAAATAAATCATTTTACTTAGCGCAAATCGATCTGGATAATTTTAAAAAACTTAATGATTCGATGGGTCATGACATTGGAGATGCCCTGTTAATACAAATTGGAAAGTTGCTCTTTCAGAGTATTCGCAGCAACGATATTGTGGGCCGTATCGGTGGTGACGAGTTTGTCATCATCTTTAATGAGGATCTCAAAGACGACAAGCTACTCACAATTTTACAACGTATCTTTTCAACCCTTTCACGTCCTATTTTTATTGATCCTTATACTCTTAACACCTCTATATCAATGGGAATTGCCATGTTCCCTGATGATTCTAAAAATGACCTTGAACTCTTTAAATATGCTGACATTGCTATGTATGAATCTAAACACAAAGGGCGCAATCAATACCAATTTTTTAACCATGATCTGGGTGAACGTCTGCGTAACGAATTTGCGCTCGAACATGAAATAAAAACGGCATTAAAAGAGCATCAATTTATATTGCATTATCAACCAAAAATCAATGCATCCACCTCCGAGGTTGTTGGCCTTGAAGCGCTTGTACGCTGGAATCATCCTAAAAAGGGTTTGCTTTCTCCTTCCAATTTTGCACCGTTTATTGAGAAAGGATGCTGTGTTAAAGAGTTTGGCGAATGGCTCATTAAAGAAGTAGCTGCCCAACAACAACTCTGGTATAGCGATTTTGGTACTATGGTAGCCATTTCACTCAATCTCTCTGTTAAGCATATGATGGTTCCAAGTTTTGTTGAAGATATGATGACGCTCAAGCAAAAGTACAACATCAATCTGGAGTATCTCTCTTTTGAAATCACCGAGTACTCTCTTATGGAGTCGCGCTCTAGCGTTATTGATGGTATGAAAACTTTGAAGAATCACGGGTTCAAATTTATGTTGGATGACTTTGGTACTGGTTATTCATCCCTAACCTATCTTAAAGAGATGCCAATTTATGCCATCAAAATTGACAAATCGTTTGTTGATGAAATCCAACCTGATTCTAACCGCTATCTTTTACTCGATGCCATCATTTCGATTGCACGGGCACTAGAACTTGAAATTGTTGCCGAAGGGGTTGAGCAAAACTATCAAAGCGAATATCTGTTGCGTCATGGCTGTCATGTAATGCAAGGATACTATTTTGCAAAACCGATGAGTGCTTCTGAAGTAAAGCACTATCTTTTTATTATCCCTTAACGTATTTCAGGCTGGCCTTTTAGCGCTCTTAGTGCTGTCTCAACATTAGGTTGACGCATTAATGATTCACCAACTAAAAAAGCATCTACGCCGGCTTTATTTAGATCTACTAACTGTTCATGCTCATAGATGCCGCTTTCAGCCACAATAATTTTACCATTTGGAATCAGTGGTACTAATTCATAGCAAAGATTCATATTCATCTCAAAACTTTGCAAATTACGGTGATTAATACCAATAATATCTGCCCCTGATGCGATCGCTTTAGTCAGCTCTGCCTTATCATGTATTTCCACTAATGCTTCCATGCCTAGATGACGCGTATAATCAAGCAGCTCTTTAAGTTCTTTGCGTGAAAGTGCCGCAGCAATTAGCAGTATAAAATCAGCCCCATATACTAACGCTTCAAGTATTTGATACTTTGAAACAATAAAATCTTTACGCAATAACGGTAGGCTTACATAACGTCGTATTCCAGCAAGATACTCCAGATCACCTTTAAAAAAATGCGGTTCTGTCAACACTGAAATAGCGTTGGCACCGCCACGTTCATAACCCTGCGCAATCGCAAACGGATCAAAATCTTCACGAATTACCCCTTTAGAAGGACTTGCTTTTTTCACTTCACTAATAATTCGAAACGGTTCATCGGGTGTTGAAGTCAAAAAAGGAATCACATCACGTGGGGCTCTGGCATTAAATGCCAAAGAACGCCCCAACCATTCCATGGAGAATGCTTTCTCTCGCTCTTTTAGATCCTCTTTTGTTTTTTTAATTATTTCATCAAGTATCACATATTACCTTTTTAGACACTTTTGTATCGCATTAAGATGGCTTTTAACTTCAGGATCATCTGTTCCTAGCTGTTTAATCACCTTTTTCATCAAGCTCTCGGCTTTTTTACACTCATTCAGCTTATAATGTCCCCATGCCATAGAATCAAGGTAATACGCCGATGTCGGTTCAATAACCAATGCACGTTTCACATAAGCCATACCTTTACGCACGTTAATGTTATGATCAATCATCAAATATCCTAAATAATTTAGATAAAGTCCTGATTCTTCTGTACTGACGGTCTTTTCAAGCTGTTGCATCACGTGTTGCAGCATTTTAGCATCATGTTTGTCTGTGGCTGCTTCATACGCAAAAATAGCACTTTGCCCCAAGTAGACAACATCGCCATCTTTTTCATAAAGCTCTTGTGCTAATGCGGATGCTTTGGCATATGACTTTTCCTGAATATACAACTGTAAAAGCATCGGATCGTTAAAACGATGCTTTTCAAGTAAATTTTGTAGTTTTAAATACTCTTTTTGATACCAATAAATTTTAGCAATCGCTTCACCAACTTCAGGTTTAGGCTCTACCTCATATAAACGCTGATACGTTGAGAGCATCCCTTTAATATTGTTTTGCTCAGAGTAAAAACTTCCCAAACGGCCACAAATTCGCAACGAACAGCCATGCAGTCTGCTATGCGATTCTAAATAGGCAATAGCATCCGCTTTGCGATCAAGATTGAGATACAAGATGATGGCCATTTTGTCCAAAACATCTTCATCATAATTAATCATGTAAGCACGCTCAAGATATTTAATGGCCATATCATAATGTTTTTGCTTCACATACACTTCGCTAATCAGAAGATAATCCTCAGCCACATTGGTACGTTCAGCTAATGCCAGAGCCTCTTCTTTGGCATGTTCATAATCATTTAGCCCCATCAAAGAAAAAATTTCAAAACGTACAATTTTTGGATCAAAAGGTTCATGATCTTTATAATAACGACTCCGAGACAGCATCGGCTTATACGCTCCTGCTATCGAATAGTTACTAAGCTCTCGGTACTTATACTCGTTTTTGCCTGCATGGGCATACAGATACTCAAAGATACCTGCCGCAGCAATATGTTGCTGCTGCTCTTCTGCTGAAAGTGCCAGTAAAATATAAGTATCTTCATCAGCAAAAGCTTTGAGGTCAGGACGATTGTTATAATTTACAGTGTCCACATGCATGGCACATCCGCCAAATAGCACCAACATTAAAGTTAAAAAAAGATTTTTAATCATCTATAATTCCCGGACACTCATTTTTGAGTTCATTAATACGTGTTTTAAAGTAGTCCCAAAAAGGGAACGTACGACATTGTATTGGGCGCGCTGCATAAATAGCACATCCTTCTTGATCGCGATTATAGAAAATACAATCAAACGAATCACCATAAGCGTGCTCTTTTAGTGAAAAACGGTACCCTCGTTTTACAAGATAGTGCTCATAAAACGTTGCAATATCAATCTCAAGCAATGCAATAATTGCTTTAATTTCATCGTTACTTACAAAGATATTACCACTCTCACCCGTGCAACATCGCCCACCGCAATGCGCACATGCACTCGCATCAAAAGCGTAGGGATATCCCTCTTTATGTATTAGATGTGACATTTTATACTATGCGTCCTTGCTTTTTTATAGAGACTCTTAGCAGCATGAGAAAATTGCTCCCCATCAAAGGCAAAAAAAGGTGCCCATGTTTGCATGAGTGCACGAGAATTTTTTCGTGCATGTATCATTACTAATGATGCATTGCGTTCTTGTTTTGGATGCACAAATTGCACATCAACCACACGTAACTTTACCAGATCAAGTGCAGCACACACCAAAGCAAACTGCTGCGGATCATAACAAAAAATAAAATGACCCTGCGGCTGCAACAGCTGTGCAACTTTTTTAAAAAAAGACGCGATCGGCAATGATGTATTTGAACGTGCTGTCGCAATCATTTCATTATTACTCCGTGATGCCCCTTCATGATAAAAAGGAGGATTTGAGACAATATACTCAAACCCCTTGCCATCTTCAAAGTCAAGAAAATCACAATGATGCATGATACAAGGAATACGATTGACTTCAGCATTTTTAGTAGCATAATGCACAAAAATTTCTTGTTTTTCTACTGCTTCGAGTTTCACGTCAGGATGATCTCGTGCGACAAGCAAGCCTAACACACCGCTACCTGCACCCACATCAAGCATACGGCCTTGCGGTTTAAAATGATCTATAAAACCATACAGAAAAATTGAATCGCTATTGTAGCAGTAGCCCTCAATCGGCTGATAAAGCAGCATAGTACCCTTTACATGTAATCATAGAGCACATTTAACCCTAATCGCTCTAAAAATTGGGTTATGCCCCTTGGTTAATCACCAACCTAATAGGCTTTACATGTAAGCTAGGTTACAATCCCTTTCAAAAAGGATGCTTATGATTATCATTCCTGCACGTCTAGCATCAACCCGTTTTCCTCAAAAAGTGCTCGCCGATATTGGTGGAGTTCCTATGGTGGTACGTACGGCACAACGTGTTGCACAATTTGGGCGTGTCGTCGTGGCAGCTGATGACGAGCTAATCATCGAAACCTGTCAAAAATACAAGATTGAAGCGATGCTTACATCCGACACGCATAAGAGCGGTACGGATCGTATCAATGAATGTGCCCAGATTTTAGATATTGCTGATGATGAGCTCATTATCAATGTTCAAGCAGATGAACCTTTTATAGAGCCTGTCGTCATCGAACTGTTGATCCAGCGTCTCTCTATGTTACAAGCGCGCAATGAGAGCTTTATTATGGGAAGTTGTTACAATGCCATCAACGATCTTGCGGCGGATGATCCCAATATGGTAAAAGTCGTCCTTGATGCGCATCATAACGCTATCTATTTTTCGCGCTCAAAAATCCCTTTCAACCGAAGCGGCAGCGCCACCTATTTTGGTCATATCGGTATTTATGGATTTACCAAAAAAAGCCTAAATGATTTTTGTGCGCTTGATGACGCACCTCTTGAAGATATTGAGAAACTCGAACAGCTTCGCGCACTTTATCATGGCAAAAAAATTTCTATGGTCAAAGTGACTTCAACCGGGTTTGGCATCGATACACCCGAAGATTTAGCACGTGCAAAAGAGATTTATGGAATCTAAAATGATTCCAGATCTTCAACTTCTTTTGCCGAAATATGTTCTAATTTTGTCTCTACAATACTCAAAAAATCACTACGATGCGATGCATCCATATTGTTTTCAAGCATCTCTAAAATATATTTAATGCCATTTGCGTTGATCTTTCGCACGCTAGCAAGATAATGCACAAAAGCGATGAGCTTGACATCATTAATTGAGTAAAGCTTTTTAATACCTCCCTCTTTTTTTGGAAAAAGGCCTTTTTCCTCATACATTTTTAATGTTCGTGCCTTGGCACTTAGCAATTCAGCAATACTGCTAAGTGGCAAAATATCCTTATCATTATCCACCAACGCCATACGACTCCTTCACACAAATTTCGCACTAATCATAAACAATATCCTCTTAAGGGCACCTCTCAAAACCCTAGCCAAACTTGGTTAGGGTTTTGAGAGGTGCCCTTAAGAACCCGAGATAAGATCATCAAAGATAAAAATTACATACTGTATGTATTTTTTTTACATAATATATGTATTTTATTTACTTTTTTTTATTTTTATTTTTACATTATATATGATACCATTCATGTGATTTTACGAAAGGAGACGACATGAAATATTTTGTTCTTGTGATACTTGCACTTATTCTAGGTACAACTTCTGCATCTGCTGATGTTAAAAAAGGCCAGAAGCTGTATTTGAAAAAATGCAAAAAGTGCCATGGTAACGGAACCAAAGGTGCCGCAATGAAAAGTCAAGACGAATGGGAAGAAGCCTTCGAAGACAACGCTGCACTTTTTATTAAATGGCACGAAGGTACCAAAGCGGAGAAATTTGTTAAAGGCGACAAGTTTAAAACCAAACTGGCACCAGATATTAAAGATTTTTTATACGAATATGCTAACGATTCAGGTAACGTACCTTCATGCGGTTAAGAACCATTTTTTACTAACTGATGTTACACACTTTATGGGCTTTGCTCATAAAGCTACCCGCATTGCAACACTTTCTCTTTTATAATTCCGGGCATTGGCTAATTGCTGTGCGCCACGGCCCGGTATATTCACCTATAACTGCAACACAATCATTAAAAAACTAGAGTGATAAAGAGATTTAGAAGAGAAAAGCGGAGTATGTATCCGGCAGGAGCCGGAACAATTTAGATATTATCGCGGATTTGAAGCGCTTCAATAAGAGTACGGTAGCTCTCTTTATTAGTGCGTTTAAGATAACGCATCAAACGACGGCGCTGACCAACAAGTTTAAGAAGACCAAGACGTGAAGCATGATCTTTTTTGTGAATTTTCAAGTGCTCTGTAAGTTCTGCAATACGTGTTGTTAACAACGCAATTTGCACTTCGCTTGAGCCTGTATCATTTTCATTGCGTCCAAATTGCTTGACAAGTGCTTCTTTTTTCGCCGAATCTAAAGCCATAATGACCTCCTGATAGGTATAATAATAAATCTCGCCAATAGAACCATTTATCCAAAAGCGGAGCGGCATTATATCTTAATATTTCTGAAATCCACAAAATTAACTCATTTTCGAACCTTAGCAAAAGCAGCAATGACTATAATAGACTTCTTGCAAAACTGCAAAGAAGTCGTCTGAGCTTTAGTGCCACAGCGGCTAGCGTAGAACTTTGAGCTTTGCTCAAAGTACGTTCTTTACATGTAAGAGTTGATACCCTTACATTTCTGCCCCAAAGGGGCAAGCTTTAGTGCCACAGCGGCTAGCGTAGGACTTTGAGCTTTGCTCAAAGTGCGTTTAAATAGAGTTCTTACAAGAACTCTAATAAAAAGGTAGAACAACCCGTAATGTTACTAACACGAGCAAGCGAATATGCATTACTATCACTTGTCGCACTTGCAAAGTCCGATAAACCTCTTGATGCAGAAAGCCTTTCACACGAACTTGATATTTCCAGAAGTTTTTTAGCAAAAATTTTACAATCACTGGCACGTCAAAAAATTATTAGCTCTTTTAAGGGTGTTAACGGTGGCTTTGCCCTTAATGAAAACAGCCTGCAAAGTACGATTTTACAAATCATGTACGCTGCCGAAGGTAAAAATCCTACCGTATTTGAATGTTCTCCCTCTAAAAGCAGTTGTCCATCAGACCGTGCATCTACTTGTCAAATTTGGCCTTTTGTCAACCGTCTTCAAGGGAAAATTGACGCATTTTTGGGTACTCTTACTCTTCAAGATATTTTAGAAGCGTAGTGTTCTTTTAGTAGGGTTATATTACCTTACATGTAGACACACTCCCAGAGAGTCAATGTGGCCAAAGTAAGCAGAATCCAGCAACAGTTCAACCACGTTATATCAACGCTTTTCTTATCGCGTGATTTGGGTGTTGTACTTTTTGTTATGGCAATTCTTGCCATCATTATTGTACCCCTGCCAAGTGGTTTGCTTGACTTTATGCTTACCCTTTCCATTGCAGTGGCAGTGCTTATTTTACTCATTTCGCTCTATATTCCCAAGCCAACCGATTTAACAACATTTCCAACATTAATCCTCATCGTGACACTTTTTCGGCTTTCGCTAAATATTGCCACGACGCGTATGATTCTTTCTCATGGCAACGAAGGTCCCGACGCCGTTAGTGACATCATTAGTAGTTTTGGAACTTTTGTTGTCGGTGGCAACTATGTTATTGGGGTTATCGTTTTCTCAATTTTAGTACTCATTAACTTTATGGTTATTACCAAAGGTTCTACAAGGGTTGCCGAAGTCGCCGCACGTTTTACGCTTGATGCTATGCCCGGAAAGCAGATGGCGATTGATGCTGATCTTAATGCCGGTTTGATTGATGAAAAAGAGGCAAAAGATCGCCGCGCTGAAATTTTACAAAATGCCAACTTTTATGGTGCAATGGACGGTTCGAGCAAATTTGTAAAAGGTGACGCTGTAGCGGGAATTATCATTACGCTCATTAATATATTGGGCGGTTTTTTAATTGGAGTCTTTCAATTTGATCTGGATGTCACTACCAGTGCTTCGACGTATACCATATTAACCATAGGCGATGGTTTGGTCTCGCAAATTCCAGCACTCATTATCTCCACTGCTACGGGCATTATGATTACGCGCTCTTCAAGTGATGGCAGCAATTTTGCCGAGGGAGCCATCAATCAACTGATGGGTAATGCCAGAACTATGTTAATTGTTGGTTTTATTATGCTCATATTTGCACTGGTTCCTGGATTACCTACGCTTTCTATGGGATTTGTCGGTCTGATTTTTACTGCCTTGGGGTATGCTCTTTATAAATACGATCGTGGTGAACTTACACTTTTTGACACTCCTGCAAAAGCAAGTAAATCCAAAAAAGATACGGGAGCTTCTGGTGGTACTTCAACACCAAGCGGCACTCCCAAAAAATCTCAAGAACAAATTGCCAAAGAAGAAGAGATTGCACTTAATGACATTTTGAAAGTGGAAATGCTGGAACTTACCTTGGGATATCAACTGATTCGCCTTGCCGATTCTTCGCAAGGAGGCGATCTGCTTGAACGCATTCGTTCTATGCGACGCAAAATTGCATCGGATCTTGGATTTTTGATGCCACAGGTTCGTATTCGTGACAACCTTCATCTTAAAGCTAACGCTTATGAAATCATGCTCAAAGGTGTTGTCATAGGTGAAGGCACAATCCAACCCGAGCGCTTTTTAGCTATGGATAGCGGTATGGCTACAGGCGATGTACCGGGTGAACCTACCAAAGAACCGGCGTTTGGTCTGGATGCACTATGGATTGCCCCCGAGAATAAAGAAGATGCCATTATGTACGGTTATACCGTTGTTGATCCGGCAACAGTTATTTCAACGCATATGAGTGAACTGATTAAACGTTATGCCGAAGAGCTTTTAACACGTCAAGAAACGCAAATGCTGCTAGACAAGATCAAAAATGATTATCCGGTTCTTGTGGATGATTTGGCAAAAGTTGCTAATATTGGTCTTATTCAACGTATTTTCAAAGCACTCTTGCATGAAAAAATTCCGCTTACCGATATGTTAAGCATTCTTGAAACCGTTGCTGATGTTGCCGAATATACTAAAAATATCGAAATTATCACCGAACAGGTTCGCTCTAAACTTTCGCGTGTCATCACAAAACTTTACAGCGGCGAGGATGGCATCATCCGCTTGCTTACATTTGATACTGCATCTGAGCAAAAGATGCTGGATAAATCACAAGAACAAGATGGCATTCGCCATCTGCTGCTTAATGTGGGAGAGATCAACCAACTCATTCAATCTACCAGCCAAAAAGCGACCGAGTTACTTCAAAAAGGAATTTCTCCCATTATTATTATTGTTGATCCCCAATTGCGTAAACCCCTTTCAGAAATATTTGAGCGCTTTAGCCTTGATGTTGTCACACTCTCACACGCTGAAATTGATGCCAGTGCCAAATTTGAAGTTATGGGATCCATTAGCATCGAATAACACCATTACATGTAAACTTGTATAAAAGGAATCTATTGAAAATTATTTATCATCTTTCGCATATTGATCTTGATGGCTACAGTTGCCAACTTGTTATGCGCTACACTCCATTTGAGATACACTCTTACAATGCCAATTATGGTGATGAAGTACTTGAGCGACTTGAAGAAATTTTAGAGAATATCGGAGATTCCAAAGCCCAAACCCTTATTTTAATTACCGATCTCAATCTCTCCCCCGAAGAAGCCAGAACACTGGATCAAACTGTTAAAAAGCGCAATGAGGCAGGAGCCAATATTGCTATTCAGCTACTTGATCATCACGGAAGCGGTCAAAAAACATCGCAGCAGTATGCATGGTATTATCTTGATACCTTACGAAGTGCTACCAAAATTACTTATGATTTTTCCAAAGAACACTGGCAACTTGAAGAGCCGCTCTGGCTAGCTCACTATGTTGACGTTGTCAACGCTGTTGACTTATGGAAACAAGAAGAACACGACAATTTTGAATACGGCAAAGTCTGCATGCGATTGATTAATGAAACGCGAGAACTCAACCGTACGCTTTTTGCCAAAGAGGATCGCCACTATAAACTCACGCTGCTTGAACAAGCTGCATCTATGGTCAACGAAACAGAGGCTAATATTAAACTTGACGATACAATCCACGCAATGAAAAAACGCTATTTTCAAGAAGATCTTAACGATACTCTTGATAATCTATCAACCAAAAAAATTGTCGAACTCTTTGGTAACAAACGTGATAAAATGACCATCTACTACAAAGGCTACCGCGGCTTTTTAAGTTTTGGCATCGGTAACACTTCTATCATAGGTAATGCATTTTTACTCACCTATCCCGAATATGATTTTATTGTTGATATCAGCCCACGAGGCACTATGAGTTTTCGCGCCAATAATCAGGTTAATGTTGCAACTATTGCAAAAGAGTGGGCTGGCGGTGGCGGCCATCCCAATGCTGCAGGAGGACGTATTAACGGTTTTAAAGAACAGTTTCGTTATGACAAAGTCAAACAACAAATCCAAAACCTCATCAATACCAAAGAGTCCGTAGCTGGCGAACTTGAAGCCAAGGCTTAAGCACTACGGATTGTTGATAAAATAGCGTAAAATCCCTTCGGCCATTCCTTCGGCAAGCGTATTTTGATAGGCTTTATTTACCATACGTTTGGCCTCTTCTGGATGTGAAAGAAATCCAACCTCTACTAATACCGCAGGCATTTGTGCACCAACCAAAACCCAAAACGGTCCCTCTCGCACACCATTATCTTTAACATCTTTATATTGGGATTGCAATCGCGCCAGCATACCACGCTGTATGTCAATAGCCAGTTTATTAGAGGCCACAATTTTTTCACGATTTAAAAAACTTAGAAAATTATTTTTTCCAAAATAGTTCATATCTTCAATCTCTTTCGAGTTCTCCACAGCAGCCACTCGTGTTGCCCGTGTAGAGCGTGAAGGAGAGAGAAAATAGGTTTCAATACCTTGTGCTTTATGCGTATTTTTTTTCGGTACTGAATTGGCATGAATGGATACAAAGAGATCGGCGCGTTTATTGTTGGCATAGACCGTACGTTTACGCAACTTAATAAAATGATCATTACTCCGTGTCAAATAAACCTTTATCCCCTCTTTGCGCAACCGCTTGGCAACCATTTTAGCAATATCAAGAACAACGATCTTTTCACGATAATGCTTATAACCGATAGCACCGGTATCTTTACCCCCATGTCCTGGATCAAGTACTACGATCTTGCCTTTGTATTGTTCTTGTGTTGCATTGCTGGTATAGGGTAGCTCTCTATCAGCAGTAACATCTTGCGTGCTTCCAACATGAGGATTAATGATCAAACGCTTACCTTGCAACGCAAAACGCATTTTGATCGGTTTATCAGTCTCAATGACAAAACGCATCGTATCATAGCGGTATTGGGATGCACTGATCCGTTTGATGTTAGGGTGTTTCAAAGCAATCTGATGATCCATCAATGCATGAATATCAAAAATATAACGGTATTGCTTATTTTGTTTATCCAACAATTTGATATAGTTGACATCAGTCTGGAGTAATTTTCCATCAAAACTCAGATCAATCTTGCCATCACGCCATGAAGCATCTTCTAAATGATGAAGCTGATCTATGGAGAGTTCCGAACTTTTTGGATCATTACTTGTGCTATCACTCTTTGTTTGCACGGTTGGGCTTGTTGTCGCAGAAGGTTTAAGTTGAACTAACTCATTTTTATATTTTGAGACATCAATATGAAGCTTTTTTCCCGTAATAACAATACCCTTAAGGGCTTGTTGTTTTGAACTCTCATCAGCATCCATCACTGCACGTAAATAGACATTTTTATAATCATTGTAGGCACGAAAAACTTCGGTTTTAGAAGGGCTTTTTGCCAGAGTATCGGCACGCTCAAGCAGCGTTGCAGAATCTGCTGCAAAAAGGAGTACATGTATTATGAGCAACCAAAAGATGCGCATTATTTGGCTATTCACCCTCGATCAACTTCTTCATCAAGGTTTTAACACTTATCAGCTCATTGAGACGATATCCATTGGTTCCAGAGAAAAAGAGACCAAATTCCAAATTACCAAGATAAGCGTCGCTAAGACGATCGGCAATACAAAAACCAACCTCTTTTGCTTCAACGCCTCGGTTACAAGGGGCAACACAATTGCTGATACATTTAATATCAGGACCACTTCGGGTCTCAACCAAGCGCGTTAAATTGCTAAGAACGCCACGTGCAGGATACCCCACAGGCGATTTCATAAGCTGAATATCTTCGGCCTTAGCATTAATGAGTACTTGCTTTAGATTAGGATGTGCATCACACTCATGCGTTCCAATAAAACGTGTCCCCATTTGCACTCCAACGGCGCCAAGCGCCATCATGGCTTCAATATCATTTTTATCCCAAATGCCCCCGGCTGCAAATACGGGAATATTTCCCCAAAGGGCAGCTTCCTCAACAACGGGTTTCACCAAATTCTCAAGCTGATTTTCCTCAAGGTCACACTGATCGTAAGTAAACCCCTGATGCCCACCACTTTTTGGACCTTCAAGGATAAAAGCATCAGGAAGACGATCATAACGCTTTTGCCATCGTTTACAGATAATCTTCAGTGCTTTGGCGGTAGATACAATGGGTACTAGTGCCACATCGGGATAATCAGCGGTAAATTCAGGCATATTGGTTGGAAGTCCAGCACCTGTAATAATAATGTCGGCACCCGCTTCACACGCATCTACAACAACCCTTCCATAATCGTTAATGGCATACAAAACATTACAAGCCAGCGGTTTATCCCCACAAATTTTGCGAGCATTTTCAAAAATTTTGTGCAATCCCTCTTTGGAGTAAAAATTGGCGGCATCCAAAGGACGATCAGCAACAAGTTTTCCAGCATGGATTTTATTCTCATAATAACCGGTACCCACAGCTGAAATAACCCCCAGTCCCCCTTCAAGCGACACATTTCCGGCTAATTGATCCCAACTAATGCCAACACCCATCCCACCTTGAATAATGGGTACTTCGATCGTGTGTTTTCCAATTGTTACAGATTGATATCCCATTAATTCACCTTTACGCGTGCAAATTTGCGTTTGCCAACTTGCAAAATATACTCGCCCGCTTCAAGCTGCAGCTGTTCATCGCTTACTTTATTTTGATCTAGTTTGACCGCACCTTGCTTAATATCACGACGTGCCTGGCTGGTTGAGGGCACCAGTGCACAATCTTGTAACGCTTTAGCAATCCAAATTGGACCTTCAAATTCAAATGCATCAAGATCGGTAGGGATTTCGCTTTTTGTATGCACATTCTCAAACTCGACTCTGGCTGCCATTGCAGCATCGTCACTGTAAAAGCGTGCAACAATCTCCAACGCCAATGCTTCTTTAACCTTTTTGGGATGCTTGCTACCATCAGCAACACCTGCTTTGAGCTCATCAATTTCATTCAAAGAAGCGCTGCTTAGCAGTTCGTAATAACGCCACATCAAATCGTCAGAAATGCTCAATACTTTGCCATACATATCGTTAGGCATATCGGTAACACCAATGTAGTTGCCCAAAGACTTACTCATCTTTTGTACGCCATCAAGCCCTTCGAGAATCGGCATCATCAATACTGATTGCTCTTTACCCACTTGATAGGTGCGTTGCAAGTGACGACCCATTAAAAGATTGAACTTTTGATCCGTACCGCCAATCTCAATATCACTTTTAAGATATACGCTGTCATATCCTTGTAATAACGGATAAATGAATTCGCTAATTGAAATAGAAGTACCGCTTTTATAACGCTTTTCAAAATCATCACGTTCAAGCATACGCGCCACGTTAAAGGTGGTTGTGAGCTCCAACATTCCTGCTGCGCCTAAAGGATTAATCCACTCTGAATTAAAAACTACTTCGGTTTTTTCAGGATCAAGGATTTTAAATACTTGCTCTTTATAGCTTTTTGCATTTTCAACAATATCAGCTGGTAGCAGCTTTTTTCGAGTTTCACTTTTACCGGTTGGATCACCAATTTGAGCGGTAAAGTCACCAATTAAAAATTGTACTTTCGCACCATATTTTTGAAATGTAGCCAGCTTATGCAACAACACCGTATGTCCTAAATGCAAATCAGGGGCAGTAGGATCAAAACCTGCTTTAACGGTATAGGACGTTCCTTCATTGAAATAAGCACTTAATAATTTTTCAATACGTTCTTCATCAATAATTTCTGCACACCCACGACGAATTTCGCGAAGTGCTTCTTCAATCATATTTATCATACAAACTTTCTTTAGTGACTGCGATACGCATCATCGGTACGGATGAACTGTATCACTTTAATTTTTTGCTCAATTTTAGCGCGAAGGCGGTTAATATCACCTTCTGCATTTTGAAATTCGATTTCACACAGTTGGATATGCTCTTCTCTGGCCTTACCTAACTCTATAGAGTTGATATCACATCCTAACTTAGCCATATAGGTTAAAAAGTCCGCCAAAGCCCCTTTGGCATTTTGCATACTAATAATCAGATGGTAATGATATATTGTTTGTGAATCCCAGCGCACAAAAAGCATCGGTTCATGCTTTTCAATTAAAGCGGTGGCATTTTTACACATCTTGTGATGCACATGAGCTTTGCCTTTTTGTAAAAACGCAACAATCTCGTCACCCATCTTAGGATGACAGCAATAATCAAATACCGCATCACTAATAGTATGGTTACTGATAAACTCTAAGGACCCAAAGTGATACGGTTTAAGTTTAAAACGACGGCTTGCTAAAAAGCTCTTAAATCTGCTATTTTTACGAATTTCTTGCACATATTTATTGACAATCTCTTTCACTTTTTCACTATCATGCGCAATCTTAGCCCGATTTTCGCAGCATTTACTCTTTTCTATCCAATCATTAACGCGTTGATAATTCAACCCCATAACCGTGACTACAATATTGGTTCCTGTTTCAGAATCAATACTGCGCAGACGTTGATTACAATTCGCACGAATTTTTGATTTGGCACGGGATGTTTTCACGGCATCAAGCCAACTGCAACGCGGAATTTTTTCATCACCCGTAATAATATTAACGATATCTCCGTTATGCAATTCGCTCAACAGACTCACTTTCTCTTTGTTGATCAAAGCACTTTGAGCATTATCCCCCACTTCGCTATGTACCGCATATGCAAAATCAAGTGCTACAGCTCCACGTGGAAGTGTAAACGCTTTTCCTTTTGGAGAAAAAACACTAATATCCTCACTATAAAGATCGTTTTTAATCAGTTCGTAAAAATCTTCCACCGATTCATTTTGATATTGTAGATTATTGAGCCATTCTAAATTAATGCCGTTGCCACCAGATTTGTATTTCCAATGTGCAGCCACTCCCAGTTCTGCCATTTCATGCATTTCAAAGGTACGTATTTGTACTTCAAAGATTGCCGTATTATCAAATACCGTTGTATGCAGTGTTTGATAACCGTTATCTTTTTTGAGTGAAATATAATCCTTAAAACGTGAGCTCAGCGGCTGAAAATTAAGATGTACCAGTCCCAAAACCTTATAACACAAAATAGGTTCTTGAACGAGTATACGTACCGCTAAGAGATCAAGAATCTCATCAATACTAATCCCTTTACGCTGCATTTTAAGATAAATAGAGTAGCTATGTTTGACACGTCCGATAATCTCGAAATCGTCATCATTAAAACCATTTTCAAGCATCATTTGATAAAGCCGATGCCTAAAGGCGTTGAGCTTCAGTTCGATGGCGTGGTAATTTGTATCCAGATAGGAATCAATCAGCCGTTTATCATCAGGGAAGAGATACTTGAAACTTAAGTCTTCAAGTAATTTTTTCATAAACGAGATACCCAAACGGTGTGCAATAGGAGCATACACAACCAAGGTTTCTTCGGCAATACGGTGCTGTTTATGTGATGGCAGCGCATCCAGTGTCAGCATGTTATGCAGCCTATCACACAGCTTGACCACCAACACTCTAACATCTTCAATAGATGCCAATAACATTTTTCGAAAAGAGAGGGCTGAAACTACCAATTTTTCATCTGAATGTGAGGGGATGAGTTCGACATCACGAATCATATCGATTTTAGTCATACCTTCAACCAAATGAGCCACATCATGACCATATGCCACAGTAATTTGTTCTGTTGTGCACTCGGTATCTTCTACCACATCATGCATCAATGCGGCAATAACCATCGCCTCATCTTCAGTAATCGAAGCAACAATGGCCGCAACTAAAATAGGATGAATGATATAAGGTTCGCCGCTACGTCGGAATTGCCCATCATGCGCTTTAATAGCAAGTGCAAGTGCTTGATCGATTTTATCTGTTTTGGGAATAAGAGTAAAAAGATAGGAGGTAGCGGCATCGACGGTATGAAGATATTTAATCTTTTCAATATCGATGTGATTCATCGTGCCGCCGGTCAAAAATTACTTGCTGTCAATAAAACCGCTAATACTGATCAAACCTTCGGCAATTTCCATCAATGCCAAATCAGCGCTTTTCATAGACTTTGTATCAACCTTTAGCCGACACTGTGCACCACTTTCAAGTTCTTCAGAACGTTTTGCTACCGCAAGTGCAAGCTGGTAACGATCAATATTCGCTGTTTTTAGTGCTTTAGCTGCTAATTGCTCGAGTCTCATATATTTCTCCTGTATAAATTTACTTAACGATTGAGCAGGTGCTGTAATCGCCGTTAATAATTTTCAATAAGTTCCCTGGAGAGAACATATCACATACAACAATTGGAAGTGCATTATCTTTGGCCAATGCAATCGATGTATCATCCATAACTTTAATATGATCTTGCATGGCCTGATCATATGAAATTTTATTTAGCTTCACTGCATCATCATACTTCTTAGGGTCTTTATCATATACCCCATCCACTTTGGTCGCTTTAATAATAACATCAGCACCAATTTCAACAGCACGTAGTGTTGCAGCGGTATCTGTTGTAAAAAATGGATTGCCCGTACCTGCAGCAAAAATTACGACACGTCCTTTTTCAAGATGACGTACCGCACGACGCTGAATATAAGGCTCGGCAATCTGCTCCATTTTAATGGCCGTCTGTACACGCACTTTCATACCGGCATGTTCGCATGCTTCTTGCATGGCTACTGCATTAATAACTGTAGCCAACATTCCCATATAATCGCCCGCCGTTCTTCGAATAATGCCATCTTTTGCAGCAGTGACACCGCGTATAATATTGCCGCCGCCAATTACAATGCCAACTTCAATACCGGCATCAGTAAGACCTTTGATTTCTTGAGAAATATAGTTCAAAATCTGTGTATCAATTCCATGACCGGACTCACCGGCCAAAGCTTCACCTGAAAACTTCACCAAAACACGTTTTGAACCCATGCGAACCCTTATGATAACAAAAGATAAAATCCGGGAATTATACTTCCAGATCGCTTTATATTCACTTTAACTTACATGTAAGCCCATTATTACGACTCTGTTTAGAGGTTTTAACAGTGCCTTTTGATTGAGCACAATGATTAAAATCACGCTCTTAATATTATGAGCTATTTTATCCTGATAACAAACACAAATTTTTTATAAAAACGCCTGATTACAGGGCTTTTTACTTTAATTTGAATACAATGAGACTTTTTTACAAGGATCATTATGCACGCGCTACCTTTTTTAGAATTCAACATCAATCTTGATACTTTTATTGACGATCTCACAACACGTCTTAATAGCAATCGCACAACCATTGATGCATTACTAAATATCACACCTAAACGTTATGCCAATTTTGTTAAACCTTTTGAAATGCTTGAAGAACGACTTGAGCAATTTTTCACACCTCTTTCGCATCTAAATGCCGTTGAAAACTCTGAACTTACTCAAAAAACTTACACCGAAGCACTACCGTTACTGAGTGAATATAGCACAGAAATTGGTCAAAATATTCATATTTTTGAAGCCTTCAAAAGTATCAAAGCTGACGAATATTCACAGCTTAGTACCGCTCAAAAACGTGTTGTTGATCTTAATTTATTACATTTTGAGCTCAGTGGAGCAGCGCTTGATGATGAAAAAAAAGCGCGTCTAAAAGCGATTAATCTGCGTAAAAGCGAACTTGCCAATACCTTTTCACAAAATCTTCTTGATGCTACCAATGCGTATGAAAAAATTATTACCGATGATGCTGATGTCCTTGGTATTGCAGCGAGCGATCTTGAAATGGCCACAATAGAGTATCATGGTAAAACAGCCTATCGCTTTACTTTGCAGATGCCTTCGTATCTAGCTTATATGACTTATGGTCCTAATCGCACGATCCGTGAAGAACTTTATAAAGCTTATACAACAAGAGCTCCAGAGAATGCAGCCATTATTGACGAACTGCTTGCATTGCGCCATGAATCAGCACAACTGCTAGGATTTTCCAATTTTGCCGAACGTTCACTGGCATCTAAAATGGCGCCCGATTCTAAAAGTGTTACTTCATTTATGGAGTCACTTGCTCAAGAATCGCATCAACAGGCACAAAACGAACTTAATACACTACGCGCTATTGCTTCACATCCTCTTGAGAGCTTTGACACTGCCTACTACAGTGAAATACTCAAGAAAGAACAATATGATCTTGACGAAGAGGCGTATCGTCCCTATTTTGAACAAGAGAGTGTTGTCAGTGGCATGTTTCATTTTTTAAACCGCCTTTTTGGAATTACTTTTAAACCGGTTACATGTAAGCTATGGAATGATAAAGCTAAAGCCTACGATCTTTATGTTGATGAGCGCTTACGCTCACGTCTTTACCTTGATCTTGAAGCCAGAACATCTAAACGTGGAGGTGCATGGATGCATAACTGGCAGACGCATTGCATTGATGAAAATGGCAATGAACAACTTGCATCTGCATTCGTCGTTTGTAATTTTCCGCCTTCATCTGCAACAACTCCTTCATTACTACGCCATGACGATGTTGTTACCCTTTTCCATGAAATGGGCCATGCCCTGCACCATATGCTCTCTACGGTCAGCGAAAATGGCGTCAGCGGTGTTAATGGTGTAGAGTGGGACGCAGTAGAATTTCCTTCGCAATTTTTAGAAAATTTTGCTTATGAACCTAAAGTACTCAGACTGTTTGCCCAACATTATGAAACCGGTAAAATTCTAGATGAAGAGATGATTAAACGGCTTGAACGCGCGCGAAATTTTCAATCAGCTATGATGATGCTACGCCAGCTTGAATTTGCTATGTTTGATTTTAAATTGCATCAATCTTTGCACCAAGGAGATGACATTCAACAACTTCTTGATGCCATTCGTCAACAAACTTCTCTTATCGCACCCCCCTCATACAATAAATTTCAAAATGGCTTTTCGCACATTTTTGCAGGCGGTTACGCGGCAGGCTATTACAGTTACAAATGGGCAGAAGTTCTCAGTGCAGACGCTTTTTTTGCCATTGTTGATCAAGGAATTTTTGATACTCGTATTGGGCGGGATTATCTTGACATTATTCTTTCAAAAGGCGGTAGCCAGAGCATGCAAAAACTTTTTGTCGCGCTTATGGGGCGGGAGCCTGAAACTAAAAATCTTTTGCGTCTTAGCGGCATCACAGCGGCATGACACGGACGCTTTTAGTACTACTATTATGCATTTTACCTTTATGGAGCAAAAACGTGCGTATTGCCACCTATAATGTTGAAAATTTGTTTGATCTGCACTTTAATCACAGCGAATATGTTGAATATATTCCCAAGACCTCATGGCAGTGGAATGCAACAACATATCGTATCAAACTCGATCATATAGCAAAAACAATTATAGATATCAATGCTGACATTATTGCGCTGCAAGAGATTGAATCGGCTCAGGCACTTAAAGATCTCAAAAAACGTCTTAACCAACAAGGCCTATACTATCCCTACAGTGCCATAGCTGATGCCAAAGAGAGTACCGTCAAAGTAGCGTTGCTTAGCAAATATCCTCTGGCCTATAGCAAAGAGTTGTGGGTCACTTCTAGTCTGCAATACCGTAATATCCTCGAAGCAAAAATTCTTGTTGACAAGCATCCAATTTATCTTTTTGTAAATCACTGGAAATCTAAAAGCGGCTCAGAAAGCAAGCGCATCATCTCAGCAAAAGTATTGAAAAAACGTTTACAGACACTTGGCTATGACAAAGCCATCATTGTGCTTGGAGATTTTAATAGCCACTACGATGAAGCATCCACATTTGTACGCAAGCGTAAATTAAACGACACCAATGGCATTACCGGGATCAACCACATTCTCAATACAACAAGCCTATCCTCAAACGATATGCTTACATGTAAGGAGTGCCTCTACAATCTGTGGTATGACACGCCAATCGAAAAGCGTTGGAGTCACATCTATAGAAAACAAAAAGAAGCCCTAGACAATATTATTGTTTCGGCACCTTTACTTCAAAACCAGGGGTTCATTTATCGTCAGCACTCTATTAAACATGCCGACCTTCCCTATTTACTCAAAAAAGAGAATCCCTATCGATGGCAATACAGCAAAACACATCCCAAACATCATATAGGAAAAGGCTATTCCGATCACTTACCCGTTTATGCCGACTTCACACTGACTTCACAAACACCATGATATCGGAGTGATCTTGTGGTGAGATAAAAAATTATTAGCGTTTGAAAAAGGTTTTGAGCCAAAAAAACCACGATACACTGAAAGTGGTGAAGGATGTACTGATTTTAAAATCAAATGCTTCGCTGAATCAATCAACGATGCCTTAGCTTGCGCAGGTTTTCCCCAAAGTATAAATACAACATGTTCTTTTTTTTGACTAATAAGTCTAATAACCGAATCAGAAAACTGTTCCCAGCCCTGATCACGATGCGAATGCGCCTGATTTTCTCGAACGGTTAAAACCGTGTTAAGCAAAAAAACTCCTTGCTGTGCCCAATGCGTCAAATTGCCACTTAAAGGATAAGAACATCCCATATCTTGAGTTAACTCTTTAAATATGTTTTGTAATGAAGGAGGAAACGCTATACCATCTTGTACCGAAAAGGATAGCCCATGCGCTTGAAATGGACCATGATAAGGATCTTGACCTAATATGACTACCTTAAGATCATCAAATCGCGTCATATTAAAAGCATTAAAAATATCTGAACCTTTAGGATAAATTTTTGCACATTTTTTTTCATCTAATAGAAAAGATTTTAAGTTTAAAAAATAGGGTTTTTGAAATTCATCATAAAGTAATTCAAGCCAATCAGAAGGAAGTTTAGGATTAATAGTCATGCGAAATTATAGAATAGGAATATAAAATTATGGCTGATTTCATTAAAGGTTGTATAGCAAACAAGAAAAAAGTGTGATGATAAAAAAAAGTGAAGAAGTAATTAGAAGAAATCCAAAAGCTAGGCGGCGACCTACGTTTCCACTCTTGCAAAGAGCAGTATCATCAGCGAAGAAGGGCTTAGCTTCTGGGTTCGGA
>JBNKJB010000007.1:0-5731 GCA_050290965.1 Sulfurimonadaceae bacterium
TTTTTTCAAAAAGTCTCGACGAGAAGCAGATTTGTTTATTTTCTTGTTTTTCATATTCTTTCCTTTCAACTCGACTTTATTATTAACGGTCTCTTTGTTTTCTAAAACGTACTAAATCCAGTGTTCCAAGCTTAGTGAACAACTCAGCCATACTATTACTTGTGGCTAGTGTTTGACTTAGAGTATTGACTGAACATGTGTAATCTTCTTTCTCTTCAGCCGTTAAACTTCCACTACTTTTATTAGCTGCATTGATTGCATCATGACCAATATCCATGGCGTAACGGAAAACATTTGAGGAGAAACAAGTTCCAACCGCATCAAGCTCAGCAAATTTGTTAGACAGATCTTTACCACCAACAAAATCAACAATATCACCATCATAAATTGAACTTACACCATAAAGGCGACCTGTACTATCAACTGGAAGACCATGGTGATCTGTCGTAATATAGCGCCCGGAAGCATCATAATCTTCAAATGCAAAACCAAGAGGATTAATAATTTCATCATGGCAAGCATTACAAGGCTCATTTTTAGTAATAGCTGCTACAAATTCACGTGTCGTAACATCTTTACCATCCAATTCTGCCAATACTTTTTCCATCATTTCTGTACGAAGATCAGGAATTGAATCATCTGGCTGAGGAATATCTTGACACAAAATACGAATACGTGTATCAGCAGCACGTTTAATTGGAGAACTTGTTTTAAGATCCGCATCATTTGCAAGGAAAGCACCAAGTGTCATTAAGCCGCCACGATGTGCAGCACTGCCATCCACTTTTACAAAGTCATTAGGATTTGTACTATCCGTTCCCACTGAACCTAGGCCGTAATATTGCGCCAATGGTTTATTGACCATGACATAATTGGCATTAAACAAATCTGAGAATCCTTCTTTTGGATCAAAGAAAACATGCGTAAAGAATGCTTTTGTTTCTGCCGCCATGGCAGTGCGCACCTCATTGGTAAAATCTGGGAACATTGTCATGTCTTTTTGAGCATGAAGTACTTCATCAGAACCCAACCACTGTGCAGCAAAAACCCCCATATGTTCTTTAGCACGATCACTGTTTAACAAACGCGTTATCTGAGCACGTACCTGATCTTCAGTTACAAGCTCGCCGTTTTTGGCTGCATTTAATAAAGTATCATCTGGTGTTGAACCAATTAATGTATAACTTAAGAAACTGGCTATTTCATAATCACTTAATACATAAGCATCGCTATCAAGTTTTGAAAGATCAATCACATCGGCAATATTAGATCCTGATTTCGTTCCAGAAACAGAAGCAGATTCTACATAAAGATTACGATCCTCTCCATTTTGATTCAAATCATTTGTAAAACGGATCTGTACATTATGCGTTCCCCCATGTCCTTCAACACTAAACTCATACACTTTATAACTGCTTGAATCAACTGTTTTAGTTGCTACAACACTACCATCAATCACCAACTCCATATTTGGCCAGACATTTTCAGCAACGGAGCCTTTCATACTAATTTGGAAAAGTGCTGTATCTGCTAAATCAAAACTGTTTTCAATATAACCTTCACTCCAGATATTCCAGCCACCTTCTTGTTCACCACCAGTTGATTTGGTAGCAAATTCGCTCCCTTTGAGTGTTACGGCATTGCCATCTGAAGTGGCACCACTATTGCTACCATCCATCAGATCTTTTACAGAGGTTCCTACTTCAGAGCGGTACAAGAATTGAGGTGATGTCAACAACGCAGTCATACCAAGTTTTAGTCCTACTTTTATGTCGCCACCAGTTAAATTGGTTTTGAATAAATCTTCATAAGATGCACGTTCCGTCACGCTCAAAGGACGTCGAAATACACGTGTACCAAAATCAGTCAAGAAAAGACGCATACATTCATCATTACCGATATTAGCATTACCACTACTATTAAAACCACAATCAACGACACCCTGAAAATTATGTTCTGCAGACCACTCTGAAATTTTTTCCGCTACTGCAAGGTATGCATCACCATGACTATCAGTTGCAGGAGCATAAGCATTATTGAAATAGCCCTCAATAACATTATCAAAAGGAAGACTTGCTGAAGCATCAAAATCAATGCCAACTAAATCTTCTACACTATTTTGATATTCAACACGAGTTAATAATTTAAGTTCTCTTGGTCCATATGCTGTTCCTGAACACTGAGTATTAGTATTCGCTGATTCCGAAGAAGAGCTTGAACCCATTTGCATCTGGCTACTTGAACTGCTTTGTGAGCTTTCACTGGAACTCATCTGCATATTATTACTTGAACTGCTTTGCAAACTTTCACTTGAAATCATCTGTGTTTCGCTACTTGAAGCAACACCAGAAGCCATGCTTGAATTCGTTTGTGATGCTATACTTGAAGTATTATTTCCCGTGTTAGCTTCTGAATTTGTTGCTTGTGTTGCACTAGAGCTTACACTAGTTCCATTATCAACCTGTGCATCATCTGTTGCAACAGATACATCACAACCTGAAAATATTAATGTTGCCGTCAAAAGCGAAATATAAGCAATACCTCGTCTTCCACTATTTTTTATCATCATTTCCACCTTAATATTATTTTTTCAGCTTTGTTCTAACTATATAACAAAATTATAATTTATGGATAGTCACATATCGGTCACAAACTGACAACCATAATTTAATATTTATTTTTAAGCTAGACATATAAACAAGCGAACTCGGCACTTTAAAACCATCATCTGATTCAGAGTGCCACTACGCTAACAAAAGAGCTATTGAGATCTTTAACTACTTAATTACCACATCCAATACGAGTATTACTCAATACTAAATCATCTAACCAAATATCAAATTGTGGAGGGTTTGCTCCACCTTGATATAGCTGCCAACCTAAACGAATTTTGTTGAAATTAGGAAAGATAAAATCTCCACTATTTCCATGCTTTTTGGTTGAAACACTTAATTCAGGCTTAGCTTCTCCATCAATCCAGACATTGACGGCATTGTCAGATGCATCAAGTTGCCACTCCATACAGATCCAGCGACTATCTGCCGTAGGCGTAGTATCTTGCCAACTAGTCCAGTCACCCGTAGGGCCACCATCACTACCCACACCCCATAATGGTGTATCGTTAGCATGCCCAGGAATGTATTGCCCTCCGATAGGGCGCACTAATGTACTACTTCCCGTACCAGATGCTTCAACCATAGTAAAATGTGCATAATCTGGTTTCGTTGGGAATTCATCTACCCATAACCACATACGGCCATAAAAGCTGTTATTGCTAGGCGTAAAACTATTAGGAACTAAAAAAGCCATACCGTTATCAGTCGTTTTTAGGTGTAGTGCCTTATTGCCACGTGCATGTGTACTATCAATAGTAGCTGTTGCGGCTCGACTTTCAATTGACCAGTTACTGCTTGTAGCATCAGAACCGCTTAGCGACTCAAAGTTTTCACAAAAAAGATCCTCATCCGTACATGTACCGTCATTACTAACATCTAATTCACTTGAATCATTCGTTTGAGAAGCTGTAAATGCTGGTGTTGCATTACGTACTAGCATAAAAAAGTGTTCATCAAACCATTTGCCTGCAGCAGGTGCATTATTCAATGCATCAGTAACAATCGACTGACCATTTTGGCGCACTACAGATCCCTGACCACACATTGGATCAAATCGTTTGCCTTCGGCATCTGGCATTGTTTGGGTTACATCACTGGTTCCATCAGACGCCCCTGGAGGTTTAATCCACACGTATGCATCAACCCCATCCATAGGCTCTGCCTGAGGACGCTCACCGATACCTGTATTGACAAGATTACACCAGTTGCCCCGATGGGTACGATTTTCAATTGGTACATCCGCAGGTTGTGAAGTCCACCCATTACGACCCGTATCAATCAAAAAGTGATGATTAGGAAAGCGTGTATGCATAGCATTAACATAGCTTGTTTCATCAATCATTCGATTCCACTCGTAAAAGTTTACAATCAAGTCCTGATAAGCATTTTGATTATCAAATGGATTAAACGGCTCTTGCAATGCCGAATAGTTAGCTACATTGGTCGCAAAACCCTGAACCAGAGATTCGCCGCCAGCATTTTGCATTACTTCTTTATACACTTGGGCTGCTTTATCACCATGATCCCATCCAAGCCATCCTGAATGTGCCATATCAAGATAGATATAAACATTATCGATAGTCGCAAGTTTCTTAATAGCATATGCGATACCCTCTTTGTAAGCAGAGGCTGCTTTAGAACAAGATGGCAGATCCATATTGGTTACAACATTAGGTAAAGAGTCTGGTTCAACAACAGCTACAATACGCAAATTTTTATATTCAGGTTTTGATTGTAGAATAGTAACAATACGATCAATATACTCATTTTTATAGCGTGCCATACCATCTTCGTCAATCTTTAACTCACCATTAGAAGCTAATGCCGAACAATCACGATCTGGTAAATCATAAACGACGAATTCAAATACTAACGGTTTGTCAGAGCCTTTTTGTGCCTGCTGTTTTATGGCTTCGTCAAGATGTGCAGCAAGTCCCATAATCTCTGAAGTTCCATCAATAGCGGCAATACGATCCATCCATACGGCTGTCGGTTGCTGTGCCACTTCAGCAATCGCTGCGCGAAGTTCAGAAGGTGCACGCTCAGCAGATCCACTTACCAAAGCTGCATATTCTGGGTCGATATAATGATTTGCCCCTACATAAGGATTGCTTACTCTAGCAAACGCTACTGTACCTTGAGAGCTACCACTCGAACTAACATTTGAAGCCATACTTGAGCTGCTTTGAGAACTGACACTTGAACTCATCACAGAATCAACACTCGAGTTACTTTGAGAACTGACACTTGAACTCATTACAAAATCAATATTTGAGCTGCTTTGAGCACCTATGCTTGAGCTGATGAATGAATCACTACTTGAATGGTTCCCCACATTAGATACAGAACTTATTGCCGTCCCTGAATCAGAACTTGCACCTGCTTGCGCTTGTGTTCCATCGTTAATATTTTCTGAAACATTCGCATCTATTTCACTTGAGGTATTTTTATCACTTGTAAATGTGATATCACACCCTGAAAATGTTAACATTAACGATAAAAGCAAAGAGTGTGTATAAACCGCACTCCATCCCGCTTTCTTTTTCATCATATCCTTACCTTAAATTTAATTCATTTTGGTGCAATTTTGCTTTGCAGGTAGATTGTAGCCAACACTTAGTCATGTATCGGTCATGCAAATTATTAACCAATGTTATACATTTTATCAGTATCACAAGAAAAAAGCTTACAAAGCTATATATCTGTGGAACATTGCTCGTATTTTTTAGATACAAAAAAAGTTATTAACAATATCATAATCGGAATGTTGATGTTGTAAAAAAGTAAGTAAAAAGTTTTGAGAGAATGAAAGATATGCTTACCGCTTTATAGGCTAGGCCCATAAAGCGAGTAATCAAGATAGTTTTTAGTCGTCGTAAGGGCCGTTATGGCAGTCATAACAACTAACACTTTGACCTTTAGCGTAGGTTTTGGTTTTATGCTCAGCACTAAAGCTACGTGCTGCCCATGTTTTAGAAAGTGTTCCGCCACGGAAATCACTCCCGTGACATTTAGCACAATCATTTTGATGCCCTTCGGCATAGTTTTTATGTCGATCTACCCAAGCTTGCCCTACGGTATGCATACCGTGCGGTCCGCCACTTCTACTCATTGGT
>JBNKJB010000008.1:0-33820 GCA_050290965.1 Sulfurimonadaceae bacterium
GAAGTGCAACTATCTGACTGACCCTCAAGCTAGCCGATTTCACTTTAAGAAAACTACCGCTTCGGTGATCAAACCGATATGTTTACCTGTCTCAAACTCTCTGATGTATGGTAGCAAATGCTACGCATTCGTATAATACGAGGTATCAAAAGTAAAATGATTCACCACATGTGAAACAGCTGCATTGGTTACATGTAAATATTTTGCTATCTCACTTTGCTTGTATCCGTCTTTTAGTGCATTAAAAATAGACCGGTTACGTTCCGAGAGGTTGGCATAACCTTTAAAATGCTCCTCAAGGCTCTGCTGTTTGAGTCTTAGCGGTTTGGATTCGCTTCGGATGTAGCTTGTCTGATGCAGTTTTTCGATCTGTTCGCGGTCATCGTCTTGCAGCGTGTCATACAGCTGTTCAAACCGATTGGCGTCATAGAGCTGGGAATCTTGCAAAAGTATTTCATTTTCGTTACGGATTATAAAGCCTGACGCGCACCAGCGATACGCTCCGATACCGGCTACTATTTTCGCTTCGATGGGGTTATGTTCGATATAACGGAAAAGACTATAAAGATACAAGTCATCATAGACATACCAATTTTTAAAACGCCCCTGCCAGAGCGGACCCACACGGGTGTATCGGCGGTTAAAATATTGAGCGTACTTGGAATTAATCTGTCGCATCAGCAGTGAAAGGTTTTCATGCCGAGTCTGTAGCAAAAGATGATAATGGTTGTGCATCAGGCAAAAGGAGTGGAGAATAAAGTCATAACGTGCTTTGGCGGTTTTCATAATGTCGAGAAAGGTTAAAAAATCCGCTTCATCAAGAAAAATATCACCCCGTGCTACACCCCGGTTAATAACGTGATGAAACCCTGCTTCTTCTATTCGCGGTCGTCTAGGCATGAGTAGTGTTGTATGGTGAGATCGCCGATAACGGTTAGCCGTTTGTCATTGCTGTAAAGCGTGGCATGATTTGCAATGGCGGTGGCGCAAATAATAGCATCGGGCAGTTTTAGAGTATAGCATTTTCTAAGGGCAATGACTTTGTCAACGATGGTGTGATCGAGGTAAAATGTCTTAAAAAACGAAAGCAGTTTTTTGACAAAAGCCTCCTCCTCTTCACTCTCGAATGCAAACCCGAGCACTTCCATATAGGTGATGACGGAAATAGCGTACTCCTCCTCAGCTTTGAAGAACGCATCCACATCAATCAGTCGCTTGGAGAGATAAATGACAATATTGGAATCAAGAAGAACCATTAATCACCACTCGTCGCGCTGCGTTCGCTGCCACGCCACCGGATCATCGATACTTTTAAAAGCATCCTGGTTCGAGGTTTCAAAAAGTGCTTTGAGTTGCTGTTTTGTATTTTGAGGTTCATTCACATCATCAACAATTTCAATGTCATTTGATTTCATGCTTTTTATTATCGCCATAAGATGTTCGTAAATCGAATCATTGACTTTTAGGTGTAAGGTATGCATGTTTTAGCACCTTTTTTGATTTTTGAGTATAATCATAGCATAATGATTTGATATTTAATACCTGACCCCCTTTTCCTTTTCCATTTCCAAAATGTTATTTCTCATCATTATCATATTTTTCTTGCCAGTATTGTGCTAAAGAAACATTTTTGTCTACATATTCCCCTTCTTTGTAAAAATCAGCCAATAACCTTTGTGAATTTTTATGTCCATTTTTTGCTCTTTTTTCTAATAATGCTATTGCTTCATCTTTTTCTGGAGAATCTAGAAGATGAAATATAAGTGCAGATTCAACGTAGCTATTGTTTAAATAACTGAACTTTCTTAAAAATGCTATTGTTTGATTATTATCTTGTATATAAAACCTATAATACTCACTTAACCTTTTTAATGATTTTGTATCATTATATTCTGCAGCTTTCATATATGTCGCCAAATTTTCTTCTGACAGATATAAGCTATCAGAAGGATTGTGTTTATTCAAATATACAATATATATAACTATTAAAATTAAAATAAATAAATAAGCGTAATATCTAAGTTTCTTACTCATATTTTAGTCCATTGTTTTTAATTCCATGGGAAAAAAGGAGTTAGTCCTTTTCCATCACCAGTAGAATAAGCACCTAACCCATGATAATTAAAATACGATGTAGGAGCATATACTGTTACGCCTAAAAGTCTGGCAAGTTGTTGTGCAAAAGAATTTGCACCGCTTCCAGCATTACAAGCGAGTAATGAAACTGGCCCACCCTCATATCCATTTGCTACCATATTATGAATAAAGTCATGTATATTTCCACTGCAGTAATCTTCAACATTTTCAGCACAGTAACCTCCAATTCCATTTGAATCCCCGTGACCTCCAACAGTAAAACCAGGATTAAAGAAACCTGTTTGTTTTCCCCAATAATAGCCTTCGGTTCCTTCTTCAAATAAATTAAGTCCAACCAATCCCTCCGGATCCACAAAATTAACCGGATCCCCAAGCACATACCCATAAAGGTTCGTATCCCCACCTTGGAAACCTATGGGGTCTTTAGCCGTCCACTTCCCTGTCTGGGCATCATAATCTCTGTAACCAAATCTCGTGAGTTTGGTATCTTCGTCGTAGAGTCCACCCGCAAATCCAAACCCTACATGTAAGCTTTGATTCGTATCGCTTAGTATTGTACCAAACGTATCATACGCTATGGTTTTAACCTTATGCCCTTTGGGTGTTGTGACGGCTCTTAAACTCCCCAGATGATCATAACTCAGGTAGTACGTTTCGCCTTTATGTGTCATTTTGTAAGGCACTCTATCGTTGGCGTAGTAGTAACGGGTCATCAGGTTGTCGTTGCCGTCATAAGTGGCCAGCAAGGTGGTGAGGTTGAGCCAGAGGTATTTCTCCGTAATTTCTCCATTGACCTTTTTAGCCACTCTTTGGTTGTTGGCATTGTGAAGATACGTTATCACGCTGCCATCTTCAAGCGTCACCTCGCGAAGCTCCCCTTTGCTGCCGTAACGGTACGTAGCGGTTCCTTGCGGGCTGCTTTTGGCGCTTAGGTAACCGTCGTCATCATACGTATAGAACGTATCATCATACTGCTCTAGGGCATTGTAATGAAACGTGGCATTATGGGTGGTGGTAACGCCGTTAATACTCACGCTGTGTTTAACGCGATTGCCCTCGCTGTCATAGTCGTAGCGTTCAATACGCGTATCCCTGTGATTTATCAGCGGGATGCTAAACTCTTTTAAGAGCGGAATGTTTATTAAGGTAGTCGCCTCGCTTTTGTCTTGAACCACTCTGCCAAGAGTGTCATAACTGTAGTGGTGTTCTACCAGTCGGTCGCCAAGACGCTGGAGCGAGGTAAGAATACGTCCCGCATCGTCACGTTTGCTGATGCGCTCATGAAAGATCAGATGGTTATGGACGCGGCTGTCGATATGCTCAATCTCGCCATAGCCGTTAAGTGCGGCGTAGGTGCTAAAGGCGGCATCTTCAAGTATCACGGCGCTTTGGTTGTACTCCAACAAGGCACTGCCTTGGGCGCTGAGACGACCATCGGCGTCATACGTGATGCTCTCATTGGCATCGCCATACGCAATCCACAAGGGTTGAAGGCTGTTGTTATAGCCCATGCCAATGGTGTGATTTAAGGTACCGCTATAACGCATGGAGCGTAGCAGATCGCCATCATAGGTGTAATCAATCGCCTCACCCTCATTGGTGCTTACATGTAAGGGTTTATTGCCACAGCCATAGGTAAAACTGGTGTTGCCCTCATCAGAGCTGATGCTTGCAAGTTGCGACACATTGTAGTGATAATCAATACGTTTACCCGAAGGCCGTGTGATTGAAGTGAGTCTTTTTTGGGTGTCGTATTCGTAAGTGGTTTGATAGCCTTGAGGCGTTTGCCACCATGCAGGTTTGTCTACATTGTTATACTCAAACGTGTGGGTTGTCGGTGTTGGGGTGTTTAGGCGCGTCATGTTGTCGTTGCCATCATACGCAAAGCTGACGCTGGAGCCGTCAGGACGGGTAATCGTGCTTAGGCGATCTTTGGCATCGTAGCCATAGGCGGTGGTATGAGCGTTGGCGGTTGCCGTGGCACGATTGCCGCGATCGTCATAGCGATAGCTACTAACACGCGTGCCTTGTGTTTGTTGAATCACACGCCCTTTGGCATCATACGCATACGTGACGCCCAGACGTCCCGTGGCGTTATACTCTAGCAGATGCCGCATGGTGTCATCAAAGTGCAAGGTGCTTATGTATCCCATGGGAGAGGTTAGCGTGAGGGTGTGGGCATCATAATCTATTTTACGCTCAAAGGTGTGGTTTTCATGTGTTATGCGGTAGATTTCGCTATGGGTGTCAATGGTGGCGTTGTGTTCACTGACATAGCGCAGATTACTGGGTGTTTGTATCTCCAAATGGCTCAAAAGCGGTTTGAGCGTAACGGGGTGGGTGTTGCTTAGTGTTTGTGTGGTGCGCATGCCGCACTCTGATGTGGTTTTAATGCGGCCATCGGCACTTTGTTTAACCTCTAGTACATCGCCTGTGGCATAGGTGACGGTAGAGTTAAGTGAGCCATCAGGCTGTGACATATTACGGTAAATAACATCACCGCTTTGAGGGTAGTGAATAATACTTTGGGTATAGCCGCTTCCTTGAGCGTTTTCATATCCAAAGATGCCGCCTTCATCATCGTGCACTTGTGTGACACGTCCCGTGGCATCAAAAATGTGCGTATAGCGGTTGCCCTTGGGGGCTTGTTTTACTAGTAGCAAAGCATTGGTATCGTACTCAAAATCATAAGCACTGTTGTCTTCATAACGTACGGCATCAAGTGTTGTCGTTCCGGCGTCAATCTCAAGCGCCGTGCGTTGGTGGGTGTCGCTTTCAAGCAGCTCCGGCATGTTATTGCTGTTATATGAAAGGGTAAGCGTGTGGCCGTCATTATCGGCATACGCCAGCAGATGATTGTCGGTGTCATAGGTAAAGGAGGCTATCACCTGCTTGCGTAAAAGATCGCGGGTTTGCGTATGACGCAACGCCGCATCAAAGCGGTATTGTAGCGCACCCTCTTGCACCAAAGTGTCGTTGCCCTCTGTCGTGACGATGGTGTCTCTAACAATATCGCCATCGCCTTTGTAAAGCGTGTTTTCTGCAAAGCGATGATGCACCGAAAGATTCCAGCCTTTGGCAAGCGTGGAGGCAGGCAGTGTGACATCTTGAACATACCCCGAAACGTAACGGCTGGCATAATGCAAGGTAACATCACTGCCGGCAATGGCAATATCTTCATGAAACTCCCGTGTGGCGGGAATGACGTATGAACCGCTGTGGCTTTGGCACTCGTCGGGGGTGGGAGGAAAGCTGTTGGAAGAAGATGGAAGTGGATAGGCGTAAAAAGTTGATACCCCGGATAGATCAGCACAACCGCAAAACATCTGTTTTGAAGTATTGATGTCTAAAGGAAGCGGTTTAGGGAAAAAACCATCTTGACATTGACCCATATTTTTAATATCAGGATGTCGGCGCATGATAGTATTGTCGTAGATGCATTCCCATGTGCATGTTTTTTTACTTTGACAGGTAACGCTAGTTTTATCATAACAAATCATGTCATATACACCAAAATCACAATTTGATACTTCTTCACCAAGACTGTTTGTATGATATCCACAATCAAAAGGAGTAGTGACGAGATCGGAACAAACATTATAAGTCCTGCCATCAATAAATTGCCAAACATTATAATCGACGTTTTCTCCATAAACAATGCGATACTCCGCTGTGCAAGAATATTTGCCAAGAGCTGCATCAAATGTTAAAGGTCTTTCGATTTTGGCCTCATAGTAACCTTGGTACGATTTGAGAGAATGACACCCCTTAACTTCACCTGAGTAAAGATCTCCATAGTCTCTGTTTGTGGTGCATTGAACAGTAGGAGATTCATTTAAAAAGCAATCAGCGAAAAGCGAAAATGAAACAAATAACAAAAACAATAAAGCTTTCATTGCAATCTCTCCAATCCAAAACAATTCATTATTACTCTTTAACATCAAAAAATATTTTTACGCAAACTTTAGCAAATCGCTGCTTACATGTAAGGGTGTTTTTGGAGAAAAAATCAAGTTTTTGCATATAAAATGCATTGATAACGCTTTGAGATGTCAACGGCTTTACATGTAAGATGCGCTAGAATGCGTCGATTTTTTCTTTACATGTAAGGACCCATAATGACAGTAACACGTTTTGCACCTTCTCCCACGGGGTATCTTCATATCGGCGGTCTGCGCACGGCGCTGTTTAGCTATCTTTGGGCAAAACGTCAGGGCGGGAAATTTTTGTTGCGCATCGAAGATACCGACCACAGCCGCAATAATGATGATGCTACTAAAGCGATTATTAAAGCGTTTGAGTGGGTAGGGCTTGCACATGATGGCGAAATCACCCATCAATCACAGCGTGGTGCAATTTATAAACGCTATATCGATCAACTGCTGCAAGAGGGCAAGGCGTATCGTTGTTATATGAGCAAAGAAGAGTTAGATGCACTGCGTGAAGAACAAAGTGCGCGCAAAGAGCGTCCACGTTATGACGGGCGTTACCGCGACTTTACAGGAACACCACCTGAGGGTGTGGCTCCGGTCATTCGTATTAAAGCTCCTCTTGAAGGCATTATTACGGTTAATGACGGTATTAAAGGCACTATCAATTTTAATGCCGATGATATTCTTGATGATTTTATTATTGCCCGTTCTGATGGCAGTCCGACTTATAATTTTGTCGTTGCCGTAGATGACGCATTAATGGGAGTCAATTGTGTGATTCGTGGAGATGATCACCTCTCTAATACGCCCAAACAGATAGTGGTTTACAACGCTTTAGGATTTGATTTACCTAAATTTTATCATGTACCGATGATCCATAATCAAGAGGGCAAAAAACTCTCTAAACGCGACGGTGCAACGGATGTAACTGCCTATAAAGAGATGGGATATCTTCCTGAGGCACTGCTCAATTTTTTGGTGCGTTTAGGATGGAGCCACGGCGATCAGGAAATTTTTAGTTTTGAAGAGATGCTAGCACTGTTTGATCCTAATGATATCAACAAGGCAGCTTCTATTTACAATACAGAAAAACTTGATTGGCTCAACGCCCATTACATCAAAAATAGTTCCAATGAAAAGCTCTCAAAACTTCTTGAAGCGTATGATCTTTTTTTGAGTTCGCATGATAAAAAAGAGATTTTGCTTGATGCCATTAAAGAGCGGGCCAAGACGCTGCAAGAGATGGCAGTACAAATTAAAGAGATTCTCGAAGCACCTAAAAGCTATGATGACAAGGCCATTGAAAAGGCTTTTAAAGGGGATGCCAAAGCGATACTTCAAGCGTTTGCAACTCGCCTTGAAGATGCAACCGATGTACATTTACCAAATGATTATCATCATATAATGGAAACTTTGGTGAGTGAACATAATATCGGTTTTGGTAAGATCGGGCAGCCTTTGCGTATTGCGTTGCTGGGTAAACTCGGTGGTCCAGGATTGGATGTTGTGATGGCAGTTATTGGCAAAGATGAGACACTAAAACGGATTGAGAATCTTTTAGAAACAATTACTTCATAAACTCCCATTTTTGCTAGTTTTGTAACCAACAAAAACATGTACATTTTATGTTTGTGTGAAATACAAACAAAAAAGTTAGCATGTAAATTGCTCTACTCTAATATAGATATTAGACTACAAGGGTATGACAATGCAAAAACCTGAGCCTGTTGATGAAGAGATTAGGCTGGACAAGTATAAATATATTATGAGCCGTACGGATGAACGGGGCATTATTGAATATGGTAATGACTATTTTTATGAAATATCAGGGTACTTAGCAACAGAACTTGTTGGTGCTGCACACAGTATTGTACGTCATCCCGACATGCCGCGAGTGATTTTTAAAATTATGTGGGATCGCTTGAAAAATGGCAAGCCCATTTTTGCCATTGTTAAAAATCTTGCCAAAGATGGGCGCTATTACTGGGTAACAACGCGGTTTGATATTAAACGCCATCTACTTAACAATACGATTGAAGGCTATGTTGCTTATCGTCAAGCAGCAAAACCTCAAAGTGTTAAACGTATTGAGCCACTCTATCAGAAGCTTTTGAGTATTGAAGCGTCTCATGGTGTTACGGCGGCCGAAAAATACCTGATAGGTTATCTTGAAGCGCAGCAAACGAATTATGACGCCTTTATTGATGATGTTGTTGAAAACGGCAGTGCCATGAAGCTCTTTTTTCAAACCATGATAAAATTTTTTGGTTCCAAATAAAGCCGTTTCAAATAGCTGATGTCATCAATTGATTGACGGTAATGGCAATTTCCTTTAGCGTGTGAGTATCGCTTTCCATAAATGTTTTAATGCGCTCTTTGATAATTTCAAACGCGCCGCTGTCATTGGCGATGTAGTTTTCAAAAGCTTCAAAAGCACTCTCTCCTGTGCGCTGAAAAGCAATAATTTTTTGGCTGTAATGCACCACAATAAACTCTACAAATTGCAGCAGCTGTTTTTTAAATAGGAGGTCATTGGAGGTATTGATTTCTACGTCGTCAAGGGCGCTAATAATATTAAGAATTTCAAATTCGTTGACAACACGATAAAAGAGTGCCGCAACGTTTTCAAAACTGTGATGCGTCTCTTCTTTGATAATAATGGCCGAAACGGCAAAGCGCAGGTACTCAAGCTGCGTAAAAAAGTGATTAAAGTCTTCATTATCTTTGATATATACTTTGGGATGCTTGGGATTGATTGATTTAAGTAGCTCAAAAAGAGCTGTTTTATAATCAAGAATATGTGCGGCATCAATTTGGGAACTGTCAAGATATTTCACCATCCATCGGGTTGAAAAGTTGAGTGTGTGTTCAATCTCGCCAAGCAGGCGGTATTGCTGTGGCGTACTCATCACATAATCGTTGCGGTAGATTTCATGGCGTATATCGTTTGTGCCAAAAAGTTGATTGCAAATCAAATAGGATTTAATCTTAATAATAAAAGCCGCTTCACCTAATTTTACATAATCACTGATGAAGGTGGATCCTTGAAGATTGATCAGTTTATCGGCAATAACGGTAGCGATAATTTCATTTCGTAGCGGATGTTTTTTAACTTCATGTTCATAAGCGCTTATGAGTGATTTTGGAAAATATTTATAAAGATAATCAAGTGCAAAACTTTCATGAATGAGTTCTGAGCGCAAGAGTAAGTTTTTGATAAAAATTTTTGCATAAGAGAGCAAGGAGCAGAGAATCGGGCGCACCATGCTGCCTTCGTTTGTCGTTACCTCGTGCATGTTTTCGTTTTTTGGAATAAAAAAGTCGCGGCGTTTAAAAGCGGGAATATACGTTTCAAGAATTTCGATCACCAGTATAAAGTCACTATAAAAGTGGCGGCTTAAAATTTCATCGCGTGAGATGGCTAGTGATTGCAGGTAGTTGTTCCAAAGTACGGTACTCACAATCTGATCGGTCAGTGAATGCAGCAACAAAGAAGATGCATCATCATTGAGCAGCCCTTTTTCGCGAATGAGATTAAAAAGAATTTTAAGATTCACTTCATGATCAGAGGTGTTAACTCCGGCTGCGTTGTCGATGCCGTCAAGATTGATTTCGCCTCCTGCTAAGGCGTATTCAATGCGTGCTTTTTGGGTAAATCCAAGATTGCCACCTTCGCTAACAGCTTTGGCGCGCAGTTGCGAAGCGTCAATGCGCAAGGCTTCATTTTGTTTGTCACCTAAATCAAGATTAGATTCATCAGAGCTTTTCACATACGTACCAACACCGCCATTAAAAAGAAGATCAACTTCCATACTCAAAACCATGCGTGCTAGTTCTTCGCCTGAACAGCTAGTACGTGAGATGCCAAGCATTTTGCGTATTTCAGCGCTAAGCTCAATTGATTTTTGGGTACGTAGAAAAACGCCTCCACCTTTGGAAATTAGCTCAGGGTTGTATTGCCCCCATCCCCCGTTTCGTGATTCAAAAAGACGTTTGCGCTCATCATAAGAGCTTTGGGGATCAGGATCGGGATCGACAAAAATTTCTTTGTGCGAAATGGCTGCTAATAACTTAAATGCTTTAGAATAGAGCAAACCGTTTCCAAAAACATCTCCGTTCATTGAACCGATGCCCACTACGGTAATGTTTTGGGTTTCAATATTGATGCCTCTTTCAATAAAGAAACGTTTGGATGAAATCAGTGCCCCTTTAGCCGTGATTCCTAAATCTTTGTGGCCAAAACCGTTACTGCCACCACTAGCAAAAGCATCACCGAGCCAGTAGCCACGCTCAAGTGCTATCGCATTGGCCACATCGCTCATTGCAGCCGTGCCTTTATCTGCAGCAACAACAAAATAAGCATCGTCATCATCATAAGTGACAATCTTTGGATTTTTGACAACACTACCGCTGCGCATGTCATCGACAAGATCAAGCAGGTTGTTGATAAAAGCGCTGTAAATACCTTGGAAATACTCTTTAGTAATTTGCGATTTTTCTTTGTGAATAACAAAACCGCCTTTGGCACCATCAGGAATGATGATGGAGTTTTTACCTTCTTGGGTGATCATAAGCGATTTGATCTCTTGACGGTAATCTTCATGGCGTTCGCTCCACCGAATGCCGCCACGGCTGATTCGGCTCATGCGTAGATGCAACCCGCTGAACTCTTGATGATACACAAAGGTTTCAATATTAGGCTGTATCCCTTTAAAATTGGTGCCAAATGTTGCGGTATCAACTTTAAAAGCAATCGCTTCATGATTTAAAAAATAGTTGGTGCGTAGCATTGCCGCAATACAGGCATAGGTCAGCTTGAGAATCTTGTCGTCAATAATGATAGGCACATCTTTAATGGCAGTATCGATTTTTGTTTCAATCTCTTTAAGCACGGTGTCACGTTTTTTTAATGAAGGATCAAACTTTGTTTCAAAATATTCGACAAACAGGCGCGTAATAACGTTGTAGCTTGATAGCGTTGATAATATCGTGTCATGATTGATATCTATGGCAGCCTGATTGACATATTCGATAAGTGCTCGTGTAAAGGTAACTTGGCGGATCGTGAGGTTTTGATGATATACAAGTGCAAAAAGTTTACACTGTTTAAAAAGTGTGCCGGCAAGAGCATGTGAAATGATATATTCAATGTTATCTTGAGCGGCAATCATTTTTTTACGATCATGCGCATCAAGATTAAAGCGGTTGATATGAATCTCTTTGCCTTCATGCGTGAGCACATAAGAGACTTCATCAATAATATTAAAGCTAAAATCGTGCAGCAGTGGTGTTATCTGAGATAAAAAAAGTTGCTTGGTAGCAAAAATTCGGATAGTGCATTGGGTTTCGTTAAAAGTAATACGAGTAACGACATCGTCATGTAAAATGGCTTCAAAAAGGCTTTGTGAGATTTCCAGATCTTTGGGGCTGAGAAGTTGAGAACAGATTGCATGCATTTGAGACTGATTCGTCACGGAGGCTCCTTACATGTAAAGGTATATTGATTATAACGTATTAGCGATAGGCCCTAGAGAGTTTCCAAAATTTTTTGACGCCGAGCAGAGCTTTGTGATCCACTCGGTAACTGATAACTTTGAGATACTCTTTAATTGCTTTAGCAGGGACACCGCTATTTTTGGACGCTTGATGCAGAAGATATTGGGGAATATAAACGTGATGTGTTCCAAAGGCTTTTTCTATACGATGCATTTTATCACTATGGCGGTGGTAGCACAGCAGGGCAAACACAAAAGGGAGTCCAGTACGTTTATTCCACAGTTTGGCTAAATCTTGCATCTCACCGCCTTGCAGTGCGTAATGCAGCGCGGCATCACCGATAACAACTTCGCCTTTAAGTCCTAAAACGGCAGCGAGAACATTGGATGTAGCTGATGCTTTGTCATGTGTTAGTGAGGTATGGGGTCTAACAAGAACACTTTGCACCTCTTTTCTGGCAACAATACCCAGACCAACAAAATTTTGGTTGTGCGCTTTGATACTGGAAATAAAAGCGGCATCGACACGACGAAAAGCAAAATCGTTATTAATTTTAGAAGGAACACCGCGCTTATAATGCATTGTTTGCTGTTCACGCGCTGATAAATAGCGTTTGGCAAAAATATGAAACGGTAAAAGATTGAGATATTCAATTTTTCCAAATATCAAGGCTTTTTCTCTCATCATTAAGTTAAAAAAGTAATTATAGCTTGGTTTATTTCACTTTGGCTATAATCCCCCTTTTATGAAAAGACTTACAACGGGGAACGTACCGCAGTCTTGGAAGAAGTTTAAAGGAGCGTCTTTTATGGTAACTGTCGAATTTCTTGGCCCAATTCAGCTTCCTTCACGTCAGATTGAAGTTCAGAGTTTGCGCGACTTGGCAGCTCTTTTAAAAAAAGAAGCAGAGATTGAACCATGGCTTGAGGGTGCTGCCGTAGCCATAAACGATACGTTGGTGGCATCACTGGATGTGACACTCAAAGATGGTGATCGCGTCTCATTGCTGCCACCGGTCTGCGGAGGTTGAATTGATGGAACTTTATGATGGGGCACTGCCCGTTGTTGATATTTTGTCTCGATGGTATCAACAAGAGCAAACAAGTAATTATGGCGCTTATATTCCTTTTGTCGGTATCGTACGCGATGAAGCGGGTATTGATGGACTGAGTTTTGATATTTATGAACCTATTTTACAGCAGTGGTTTGATACGTGGCAAGAGCGTGCGGCCCAAGCGGGAGCCATTGTTAAAATGGCGCACAGTCGTGGTGACGTGGCTGTGCACAACTCCTCTTATGTTGCTGCGGTTTTTTCACCAAAACGCCGTGTGGCACTGGAGATGATTGATCGTTTTGTGGAAGATTTTAAAGCTCAGGCACCTATTTGGAAATATGACTTAAAAGATGGTGAACGTATCTATGCCAAGGAGCGTTCTACGCCCATAGTTGGTAGCGGTCTGCTTGGGAGTGATGCGTGAGTTTTATCTCATACGAAACCTCTTTAAATATGCTGGAGTTGCTGACACTGCCTGAACCGCGTGGCGAAAAGGTGTTTTTAAGTGATGCTTTGGGACGTACGCTTTTTGAGAATGTCGTAGCAGGTGCTGATTACCCAAAATTTCCTACGGCGGCAATGGATGGGTATGCCATAGTGTGCGACGATCAAGAGTGGGGCGAGATTGCCGTAATGGGCGACAACCCCGCAGGTAGCACTCTGATAGGGCAGGTAGAATCAGGACACTGTATTAAAACATTTACAGGTTCTCGAATGCCAGAGGGCGCTGATACCTTGATACCCATTGAAAATGTGACGTTTGATGGTGAGAAAATTATCATTAACAAGAGTGTCAAACGTGGATTTAGCGTGCGTCCTGTCGGGGAGAGTTATCGACAGGGTGAGGTGCTGATTCCCAAGGGAAGTACCATCGGTTTTGCACAAATCGGCGTTATGGCGGGTCTTGATATGGTGATGGTTGATGTGGTTCGCAAACCCAAAGTGGCTATTGTAGCTACGGGAAGTGAAATTCTTGATATTGGCGAGGTAGCACAACACGAAAACCAGATACGATCTACCAATCATATTACTATAGAAGCACTGGCTAAAATGGCAGGTGCCGAAGTGATTCGTTTGGGTGTTGTTAATGATAATTTTGAAGCCATTATGACAACACTGGAATCGGCACTTTGTGATGCAGATATGATTGTGAGTACCGGCGGTGTCAGTGTAGGCGATTATGACTTTGTCAAAGATATTATTCCAAAACTCGGGGCTGATATTATTTATAAAGGGGTGCGGATTAAGCCTGGCCAGCATATTATATTGGCACAAAAAGAGAGCCAAATGTTGTTGGCTCTTCCCGGATTTGCTTACTCATCAACCGTCACCTTTATTTTATATGGAATTCCTTTGATTGGCCGCTATCTTGGTAAAAAGCATTCGCTCGAGTTAGTTGAAGCATGTCTTAGAGTGCCCTTTAAGAAACGCTCGGGAAAAAGTGAATTTACCGCCTGCAATCTAAGCTTTGATGAGGGACGTTACTGGGTTGACTTTGAAGGAAAAAAAAGCGGTTCATCAGCAATTTTAACCAATCTTCTTGGCGCTACGGCATTGATGATTAGCGGCGAAGAAGACGGCGATCTCGATGCAGGCATGGCCGTACATGTCATCAAGCTTGAGCGTTTTTTATAAGCGTACTTTTAAGTGATGCTTCATCAATAGCTTCTTTAAGATATTTAATGACAACGAGTGCTTCGCTTTCGTTGATATACCATTCAGCGACATGCTCGCTCTCAAAGTTTTGTAGCTGCTCCATCTGAATTTGATCTATTGGTATAAAAAGATGGGCATACCGTTTGGGGTTTTTTAAACGAAGTGTCCATAAAAACCACAAAACACCCAAGACAACCATGCCACCTGCAAGGCTTTGGCGATCCGCAATATCTAGTAGCAATCCTGCCAATGTACCGCCAATAAATGTGGCAAAATAAGCAGCCGAATTGCCAATGCCAAGCGCCGCCCCTTTTTGATGGACTTTTGCAAATTTTGATATCATTGATTGTACTAAAGGCTCCATCATATTAAAGCCAATAAAAAAACTCACAACACCCACAACAAAAAATCCAGATGCGGTACTAAATCCCATGAGCGCAAATGCCACAACAAAAAGTGCTATTGCAATCAGAAACATCTCTTTGGGTTTATTATATTTTTCGCCAAAAATAGCGGCGGGTCCCATGGCAATCAGACCAAAAATCATGGCAGGAAGATAGGCTTTCCACAATTCCGCTTTTTCCCATTCAAAAGGCTCAGATGTCAAAATGAGAGGAATGAGGACAAAGGCAATGGTCATCATCCCTTTTTGCATCGCATTGATAATAATCATGTTTAGTAAATTGGAATCTTTTAAGATCTCTTTGGTGCTGGAGGTATTGTGGTAAATATGTTTAATGCGTGGGGGCGTAGGCACTTTGGTAAAAAGGAGACCAATGGCAAGGAGTGCAAGCAGCGCCGTAATCCAAAAGAGAGTAGCCACACCAAAATGAGCAGCAATAACGGGCCCTAGTCCCATAGCTAAAGCAAAACTTAATGCAATGGTACCGCCCATAATCGACATGGCTTTGGCGCGTATCTCTTCTGCAACCAGATCGCTAATCATCGCAGTAATAACCGAGCCAATAGCGCCGGCACCTTGCAAAAAACGTCCTATCATTAGCAGATAAATAGAGTCGCTAAGTGCACAAATAATCGAGCCTACAAAAAAGATAAGCAATCCAATAAGCAGCGTTACTTTACGACCAACACGGTCGCTCATAGTGCCAAAAGGAACTTGAAAAAGAGCCTGTGTCAGTGCATAACCGCCTACAATAATACCAACAAGTAGCGGTGTCGCTCCTTCCATCTGCATCGCATAAACCGAAAGCACGGGAAGGACTAAAAAAAGCCCTAAAAATCGTAAAGAGAGTATTGCTGAAAGAGGCATTACTTTTTTAAACATCACACAACCTTGGATCAGTTACAATGCGTCATTATATTACATTATGAAGGTATGTAAAAGGCTTACATGTAAAGCTAAAGCATGCCATAAGGATGCAAAATGCAACTAGTGCTAGCCACTTCAAATCAAGGTAAAGTACGTGAAATTCAAGAGATGTGTGAACATTATGACGTCGTACCTTATACCGACTTGATAGCACCCTTTGAAATTATTGAAGATGCAGATACTTTTAAAGAAAATGCCTTAATTAAGGCCCGGGCTGTATTTGAAGCACTTAATGACGATACTGCCATTGTGATTGCCGATGATAGTGGGATCAGTATTGATGCATTAGAGGGAGCACCTGGAGTTTTTAGTGCGCGCTATGCCAAAGAAGGGGCAAGTGATAAGGAAAATTTGGACAAAGCTGTTGCAATGCTGAAAGAACAAGGTGTTGCATTGTCACCGGCACACTATACGGCAGCCATGGCCATTGTGGGTAAGAGCGGTGCGTTTACGGTACATGGTTGGATGTATGGTAATGCAACCAGTCTGCCACGGGGAGATAAGGGGTTTGGATATGACCCAATGTTTATACCACTAGGGTATAAACAGACTTTGGGTGAACTAGATGATGAGGTTAAAAAAACGCTCTCTCATCGCTCGCAGGCGCTACGCCTTGCTCGGGTGATATTGCAAGCGCTACATCATTAACTGATGCAATATTAATTAGTTTGCCGTTTCAGGCGCAGCGTTACTTTGTGCAATGATATCGCGTAAACTTTTGTCGGTAAAGAAAGTACCAAAAGGAAGAAACGAAGCAAGAAAAATGCGTGTAGCTTCGCGTTTATCAATGCTCTCCTCACTGAGTGCTAATGTGAGATAAACCAGTAGTGCTATAAAAAGTAAGCCATGAATCATACCAATGACTTTCACATAAATAGGATCGCCCCAAATATATTTCATTGGCATCGCAAAAAAAAGTAGCGTCAGCCACGACGCACCTTCTGTTAAAGCACTAAAACGTAAAATTTTTAAATTGTTCATCAATAAAACCTTTGTTACATGTAACGAGCTACTTTGGCATCTCGAAACCAAGGAGTCCAAAAATGAGCCCCGAAACTATGAGATAAATTCCAAAAGGGGTAAAATTGTAGCGCGCAACAATTGCAAGAAAACTTTTGACTGCAACATAACCTACAATAAAAGAAATAATAAAGCCTACGAATAATAAAGTGAAGTTACCATCCATAATGACACGGTACTCTTTAAGCATCATATACCCTGATGCCGCCCCCATAGTAGGAATAGCCAGTAAAAATGAAAATGCCATGGCTGCTTCGCGTTTTAATCCGACAAGCATGGCCCCCAAAATCGTGCTACCTGAGCGTGATACTCCCGGAACCAGCGAAATGGTTTGAAACAGCCCGATATAAAAAGCCTGTTTATAACTAATGGCATCAAGCTCTTGGACGTGGTGCTCTTTCTCTCGCCAAAAATACTCAATTACCAAAAAGATGATCCCGGTCAATATCATGAGTGCTACAGTAGAATTCATTGCAAAAAGTGTTTCGATCTGTTCATGAAACAAAAAACCAACAACGCCGGTAGGAAAAAATGCTGTTAGCAGTTTGTACCAAAGCTGCCGACTTTGAAGCAGACGCTCTTTGTAGATGATCATAACTGAAAAAATGGGAGCAATTTGAACAATAATTTCAAACGCTTTCATAAAACGATCCTGTTCTAATCCCAGCATTTGTGCCGTTAATACTAAATGCGCAGTGGAGGATACGGGAAGATATTCGGTGATGCCTTCAACGATGCCAAGAATGATGGCGTCAAATAGATTCATTAGTGATTCCTTGGTTAATGGTTGTTATAGGTTGTGTATCTTTTATGATGCGTATTGTACTTCAGGCTTATTAAACCGAACCTAACGCGGACTTAGATATAATGCGCGGTTTGATTTTTATCTCGAGGCAATACACATGCTACTTTTTACACCAGGCCCAACTCCAGTACCAGAGTCTGTGAGATATGCGATGGCCGAACCGACCATCCATCACCGCACCCCCGAGTTTGAAGCGATATTTGAGCGTACCCGCACCAAACTCTTTAAGCTGTTTGGAAGTGATGAGGTAGTTATGCTGGCTTCAAGCGGCACTGGCGCTATGGAAGCAGCTGTAACCAATGTGTGTCATGATACGCTGCTTAATATCAATGCCGGTAAATTTGGTGAGCGTTTTGGAAAAATCGCTTTGGCAAATGGCCTAAAAAATGTTGAACTTACCTATGAATGGGACACGCCTGCTACGGTAGAAGATGTCGTTAGTGCCCTTGAGAGTAATCCTCATATTGATGCCATCGCCATTCAAATCAGTGAAAGTGCCGGAGGTTTGCGCCACCCGGTTGAAGCGATTGCCAAAGCAGCAAAAGAGGTACGTCCAGATATTATGGTGATTGCTGATGGTATTACTGCTGTAGGTGTTGAAAAAATTGATATAACGCATATTGATGTTTTAATTGCGGGGAGTCAAAAAGCGTTGATGCTGCCTCCTGGTCTTGCTATTTTGGGATTAAGTAACAAAGCAATCGAGAAAATCGGATCAGGTAGAGGGTATTATTTTAATCTTGCTACCGAGATTAAAAAACAGCGTCAGAACACAACCGCATGGACGGCCGCTACGACACTGATTATTGGTACTGAAGTCATTTTGGATGCCATTGAAGCTCAAGGGGGAGTTGATGCATTATACAGTGCTACACAGCGCCGTGCATCAGCAACGCAAGATGCTCTTGTATCATTGGGTCTTCATGTCTATCCCAAAACGCCTGCATTGAGTATGACAACTATTGATGATGCTCAGGCTAATGAAATTCGTTCGATACTGAAAAAAGAGTTGGATGTTAATGTCGCCGGAGGCCAAGATCATCTCAAGGGTAAAATTTTTCGTATCAACCAGATGGGCCTAATTTCAGCGTATGAATCGGCCTGGGTCGTCAATGCGGTAGAACTTGCGCTGGATAAATTGGGACGTCGTCGTTATGATGGCAGTGCCAATAAAGTATTTAATGAGGTTTACTTCAACTTATGATTTTTGAACACGAAATTCCCGGTGGGAGCAGACTCTATTTTGGAGAAGCGGCCAAGAAAAAACGCGCCATTGAAACTATTGCAAGTAGTGTATTAGATGAAGCCGGTTTTGAAGAGATCGTCACACCACTTTTTTCGTATCATCAGCATCAAAGTGTTTCAGACGAGCGGGCTTTAATTCGTGTGAATGATACGCACAATTACAATATGAGTCTGCGCGCAGATTCCACTATTGATGTGGTGCGTATTATCAACAAACGTTTAGGACGAAATACGACGCATAAAAAATGGTTCTATATTCAGCCGATTTATAGTTACCCTTCATTTGAGCAGTATCAAGTAGGTGCCGAATATATTGATGAGCAACGTTTGAGCCGTGTTCTTAATGAGGCAATGCGCATCTTTGAACAGTTACACATGACGCCATTGCTGCAAATTAGCAATATCAATATTCCAAAAAAATTGTCGCAACTGCTTGATATACCATTAGAGTCGTTTCGACATATTAATGTGGAGCAGTTTCTTTCACGAGACGAACCGTGGCTAAAAGCTCTAGTGTATTTGCATGATGTGGAGCAGATTGAAAGTGTTATGGCTGTCGTTCCAGAGAGTATCAAAGAAGAATTGGCCACGATTAAAGAACTTTGTGATGCCATCAGTTACAAGCATGTTATTATCGCACCGCTCTATTATGCCGACATGCTCTATTATGACGAACTTTTTTTCCGTGTTATCGAAGGTAATGAACTGTTTGCAAGTGGCGGACGCTATGGAAATGATGATATTACCTCGGTCGGTTTTGCAATTTATACTGACGCACTTATTGAGGCATTAGGTTAAGGAATGAGAATGAATATGAAAGCAGATTTAATCGTAGGTGCCCAATGGGGTGATGAGGGTAAAGGAAAAATTGTAGATAAACTGGCACAAGAGTATGACATTGTTTGTCGCTCTCAAGGTGGACATAATGCGGGGCACACCATTTGGGTTGATGGCGTGCGTTATGCTTTGCATCTCATCCCTTCTGGGGTATTGAATCCCAATGCCATTAATATTATTGGTAATGGTGTGGTATTGTCGCCCGAATCACTTATTGAAGAGATGCGTCAGTTTAAGAATCTTGAGGGGCGTCTTTTTATTTCGGATAAAGCACATCTCAATCTTTCCTATCATGCCTTGGTAGATCAAGCTGGAGAACGTCTTAAAGGTGATAAGGCGATTGGTACAACTGGCAAAGGAATTGGGCCGGCATATTCAGATAAAATCAACCGTGTAGGACATCGTGTTGCCGAGCTTAAAGATCCGGTGAAACTTTGTGAGAAGATTTTGGGCTACTTTGAGCAAAATCGTGCCATTTTTGATATCTTGAAGATAGCAGCACCAAGTGCCGAGGCACTGCTTCAAGAGTTAGAGGGCTTTTCAAAAGTTTTAAGCCCTTTTATTGCGGACACAACACAGATGTTGTGGGAAGCTTTGGATGCAAATAAAAAAGTGTTACTTGAAGGTGCCCAGGGGACAATGCTTGACATTGATCATGGTACTTATCCGTTTGTCACTTCCAGTTCAACGGTTAGCGCTGGAGCCTGTTCAGGTTTGGGGCTTAATCCTAAAGATATTGGAAAAGTGACAGGTATTGTAAAAGCTTACTGTACGCGTGTGGGTAACGGTCCTTTTCCTAGCGAAGATCTTGGCGAGGATGGCAAACGTCTTGGGGCACAAGGACATGAATTTGGCACCACTACAGGACGTGCACGTCGATGTGGCTGGTTTGATGCCGTAGCATGTCGTTATTCTAGCCGTCTTAACGGTTGTGATGAATTAGCATTGATGAAACTGGATGTATTGGATGGTTTTGAAGAAGTGAAAGTTTGTATTGCTTATGAAATTGATGGCGAGCAAATCACATATTTTCCCTCTAATATTGAAAATGTAACACCGGTATATCGTACGTTTAAAGGTTGGAACCATTCTGCTGGCGCACGTACCTTTGATGCACTTCCTCTTGAAGCACAAGAGTATGTTCGTGCTATCGAAGCGATTACGCAGACTAAAATTGGCATTATCTCTACATCCCCTGAGCGTGACGATACTATTATTCTTTAAGAGGCATCGGGTATAATGACACCATCTGCGTAATATGCCGAGGAGTCTGAAGCGATGAAAACCCGTTTCACACCACTGGTTTTGATTAAAAAAAATCGTTTGGATCAGTGTGAACGTGATCTTGCCCGTGCCAATACCGACCTCCATAATGCTAAAAGCGCTGTAGAAGATACCTATAATGCGCTGCGCCAACTTCATGGCATTGTATCAGGAACCATGCAAGAGATGCTATCTCATCGTGCGATTGTGGCGATGCAACGGCGTACGCTAAATGAAAAACGTGAGTGGATGGCATTTGCCACCAAACAAGTAGAAATGTTTCAAAAAAAGATGCAGCAGGCTTATATGGAGTATGAAAAATATAAGTATCTCGAAACTAAAGAGATCGAGCAAATGGTTCAAAAACGCGAGCATCTTGAAGCAAAACAGCTTGATGAGAGCGCGCTACAAAGTTACATGTATCGGCAGGAACACTTATGAAACTTCGGCTGGTGTTACTGCTGTTATTGTGTATGGATTTGGCGGCTATTGAGACGAGTGACAACCTTTTTGAGTGTAGTAAGATCTTTCAAGAACGTAAAAGTGAGTTGTTGGTTGAACTGGAACGCATTGATGAACAGCGTCAGGCACTAGAAGCGCTCAAAACGGCAACGGATGCGTTACTGCTGCAAAAAGAAGTCAGATTGCAAGAGCGTGAAAATAATGTTTCAACTGTATTAAAAGAGATTTCACAAAAAGAGGCAAACATTAAAAAGATGCTTGAAAAAAATGAGAAGCTTCTTGATGAAATTAAAACACTTAAAATGGATAAAACGTCACAGACATTTGCTAAAATGAAAGCGGGATCGGCTGCGCAGATTCTTGAAAAAATGAGTGTTGAAGAGGCAGCAGCGGTAATGATGACGCTTAAACCTAAAATAGTAGGACAAATTTTGGCGAAAATGGAAGCTAAAAAAGCATCGGAAATTTCACTTCGTATTGCATCCATGTCATCCGTTGAGACAAAAGCACAATAACGTAGGCGTAAACAGTTTTTTACCTTAGAAAGGGTAAAATTCGCCAAAATCAGACCTTTAGGGCATGCTCATGAAAATAACGTTGCACCATATACCCCATCTGGCTACTAAAATTGCTGTTGATCTAGCAAAAAGCGGGGCTGTAACGATGACATCAGGTCTTGATCCGGTTGCTAAAGAAGCGCGCCGAATCATAGAAGAAGACCTCAAACGCGAAATGGCGCTAGAAGCAAAAGTCAATGAGATTGTTGATGCTAATGAAGATCAAATAGATTTTTATCTGGCTGATGAACGACAGCTATTTTTTATGATCAAAAAAAAGCTGGCATCCGAATATGGTGTTATCCTCTCTTATGAAGAGCGATATTCAGATTTGGCGCATCAAATTCTTAATGCTATTTATGAAGAAGATTTGGTCTATTATGATGTGAGCGAAAATCGCATTAAAAATATTATTTATGATTCTATTACAGGCTATATCTCTGATACTGGCGATATTGAACAGGCGGTTATGGACAAATTACGTTCTTATAAGCGTCAGTTGATTCCCGGTACAGACGAATACGAAATTCTGTTTGAAAAGCTCTATAAAGAAGAGCTTTTAAAAAGAGGAATGGCGTGATGAAACAGGCATGGATTTATCTTGAAAACGGTACTTTTTTAGAAGCTACAAGTTTTGGTGCTGATACTACAGCGGTGGGTGAAATTGTATTTAACACATCAATGAGCGGCTATCAGGAGATTACTTCAGATCCTTCTTATGCCGGACAGTTCGTTACCTTTACAATGCCTGAGATCGGCAATGTTGGCGTAAATGATGAAGATATGGAGAGTTATAAAGCATTTAGCAAAGGTATCATTGTTCGTCAATATCAAAATCGTTATTCAAATTTTCGTGCCGAAGATTCATTGGAAAATTTTTTGATAGAACATGGTGTGATGGGGATCTGCGATATTGATACTAGGTATCTGACTAAAATGCTACGTAAAGAGGGTGCCATGATGATGGTAGCCTCTACGACTATCAGTGATAAAGAGGAACTCAAAAAAGTACTTGAGTCATCACCGCGCATTGAAGAGGTTAACTATATCGAAGAAGTGAGTACTAAAACAGCATATGTTCACCCCCATGGTATTTATGATTCGATTGCGTTTCGTTACAATGATGCACCAAAACCCAAAGCAAAAATTGCAGCGATTGATTTTGGAATTAAACGCAATATTCTTAATGAACTGACTCAAGCTGGCATGCATGTTGAAGTACTGCCTAATACTTTTGATGCAGAGGTGCTCATTAAACGGGTGGAGCAAAAAGAACTTGATGGAGTTTTCCTTTCTAATGGGCCAGGGGACCCCTTGGTACTCAAACAAGAACAAGAGAAAATCAAAAAATTGATAGCGGCTAAAGTGCCAATGTTTGCTATTTGCCTTGGGCATCAATTGTTGTCAATTTCTCATGGATACGACACGTATAAACTGAAATTTGGACATCATGGTGGTAACCATCCTGTTAAAAATAAAGTGACGGGTGTTGTAGAAATTACGGCACAAAATCATAATTACAATGTTCCCGATGCCATTACTGAAATTGCCGAAGTAACACATGTTAATCTCTTTGACAATACGATTGAGGGACTTAAATACAAAAATGCACCGATCTTTTCAGTGCAACATCATCCCGAGTCTAGCCCCGGTCCTAAAGAGAGCCGCTATATTTTTTCACAATTTCTTACAATGATGAAAGGTTGAAGCACCTATTTTTGGTAGTGTGAATATCTTTCATACCACTAAAGTGTTTCAAATTTTCTCATATAAAATTAAAATTTACTTAAATATTTTATCTTGATTCTTATTTGTTAAGAAAACTTAACAATTTAAGATTCATTAAATGCTCGCCCTGATAAGATGATGTCGTTTATTAGTCTGTGTTTATTGCCTGTGCGGAAGTGTTTGCTCAAAAAAATATTCTTCACGGGAGCATTTCATAGTCTTTTATGCTTTGAATCTTTAAGGAGGCTGTATATGGAGAATCGTCCATTAGAGTATGACTATACGGTTGCAAAGTGGTTTATGTTTGCAACTATTCTGTTAGGTCTAGTCGGTATGTTGGTCGGTGTCATTCTTGCGTGGGAATTGGCATTTCCAAGTGTCAATACAATGTTAGGAGAGGGACTTGCTGAGTTTACGAACTTTAGCCGTTTGCGCCCACTTCATACTGATGCGGTGGCATACGGGTTTACTGTCAGTGGTATTATGGCAACATGGTACTATGTTGGTCAACGTGTATTAAAAGTATCAATGGCAGAATCGCCATTTTTGATGTTTATAGGTAAATTACAATTTATTCTTTACATTTTGGTTGTTGCAGCAGTTGTTGTATCGCTGTTACTTGGTATTACTACATCTAAAGAGTATGCTGAGTTTGAATGGCCAATAGATATTGGTGTTGTTGTTGTTTGGGTACTTTGGGGTATCAGTATCTTTGGTTTGATCGGTATTCGCCGTGAAAAATCACTTTATATCTCAATTTGGTATTATATTGCTGCATTCTTGGCAGTCGCGATGCTGTATCTTTTCAATAATATGGAAGTTCCTACTTACTTTGTAGCAGGTGTTGGTTCAATCTTTCACTCAGTTTCAATGTATGCCGGTACTAATGATGCACTTGTTCAATGGTGGTTTGGTCATAATGCGGTTGCATTTGTTTTCACCACACCTATCGTTGCTATGATTTATTATTTTCTTCCAAAAGAATCAGGACAAGCAGTGTATTCATACAAATTGTCTCTATTGGCTTTTTGGGGATTGATGTTTGTTTATCTCTGGGCTGGTGGTCACCACTTGGTATATTCAACGGTTCCTGACTGGATGCAAACGATGGGTTCAGTTTTTTCTGTTGTTCTGATTTTGCCATCTTGGGGTTCGGCTATTAATATGCTTCTTACCATGAAGGGTGAATGGCAACAAGTTGCAAGCAATCCATTGATTAAATTTATGGTTCTTGCATCTACGTTCTATATGTTCTCTACACTAGAAGGTCCAATTCAAGCCATTAAATCTGTCAACGCTTTGGCACACTTTACTGATTGGATTGTTGGTCACGTACATGATGGTGTTCTTGGTTGGGTTGCATTTATGATTTTTGCAGCACTCTTTCATATGGCTCCTCGTGTATATAAACGTGAGATCTATTCTAAATCACTTATGAATACACAGTTCTGGATTCAAACGCTTGGCGTTGTATTGTACTTCACATCTATGTGGATTGCCGGTATTACTCAAGGTATGATGTGGCGTGCTCACGATGAATTTGGTAACTTGGCTTACTCATTTATCGATACGGTAACCGTTCTTCATCCTTACTACACTATTCGTGCAGTTGGTGGTACACTTTATTTAATTGGTGTGTTCATGTTTGCTTATAACATGTTCAGAACCATGGCTGGTTCTTCACGTGAAGTTGATGAATCTGAAATGCAAAGCGCATCGCCTATGGGCGCGTAAATAAGGAGGGATAATAATATGTTTCATTGGTTAGAAAAACACCCGTTCTTTTTTGCGGTAGCTGTATTTGTTACGATTGCATTTGCAGGTTTAGTGGAAGTCCTGCCTAACTTTGCAGAGCAGTCTCGCCCGACTATCGGTACCAAGCCGTATACAACACTTGAGCTTGCCGGTCGTCATGTTTATATTAAAAATAGCTGTAATGCATGTCATTCTCAGCTTATTCGTCCATTTAAATCGGAAACTGACCGTTATGGCCACTATTCACTAAGTGGTGAATATGCATATGACCGTCCATTTCTCTGGGGTTCAAAGCGAACAGGTCCAGACTTGATGCGTATCGGTAACGTACGTACAACTGACTGGCACGAAAATCACATGTGGGATCCAGAGGGTGTAGTACCAGGCTCTATTATGCCTGCTTATCGCTGGTTGTTTAAAAATATTGCAGATGTTGAGACGGCTTATGCGGAAATGGTGACAGTAAATAAGGTATTTAATGTACCTTACAACAAACCAATTCCAATGAAAGATGGTTCAACTCAAACTGTTAAATTGGCAGCATCTGTTGAAGAAGCGCATGCAGATGCACTTGCTCAAGCAAAAACGGTTGCAGCTGACATGAAAAACCAAGATGTTAAAGATATGGTTGAGGCTGGAAAAGTTCCTGAGATTGTGGCATTGATTGCATATCTCAATAGTTTGAAATAAGCGAGGTTAAGAGTGGATATTGGGCAAATTCAGGCGTATGCTTATTTTGGGTTTACGGCTTTTTTGGTATTTGTACTTTATGGGTATATTTACCATCTTTACAGCAGTGAGAAAAAAGGCACACGCGATTATGAAAAATACGCTAATATCGCTCTGGATGATGAAATTACCGATAAACCGGTAGAATCCGTCTCAAAAGAGACGAAGAAGCAGGAGGCATAATATGAAATTATGGATTGGTGGAGTCATCTTTGTTGCCATTTTAATGGGCTTAACATGGATGATGGCCGGTGAAAGCCTTGGCGCTAAAGATACTATGGGTTCTTTGGCAATGGTTGGTGCACTGGCAACAGCGGTTATTGCGATATTCGTATCAATCAAATATGTCCGTCAAATTCAAAATGAAACAGCAGGTGGTGAACTTGCTGAAGAGAATTGGGACGGTATAGGTGAATACAAAAATGAACTTCCTATGGGTTGGGCACTTTTGTTTTTAGGAACAACCATTTGGGCTATTTGGTACTATCTTGTAGGGTATCCTCTTAATGCTTATTCACAAATTGGTGAATACAACGAAGAGGTTGCTATACATGATTCACAGTTTGCAGCACAATATGCAGATATGTCCCAAGAAAAACTGGTTGCTATGGGTGAATCTGTTTTTATCGTACAATGTTCACAGTGTCATGGTCTTGCGGCTGATGGCATTAATGGAAAAGCGGCAAACCTGAATCAACGTATTGAAAAGAAATCAGTTAAACATGTCATTGAAAATGGCGCTAATAATCTTGGATTTCCAGCACCAATGCCAGATCGTATGGGATTGTTTAATATGAATACTGGTGCTCTTATTACAGATGCAGAGATTGCAAAAGTTGCAAAATATGTTTCGAGTGGAATGAAAGGTGAAGGTGCAGATGTATTTGCTGGTACATGTGCAGCATGCCATGGTGCCGACGGGAAAGGTATGGAAATGGTAGCTCCAAGTATTGCAGAATTTAATCCTGCATTAGTGGCTACAGTGCTTCAACATGGTAAAAAAGGTGCTATTGGGAAGATGCCTGCGTTTGATCTGCTTAATGATCAGCAGATTAAAGCTGTTGGTGCCTACGTCACTAGCCTGAGCAAATAAGAAGGAGAAACTATGGGAAATCGTAGCATATTTGCATTCGATGGTATTACCGGTATGCTTATAGCAACACTTCTGTTGCTAAGTATCCTTGCATTCTTGACTGTTTGGGGTATTGGTGTACAGCAGAGCAATTCAGAAACATATTATGTTATTGAGAATGCTAAAGATATCAAGATGATCAGTACAGATAATGTGCAACACTACAAAGTGGTAAAATAAGGAGAGTATGATGAAATTTGATATGAACTTTGTTATTACCTTGGCATTGATTGTCAGTGCTGCTGTGACATTGTGGTCAGTGTTGACACCTAATCACCTATTTCTTGGGTAAGGTAATCCATTGATGATCACACGAGGGCTAGCGGCCCTCATCTTTTTATACGCTTCCCTGTTTGGCAGTTATTTTTACAAAGATGAAGTAGTTTTTCTCGATTATGTCTATCATGATATTGACACAATCGGTAAAGAGTTACAAGAAAAAACCGGCATAGGACTCTATGTGGTTGCATTAAAAGAGTTGCCTAAAAATACTTCCATTGTACAAATGGAAAAAGAGTTGATGCACGATTTAAAAGAGCCTGCAATTGTATTGGCAATTTCAGAATATGATAAACAGATCGATATTCTCGCGCGCCCTAAAGAACTTTATGAACTTTTTGATAAAGATCAGGTGCTTAGCCCATTTCCAAATTCGGGAACGATTTTACCTATTTTGACGATGAAAGCTAAAGATGCTACTGTCGCACAAAAATTTGGTGCAGCCATTCAAAACGGCTACACTGATATGGCAGAGCAAATTGCAGACTCGAAAGGTGTAAACTTAAAATCTATTCCAGGCAATGCCAATAAAGAAGTCTTTAATGTCCTTCGAGTATTATTTTACGGGTTTATATTATATGCACTTTTTCTTTTTATAAGAAAACGTTATGTGCAAAAAAAGAGAACGATTGATGGAGAATAAGAAAAAAGATAAAGCGTTGCATTGGCCTTATGGAATAGCGCTCTCTTTTATCGGTATTATTGGGTTGATCTATGCCACGATTATTGTTTCATTAGAGTATCCAGTAGAAAACAGTGATATTAACATGCAAAACTATCATGCTTATGATAAAAATGTTAATGAGTTTATACAAAAACGTATTGCTTTTGATAAAGCTTTTAAACTTGAATACGTTAGCGCACCTATTAGTACAGAGCATGCCGCTATTGCCTTTAAACTCACCGATCAGGCGGATAATTTGGTAAATGATGCAAAAGTGGAGGTAGTTTTAACACGTCCTAATGAGCATAAATATGACATTACTTTAAAAAATCCGGTAGTTAAAGACGGAATTTATACTTTTGACGCGGTGACTCTCCCTAAAGAGGGACGATGGAATATTATTGCTTCATTTGAAGCCGGTAACTATTCTCGCTATATGAACCTTAAAGTAGATACGCGCGATTCAAATATTTCTGAGTATTAGAACCCGCTTTAGTTAAGGATTTTTAAGATGGGTGCTACAAATGGATAGTGCAACACTTTTTGTACTTCCGTCGTCGCGTTCAATCCGTGAGCGTATTCAAAGTACTCGCGAAATCAATCAACTTCTTGCACACCATATGACGATCGGTGAGTTTTTATCGCGTCTTATTTTTGTAGATAATGCAAAAATGATTGATATGGATCAGCGAAATTTACTTTTACTTGAAGCTTCAAAGTTCGATATCTTTTCAAAACTTCAGATTGAGCGTAATTTTTTTGCATTTGTACAAAATAGCCACTATATTTTTCGCTTTCTTGAAGAGCTTAGCGGTGAACGTGTTAGCATTGATGCGTTGCAGCGTTCAGATACGTATGGAGAGTATGAGGAACACTTACAGGTACTTCAAGAGCTTTTAACGCGCTATAAAGCGCTGATGCGTTCTCATGATGTTGTTGATTCAATAACTTTGAAAGATCACTACCGCTTTAATGATAATTTTATTGCATCATTTGAGCGTGTTAATATTGAATCAATTGGTTATCTTACAGCATTTGAATTGGAATTGATAGAGCACGCTAGCAAACATGCTCATATTCGCATTTCATTTGAGAGTACCCCGTTTAATACTAAGATGCAAGAAAAATTTAGAGCATTGGGATTTGATATTGTTTCAAATGCATCGCATCAACTTGATTTTACTTCACACACTACGCAGCATATTAAGCCGTTTTCGCATACCATGCCAGATATAAAATGCATGGGATTTACGCAGCGTATTTTACAAGTAGCATTTGTAAAACAACAGATTTACGAGATGCTAAAAAGCGGTATTGCAGCTGAAAATATTGCTGTTGTGGTACCGGATGAAACATTTGTAGAAGTGTTGCGCAGCTTTGATGCAAAGCACAATTTTAATTTTGCTATGGGCAGTGCATTTTCACAAACTCTTTTTTATAAACGTCTTAAAGCGTATGAAGCATTTATGGATGACCCAACGTGTCAAAACAGGGCACGCTTGCAACGGCTTGGAAGTGATGACTTTGAGTTGTTCGCACAATGTTATAGCGAAGCATTTGATCTTGAGCGTTTTAGAACATTAATAGAGACTGTTTTGGATAAAGAAGCCGATTCTCAGATTCTAACAATGGTGCGTGAAGCGTTGTTTCATTTTGAAAAACTGAGCTTGGTATTAGCAGAACTTTCCATGCGTCAGGCGCTGCATCTTTTTATGGAGCGGCTACGTGCTCTGCATTTGGATGATGTTGGCGGCGGTAACGTGACGGTGTTGGGACTGCTTGAAACACGGGGTACGGTTTTTGAGGGCGTTATTATTGTTGATTTTAATGAAGGATTTGCACCACGTATTAGTGAAAAAGATCTTTTTTTAAACACGGCAATTCGTGAGCATAGTGGCTTGCCCACAACAGCACAGCGTCAAGATTTGCAAAAGCACTATTATCACCAATTAATGTATCATGCTAAACAAATAGCCATAAGCTACGTGCATAACAGCGAGATGATTCCATCGCGTTTTTTGGCGCAAATGCAGATTGATACAGTGTTATGCAATAATGAAGCTGCCTATGCTGATATTTTGTTTAAAAGCACATCAGCTCTAAAGTCTAGTGACGATCCTATTGGTGCAGTGCTTGACTTTAGATCCATGGTAATTTCTGCAACCATGCTTAAAAGTTATCTTACATGTAAGCGCCATTTTTACTATCGTTACATTGCTAAAATCGCATCTCATCAGATTCCAAGAGATTTGCCGCAAGAGTGGGAGATTGGCAATAAACTTCATGAAGCACTGCATCGCCTTTATACAAAGCAAAGTCATTTTGAAAATTATGAGGCGCTTGAACATGCTTTGGATGTAGTTTTGGATGCGGCTGATGAGCATAACGCTTTGGTGCGCTATCAGTTAAAATTGTGGCGTGAAAAATTGCGCCCCTTTAGCAAGCAGGAGTGGGAACGCTTTCAACGTGGCGTACAGATTGTTGCATGTGAAAAAACATTGACATGCCAAATCGATGATTTAAACATTATGGGACGGATTGATAGAATTGATCAAAGTGCTGAGGGCTTGGAAGTGCTGGATTATAAAAGCGGCTCGTATGCAATTCATTCTCAAAAGCAACTTGAAGAGGCCAGCGATTTTCAACTGGAATTTTATGATTTACTTGCTTCTACACTAGGCACGGTAACACGTTGCAGTTACTATGATCTTGGTAGTGGAGTATTGGTTAGTGAGCCGTTTGCACATGAAAAACGTGATCTATTGATAGCGCACTTAAAAGCATTACCGCGTGAAGAGCACGTCAGTTTTGATCGGTGTGAAGATATCAAGCAGTGCAGCCGTTGTGATTATGCCATGATATGCGGGAGAGGGTAATGGGGTTTGAGCCTATATTAGCCTATGAAGCCAGTGCAGGAAGTGGCAAAACTTTTAATTTGGTAGTACGTTATTTGAGTTTGCTTTTTATGGGAGTCGAAGCGGAGAACATTTTGGCACTCACCTTTACCAACAAAGCGGCTAATGAGATGCAAGAGCGCATTGCTTTGACCCTTTCACAGCTGCAAGATCGCGGAGAACTTGATGCCATAAGTAGTGTTACAGGTTTAGAGCCCGCAACGTTACTAGCACGACGAGAAACAGTGTATGCCAATTTTTTAAAAAGTGAAAGCAAAATCTTAACCATTGACAAACTTTTTTCAAAGATTTTGCGCAAGTTTTCACTCTATGCGGGATTGATGCCCACGTTTTCTACGTTTGAATCGCAACATGAAATGAAATTGATGATTCGTTTTTTGAATGAAGTCAACGTTCAAGGAGCGGAAGCATCACTTATTAATTTGTCACTCATTGCATCAAAACGGCTGGGAGATATTTTTGGCTTGCTGCATGCGCTGTATCAGAAAATGCCAGAACTGCAGCCGTTTCACTTTGATGCTCCCAAGGGCATAGATTTTGATGCGGCTATACAGACACTTATGGCAGAGTTGGCCGCTTTGTTTGATCTTCAAAGCCTTTCGCCATCAGGTCATAAGGCGCTGGAAGTTACGAGTATTGAAGCATTAGCTGAAAAAACATGGATGCATAAAGCATCGCTTGTAGAGTACAATTATTTCAAAAAGCAGTATGCTCCGGCAATGGATGTTGTGTTAGAGCGTCTTAAAACACTGGTTGCAGAGTATATGCGCTATAAAGAGCAGCACTTTTTTTATGAGCTTTTTACATTATTGCATCAGTATCAAAAAGCGCGTACGGATTTGGCTCGGCTTGAAGGCGAATTGAGTTTTGATGACATTACGGCTTTTGTTTATTATTTACTAAAAGAGCGGATTGATAGCGAATTTTTGTATTTTAGACTTGATAGTAAAATTGAGCATCTTTTGCTTGATGAGTTTCAAGATACTTCGATGATTCAATTTGATATTTTACGTCCGATTATTGAAGAGATTTGTTCGGGATCAGGTGTGGTTGAATCTGGAAGTTTCTTTTTTGTTGGTGATATTAAGCAGTCAATCTATCGATTTCGCGGTGGGGTTAGTGCACTATTTCATACGGTGGCCAAACATTTTGATGTAACACTCAAGCCGCTGGTGACAAATTATCGATCGCGTGAGGCTGTTGTAACTTTTGTAAATGAGGTATTTGCACCAAAAATGCCGCATTATTTATCACAGCAGGTTAAGCCAGGTGGTGAGGGCGGATACGTAGAGGTGATTGAAGATGCCGAAGTACTGCAGCGTTGTGTGGCAGTTGTGCAGGCGTTATTGCAAAAGCAAGCCCGAAGTGACGACATTGCCATTTTGTGCGCTACCAATGCGGATGGGGCTGCTGTTGAAGAGGCGCTTAAAGCAAATGGTATTGATGTTGTGACTGAGACAACATCCAAGCTCATTCACCAACACAGCGTTAAAACCATGATTGAATATCTTAAGTTTTGTTACTTTGGCGCATCAATCTACAAAGAGAATTTTTTGGCACTAGCAGGTCTTGGCAATGTTGTGCTTGCGCGACCTGATATGCGCTCATTTGATATGCTTCAAAGTTGTAAACATATTATTGATACTTATGAGCTTTTTAGTGGTGATATGAATCTGCTTCGCTTTTTAGAGCTTTTGGGCAAATATGATGATATTGAGTCGTTGGTATTTGAGTATGAACGTATTGATGCCAGTGCCGTGCATAGTGAGTTGCATGGGGTAAAGGTATTGACGGTTCATAAATCCAAAGGCTTGGAGTTTGAACATGTTGTGGTGATGGATCGTTTAGGTAAAAAACAGCATGATACGGCGTTGATTATTTTTGAATACGAAGGGGTGTCGCTCCAAAACATTTTTTTACGCCAAAGCAAACGCAAGGAGTTTGACTCACACTATGCTAAAGCGTTAGAGAATAATGCTGTTGCCGCGCGTGAGGATGCTCTAAATGCACTCTATGTGGCATTTACAAGGGCACAAAACAATCTGTTTGTGATTGCAAAACCCAAAGACTCTTCTTTTGCATTGTTAGAGCTTCAGCCAGCTTCTTGGGGAACTCTTGAAATAGTGCAACATCATGTTGTGACATCACCTGAACATACTTCATTTGAATACGAGGCCATAGATTATGGAAGACAAAAAAATTTACTGCAGCAGCAACCCCAAAGTCAAAGCGATTATCAGGCCATTGTATTTGGTTTAGCCTTACATTATACCTTGGAAATGATGCGTACATTCACTATAAAAGCGCTTGAAAACGCCATGATAATGACGTATAACCGTTATGGCACCCTTTTAGATACGATAGCATTGGAAGCGATTCAAAAACGGATTACATTGGCACTGCAGGAGCCTCGTTTTATGGAGTTAATTGATGGCAAGCGCTTTCAAGAACAGCCCTTGACCTATGAAGGGGAACTGCGTTATATTGATCTGCTTGTTAAACATGAATCGCATTGGGTTATTATTGATTATAAGAGTGCACGAAGTCATCACGACTTACATGTAAAGCAGGTAGGCTTTTATCAACGCGCACTTGAGGCGATTACCAATGAACGGGTAGAGAGTTACGTGTGCTATCTGCTTGAGGATAAAGTGGAGCTTATAAGTTTGTAACTGATCTTACACACTCTCAGCAAAGAATGGTATGTCAGGTTAGTTGTTCTCCGGTAATCCCCCCGAAAAATAGAGCTTTTCAAAAGTAGAAAATTCTAATAAACTACAGACAGGAGTTTTCTATGAAGAAATCACGATTTACAGACAGCCAGATATTGGCGATATTGAAGCAGGCGGAGAATGGTATTCCAG
>JBNKJB010000009.1:0-116253 GCA_050290965.1 Sulfurimonadaceae bacterium
TCTGAAACTGCGTCCGTCGCTGAGCTGATCGTGCATGAAGTCCATCGACCACACTTCGTTGGGAGCTAACGGCACCTCTAGGGGTTTAGGCTTTTCTCTGACGATGCGCTTCTTGGGCTTGATCCGCAGGTTCAGTTCCAGCTCCCGGTAGATGCGGTAGACCCGTTTATGATTCCAGCCGTAGCCTTTGACATTGCGCAGATACAAAAAGCACAAACCAAATCCCCAATTCTTCTGATGGTGCGTCAGACGGATCAGCCAATCGGCGATTGCTTCATTCTCGGAAGAAAGCTTGGGCTCATAGCGATAGCAGGTCTCGCTAATCACAAAGACGGCGGAGCCATTCGGGACAGGCTACTTTATGCTAAACTCAACGCGCAGCTTTTCAAATCTACTAAACTGTTTTCCTAATGGAGCATTGCTTTACCAAGAAGCAGCAACCCAACAGATGGCGGGAGCAACAAAAAACTGATCCAAAGGAGACCAATCAAAAACCCGCGGGCGGCTTTTTGATTGCTCATTTTAAACGTTATATCTAAAAGGAAATACTAATTGAATAGTTACGATACAATCAAAATTTTACATTTTTTATCTGTAATAGCATTGATAGGACCTCTTGTTTTAACACCGAGATGGTTGCATTTATATCGTAATGAAATGGGACGTAAACTTTTGCATGAACTTCATCTGCTTACAGGGATTGCAGGTTGGACAGTTTTCATATCTGGGATCATTATGCTATTTTTGCAAAATGGAGAGATGCTTTCTTTAGCGTGGATGCAAGTGTCACTTGGATTATTTATTGCCATACAGTTGTTTGACCATTTTTGGGCAGATGCTCGTGAAGATCAATTAGAAAAATTTCCTAACAATTCTGTAACAGCATTAAAAATTTGGTTGATTGTCAAATTAGGGCTTTATGGTTTTATAGTTGCTTTAATGATACTAAAGCCTTAATATATACAAGGATATAACAAATCAGGGGAGCTAATAAATTACCCTGCTGGAAATTTATTAGCTCACTTCAAACGTTATCTCGGACGCTACGCATCCGAGATAACGGGGGCGCGGGCTGAACACCCGCTAGTCATCTGCTGCTGCGCACCAGATAACTAGCGGTTGCATTGAGCAGCACAACAAAAAAATTAAAATTTTTCCGTTGGCGTGTCAATGACCCGCGCCCCCGTTATACTCACAACACAAATATTGACAATGTAAATACAAAAATGCTATAATTAAATCATATCAATAAAGGCGTTATTTTGAAATTTGAATGGAGTGATGAAAAGAACAACTTAAATATTGAAAAATATCAAATTAGTTTTGATGAGGCTAAAGAAGTTTTTTTAGACCCTATGCATATTTCAAAACTTGATCACCGCTTTGACTATTTTGAAGAAAGATGGATAACATTAGGAACAACAACTAAAGATAAAATCCTAGTTGTTGCCAATATGTTTTTTGATGAGAATGGTGAAGAAATCATCAGAATCATAAGTGCAAGAAAAGCAAATCAAAAAGAAAGGATTTTTTATGAGCAACATTAAACAAAGAGAAAAATTTGATGACTATGAAATGGAAGATGAATATGATTTTACAGATGGTGTTCGAGGTAGATTCTATGAACCTAAAAAAATACCAGTTTCACTACGCTTGGACAATGATATAGTCTTGTTTTTTAAAAAATTAGCAAGTGAAAAAAAAGTACCCTATCAGACACTTATAAATGCTTTACTTAGAAAAGAACTACAGTCATTATAACAAAACCTCGTAACCAATAAATGCCTTAGAGTCATTTATTGGCTAGAGTCAAACATTATATGAAAAAATGTATCAATATACAAAAACACATAACAAATCATTGGAGAGAAATATTTGACCCTGCGGCTCAAATATTTCTCAACGCATTGACAAAGCGTACGACATTCAGTACAATATAGAAAACATATTAAAGGGTTAGTTATGACAAAAGTTATGTCGGTAAGTCAGGTAAGAGCTGATATTTACAATGTAATGGATGAAACAGCACTAACTCATGAGCCGGTGCTTATTACAGGAAAAAGAAACAATGTGGTTATGCTTTCAGAGGAAGACTGGAAAGCAATAGAAGAAACACTCTATTTAAACTCTATACCAAACATGGCTTCTTCAATCCAAGAATCAATGAATGCAGATGACAGTGAGTTTAGTGAAGATATTGAATGGTAGAGTATAAAATACTTTATAGTAAGTCAGCACTGAAAGATGCTAAAAAATTATCAAGTGCCAATTTAGATAAAAAAGCTAAAGAGCTTATTGAGATCATCAGAAAAGACCCATTTCAAAATCCACCTCCTTATGAGAAATTGGTCGGTAATTTAAACGGTTCCTATTCAAGAAGAATAAATATTCAACATAGACTGGTTTATGAAGTAAGGGAAGATGAAAAGAAAGTAAGAATCTCTAGAATGTGGTCACATTATGGAGAGTAAGGACAAAAAGTCAAGGTCAAGGGGGGATTACCCAAAGACTGTGGAAGAGTGAAGTCATGAAGTTTGCAAGGATAGATCAGCATTATGGCTTACACTTTTACAAAACACCGAGTTCTCAAAGTGCTATCAATGAAGTGGCAATCCTGGATTCAAACTCTGAGAAAATCATGTTTGTTAAATTTGAGAATCAATGGAAAGTAAGCAAATAATATAACAACCCAAAGGTCGATGACCCGCGGCACCGTTATGCTCAAAATTCACTCAATGCTATAATGGTATAGCTCAAAAAAGGACAAAGTATGTTGGCACTCAATGCAAACCAGCTTCTTTCTGAAGTCGATTCATTACCTCTTGATCTGAAAACAAAATTGATCGAAAAGCTCCTTAGCAGTCTCAATCCATCCGAAAAAAGCATCGATGAGCTTTGGAAAAAAGAGATTGAAACACGTGTAGCAGATATCGAATTGGGAAGAGTTGATCTCGTCGAAGGTAAAGAAGTATTTCGGAAAATCCAGGAACGACTGGCAAAATGAATTTCAGATTTCATCCTGAAGCTGAAGTTGAATTTAATGATGCGATTGATTATTACGAAGAGAGTCAGGAACATTTAGGACTGGAATTTGCCCAAGAGGTTTATGCAGCGATTCAACGAATCATTGACTTTCCACTGGCATGGCACCCCATGACAAAAACAACAAGACGTTGTCTTACCAAACGTTTTCCATTTGGAGTCATTTACATTGTGACCGATGATGAAATAGTTATTGTAGCGATCATGCATCTACACAAAAAACCAGATTACTGGCAACAAAGAAAAGCATAACAACACATCGCACCGAACAAGTAAACCTGTCGGTGACTTCAGACGTTATATTAAAGAGCATACATGCTGAAGTTTTTTTTCTCAGGTCTTGTATATTGTTTTATACTTGTGAGTTTCGGATACGCTGAAAGTCTAGATGATTACTTGGTGTCAGATAAAGGGTACATTAGCAAGAATCAAAAACAAATTCAAAATATTGTCATCGACATCACACAAAAAGTTCAAGATGCAGACTTTCAAACGCAACAATCTATCATCAAAGAGTATTACTATATCCTTGGTGTCACTCTCGAACGTTTAGAAGCAGAGATGAATTACGCAGGCAACGTTCAAAGACTGTGGAAGAGTGAAGTCATGAAATTTGCAAGGATAGATCAGCATTATGGCTTACACTTTTACAAAACACCGAGTTCTCAAAGTGTTATCAATGAAATGGCAATCCTGGATTCAAACTCTGAGAAAATCATGTTTGTTAAATTTGAGAATCAATGGAAAGTAAGCAAATAATATACAAATCAAAGAGAGCAATCAAAAGTTTCAAAAGCTTCTCTTCTGAGAGACAGATTCTTGCAGTTTTGCAAGAAATCTATTGTTTTTTGTCAGGTTTTCTTTAAAATAGAGATTGGTTTAAATGATGAAATCATTGCAAATCTTACACTACCCCTAAAACCATCTTAACACTTAGCGCCACCGCCAAAAGACCAAAGATTTTTTTCAGTGTTTTTACAGGCAATGTGGTGGCGTATTTAACGCCCAGCGGTGCGGTGAGGGTGCTGCCAATGGCTACCAACAACACGGCAGGCAGGTACACATAGCCTACAATCCAGTGCGCGGGGTCAGTATGGCTCCAGCCGTTTATAAGGTAGCCCAGTGTGCCTGAAAGGGCAATGGGAAAACCAATGGCTGCCGAGGTGCCGATGGCGCGGGAGATGCTAAGATTTTGATGCATCAAATACGGCACGCTCAGCGATCCGCCGCCAATGGAAACCAGTGCGGAAATGGCGCCAATGAAGACGCCGCTTAGGATGTTTCCTGCGGTAGCGTGGGGCTTTGTATTGTGTGGGTAATCGCGTTTAAAAAACATACTAAGCGCCACCCATCCCATAAACAGGGCAAAAAAGAGTGCCAGATAGATGCCTTTAAAATACGACGCTACAAAGGTCGCCACAAAGGTGCCCACCAAAACGCCCATAGCGATTTTCACGGCCAGATCGGTCTGGATGTTGTGTTTACGATAATGCGCCCGCATACTGGCAAACGAGGTAAAGATAATCGTTGCCATCGAGGTGCCCAGCGAAAGGTGCATAATGCTCTCGTTTGTAAAGCCCTGCATGGTAAAAAGCATGGCAAATATGGGTACCATAATGCCTCCTCCGCCAATACCCAGCAATCCGGCGGCAAAGCCCACAAGCAGCCCTAAAATAGCGTAAGCAACAATAAAAAGCGGCTCCATTCTTACTCCTTGATCGCTTTGAGTCTTAAGCGCACATAATCAATATGCCATCCGTTTTTGGGGCTGTAAAGCGTTGGTTTGCATATTCTGCGAACCTCCTCTTTAAACACGCCAAACTCTGTGGGGCTTAAATGTGCCGTGACGCCGTTGGCAAAAAGATCAAGCCAGTGGCTAATGTCATCCACCGGGGTAGGGCGTTTGATCAACTCTATGTATTCTACTCTAAATCCCCGCGACTCCAAAAGTTTTTGGTAGTGCGCAACACTGGGAAAAAACCACGGGTTTTCAAACGCTCCAAACTCGGGATGTTCCCTAAAGGCCTGAGCCATGGCATCTACAACGGTTTTGGCATTGCCCTCGCCGCCAAACTCCGCCACAAAACGGCCGCCGGGTTTAAGCGCGTTATAAATGTTTTTCACCACGCTATCGCTCTCTTTAATCCAGTGCAATACGGCGTTGGAAAAGAGCGCGTCAAAATGGTTCTCAAAAGGCATGTTAGTGGCATTCATCACGTGTGCATCCAGCCCTTTAGCCCGTGCGCTCTCAACCATCTCGGCGCTAGAATCCACCGCCGTAACCTTGGCGCCCGATGTCTGAATCTCCACTGCAAGCCGTCCTTCGCCGCAGCCCAAATCCAAAATCTGCTCGCCTGCTTTGGGCGCAAGCAGATCCACCACGCTCAAGGCCAACTCCGAGACAAACGCGGCATGTTTGTTGTAGGCATCGGCATTCCAGCGGTTTTCATTGCGCTGCATCATGCCCTCATAAATGCCCAACACCTCCTCACTGCCAATCTCTTTGCCGCGTGTTTCGCTGATGAGTTTGACTTTAGCAGCCAATTCGGCCTGCATCTCCAAAGGCGTGTCAATGCCGTAAATCTCTTTAAGCACATACGCCACACCCCCTTTGCCCGATTGCGAGTTAATGCGCACCGTATCTTGGTAGCGGCGTTTAATATCGCGCGGATCAATGGCAAGATAGGGCACACTCCATATCGAAGATTCACTGTTTCGGTAATGCTCAATCCCTTTTTTAATTGCGTCTTGATGCGTTCCTGAAAAGGCGGTATAGATCATTGAGCCCACATACGGATGCCGCTCGCCAACACTCATGCCGGTAATGGCGGTAATACGCTTTAAAATCTCATCAACCCGTTCTACATGTAAGCGCGGATCAATCCCTTGCGCGTAGTAGTTAAAGGCCAAAGTTACCAAATCCACATTGCCTGCGCGCTCGCCATTGCCAAGCATGGTGCCTTCAACACGTTGGGCCCCTGCCAACACCGCCATTTCGGCACTGGCCACGGCGCAGCCGCGATCGTTATGCGGATGCACGCTTATAGTGACGCTTTCGCGGTTGTGTATGTGCATGCTCATCCACTCGATTCTATCGGCATAAATGTTGGGTGAACAGGCCTCAAGGGTGTTGGGCAAGTTCAAAATCATCGGTGCATCTGGCGTGGGGTTGTAGGCCGCAATAACGGCATTGGAAACCTCAAGCGCGTATTCCAATTCGGTTTGTGAAAAGCTCTCGGGCGAGTACTCAAACACCACCGCTCCCTCAAAACGTGCCGCTTCGCGTTTCATAATACGCACCCCTTCAAGTGCCAAGTCAATAATGGCCTCTTTGGAGCGCTTAAAAACCACCTCGCGCTGGTTGGCGGCAGTAGGATTGTACAGATGCATTGTAATGCGTCTGGCGCCTTTAAGTGCTTCAAAACTGCGCACAATATGCTTTTGTATCGAAGGGGTCAAGATGCCGACGGTAACATCATCGGGAATCAAACCCTCTTCAATCAAGCGGCGGCAAAAATCAAACTCGGTTTGCGAAGCGCTGGGGTAGGCAATCTCAATCTCTTTAAAACCAAAATCGACAAGCGCTTTGAAATAGGCAATTTTTTGCGCAATTCCCATAGGGTTTGCAAGAGCCTGATTGCCATCGCGCAAATCGGTACTCACCCACGTTGGGGCAACAGTGGCACTTTTACTTGGCCATATTCTTTGGTGCAATGCAACCGTGGGATACGGCTGATATTTGACATGCGTCTGCATGATAATTTCCTTACATGTAACAATAGAGTTCTTGCAGAACTCATTTTGAACGTAAAACGAGCAAAGCCCGTTTTACTACGCTAAGGCCGCTATGGCCGCTAAAGCTTGTCTTTTGCGAGACAGATGGCTTCTTGCAGTTTTGCAAGAAGCCTAATAATAAAATTCAAATGCCGCTAAGGGGCAAAACTAAAAAAAGGGTAAAAAAAAGAAAAATTAGAGTAAAGGCAGGAGGAGCAGGAGAGAGAAAGAAACGGTACTTTTTTGTGAAATGCTAATGGGTATGTCATGACGTGGCATGGTCTCTCCTTTTGGTTTTTTATCTATAAATTTAAAGGCACTTTGAGCAAAGTCCAGAGTGCTACAGTAGCCGCTATTGTAACGAATAATAAAAACATATGCAAGAAGTCTAATCTTATTTACTCAGCTAAAACACAAATTTGCGGAATACAATGCGAAAAAAAATCAGGGTGTTTTAAAACGATGAAACGCCCAATAAAGGATTGTCATGCACACCATTACAATAGAGCGTGAGTGTGGCTGCTTTAAACGCAGCACATTAGAAAATAATATCCAGATGGACAACAAAGATGATGCGATGATGCATTCATTAGATATGGTCAATCAGATGAATAGCGAATTTTGCGGCAAGCACCAGTTTAAACTGCTTGAAGTAGAAGATAACTTTGTGATTGCCATGAGTGACTCTACTAGCCACGGTTGTTGTGGTGGAGGGTGTTCAAGCCATTAAAGTCTATGTAAGCGCAGTTTGAGCAAAGCCCAGAGTGCTACGCTAGCCCGAGAGGGGCATTTCAATCAGGCACGGGCGGCGTCAAGTGCGGCGTCTTGCGTTTCATAAATGCCCTGAGGTTGAAGCACATCGCCGATGCCAAGTGCTAAGAGTTTTTGTTTGCGTTTGACATCGGCAACTACAAAAACCTTACTATTAAGCTGCTTGAGCTTGGCAATGGTGTCACCCAGGGCATAAACAGCGGAGAGATCCATAAAAGGAACACGGCTGCAATCAATAATGACCGAATGGACATCATAAACTTTTTCGACCGCTTCAATAATGCGTGAGGTTGATCCAAAAAAGAAGGCGCCAGTGATGTTAATAACACGAATACCCTCATCGGTGATGCGGTCTTCTTCACTCTCTACAGGACAGATAACGGGCACAATATCAACGCTTGATTCTTGGGTGAGACGGTGAATAATAAGCACACACGCTAAAACCACTCCAATGCCAACGGCCACAATCAGATCCACAAAAACCGTAAGAAAAAAGACGCTTGCCATAACACTAAGATCGTGACGCGGGGCACTTTTGAGATGGCGTAACATGCGATAATCTAGGATGTCAAGTCCCACTTTGATTAAAATACCTGATAAGACGGCTAAGGGAATATGCTCGGCTAGCGGTGCGAGTACGAGTAAAATCAATAATAATACCAGCGCATGAATCATGCCAGAGAGTCTGTTGTTACCACCGCTTTTAATATTGATGACGGTGCGCATGGTAGCGCCTGCTCCGGGAATACCGCCAAAGAGTGATGCCATGGCATTACCAATACCTTGCCCAATAAGCTCGCGGTTTGAATTGTGCCGGTCGCGGGTGATAGAATCGGCTACCAATGAGGTTAGCAGGGAATCAATGCTGCCAAGCACCGCAAGCGTGAGCGCTGAGGTTAGCATAAAATGCAGATCATCCAAACTAAAGTGGGGCATTATAAACTGCGGTAATCCTGATGGAATGTCCGAGACATGCGCAACATCAAGATGCAGAAAATAGGCTACAAAACTCAGTAGCAACAATGCGATGAGCGGCGAAGGAACAAGCCGGGTAATGCGCATGGGCGTAAAAAATACAATTATCAACGATGCTAGTGACAGCATTAGCGACATCATATCAAGATGTACCAGCGTTTGTGGTAACTGTTTTAGGGTTTGCAAAATGGAAGAAGCCGGATCGACACCCATGGCGACATTGAGCTGCAAAATAATAATAATGATGCCTACACCATTCATAAAACCCGATATAACCGGATAGGGAATAAAACGTACCGTATTGCCAATACGAAACAATCCAAACACAATTTGAAAAAGTCCAGCCAGTAAAAAAGTGGCAAAAATTTGCGACAATGATGTTGACATGGTAGCAACAACGGTTGCCACAACCACCGTCATAGGGCCGGTAGGGCCAGTAATTTGGGTTTTAGTACCGCCAAAAGCTGCTGCAAAGAATCCGGTAAATATAGCACCATAAAGTCCGGCAGTAGCACCAAGACCACTGGCCATACCAAAGGCTATAGAAAGCGGTAGGGCAATAACGGCCGCAACAAGACCACCATATAAGTTACCAATAAGAGTGCGCATGGATGCCTCGAAAATTATAAAGTAAAGAAAATGACGTAGCTACGTGACCTATTGGCCATCGTTATCGGGAGTATCAACGGATTTAACCATAAGAAAAATGAGATATTGATTTAAGGTAACACCTGCATTTTGTGCTCGCTTTTCAAGATTGTCACGGAGTGTTTTTGGAATCTGAATCTGAAGTTTGACGCTTTCGGTTCGTTCTGGCATAGACAGCTCACTCAATGGTTTTCATCATTATACTTTACATCGAACTATTTGGCTAAAAAAAACCAAAAACATTATTTGAACGCACTTTGAGCAAAGCCCAAAGTCCTACGCTAGCCGCTATGGCACTAAAGCTTGCCTCTTCGAGGCAGAGGACTTTTTACAGTTTTGCAAGAAGTTTATTATCTAAAAGTGGATTTCATAACATTATTTAAAAAAAACAAACGTACGCTGCTGTTATTTATGTACAAACCACATAACATAACCACAAGAAAAGGATGTCAAACTCTTTTTTTAAAGCTCAGCGTACGTTTCACATCTTATAGGAGTAGGCAATAAAGCGATATCTTGTTTATCACACTACGCCAAAATCATACCCCTTTGAAACTGATATGTCAATACTTAATTATTATATATTCAATACTAACTGAATAATATAGAGATATTTTTTAATCAGTTTAGAATACGATGATGATGTTAATATTGTGAGACGCTTATGCAAATTTTGAGCATAGAGGAAAATAAGGGATGAATGGGCAAAATGCAAAAAAGTAGCTATGTGGTGAAAATATTTGCAAAAAGTGGTGACCCCACGGAGAGGGGCACAATTTTTCACGAGTACCTATTTCAGGGCTTTTTCTTGTGTTCCATTTCAGGCTGTGTACCACAAATGTGTCACAGTTTTTGGGCCATCTTAACACTTCGTTTTGCAACTGTCAAGTATTTTTATGCTCTGACATAATAATAGTGCGTCATTTCTTCCCGGTGGTGGTTGAGCTCTTGGGAAACCTGTTTGTAAACGTCTCTGTAATGCAGTCCCATTTTGTAAAGCGTATCGATTTTCGATTTCGCAAACGTATAGCGGAATCGGTGGGCATTGATACCGACTCTTTTGAAATCCCTGTATAGGGTACTTTTTGAAGGCAGGGCTTTGATACTCTCTATTTTTCGCACCAGTTCGGGTGAAATGGTTTTGAACTCATATTGGTGATTGCCTTTTCCCACCAGATGGCAAATTTCATATCGATCACGATGGATCGTGATATAGTGCTCGGGATTTTTGATAAGCTCCATGGCTTCACTGTTACGAATACCCAGTTCCAGCATCACTTCGGCGAAGACACCGCTCTCATGACGGTGGTCATAGAGCTGATTGAGAACATAATCGAGATTTTCAATGGCCTGTTCGGTTTTCGCTTCTCTGATCGGGCCCTGATCCCGAAGCTCCTGGACTTTATTATCGAAATAGCTTTTGTCCAGATCGATCGAAACATTGCTCGCTTGTAAACCCTCTACCATAGACGACCAGATCCGCAATATTGTTTCTTTCGAAGCGGGCGAGAGTGTTGCCAAACGCTGATCGAAAAACTGATCCAACGTCCGGGGTGTCATTTCAAGGTTCATTTTACGCGTGGAACCGCTATTTTCGAGATACTTCGCAAACTGCTGCAACTCTGTTATTCTCTTTTTAGCTGTACCGACACTATGGGTCTGACCACTTTTTTCGCTTTCATGTGCTGAAGTTCCATAGGCAAGGATTCTATGAAACGCGTCTTTGGATTGTTTTCGGTAGGAGCCGCCTCTAAGATTCGCCATTGTTGTCACGCTTGTTCAAATTCAAAAACCGATCCATGCTGGATTTGGAAATTTTGGCGTTGTGTCTGGAGTTCATCGCATCGCAGATGCGCTTGGCTCCATAGCCTTCATCGCGAAGCTCCAGAATCTCAACACCGTATCTCTTTATGGCTTCGGAACGGATCGTTCCGAAATCGATGACGGGTTTGGATTCCGGTCGTACCTCTTTTTTAACGTCACCCAAATACTTGAATCCTGCCAATACGATATTAAATGAGAGGGAATCATTGAGGAGCTTTGAATTCAGATAGCCCCGATACCTTTTGATAAACGTATCAAGTTCATCCAATGTGACGCCAAGCTGTTTGGCGTACTCCGTTTTCTGCTGCTGTGAAAACATGCAACCTCCTTTTGGAAAAAATGTTCCACAAACAGAACCTGTCTGTGGTTATAAAGGCTTTCCCGTCGGGAATTGAAAAGTCTTACAGTTTAATCTGCTTTTGAAAGATTGCACACGGCGGTAGTTTAGATCAGCGATTTGTTTTTAGACAGCGTTATCGCGAAATGTCTGTATGGATGTGTCGAAACACACTAAGGAAAAATGATGTGCAAAAAGGTGCTCACCATCAAACAGGGATGGAATGAAAAAGATGTTTGATGAACGTTGTGAGGTGCTGTGCCAGCAGCACATTTGAAAAAAGAATGAATGAAAATAATCGTAAACGCCTCACATTTTTTATAGACCAAGCAGTGTTGGTCCATATTTCATTATAAAGCGAACTCAAAAAATTGAACAAAAAATCTTTTTCACGTGTGAAACCGCTCTTGAAATTGGAGGTGATACGGTTATGATGCGTGGATGAGTCGAAGTGAGGCAGGGTGCTTCACAGAAGAAGTGGCCCTTGTTTTCGGGCTTTTTTAGCTTGAGGTCTCTCTTTTTTGGCTCTTTGGCTATGCCCCGGTCACTATTTCACTCGTGAAACACTCGTGAAGATAGTGACCGGGGCGGGAGTGCAAGAAATTACTCTTTTAGTAACATGATATACTAACTATAATTTTTGTGATGTTGAAGATATGTTGATAGAGAAAGAAAAACCAATTATCAAAGTTAAATATGGAAATCTTGTTAAAGCAAAGGCAACTTTCATCGTTAACGCTTCAAATACTGAACTCATTCTTGGTAGTGGTGTTTCAAAAGCATTTCGTCAACAATGCGGTTCGTTCTATCAGCAGGAAGTTTATGAAGCTAAGGAAGTCTTTCTTCAACAGTATGATGTTATTAATCAAGGAGATGTTGTATTAAGCGGATCAGGACAAGCTAATAATTTTCAATTTGCACTTCATTTTGCTGTAATGAACTATACCGATGATTCCAGAGCTCCTTATCCAACATATGAGCAAATTCAAAAGGGTTTAGAAAATATTGCAGTAATAGTCAATCGGTTAATATATGAAAAAGATATTGAGACACCAGTTTTAGCAATTCCCTTACTTGGATGTGGTACGGGAGGCCTGGATAAAGAACGAGTCTTTTCAATGATTTATAGTTACTTCAAAAGTATTACATGTTCATGGCAGATATTAATATATGTATATGATTTGAAAGATTATTTGAAGTTTAAATTTGAAGTCATGAGTTAAAAGATAATTTGCAAAAGCTTTCAAAGGGAGGATAGAATTGTCAATAGATCTAACTGATGCAAATAAGATTGCAGCCTACATACAACCAGTTTTTTTACAAGTATTAAACGAATATGATTTTGGAAAATATCCAGCAAGTGATTACCAGCGATTCAAGATGTCATTTTCTACACTAAATAACCAAAATCCTGATATTAAAGATGCACTTATTTGGAAATGGGGTCATTGGGGAAAGCCAAACTTCCCACAACATCATAAAATGCTCATCGAAGAAATTGAAAACCTCTGGCCAGAGTTTGTTATGAGTGATAATTGCACATCTTCGAGCCAGACATTTGAATGGTGGCGCAAAAAGCTTGTTAAGCAAACCCGCTATATCACTGTAGCGTACATTACGCATTTGATTCATCATACTGAACCTTTCCCAATAATTGATCAACACAACTTTAGAGCAATGAATGCATTAATTGGCTATATATATCCAAAACGAAAAGCAAAAAAGAAGCCATCAAACTGGAATGATATAGTACTTCTAAAATCATTTATTGAGCATCTGTGCGATACAAATCTAACTTGTACTTACGATGAATTGGATAGATTTTTAATGATGTATGGTCGAAATCATGTCGTTCGTTAGTAGCTATATCTCTACTTTTTGGCAGGACTCCAGAAAGCTACAAATATTCTTTTGAAAGCCCCACACACGAGGTGTCATATGTTCCAAAAAGTGTGCCAAAAGTCTTTTTTTTAGAATACTAAAAAACCTATAGAACTTTTTTCATATTTGAAAAGAAATCACTCTGATTCCTTCAAAAAGCTCCTTAATTCCATACCCCTTCGAATACGTCCGTGACGTCTCATCCGAATCCGGCTCATGCCCCATTAGCTGATTGACAAGCGCTTTGGGTAGCTGATGGTTGACGGTAGCTTTAATAACCTGATCTCCGACATTGTGGCGAAGCGAGTGAAACACCTGTGTCGGATCATCGGTGACATGTTTTCTGAAATATTTCATGAAAGTCTTATTATAATCGCTGTTGTAGCGCAGTTCGGTCGGGTGGAGTCTCAGATTCGGCCAGAGTCGTTCGTGTCTTGATTGTGTGCTATTGAGATAATCCAATAATCCCAGTTCAATGAGTTTTGGATGGATCGGCACCTTTCGTGTGGCATTAGCATTTTTGAGATGCTTATCGTGATGGTCATTGATATCAAAGTAGTGGATCGTCTGTCTATCGTCAAAGGTTTCGGATTTGATGTCATTGCAGTAAAGTTGACAGATCTCATTTTGCCGCATCCCTGAATACAGCGCAATCAGCGGTATCCAGTACTTTTCGGGAGATTTGGAAAGCAGCTTCTCTTTTTGGTCTGTATAGATGGGAGAAGTATAGAGTTTTGTCAGGTTGTCCCGTGTCAACGGTTCACGTGTGAGGTTTGACTTTTTGTTCTGACGTGTCGGCTTGAGAGTGAAAGGTGCTGCGAGGTTCTCTTGCAGATAGGCATATTTGGCGTCACAGGCGATATCGAATATCTGTTTAATGGATGAGAGCTTTTTTTGTTTGGTGTTGGATGCCATTTTAAGGGTATCGGGAATATCGAGCTCTTGGAGTTTGGAGTAGGGAAGTGTGCGATATTCCGGCTTTTTGGTGCGTGATGCGGGCATGGAGTGAATCGCGTCGCTGAAGGTTCTGAAATCTTCACGAGTGAATGAGGCGATATCTCGCTTTTCTGCTCCCTCGATGACATAGATGAAATCGTTATACGCCGCTTCATAATCCCGCCATGTCGTCGGCGAGGTCTGCGGGGCGATTTGTCGTTTCTCTTTGAGAAAGATCGTCTCATAAAGCTGTCCGAAGGTGATGCCGGTGAGTTTTGGAGTGGAGGTGACAGATGTATTGGAAACAGGGTGGTTGTGATAATGTTTCGGATCGATGGTTTGAATCAGTGATTCGAGCATAGCGATCTTTTTATGGATGTAGAGCCGATCGAGTTGATGGTAGGTTTGGGTGTCGATGGTGTTACTGTCGATATCTGCTTTTTCAAGCATATCTTCGATCTGCGACGGCGCTATATGTGATACGCCTTGATGCAGTGCCATTTCACAGCGGCTCTGCTCAAGTCGCAGTTCAATGGGATTGAGCTTCTCTTTGACTTGGTTGTCGGTGAAGTAGCCTTCTGTCAAAGTGGCTTTCATCTGACTCATATAGTTTTCAACCAACTGGGCCTTGTTTTCAAAAGTAGAGATATCAAGTGCCATAAGCAGTTCCTCGTAAAGAATATTGATCTGAGATGCTTTTAGCTTAGCATTGAAAAACGACTTTGTGGACATGGAGAAGCGGATTTCCCGCAAATTGTTGAAAAAAGGGGCGAATTTGGCCGGAATTCGTCTTCGAAAATACCAGAGGTGATTTCGCATGAGGCAATAGGAGGGCATTTTGGACACCTTGTGTGTGCCAAATTTGTGTACCACTACCGAAATGATTCAGTTTTTAAAGCTTGGAATGTCGTAAAATAGGGAGTTTCTTGGAAAAAGTGGTGACCCCACGGAGACTCGAACTCCGGTAACATGGATGAAAACCATGGATCCTAACCGCTAGACGATGGGGCCACATTAGGAATAGTGTTTTGCGCGTATATCGCAAAAAATGGTGTCCTGTGTTGGATTCGAACCAACGGCCACATCATTAAAAGTGACGTGCTCTACCAGCTGAGCTAACAAGACTTAACAGACAAACTTGCGTTTGTGGACGGGAATTATAGACAAAACGTTCTTTTATGTCAATGAAATCTTTGCTAAAAATAAAAACTTTTCTAAAATCTACGACTACTACGGCGATTGAGATACAATCTTATGTATGAATTGGCCCGATTTTGAGTACCCATTGCTTTTTGTGCTGCTCATACCATTACTATGGTGTCTCATCAAATGCAAAGAGCAGTTACCCGGTAAAATTTTTGTGCATTTGCATCTGTTTCAACCCAAAAAAGGGTGGTTCAAGAGCGAGTGGTTGATTAAAATTATTACCATCAGTGCACTTCTTAGCGCGCTGGCATCTCCGGTAGTGTTTGAACACACCACGCCCGATAAGCGTCAAGGTGTGGATATTGTGCTTTCACTGGATGGTAGCGGTTCAATGAGTGCATCAGGGTTTGATCCTAAAAGCCGTCAAAGCCGTTTTGAAGCGGTGCAAGAACTTGCCAAAGCCTTTGTTTTAAAGCGCATTAATGACAATGTCGGTGTGGTGCTTTTTGGCGATTTTGCATTTATTGCTTCGCCTGTGACGTATGAAAAAGAGATGGTAGCGCAGATGATTGATTATCTGGGCTATGGCATGGCGGGGCAAAATACGGCAATCGGCGAAGGTATTGTGATGGCACTGCGCGCGCTAGAGCATTCAAAAGCCAAAAGTAAACTGATTGTCTTGCTAAGTGATGGCGAACACAATAGCGGTCGCATTGCACCCAAAGAAGCGGTTGCTATGGCACTTGAGCGTCATATTAAAATAGACACCATTGGTATTGGCGATGCTAACAATTATGACAAAGCGATGCTTGAGCACATTGCAACGCAAAGCGGCGGCACATTTTTTGAAGCTCCCGATAAAGAAGCACTACGCAACGTTTATGAGCAGATTGATGTGTTAGAGCGTTCCTCTATTAAGTCACGCGATTATTTAATACGTGAGTATCTGGCATACTGGCCACTGCTTATAGCGTTTAGCGCACTTGCGTTTTTATTTCATCGAGGACAGCATTTATGAGCTTTTTGGCACCCCAGTGGCTTTGGCTTGCAGTTCCATTGACTTTTTATCTGTTGCATCGTTATCGTAAAAAAAACTTGCTGCTTAATCGTAAAACTTCATTGATACTTGCGGCTATGGTGTTTGTAATCCTTGCCATGATGCGGCCCGCAATAGCACAAAAACCGCGTGACATTACTCAAGAAGGTCATGATGTCATTCTTGCCATTGATCTTAGCTATTCCATGCATGCTAATGATCTCTCACCCAATCGTTTGGCCTATGCTAAAAAACTTTTACGCGAGCTCGTTAGTGCCAATACCCGTGATCGTTTTGGCATTATAGGGTTTACAACCAATGCGATTGTGTTGTCGCCGCTAAGTGATGATAGTGCGTTGTTGCTGCATCTGTTTGATCGGCTGGATGAGGAGCTAATCATTACCAAAGGCACAGCGGTAATGCCGGTGTTGAAGCTGGCGCGAAAAATGTCGCAATCTCCTGATGCTGTGGTGGTGTTACTGACCGATGGAGGCGATAATGAAGCCTATAGCAAAGAGGCCGCATTTGCCAAAGCAGAAGGCTTACATGTAAGTATTGCATTACTTGCAAGCAATCAAGGCGCTACGATTACCACGGCTCAAGGAAATGTGCTTGAAGATAGCGAAGGTAATATTGTGATTACGCGTGCCAATCATGCCATTGATGCATTGGCGAAAGTCAGCGGTGGTAGTGTGGTGCAATTGCCACAAGCATCCGATATTGCTGCCATCCTTCACCAAAGCGACCGCTATGATTTTAAACAACAACAAAAGTTGGTCTCTTATACGGAGTTTTTTTATCTTTTTATTGTGCTTGCACTTATGGCAGCTATGGCAGCTTTTACAAATATATCGCAAAAAATTATGCAGCGTTTAATGGCGCTACTTCTTTTTTTTGGTATCTCAGCAAACGCTGGAATATTAGATGGATATTATCTTCGTAGTGCGCACGAAGCTTATAAAAATCAGCGCTACCTTGAAGCCGCACATTATTATGAACGTATTGCTAAGAAAGCCGCGCAATTTAATGCAGCCAATGGCTATTATAAAGCGGGCGAATATGAGAAAGCCCTTCTTTTATACGCCACTATTAAAAGCGCCGATGCCACGTTTAAAGCAGCGGTTTATTTTAATAGTGCCAACTGCTACATCAGGCTTAAAGAGTTTGCCAAAGCACGCGATATGCTGATGCGCTCACTCACACTGGTTGATGATGCGATGGCCAAAGAAAATTTGTTGGCACTTTTGGGGGTTGAAGAAGAGCAGCGCATGATAACCAAACGTCAAAAAAACAATACTTCTGCACCAGCGATGCCGCAAGAAAAATCAAAAAACAGTAATCATAAAGAGGGTGGTGGTGCGAATATGGATGTTGTTGCTGATGCTGCCAGCGGCAGTAGCAATAAAGAGGAGAAGATGCATGGCGATGCAAGGCTCTCTTTTTCAAATACCAAAGGGCGGCTCAGTTCTCGCCAGTATGAGCTGATTAATCAAAGGAGTGTGCATGAAAGCAAACCGTGGTAGCTTCTTGTGGCTGTTGATACTGATACCGTTTTTGCTTAGGGCATCACAGCATCACTGGGAAGCAGATATGAGTCGTGAAGACGCCGTTATTGGCGAAGCTGTGCTAGCAGAGTTTGTGTGCCGCTTTGATGATGCAGCGTATGGCACAAGCATTGAGATTCAGCTCAATAAAGAAGATCAGAACTTTCGTTATGCCATTTATAAAGAGAGCGAACACATTATTGATGGCGCGCGTGAGAATCGGTATGCTTTTTTGCTATTTCCCAAACGTGCAGGCACTTTACATGTAAGCCTTGAAGCGCTTTTTAAAAAGACCACACGCGAGCAGGTTGAAAATGCGGTGATTGGGCGTGATAATATGGAGTCGTATCAGTTTGCCAAAACACGCGAAACATTGCCGGAGTTAACCTTACATGTAAGCGATCCAAAAGCTAATCTGGTAGGAAGTTTTGATCTGAATGTGCACTATTCTCAACATAAGGTTGCTTTGTTTGAGCCGTTTCATATGACGCTGCAAATCGATGGCACAGGCAACAGCGATCAGATACAGCCTCTGGCATTTTCTATTGAGGGGGTGCAGCAGTTTCATGAAGCGCCCAAAGAAGATTTTGAACGCACCAAAGAGGGGTATCGCGGAAGTTATATTCAAAAATTTGCTTTTGTTTCAGAACACAATTTTAGTGTGCCCGCTATCAACATACGCTATTTTGATACCCGCACGCGCAGCCTAAAAACATTACACCATGATGCTATTGATGTCACGGTGGCATCGCCTTATACGAAAGCGATGCTACTAGATGCGGCAGATGATGAGACAAGCGTACTGCCTGAGGGGTGGATCTATTATCTTCTAACACTGCTAACAGGAAGCGCTTTGGGATGGTATGCCCATCAGATGTACAACGAACGCCAACGCAAACCCAAAATAGCACCACTTCAAAAAGATGCCAAAACCTTGCTGCGTGATTTAGCACTTAAGGGAGGGCATGAAGCCTTGATCAATCGTGCTGAGCGTGAGAAATGGAGTTTGAAACGTATTCAAAACGCGCTTGAGAGCAGCTAAAATCCATTGCAAAAAAGATTTGTGCAATAGGCCAAAAAATTTAACGTGCATTTACTCCACTGAAGTACACTTCACATACTAATAGCAAGGTGAGACATGTACAGTAAAATTGAGACAGTAAAAGCAGAAGTTTCCAAAGTTGTTGTAGGACATGAAAAGCTAATTGATGGCTTGCTAATCGGCCTTTTATGCGAGGGGCATATTCTTATAGAAGGGATCCCTGGACTGGCCAAAACCACAACGGTTAAAGCGCTCTCTGAAAGCTTGGGGCTTGGATTTAAACGGGTACAATTTACGCCCGATTTGTTGCCAAGCGATATTTTGGGGGCTGAAATTTATGATCCTAAAACTAATGATTTTAAAATCAAAAAAGGTCCTATTTTTACCAATTTATTGTTGGCCGATGAGATCAACCGTGCCCCTGCCAAAGTACAATCAGCGCTACTAGAAGTGATGCAAGAGCGCCAGGTGACACTAGGTGAGGAGAGCTTTCGTTTAGCGCCGCCCTTTTTTGTTATGGCTACGCAAAATCCGGTTGAGCAAGAGGGGGTCTATCAGTTGCCCGAAGCGCAGTTGGATCGTTTTATGATGAAGCTACATGTAGGATATAACACACAAGAAGAAGAGCTTGAAATTGCGCGCCGCATTGCGGGACGACAAAACAAAAGCATTCAAGCAGTACTTAATCCTGATGAATTGGTCACACTCAAGCAAGCGGTTGCTGAGGTACATGTCGATGAAGAGGTTGAAAAGTACATTATCGAACTCATTCATGCCACACGTAACCCTGAAAAATATGCTCTTGATGAGCTAAAGGGCCACATTCAGTTTGGTGCTAGCCCACGGGTAAGTATTGATATGTTTAAAGCGGTAAAAGCCATGGCATTTTTACGCGGTAAAGATTTTGTTACGCCGGTGGATATTGCCTATATTGCCAAAGATCTGATGCGCCATCGCATTGTGCTGACGTATGAAGCGGAAGCCGAAGGTATCACCACGGATCAAATCATTGAAAAAGTTCTTAAAGCGGTACCGATTCCCTAATGAGCAAACTGCAAAAAATCCTGGTACGTGCCCGTCGCCAGGTCTTTAGCGAGATGGTCGGCAACAACCCTTCGATTTTTCATGGTGAGGGATACGATTTTATTGAGATGCGTGAATACCAGCATGGTGACGATATCCGTCATATCGACTGGAATACCACAGCAAAGATGCAGCGTCCCTATATTAAGATTTTTCGAGAAGAGCGCGAACTTAATGTGGTACTGGCCTCGATGCTTAGTGGATCGGTACATTTTGGGTCCAAACGTTTCAAGCAAGATGTGATTGCCGAGTTGGTAGCCTTGTTGAGCTTTTCGGTACTGCGTAACGGTGATTTGTTAAATCACTTTATTTTTGCCGATAAAATGTACACGCATGATCGCCCAAGTAAAAAAATCTTTGCCGTACAAAAATATGTAGAATCGGTTTTAAACTTTGATGCTTTGCATAAAACAAGCAATTACAAGCTCATGGCCGAGACGCTTTTTAAACGCTTAAAACGTCGATCACTGATTATTCTTATTGGCGATTTTTTTGAACTTCCCGATTTTCGTTTGCTGGCTAAAAAACATGAGGTTGTTGCCATTATTGTGCGTGATCGGCTTGAAGAACATCCCCCTGCAATGGGATTTAGCAGTTTGAGTGATCCTGAAAGTGGCGCATTGATAGAGGGTGATTTTAACCGCTCAACCGTTAATGCTTATGCGGCCAAAGTGGCAGCGCACGATCATCAGTTGTATGAGCGTTTTCGCAAAGATCAGGTACGTTTTACCAAAGTCTATACCGATGATGTCAGCAGTGTTAAACTACGCCGCCTTTTTGAGGGACGATGATGGATACCGCTAATTTACCTCAGATTCCACTGACCAAGTCACTTCCTAGTGCGCCTGATGTTCCGTTACATGATATTAAACCCCTTGTAGAAGTATCGGATTACTCAATTTACTATTTTAGTGCGACGTTTGTATTGATTGCGGTCATCTTGGCAGTAGCAGGTTTTTTTGCTTGGAAGTATTATAAAAGCCGTACCGATAAAAGTTTGCGAAAAGCGCACTACAAAGCACTTAAAGAGGTGAACTTCTCCAATTCAAAAATGGCAGCCTATGCCATAACAAAGCATGGGTATGCATTTAAAAATGATGGGACACGCCAAAGTGAGACGTACGAGAATCTTTTAGTGCGTTTGGCACCTTACAAATATAAAAAAGAGGTTGGTGTGATTGATGAAGAGACCCGAGGGTATTACGCTATCTATTTGGAGATGATCGATGTTTGATGGTCTCTTTTTCGAGTATCCTAAAATTGCTTTTGTAATTGGATTTTTTATTGCGTGCGATTATTTGTGCCGTTTGCGCTTAAGTTCAATCTACTTTCCACACACCCAGCAGTTTGTAAAACACGCCATGACACAATCAAAAGTGCTTTTTTTACTCAAATGGCTGGGGATTGTGATGTTGATTATGGCATTGATGTCGCCGGTTAAAGAAGAAGAGATTGCACTTGATCCTGAGCAAGGTTATGATATTGCTTTGGTGCTTGATGCCAGTCAGTCTATGATCGCACGCAATTTTGATCCGGCTCATCCTAATGCCACCCGTTTTGATGCGGTAAAACAGATTGTAAGCAGCTTTATAAAAGAGCGCAAAAACGATAATTTGGGCTTAGTGGTGTTTGGACAATACTCATTTGTTGCATCGCCGCTTACGTATGATAAAAATATTTTAGCGCGGGTGCTCGATCAGCTCTACATTGGGATGGCGGGTAAATTTACAGCACTTTATGAAGCGCTGGCACAAACGGTAAACTTGATTAAAGACTCCAAAGCCAAAAACAAAATTGCCATCTTACTTACCGACGGGCACAATACGCCTGGCGGTAAAATTCCGCTGGAGGTTGCGGTAGAACTGGCAAAAAAAGAGGGGGTTAAAGTGTATCCTATTGGGATTGGCGGTCCGGGTGAATATGATAGCCAGACACTTAACTATATTGCCAAAGAAACGGGGGGGCAGGCATTTGCAGCTTTTAATGCCATGCAACTCAAAAAGATCTACGAGACGATTGATTCCTTAGAAAAATCCGAGATCGAACGCGAGAGTTTTAATTATCTCAAATATTATTACATGTACCCGCTTCTTATAGGGTTTATGTCGCTTTTGGGCTATGTCTATTTGCGTAATAAGAAGGGATTATTATGATTACATTTGTACATCCCGAATTTTTCTATTTGATGCTGCCAGTACTCATCATACTCTTTTATTTTTTATTGACCGGCAAAGAGGAACAGCATAAATATTTTAGTGAAGAGGTGCTTGATCGTTTGCAGGTATCGCGTCAAACACTGACAATGCGTACGCGTAATGCACTCTTTTTTGTCATGTTTTTGCTGTTAATTACAGCGATGGCACAGCCGGTGATAGAAAACGGTAAAGTTAAGGTCAAAGCTAAAAGCGCAGATATCATGATTGCCATAGATATTTCCGATTCAATGCTGGCAACGGATGTGTTCCCCACACGCCTTGATGCAGCCAAAAAGAAAGTGCTTGATCTGCTAGATGGAGCACCCAATGAGCGTCTTGGTGTTATGGCGTTTGCCAAAGATGCGTATCTCGTATCGCCACTGAGTTTTGATCATCGCGCCGTACGCTTTTTGCTCAAGCAGTTACACACCGATTTTATTACCGAAAAAGGAACCGATTTTCTTGGATTGTTAAGTGCCGCGAGTGATACGCTTAAAAGCAATGAAAATCGCTATTTGCTTCTGCTAAGTGATGGTGGAGATCAAGAAGATTTTTCTAAAGAGATTGATTACGCCAAAGAGAAAGGCATCAAGGTCTTTGTACTTGCTCTTGGCAGTGAAACCGGCGCGCCGATTAAACATGCTGATGGATCTTTTGTGAAATACAAAGGCAAGATTATTATTAGCAAGCGCAATGATGCTGTTAAAGAGCTGGCCTTTAAAACAGGTGGTGCTTATGTTGAAGCGGTAACATCATCTGAAGATATCAGTGCCGTGCTGCATGAGATTCAGGCTAAAACCATACGCAAAGAGCTCAAAGAGGAAGAGGTGGTGCTTTATATCGCACTTTTTTACTATCCTTTGGGATTGGCACTTTTTATTTTACTTCTAGCTACGTCATCAATGTCCAAACGTCAATCGGTTCTGGTGCCGCATCTGTTTATTTTGGCATTTTTGCTATGGCATCCAAACAGTGCCCACGCAGGCTTATTAGACTTTCAGCAACTAGAAGATGCCAAAAAAGCGTATGAAGAGGGTGATTATTATAAGAGTTACGGACTTTATCAAGAGTATTCAAAAAAACACCCTTCTAATGATGTTTTTTACAATATGGGCAACAGTCTTTACAAAGTTAAACATTTTGATAAAGCAGTAGAAAGCTATAAGAAAGTGCACTATCCCGATAAACAAAAACAGGCTCAAGTACTTTTTAATATTGGGAATAGTTATTGGAGTATGGATAAGCTTGAAAAAGCACGAGATGCATTTAAAAAAGCGGAAGAGCTTGCTGATGATAAAGAGACAACCGAAAGTAGAAAACGCGTAGAAGCGTTGCTAAAACAGCAGAAAAAACAGCAGCAGCAACAAAATAACGATCAAAACAATAAGCCCAAAGAGGGTGAAGACTCAAACAGTTCTAAAGATCAACAAGAGCAACAAAGTCAAGATCAGCAAAATAAAGATCAAGAAGGTCAGCAAGATCAACAAAACAAAGATCAGCAACCAAACGATCAAAACGGTGAGCAAGATAAAGATTCTGATCAGAAAAATGATCAAAAATCGCAGCAAGATAAGCAGAACAAACAAGATAAAAAAGAGAAACAAGATGAATCAGAAAACAAAGATTCTGATAAAGATAAACAAGGCGAGCAGCCACAAGAGCAACAACAAAGTGATGCGCAAAAGGAGCAAAAGTCTGGATTAAAAAGCGATCAAAATGAATCGTCTGATCCAAAAACAGCAGCCCAAGCCGCTGCTGAAGCGCAAGATGGCGTTATGAGTGAACGCGAAGCGCAAAAATGGCTCAAATTGCTAGAACAAAATCAAGTTGGGCATTTGTATCAGCTTGATAAGCCCAATACACCACAGGAGCGAGACTTAAATGAAAAACCTTGGTAAAGTGTGGATTCTTTTACTTTTTGCAACGCTCTCCTATGCTTCGGGAGTGACGGCTCAAGTTGAGCGAACCAGTGTTACGCTTGGCGAACGGCTTGTTTTAAACCTGCAAGTTGATGGAGAAAATATCGAAGAGCCTAAGATTGGAAAACTATGTGGCAGTGAGGTGCTCTCTACGTCGCGCTCTACCAATATGCAGATCATTAATGGCAGTTATTCCAAAACACAGGTGCTTAGTTATGCATTTATGCCAACAGAGTCTTGTCGCATCGAACCTATTGCTGTTAAGATTGATGGTAAATATTACAGCACAGAACCGATTGATATTACCGTAAAGGCTATGACGATTTCCAAAGAGAGTCCCTTTATACTCACGATGGAAAGTGAAAAATCAAGTGTGTATGTGGGTGAACCTTTTAAGGTCACCATTACGCTCAAACAACGCCACGATGCCGAAGCGGTCGATTCTAAATTTCTTCCGCCGCAGATGAAAAATCTTTGGATCAAAGAGCAGCAGCAAGGGCGCCGTTTTGAAGAGGGAGACTATTCTGTTACTAAAATTACGTATATTATGGCGGCACAGCGTGCCGGAGCGCAGCATATTAGTAAAACGCAGCTTCAGGTGGCACAACGCAGTCATTCTCGTGATGCCTGGGGACAATGGTTTCCGCAGTTACAGTGGCGCAGTTACTTCTCCAATGGACTTGATATTGAAGCAAAAGCCCTTCCTGAGGGTGTGAATCTTGTAGGCGATTTTAACGCTACGTTGGCAATAGACAAACAAGAAATTGAAGCTAATGAAGCGGTCAATGTTGTTTTGCGTATTAGCGGCAGCGGCAATTTTGAAGATATCGGCTCACTAAAACCTCATATTGATGGGGTAAGTGTGTATGAAGAAGAGCCTGTCACAAAAGGGAATCTTGAAAATGGTGAATACAGCGGGATTTGGAGTCAAAAAATGGCGATGGTCTCAGATCATAATTACACGATTCCACCCATTTCGCTGCGCTATTTTGATCTAAAAACAGATCAAATTAAAACAATTCAGACCAATGCCATTTCGGTTCATGTTACGGGTGCCGTGAGCAAAAAAGAGCAGCATGTAAGTGTTGAGCGTCCTAAAGAAGAGCCCAATACCGAGACTAAGCAAACGCCACAGATTCAGCAATTACCACTGCCGTGGTGGGCTATTGCGCTTTTGGGAGTGTTTGGCGGCATCATCATAGCTTTATTGCCATGGCAACGACTTAAAGTACAACGCACGCATACGCCTAAAATGGCATCGGGCGATAAAGCATCGCTTAATGTATTGTTACGTCATCTTGATGATCCCGAAGCCGCACAGATGGCGGTACTATTAGAGCGCAAGCTGTATGAAGGCGATCAAACACCTATTGATAAAGCAGCGCTCAAAAAATTATTGAAACGTTACATGTAAGAAGTTTATTAGTTCAATAAGGCTTATAAAGTTTTGCTATCATAAGCACTATTGAAATTCAAGGAGTCTTTAATGCGTCAATACGAAACCTATAAGTGCAGTCAATGTGGTAATGAAGTTGAAGTGCAACATGTCGGTGGTGGGACACTGGTGTGTTGTGGCGAAGCGATGCACTGTATTACCGAAAACCTGACGGCAGTGAATCTTATGAAGGCATTTGCCGGCGAGTCACAAGCGCGTAATAAGTATGAATTTTTTGCCGAACGTGCACGTGAAGCGGGATGGCATGGGATTGCCGAGCATTTTGCCGAGGCGGCCATGAATGAAAAATACCATGCAAAAGCCGAATATCAGGCCTATAACGAGCTAATGTACGGGATGCACATGCATGAAACGCTTAAAAATCTTGATATGGCGATTGAGGGAGAACATTATGAACATACCCAGATGTATCCCAATTTTGCTGCGATTGCCGAAGAAGAAGGGCATAAAGATATTGCGCGACTCTTAAAAGCAATTGCCAAAGTTGAGGTAGAACATGAGCGCGAATATAATGAACTTAAACAAGTTTTGATTGATGAGGGCTTTTTTGAAAGCAGCGAAGATGAGTTTTGGGTATGCGAAGTGTGTGGCCATGTGCATCGCGGAAAAAAAGCGCCAAAAGCGTGTCCACTATGTAAAGCACCGCAAGAATATTTTAAACGCGAACATCTTTATTAAAACATGATCTCAAGTCAGTTGTTCTTCCGTATCCGAAAGATACGGGAAGCTTTTCACAGAAACATCCCGTCGGGAGCGCTTCGCTTGTTTTGGGGGTTGTACGGGTGAAAGCTGTTAGAAAAAGCCAATTTCTTGGCTTTTTTAGGCTTGGAACCAGAGGCGATGTGCTTTGGCACCGCCAACGGCTGTCCCTGCCACTTTATGGGCTTTGCTCATAAAGTGCATAATATATTAAGAAAAAATTTCCTGAAGTTTATTAGCAGCATTCATGCGTTCTCTAACGGTGCCGAAGTCACCGTTTTTGATCGCTTTTTTCATTTGCCCAAGTTCATGCTCAAACAGTTCAATTGCTTCAAGCAGGTTGTCGGGGTTTTGTCTGAAAATATCTTCCCACATATTGGGTGAACTTTTTGCCAAACGGCTCATTGAACGAAATCCTCCTGCGGCCAGTGTTAAGATATTATTTCGATCTTCTTGTTTTAAAACCGTATTGGCAATGGAAAAAGAGATGGCATGGGGCATATGCGAAATAAAAGCGGCGTGGCGGTCATGATCATGTGCCTTCATATAGTGCAGACGCATATGCAGTGCGGAAAAAAGCCGCACGGCAATCTCTTGCTGGCGCTGTCCGCTCTCTTCGAGATTGCATAATACGACAACTTGATCATAATAAAGTTCTTCTACAGCCGCATAAGGACCAAAGTTTTCGGTGCCTGTCATAGGGTGGGCGGCAACAAAATTGCTGCGAATTGATGAGGGAACGGCTTTGATAATAGCCTCTTTGGTACTGCCAAGATCAATAACACAACAGTGTTCATCAATCCCTTCAAGCATTTCTAGTGCGCGAATAACACCATTTACGGGTATGGCAAGAATGATAATATCACAGGTTTTGATCTGCTCAAATGTGACAACTTCTTCAACCAAACCAAGTTGCAGTGCTTCATCGCAATGGCGTTTGTTGTGGTCATGGCCATAAATATGGGTAATAAAAGGAATCTTCTTGGCACTAAGTGCTAAAGAGCCGCCCATAAGGCCCAGACCGATAATGCCGATGGTTAAGTTCTGCATACTCTGCCTTTTTGAATGCAATCTTACATGTAAATATGTTAGAAAGCCTTGATATTTACGAGAGATTAATCACCAAAAGGGTAAAATCCCTCTCTATTTTAACCAAAGTCATGGATTGCATTTGTTACGTTTTGGGTTTATTCTTATCACTCTTGGCATTTTAGTACATGCCGCCACTGTTACATCTGTAAAATTTGATGGTCTGGTTCATATCTCCGAAACGGTTGCCAAGAGAATCATGACGATTAAAGTCGGTGAAGAGCTTGATGAACAACAGGTTGATGAGAGTATCAAACTTTTTTTCAAGCAGGGCTATTTTGATGATATCTGGGTGGATGAAGATAACGCCACCGTTACGTTTCATTTTATTGAAAAGCCGATTATCTCCAAAATTGAGATGAAGGGCTACAAAGAGAATGACGAAGATGCCCAAAAAGAGCTCTTGCAGATTAAAAAAGGCTCGTTATATGACGAGAAACGCCTTGAGAGCACGAAAAAGCATATTATCGATGCACTCAATCAAGAAGGCAAAATCGATTCTGTTGTAGAGATTGAGACTGAGCATCTTGATAATGGCAGCGTTAAAGTGACCTTCTTGGTGAATGAGGGCGAAAATATCATTATTGATCAGCTTGATTATACGGGTGTCAAAGGGCTTGAAAGCGATGCATTTGATGATGTGATTGCCAATAAAGAGCATCAATTCATGGGCTGGTTCTGGGGACGTAATGATGGTAAATTGCAAATTACCCAGCTACAGTATGATCCTTTGCGTATTCGTGATTTGTACATGCAGTACGGTTACCTTGATGCCAAAGTAGATGAACCGTTTGTCCGTGTTGATTTTGACGATTATACGGCTCAGATGAGCTATCAGGTGCAAGAGGGTGACGTGTACCGTGTGAGTGATATCAAATTGTATCAGCAAGATGAAGTGATTGATGATGCCCAGCTATATGATGCGGTGGCACTTAAAAAGAATGAAGCCTTTAACATTAAAACGTTTCGAGAAGATTCTGAACGTATTAAAACTAAAATAGCCGATTTGGGGTATGCTTATGTGCAGGTGGTTCCTGATTTGCGCAAAGATAAAGAACACCAAAGCGTTGATGTAATTTACAGCATCACACCGGGTGAAAAAGTGCGTATTCGTAATGTGATTGTTGAAGGTAACAGCCGCACACTCGATCGTATTATTCGCCGCGAGCTCTATCTGGCACCGGGAGATTATTATAATCTTACCGATCTCAAAGATTCTCGTAACGCGCTAGGACGCACCGGTTACTTTGAGAGCACCACGATTGAAGAGAAACGGATCGATGAACGTACGATGGATCTGATTGTCAAAACCAAAGAAGCGCCTACTGGAAATATTCAACTTGGCGGCGGTTATGGCAGTTATGGCGGTATTTTGCTGAGTCTTAGCGTGAGTGATCGTAACATTTTTGGATCAGGTATTAACATAGGCATACAACTCGAAAAATCGCAAACAACCCAAAACTATTCGTTTAACATTTCTAACCCACGTCTTAATGATAGCGACTTCAGCGGCAATTTTTCGATTTATACATCACGTTATGAATACAACGACTATACGGTACTAACCGAAGGCATTAGCGTTGGTACGGGGCATCGTTTTACGCGCCATATTAGCGGCTATATGAGCTACACCTATGCAGATAACGGTTATGAAGACTTTAGTGTCAATGAACTTTCACGCTACTATTCGGTCTATTTTGAAAGTTATGCCAAGAGTTCACTGACGTTAAGCGCTACGTTTGACAATACAGACGATTATTACTTGCCGCGTGAAGGGGTGATTCTCTCTCAAAGTCTGGAGCGTGCCGGTATTGGCGCGGATGCTGATTTTTTCAAATCTAAAACGACATTTTCGGCTTATCAAGGTCTGCAAGATTGGATAGGGTTTGATCTTATCGGTCGCTATAAAGCACGTTATTCTTATGTCAATGATATGGGAAATTTACCGATAGCAGAGCGTTTTTACATGGGAGGCATGCGTTCGGTTCGCGGGTATGAATCGTATTCACTGTCGCCGTCATATAAAGATGAATATGGCAACATACGCAGAGTCGGGGGAACGCAGACCTTTTCTAACAACGTAGAGCTGAGTTTTCCACTTCTGCCCAAGGCAAAAATGCGTGTTGCTGCTTTTTATGACTGGGGTTGGATTTACGGTGAGGTGCCTGAGCATGTTGCTTACAATAATGTTCCATCGCAGGGCAATACCCAAAATATTAGTCGCTCATCATACGGTGCGGCTATAGAATGGTTTTCGCCTATGGGCCCTGTTCAGCTCATTTATGCCAATCCGATTGATCCTCAATCTGACGATCGCAAGGCCTATTTTGAATTCTCAATTGGTCAAAGGTTCTGATCATGAAATTTGCAATTGCATTGTGTTGTGCCGCTATTTTAGTGACATTTGAAGGGTGCGGTATTAGCGACCAGAGCGATTCTAATGTGACGCTTTCGGTACGTGTCTCCTCGCTGGTCTATTTAGGCGATAATAATGAAACCAATGCGACGCTGTTTCGTATTGGTGAAATTGCTGTTGGCAGTAACTTTGCCGATAGCGAAAAAACTCAGCGTCATAGTTATGGGCGTTGGGATTTTTACGATGCCAACATCTCGGGTGTGCGTCGTGTAGAGAAGGCCCTCTTTTTAAACGATATTAATTGCAGCAGTTATAATATTGATACCAATACAACTGCGCCCACCTTAAGTGCCCCTGCCGATGGACTTAGTGCGTATCCTTATATTAATGTCAATCCTTTTACCACACTTTTGGTTGAGCGCAATATTAGTGCTGCACAGTTAGGCGTAGAGTATCCTGCGGCATATGCTATTGATTCTGATTTTAATTTTGATACTGTCTCTGCGCTAAATAGTAGCGATACGGTCAAAATTATTGGTGATATGAACCTGACACAAGAGATTTGCGATGCGCTTGATGAGGTGATACAACTTCAAAACCCATAAGGAGCGCTTATGAGCGAACCCAAAATCAACTACCTACACGATTATACTCCCAGCATTTTTTCAATTTCCAAAACAGCGTTGCGATTTGAAATCTTTGAATCGCACGTTGTTGTTACCAACAGTATGCAGCTTCATGCATCGCAAGCAGGTGAAACACTGCGTTTACATGGTGAAAAATTGGAGCTTGTTGCGCTTACATGTAATGGTGAAACGCTTCAAAATTATTGTTGTGACGATCACATGTTAGAGATTCAAGATTTTCCTACAGAAGCAACACTGGAGGTTGTTACACGAATTTATCCGCGTGAAAATACCGAACTTGAAGGTTTGTATCATTCGGGTGATATGTTTTGTACACAAAATGAGCCAGAAGGGTTTCGTCGTATTACCTATTTTTTAGATCGTCCTGATGTGATGAGTGTTTTTACAACGATGATAGTTGCCGATGTTGCCATGGCTCCAGTATTGCTAAGTAATGGCAATTTGAAAGAGCAGGGCATGCTTGATGACGGTCGTCATTATGCTTTATGGGATGATCCTTTTCCCAAACCTAGCTATCTTTTTGCATTGGTAGCCGGCGATCTAGGTAGTATCAATGATACGTTTACTACCATGAGCGGACGAGAAATTGCACTGAATATCTATTGCGATCATGGTAATGAATTGCGTTGTCATCATGCGATGCGCTCACTAAAAAAAGCGATGACTTGGGATGAAGAGGTGTATGGACGCGAATACGACCTTGATATTTACAACATCGTTGCCGTAGACAGTTTTAATATGGGTGCCATGGAAAACAAGGGGCTTAATATTTTTAACTCAGCCTATGTACTTGCCGATGAAGATCGGGCAACCGATGCTAACTTTATGGGTATAGAGAGTGTGATTGCACACGAGTACTTTCATAATTGGACGGGTAACCGTATTACATGTAGAGATTGGTTTCAACTGACACTCAAAGAGGGATTAACCGTTTTTAGAGATCAATCTTTTAGTGCCGATATGAATGATGCTGTTACACAGCGTATTAGTGATGTTAAAATGTTGCGCGAACGCCAGTTTGTCGAAGATGCTTCGGCCACAGCGCATCCTATTAAACCTGAAAAATATATCGAGATTAATAATTTTTATACAGCTACGGTGTATGAAAAAGGTGCTGAAGTGATTCGTATGATTCATACGATGCTAGGGCAAAAACGCTGGCGTGCGGCAATGGATTTGTATTTTGAAACTTTTGATGCCAAAGCTGTACGTACCGAAGATTTCTTATGGGCGATGGAAGAGGGTGGCAGTATTGATCTGACACAATTTCGTTTGTGGTATTCGCAAGAGCGCACACCGATGTTACATGTAACAAGTCGTTATGATGCAGCGCAGCATGAATTGCATTTGCAGTTGCGACAAGAGATTCCAAACAATACGGCCCATCAAAAACAAAAGCCTTACATGTATCCTTTAGGTATTGCTCTTTTTGATCCAAAAGGAGAAGCCATAGCGGTTGATGCCAAAGATCAGCCCATGTGTGATCGTGGTATCTTGCTGATTCAAGAGCAGGTACAAAACATTGTTTTGCGTCATGTTACGTGTGAACCGAAATTATCGCTAAACCGTAATTTTACGGCACCAATTAAACTCCATTATCCCCAAAGCGATTACGCTTTTTTGATGCGTTATGATACGGATGGTTTTAACCGTTATGAGGCATCGCAAGAGTTTGCAAAGCAGACACTGTTTGACGCCATAAAAACCGATACAATCAACCTTGCTTATATTGAAGCATTCGGGGTTGTTTTGCACGATGATACACTCGATAAGATGTTAAAATCGCAAATTCTTGAGCTTCCTAGTGTTAGCGTATTGATGCAAGAGCAGGATATTATTGACATAGAGGGCATTTACCGCGCGCTCAAAGCACTTAAAAAGAGACTCTTTGAGCATCATGGCGAGAGTATGGCCGTCATGTATGACACACTGCATGAACCTGATTCGGCAGCTATTGATAGTGATGCCATGTCTAAACGCGCATTAAAAAATTTAATACTTTCTTATTTGGTATCATCACAAAACAGTAATATGATTGCGCGCTGTGAGCTGCAATATACTAAAAGTGTGACAATGACCGATCGCATTATGGCCTTGGATCTTTTGGAAAATTTTGCTCCGGGTAGAGCGCAATTTCATTTAAAAGATTTTTATGAAAAATACCGTAATGATACGTTGACAATGAACAAATATTTTTCGATTCTCTCCGCAGCAGATCGCAGCGATGTGCTTGATCGTGTGCAGGCACTTCAACATGATCCTTGTTTTGATATTAAGATACCCAATCTGGTACGATCACTTTATGGGGTTTTTGCAAGGAATATGCGCCATTTTCATGATGCAAATGGCTATGGCTATGAATTTATTGCCGATAAAATCATTCATCTTAATGGGATCAACCCCATGATAGCAGCAGGCTTGGCAGGAGCTTTTAAAAGTTATCCCAAGCTCGATACAAATCGCAAAAAGATGATGTACGAATCAATGCAACGAATTTTGTCGGAAAAAAACTTGTCGAAAAATGTGTATGAGATTATTGAGAAGATTTGTAACGATTAACTGAATATTTTTTATTGTAATAAGGGATTAACAAGATTGATTTTTCAATTATTATGTTACACTCAATCTGTATAAGTAGATTTTATATTTAAGTAATAATAATCTTAAGTACAAATTATACTCAAGGAGAGTGCATGGCACGATTGGTTATTTTAGGAGGGGGTGTATCTGGACACACGGCTGCTTCGTTTGCTGCTAAGTGGCTAGGTAAGGAGCATGAGGTTGTTGTTGTAACACCAAATGCCAAATGGAACTGGATTCCATCTAATATTTGGGTTGGTGTTGGAAAGATGACCAAAGAAGATGTCACCTTTGATTTGCAACCCGTTTATGATAAAGCCGGTGTTCATTATAAGCAGGCCAAAGCGGTTTCTATTAATCCTGAAGGTAAAGAAAACTCAGATATGCCTTTTGTGACGATTGAATACACAGGTCAAGGCAAAGAGGGTCAAAGTGAAGAAATCACTTACGATTACCTTATTAATGCAACAGGTCCAAAACTTAATTTTGGTGCCACACCAGGTTTGGGTGAAGGCGCGCAAATGGGTGACTTTACTGTTTCTGTATGTAGTGCTGATCATGCCGTGCATGCAAGTCATGAGCTGAATAAATGTATTGAAAAAATGAAAAAAGGTGAGCGTCAAACCTTTTTAGTAGGTACTGGCCACGGTATGTGTACGTGCCAAGGTGCCGCATTTGAGTATATTTTTAATATTGAACAAAAATTAAATCAAGAGGGTGTTCGCGATAAAGCGGAAATTGTCTGGATCTCTAACGAATCATTTCTTGGCGACTTTGGTATGGGGGGGCTTCACTTCTCTTACGGCGGCTATGTGACATCATCTAAAGTGTTCTCCGAATCACTCTATTCAGAACGCGGTATTGACTGGATTATCGGTGCGCATGTTAATAAAGTAGAAGCGGGTAAAGTGACTTATGAATCCCTTGATGGTTCTATTGATGAACAAGAATTTGACTTTGCTATGCTTATCCCACCGTTTGCCGGTGTTGGTATCAAGGCTTACAATAAGTCGGGTGAAGATATTACTGATACGGTTTTCGCACCTAACGGTTTCATGAAAGTTGATGCTGATTATACACCAAAGGCTTATGAAGACTGGAGACCAAGCGACTGGCCTCGCAAGTTGCAAAATCCAACGTATAAGAATTTGTTTGCCGTAGGTATTGCTTTTGCACCGCCGCATACCATCTCAAAACCAATGAAATCGCCTAACGGTACTCCTATTAACCCAACACCACCACGAACGGGTATGCCTTCAGCAATGATGGGAAAAGCAGTTGCGCATAGTATCTGTGACATGATTCAAGGTAAATCTAAAGAGCCAACACACACTGCGAGTATGGCTGATATGGGTGCTGCTTGTGTTGCTTCGGCCGGGACAGGTTTCTTTTCCGGTACAGCTGCGGCTATGACGGTTTATCCACTGGTACCGGATTTTGAAAAATATCCTGGAACGGGTCGTGACATTAATGGAACTACGGGTGAAATTGGTTTGGCGGCGCACTGGATTAAACATCTTCTGCACTTTGGATTTTTATGGAAAGCACAGCTGAAACCAGGCTGGACGCTAATCCCAGAATAATAATTTGATATAGGAATAGATATGAGTAAAACAAAAAATAGCCAAGCAAACAGTGATCACAAGCACGTTCAGCATATTGAGCCTTATAGCCCGCAATTTGGAACCATGGTTCCAATGGGGTGGCAAAAATTTTTACGCACATGCGTGTTGTGGCAAGTGGTTCGCTTTGTTGCCATTAATATTAAAATGACCGTACTGATTTTACGTTCACACCACTAAAAACGATACCGCTTTTTGCGGTATCTCTTGCAAGGTATCTGCACCTTTTTTTCTTCTTTTTAAGTACTGTTTTTGATTTTTAGGCAGAGCCTAAAGTGAAATAGCTGGCTACAAATACAATAATGGTTACAGTAAGATATTGCAGCGAAACGCTTAAAAAATTAACCACCTGACATCCGGTGCATGAGATGACCCGTTTTGATTCATACAGAGCGTACATGTAATAACTTGCATTCAGTATCAGTAAGGCTACGGAGATGAAAATCGTATAGCTGTATAACGAAGCACGTGTAGCAGCTTCAAGATCAAAAAAGCCGGCAATCACCATGAGGCCTTCAACAACCAAAAGTTTTGTCATAAAGCTTTTAAAGTATTCGCGTTTGGAAATAGGTCCCATAGATTCAAACGTGCCCACTTTACCCGCATAAGCTAGCTCTTTTTCAAGCTCTTTTCGCGCTTTAGGATGCATTTTATTAACAAAACTACCGCCAAAAACGTAATCAAATTTGCGTTGAATCAATAAAGAGAGTGGACCATCAGCTTTTAAAGAGCACTGCTCACCGTGAACATCTTGATAAATAAGTGAAATCTGATCATAGCGCTCGATATTACGTTCAACATCCGGAAGATAAAGGGTTTGTTCTTTAGACGTGACCGTGCCTTTTTTATTTAAAATACGAGGATTGATCATTTCAAGATAGCTACCATCATCTTTTTTAATGACAACAACGCTTAATGCTACTCCAATTTGAATAGCAGCAAGACCTGAAACATGGTGATGCTCCATCGTCTCTTTCATATCGTCAATAAGCGTTATCAGACTTTCATCAAAGTCACGAACATCTGGAGAGACTTGATTAATGGTTGGGTCAGGATAGGTAATAATGTTTCTAATCATGAGATGTATTATAAAGAAAACAGATAAAAAAACCCTAAGAAGGAGAAAAAAGGAATGAAGTTACTAAGCCTACATGTAGATGTAAGCTTAGCAAATATTAGTGATGTGGATCTGCGTCGAGATTAAAAAGTTTTGTTCCCACATAATAGAGTAGCAAACAGAGTCCAAGACCACCCAATGAAATCATAATTTCCGCAGAAGAGGGAAAATAGTGCACCCACTCAGGCGCTAGCTGATATTCACTGATCTTTAGTGTTTGAAGCGGTTTGAGCTGTGCATCATGAACCAGATTGTAGCGCATGAAAAAGATACCGATCATACCGCTTAGTGATACCCAAAAGATCGCCTTGACATTACTTCCCATACCTTTGAGAATCACAACAAGCGGAACGATCATAACAAGAATTACTTCGGCCCAAAACGTCCATGAACCAAGAATATGCATGGCCACATCAGCGCGTCCTGGAAGACCATCGTAAACGTCTGTCAGAAACTTCCAGGTAACAAAGAAAATCAAAACTGAAATCAAAAGTGCCTGAATTTTTGCCAAACCTGTAAGCAGCTTTTTGGCTTCATCAGGAAAGTTAAGACGGTAGCGGAATCCATACATGATAAACGCAATAAAAATTCCAGTGATGAATGCCGTCAAGATAAAATAGGTCGGGAAAAAGACACCGTTAGAGATAGGGCGTGCATTTAAAAAGCCAAAAACACCACCAAGGTTTGAGTGTGCGGCCAAACCAAACATCAACCCTAAAAATCCAACGTAACGTGCCATTTTCATATTATTTTTTAATAAAAAGACAAATTCAATAATCATGAAGGTCAAATAGATGCCATAAAGTGTTCCCATCCACCAGATAGCAGAAGTTAGTCCCGGACTAAGCACATTATAAATCATCATAGTTACTGGGTGACCGATCTCAAAAGCGATAACAGCAAAACCGGCAAGAATCGTAACGATAGAGCCAAAAATAGCCCGTTTCGAGATAGACATATAATCTTTAAATCCAAAAACATCCCCAAGCGAGCCGACAATACACAGACCCGTAGAAGAGACAACAAAAAAGATATATACAGCGATTAGTAAACCCCATGGATGTTCACGTGATACTCCATAAGCATGATGCCCATGAGTAAGGTAGATTGCAACACCGGTGGCAAACATGGCTAAAAACGCTATGATCATTACAGCTATAAGCATATTGGCCGCTGTTTTTTCAAATGACAAAAGCTCTTTGATCGAGATTTTGTTATAAGGAATAGTGGTAATAAACTCTTTTACAGTTTGAGCAGACATAGGCATTTCCTTAAATTAGATAAAAGAGTTTCGGTTTTGTACCGAGATGACTCTTAAGTGTTTTGTGTTCGCGGGTACGAAGGACTTGCGAAATTTCGCTCTCTGGATCGTCTATGTCTCCAAAAATCCGTACCTTGGTTGGACAGGTGGCCTGACAAGCCGTTGTTGTTTCACCGCGTGCAAGACGTGTGTCACTACAAAAGTTACATTTATCTACCGTATGGGTACGATCATCGACATAACGGGCATCGTATGGGCAGGCAACCATACAATAACTACAAAGAATACATTTATCAGGATCTACTCTGACAACACCATTTTCATCATAGTGAGTTGCTTGAGTTGGACAAACAGATTCACACGGGGCCTCGTCACATTGTTGACATTGACTGGGATAGAAAATGCTTGAAGCAAGATCAAGGTTAGGATATTCACCTTCGATTTCAGCATGTCCTACCCAAATGCGGTGTTTGTCGGCACCCATTAAAATGCCGTTTTCTTCCTTGCATGCTACTTCACATGCTTTGCAGTCGATGCAGTTTTTATAATCCAGTGCAATTGCATATCTTGCCATAGTTAAACCTTCTTAATCTCTACAAAAGTTTCATGCATGGCAGCCGCTCCATAGACCGGCTCTGCATGATCCTCAATAATGGCATTGTCGTTGCCTCCATTTTTATATGCCCAGGTAAGCGCCTCGTTTTCCTCACCAAAACCATGAACAAAAAAGACATTTTCGGGTGCAATTTTTTCAGTTGGATAGGCTTTAATTCGAGTTGATCCCATTTTGCTACTGACTTCAACCAGATCACCAAATTCAATGCCGCGTTTTTTTGCAACACGTCGATTGATCCAGATATAATTTTCTCGCATCAGATCCCGAAGTTTTGGGTTGTTTCGTGTTGAACTTTGCGTAAATTGGGCATGACGTCCCGTCATCAATAAAAACTTGTTTTCAGGAACGGTATATTCATACTCTTTTCTCCATGTTGGCATGGGATCAATACCTTTTTTCTCCATAACCGGTAGATGACACTCAACTTTTCCTGAATTGGTAAGCGGTTTGCCATCGCGAACGGTGTAATACTTTTTATTTTCTGGATAGTATTCATAGTCATTAACTGATGTTTGTTTAAAGTATTTATCCATATCAGGGTAATAAACACCTTTGGTAAGGAGTGCTTCAGCTGCTCCGGGGTATTCAGAAACTTCGTGTTCATTAGCATGTTCTTGGGGTCCTTGAAAAGGACGGTTGATGTCAAACTCTTCAAAAACCGCTTCTTCACCATTTTCCTCAATATCAGATTGCACCATTTCATCGTATTTTTTTGTGATCTCAAACATTGGTTTAGAGAGCATCGCTGTTAAACTACGGATAATATCACGTACCGGTTTGGTCTCGTACATCGGTTCAACCACTTTATTACGCTGCGCAATGGAAGGTGTAGCACCGCCAAAGGTTTTAACCGGATCGGTACGTTCAAGATAGTGGCATTCTGGTAGGATAACGTCAGAATACATCACGGTATCACTAGGCATCGTGTCGATGGCTACAATCAGATCCATGCGTTTAAACATCTCGATTGTTTTTGCTGTTCCCGGAGTGTTAATAATAGGATTATGTTTATAGATAAACATACCGCGAACCTTATACGGCATATCATTATCCAAGAAGCGGTTACGCCACTCGATCCACGATCCACCGCCCGTGACGATAGCACAGTCATGATAGCCGTTTTCAGCCGGTTTCTCTTTTCTAAGGGCACGCCCTTGGGCACGATCATATAGAGGTGCAAATGTTTCATGCGCTTTAAGCGGAAGGCTTTTTCCAAAGACCAAGCCGCCTTTGACATCAATTCCTCCGCCAAGTGCTTGAAAGATTGCCATGGCACGGCGTAGTTGAAAATCATTTCTGGCAAATGTCGAGCGACGGCCGGGATAGTAAACCGCACGCGGAGCATGTGCCATAAAATCGCGTGCAACGGTATAGATTTCATTGGCCTTGATACCAGTGATAGCCTCGGCCCATTCAGGCGTATAGCCATTATCGCGAATATGTTTTGAGTAGCGGTCAAAATCATTAAAATTTGCTTCAACATAGGCTTTGTTGTAAAGCTCTTCATTGATAACAACGTAGGTCAGCGCCAAGACAAAAGCAAGGTCGGTACCGGGTTTGATAGGAAGCCACTTGTCTGATTTGGATGCGGTTTTTGTCAGACGCGGATCAACGCAGATTAATTTGGCTCCACGTTGTTTAGTACGCTTGAAAAGATCCATAGTGTCGGGGGTTACAATAGCCTCGGCACGGTTGGCTCCAGCCATAATAATATATTCGGCATTGTCCAAATCAACTTCGGGATATTTGCCTATAGTTACACCATAGGCTGATGCTACCGTTTGCAAACAAATTGAAGAGTGATTGAGCCAGTTTGCCGATCCAAACGCTTCAAAAAAAGATTTGAAGGTATGCTCAGCCATGCCTTCTCCGGCACAAAAAAGAAATGATGATCGATTATCTTCTTCTTCATCAAGAATTTTAAGCGTTTTCTCTTTGATATAAGTGTAGGCTTCATCCCAAGTGACTCGTTTGAATTTCCCTTCACCCCGTTCACCAACACGTATCATAGGATATTTAAGGCGATCAGGATCATACAAAGCGGCAACACCGGCATTACCGCGCGGACATAACATGTTTTTTGATTTTGGGAAAAGCGGATTGGGATCAAGTTTGGTCACAATACCATTTTCCACACGTGCAATTGCGGCGCATTTGTTAACGCACATTTCACAAAGTGTTGGGATCTCTTTGGCCTCACCCGTGCCAGTTTTTGAAATCAGGTTTGGTTGCGCTTTTTCGGGTTCGTTAGACAAGAGGCCTGTGACGGAGGCACTACTGCCTACTAAGACACTCATGGCAACGCTTCCTTGAAGGAACTTACGTCTAGATACTTCGACATTCATGGTAGAAACCCCTAAGTATTAAATTAGTCTTAAGATTAGTTATTAAAGAAAATTTTTTTCTTGCAGGCATTATACAAATCAATTCTTATGGAAACTATAAATTACAATTATTTTAAAGAATATTTGAGCGTTCGTTATATAAGAAAGTGACGTTTTTACTCAAGTGCTGAAATATTTTCATCGTCACAGGCTTTCAACTTAAAATGGATATCACATGCTTTGCCGATGGCTCCGCTTTTAATGGACATTTTTTGAAAACTTTCAAGGTTGATATGTTCATATATTTTACACCAATAAAGAATTTTGACGTAAAAATTGTTGGCATAGCTACTGACGCTTTTCTTTATCAAAAAATGGTACGTCAGGTCAGTTTAGCATAAGTATTTGCGATATAATGTTTTTATGTATCACGACACCTTTCCTGCATTATTGACTCATCTGAAAAAACTTCAAGCGGCGCGTAGCGACATTGTTAGCAGATGGATGGCATCACCTTTGGTACAAAAAGTTTTGGCGTATCATCATATAGAACATGACTACTTTTATGACTATTATGCGCTCAATGTTTTTGATTACTTTATGGATGTCATTCAGGGTAAAACGCTTATCGGAGATTGTCCGGTTATTGGTAAATTGCTGGATTATTTTAAAGATCGTGATGTGAGTGCGGAAGAACTTTTTGTCATTTGCAGCCATTTTAGAAAATCAATACTAAATTTTACTTATGAAACAGAGCGCAATGACGCTGCTATATTTAATGAAATTAGTGACTTGTTTGATCAAAATTTTTCAGGAGTACTCAAACGCTACACCGATACGATTTTTCAAAAAGAGCAAGAGATTGCCAAAACGGTGCAGATGCTAGGTGAGTACAAACGTGCTATTGATGAGAGTGCCATTGTTTCAAAAACTGATATCAACGGTATTATTACCTATGTTAATGAGAATTTTATCAATCGTTGCGGCTATAGCGAAGAGGAACTCTTAAAAACACGCCATGATATCGTATGGGAAGAGGTAGGGGTGTTTGAGCGTATCTATAAAATCATGTCCAAAGGGGGTGTTTTTCACGATACGGTCAAAAATCGAAAAAAAAGCGGTGAATTTTATTATGTCGATATGACGATGCTTCCTATTATTGATTTCAATGGCGATATTACGGAGTATATGGAGATTAGCTATGAAGTGACTTCGCTGATTGAAGCGACTCGCAAGGCGGTAGCAGCAGGCGAAGCCAAAGACTATTTTCTCTCTAACATCAGTCATGAAATACGCACGCCACTTAACGCTATTTTGGGTTTTGTATCGTTGCTTGAAGATGAGGTCAGCAGTGAGCGTCACCGACAGTATCTTAATATCATTCATAACAGTGGCGAAACACTTCTAAGCATTATTAATGATATTTTAGATTTTTCCAAACTCCAAAGCGGCGAATTTAAAATTGAAGCCAGACCGTTTAATGTGCATGAAGAACTCTCTAAAACCCTGGAGCTTTTTGTCTCTAGTGCCAATGAAAAACAGATTACGCTGTTAAGTTATTTTGATCCAAGAATTCCGCATATTCTGGTGGGAGATATTTTGCGTATCAAGCAGATTGTCTCTAATTTTATCTCCAATGCTATTAAGTTCTCACCACAAGGTGTCTATATTGAAGTGCGGGTTACATGTAAAGACTCTAATTTGAAAATTTCTGTTGAAGATTGGGGCGTTGGACTTGATGACACAGATATCAAACGAATCTTTGATCCATTTTCGCAAGTCAAAAGCAGTGTTGCCAAGTTGATTGAGGGCACGGGACTTGGACTCTCCATTTGTAAAAAACTGGCAGAACATATGCAAGGCGATATTAGCGTCGTGTCTCAAAAAGGTAAAGGGAGTACTTTTAGTATTAGCCTGCCAGTGACAATTCAAGAGACATCCAGACGGCATCTCTTTGATCCTGAACCGTTTAAAAAACAGCGGATGGCACTGCTTCGATTTAGCGATGCATTATCACAAACATTGAGCTCATTAGAGTATTATCTCGATTTTTTTGGCTTTTCATATGAGTATATTGGCATTGATGCGATTGAAACATATGAGCTGATACTCTTTCTTGAAGAAGAAGTAGATCCTCATAGTGACGCTACATTGATGACATCATCAGTTCCGATGATTGCTATTATGGAGCATTTGAGTGACCGGTATGATCATATTCCTCATATCACTCCGCTGTTTTTTCCATTTTATTGCTCAAAAATCTATACTGCTTTTCAGCAATCTTTGCACCATGATGAAGTAAAACCTTCTCTCAATAAACGCATTCAACGTCGCTTTAAAGGCCGAGTGCTTGTGGCTGAAGATAACCAAGCCAATCAAGAGCTTATTAAAGTGATACTAGAGCGTTATGGCCTTAGCTATAGGATTGTTTCTAATGGTGAAGAGGCTTTGAAAGTTTTTAGAGAAGCACTATTTGATATGGTTTTGATGGATGAGCAGATGCCTCTTAAAAATGGTTTGGAAACAACGGCTGCCATTATTGCTTTTGAGAAAAAACAGCGCCGTACGCACACCCCTATTATTGCCATTACGGCAAATGTCATTAAAGGTGCTAAAGAGCGAGGTATGGAGTATGGATATGATGCATTTTTGGGCAAACCGATTATTATTAAAGAGATTGAGCGGGCCTTTGAGCTTTATTTACATGAAGAGGCATCACAAAATCTAGAAGGGCTACAGGATGAATTGTACATTTTAGGAGGTGCAATCGATTGCCACGCTTTGCAGCAAGAGTTGCAAATAGATGGCAAGGATCTTAAGATGTTGCTAAAGATTTATGCTAAAAAAATGGAAGAGTTGCTACCGGCGCTGCAAGAAGCGATTCACTTACAACGTTTTGATAAAATTGCCAAACTGGCACATACGGTAAAAGGCTCAAGCGCCAATTTCAGATTGAGTGAAGTGCAGCGCCTTGCCGGTGTTATTGAAGAGAGTGCGATGGCAAAAGATAAAGATTTTGCCTATTATGAAGCACTGCAGGTACTGCAAGAAGAGTATGATAAACTTGCGCTAAAAGTAACTTACGCTTCGATGTAATATCCTATACCCGAAGCATTCTTGATGATATCAGTGGGTAGTTTATTGCGCAATCGCCATACCAGGGTACGTACACTGTTCTCCGTTGCACCTCCCTCATCCCAAACATATTTAATGATTTGATCAAACGTCACCACGCTACCGAGTTGCGCGACAAGTAGACGAATAAAGCTGTTTTCTTTGCGCGTTAGTTTAATTTTTCGTCGGTCATAAAATGTTTCGCAAACACTAATGTCCAGATAATATTCGCTGGCAAAAGGGACAATAGGTTTATCGGAAAGTTTTTTAGCATAAAGCAGCTTCTCTAAAGAGTTTTTATCGTTTTTGGTAGCATCAAGATTCTTGCTACGTTTCTCTTCTTCTTTATATCGGTGGAGTGCCATAATGATGGTGGCATGTAAGCTCATGGGATCAAAAGGTTTAATGATATATCCATAAGGTACGGTAAGTTTTGCCTCTTCGATAATATCTTCATCGGTATGTGATGTTAAAAAGATAAAAGGTTTTTTATGTGTTTGTCTAATGTAATGCGCTAATTCAATGCCATCCGTACCGTCTTGGAGCGATATGTCAATAAAAATGATGTCAGGATTATAAATTTTAATTTTACTGCGTGCTTGAGACGCATTGTCACTCATGGCAACAACATCGTAATCATGACGTTCAAGTGAGAGTTTAAGATTGGTTGCAGTGACTTCATCATCTTCGACAATCATAACTTTGACATGAGACATAACAATCCTTTTTAGGGATTTAAAAAATCCCGATATGGCATACGTATCACAATAATATCAAATTTTTGATAAATTAGATTTTATTATGCGTCTTTTTTTGCTGTTCTTACGTCATTTGTTACATCAAGACACAGTGTCAACCAAGAATTTTGCCACTCTCGCGAAGCTGTTGTTCCATGATTTCAAGTTCATGGGCCCCAGAGTAAACAATGGTGGGATCAACACTGTAATCAAGATCAAGATTGCGATCAGGATAGTCAATTTTATTAAGAATACTTTTAATGGCATTAAGGCGGGCTAAGAATTTATCATCACTTCGAATGACAGTCCATGGCGTGCGATAAGTGTGTGTTTTTTTGAGCATTTGATACTTTACCTGAGTAAATTCATCCCAGCGCTCTTGCATCTGGACATCAATTTCACTAAGTTTCCATTGCTTAAGAGGGTTCTTCTCGCGTTCATCAAAGCGCTGTGCCTGCTCCTCTTTAGTAACCGAAAAATAGATTTTAAGAAAATGAAATCCGTGGTTGATCAGATCTTCTTCAAAGGTAGTAACACTGTTCATAAATGTCTCGTACTGCTGTTGGGTACAAAATCCAAATACCGGTTCAACCATAGCGCGGTTATACCAGCTTCGATCAAAAAGTACAATCTCCCCGCCACGTGGAAACTGTGCAACATAACGCTGGAAATACCATTGTGTTTGTTGCACTTCCGAAGGTCTGCCTAAAGCAACAACACGGTAATGCTTTTCATTCATGTAGCGAGTAATACGACGAATAGCACCCCCTTTACCCGCAGCATCACGCCCTTCTATCAAAACAATCATTTTGCCTTTTTGGTGTTCTAAATAACGTTGCAGTTTAATCAATTCTGCTTGATACGGCTTCAGCAGTTTTTCCTGCTGGGAACGGTAGAACTTTTTGTACACGTAGTACTGAAAATGTTCCTCATCTTGAAATTTTTTCTTAAAACTATTAAAGTTCATGCGTCTCCTCGTATAGCGGTTGTAGGGTTTTTAGAGGTGCCCTGTATCCATTTTATCATAGCACGGCTCATATTTTTTGTAAGCCTTCCTTCAATGTCGCACGGTATAATCGCGGTGTTAACTATATCTACATGTAAAGAGTATTGATGCTCGATTTTGCCAAATTCAGTAAATATTCCAAGGCTGGTCCGCGCTATACCAGCTATCCCACAGCTTTGGAATTTAGCGATACTTTTGGGTACGATGATTATATCCGCAAACTTGAAACAAGAGACTCAAATAGAGCGCTATCACTCTATTTTCATTTGCCTTTTTGCCGCAATGCCTGTTATTTTTGCGGTTGTAATGTTGTTTTTACCTCAAAAGAGGAAAAAATGGTGCGTTATATTGATTATTTAAAACGTGAGATGGAACTGCTTGTTAAGCATATTGATACCACACGTGAAGTGATTCAAATGCACTTTGGCGGAGGTACGCCTACCTTTTTTACGGCGCCACAGTTGCAAGAAATTATTGATGCCATTAAAAGCCATTTTAAAAATTTTGCGAAAAATGCCGAGATCAGTTGCGAAATTGATCCGCGTCATATTGATGAAGCACAGATGAAAGTGTTGCACGATGCCGGGTTTAACCGTGTTAGCTTTGGGATTCAGGACTTTAATGAAAAAGTACAAGAGGCCGTGCACCGGGTGCAGCCTTATGAGATTACCAAAAATGCGATGGATCTGGCCCGAAAATATGAGATGCATAGTGTTAATGTTGATTTGATTTACGGCTTACCGTATCAGTCGCTTGAAACATTTAAAGAGACACTTGAGCGTGCGGTATCACTTGATCCAGATCGTTTCGCTGTGTTTAATTATGCCCATGTGCCATGGCTGAAAAAGACGATGCGTAAAATTGATGAAACTACGCTCCCAAGGCCGGATGAAAAACTGGCTATTATGCGACATACCATAGATTTTATGACACAGCGCGGTTATAAAATGATTGGAATGGATCATTTTGCCAAACCGAACGATGAGCTTTTCTTGGCGATTGAAAAAGGGGAATTGCATCGTAACTTTCAAGGCTATACAACGAAAGGCGGCGCCGATTTGATTGGCATTGGATTGACATCAATCGGGGAGGGCAGTATGGATTATTATGCCCAGAACTTTAAAGATATGAAAGCTTATGAAACGGCCATTGATGCGGGTAAACTTCCTTTTGAACGAGGGGTTACGTTAAACGAAGATGATAAAATTCGTCAATACGTTATTATGGAATTGATGAGTAATTTCAAACTCGATATTACACGTTTTGAAGCGCGATTTGGGATAGATTTTTCTACCTATTTTGCAGATGCGATTCAAGCGCTTAAACCATTTGCCGAGGATGATTTGCTGGAGATGGATGAGACGCATATTACATGTAAGCCTACTGGAACCCTATTGATTCGTAATATTGCGATGCCTTTTGACGCTTATATGAAAAAACATGCCGCGTCACAAAAGACCTTTTCTAAAACGGTGTGATGTATGGCTCATGTTGCAAAAAAAAGTGCGCTGGATATTTTTAACTTTAGCGAAACCTCCGATGCCTGTGTAAAGTGTGGCAAGTGTATTCCCGTATGTACTATTCATAACGTCAATCCCGATGAAGTTACCAGTCCGCGTGGATTTATTGATCTGCTTGGTGCTTATCAGCGTGGAGATTTAGCGTTAGATCATAATGCCAAAGAGATTTTTGAAAGCTGCTTTTTATGCACCAACTGTGTTGACGTATGCCCTAAAGCACTACCGACGGATATGCTCATAGAACAGGTGCGCTTTGATTTGGCCGAGCAGTATGGATTGGCGTGGTATAAAAAAGCTTTTTTTACACTGCTGCGACATCGCCCGTTGATGGATCTGCTTTTTAGCTTGGGTTATACTTTTCAGACGTGCGGATTTAAGATAGAGGCCGAAAAAGCATCGATGCAGCCGCGCTTTAATCTTCCCATCATTAAAAAAGATCGCCTCCTGCCAAGCTTGAGTAAAAAATCGTTTTTAAATGATAATCCTGAACATATCAATAATGGTGGCAAGGGACGTGTAGCGATTTTTATTGGGTGTCTTGCCAATTACAACTACACCGATATTGGTAAAAGTTTGCTCAATATTTTAAAACACCTTGAAATTGATGTGTACATTCCCAAAAAACAGCTTTGCTGTGGGGCGCCTGCTTATTTTACGGGTGATTTTGATACGGTGGCACATAATGCTAAAAAGAATATTCGCTATTTTGAAAGTTTCATTGATGATGTGGACGCCATTATTATTCCCGAAGCGACCTGTAGTGCAATGATTAGTGTAGATTATGAGCATTTTTTCCATGATGATGTCAGTTGGCGTACTCGTGCCAAGATGCTTAAACCCAAAATTTTTATGGCAACCGAGTGGCTGGAAAAGCATACCCATCTTAGTGCACTTTTGGCGACTAAAGCAAAAAAAACGCTTGAAATCACTTATCATGATCCGTGTCATGCCCGTAAAATGCAGGGAATTTATCAAGAGCCCCGAAAATTGATAGCGCAAAACTATAATATTGTCGAGATGCGCGATCCTAACGTCTGTTGTGGTTTTGGAGGGGTCACCATGCAGAGTGAAAAATTTCATTTTGCTCAGGCTGCCGGAAAACCAAAAGCGGCGATGATTAAAGAGACGGGTGCACAGGTGGTTTCAGCCGAATGTTCGGCGTGTCGTATGCAGATTACCAATTCGCTCTTTGAAGCAGGAGCTGAGACACTTTTTAAAAATCCTATTGAGTTGATTTCAGACGCTTTAGAAGAGTAGTGGTGTTGATGCGCCTGCTTGTTATTGTATTTTTAGCTTTACAGCAGACCTATGCCTTTGAAAAACGTACGTTTGATACATCAGATTTAGATGAAGCGTCTGGACTCCTTGCCAGTCGGATGTATCCTGGTATTTTTTGGTCTCATAATGATTCGGGCGGCAAAGCGCGGTTATATGCGATTGATAGTAAAAGTATGAAAGTGATTGCGCAGATCAAAATAGAGGGTGCAAAGAACATAGATTGGGAAGATTTGTGTTATCATAACGGAAAAATTATTATTGCTGATACGGGGAATAACAAAAATAATCGAAATAATTTAAAACTTTATGTGATTGATGAGCCGAATCCGTTTAAAGATAAAAAAATTGATGTTGATAAAACAATCAATTTTACATATTCAGATCAAAAATCACTAAAACCAAAAGAGAAAAATTTTGATTGTGAAGCTGTTTTTTCCTTTAATGGAGCTCTGCATCTCTTAAGTAAGCACCGCGCAGATACCAATACAACGCTTTATCATTTACAAGGTAATAGTGCTCAAAAAATCATGGAGTATCCTATTGGTGCTAGAGTGAGCGGGGCAGATAGTGATGGGAAACGAATCGTAGTTTTGAGCTATGAAGATCTTTATCTTTTTGAACCTCAAAAAGGCGCTAAAAAACTTCTTAGCGGCGTGATAAAACATAAGCATTTAGGTGACATTGGTCAGATTGAGGGCGTTACGCTTGATGGAGAATTGATTCATATCATCTCTGAAAGCGGTAGCCTTTTTACAGTGCCTATCAAGGAATTATATGAGTAAAAATATATCTCTTGTCGCTGCTACAGCGCTATTGATATTAAGTGGTTGCGGCAGCGGTTCAGGTGTGGGTAAAGCAGTTGACATGGAGTCAAATTTGTCGTCAGTGTCGAGTAGTTTAGATGCAACATCTTCTAGCGGTAATAATGCATTCTCTTCAAGTGCTCAACATAGTATGTCTAGTACCACAGCGGCCACTTCAAGCAGTGGGCATACTTCGATATTACCTGATCCTGACTCTAATTCAGTGGGTATTTCTGGCACTCAAAACACCTTTTCATCTAGTAATGCAAACAGCAGTGCAGCAGGATCAAGCAGTAGCAAAAGTGCGGTTTCAAGCAGTGCAGCAGGATCAAGCAGCAGCAAAAGTGCGGTTTCAAGCAGCGCAGCGGGATCAAGCAGCAGTAAAAGTGCGGCTTCAAGCAGTGCGGCAGGATCAAGCAGCAGCGCGAGTGGTGCTAGTGGAAGCAGTTGGTACCATCCAACTGTTAAGACCACATGGCAATGGCAGCTTCAAGGCACCATCAACAAAAGTTATGACGTTAATGTTTATGATATTGATCTGTTTGACACATCAGCAGCAACCATTAGTGCCCTTCATGCAGACGGTCGTAAAGTAATCTGCTACTTCTCTGCAGGATCGTATGAAGCGTGGCGTGAAGATGCAAGCGATTTCCCTGCAGAAGCACTGGGCAGTAAAATGGATGGCTGGGATGAACGCTGGCTTGATATTCGTAACACAACCGTGCGCTCCATTATGGCAGCACGCATGGATCTGGCCAAAAGTAAAGGGTGTGATGGTGTTGAACCCGATAACGTAGATGGTTATGATAATAGCAACGGTTTTGGACTCACCGCAAACGATCAGATTGATTACAACACTTTCTTAGCACAATCAGCCCATGATAGAGGCTTGGCCGTTGGATTAAAAAATGATGTCGAACAGGTGGCCGCGTTGGAGCCATATTTTGATTTTTGTGTCAATGAAGAGTGTCATGATTATGATGAGTGTGATGTTTTAGCATCTTTTATCAGTCATAATAAGCCAGTATTTAATGCGGAGTATGCCAGTAAGTACAAAACAACTGCAACGTTAAATAGTTTGTGTACCGATGCAAAAAACAGGCAATTTCAAACACTCTATCTGCCGCTTAACCTGGATGATAGTTTTAGATATTCATGCAGTGAGTAAAAGGTAAAATTTAGACTTTCTCAATAAACGAGAAAGTCTGAGAGATGAGGTGTTTGAAATAGACCATTACAAATAGCAAAGGCTATTGTAATGGTTGAGGATGGTCTTAACGATGATGGATGCTCTGTAGCGTTGTTCCTTTAATGGAAGAGAGCGAATTGGTTAAACTAGAACTATTGAATAATCCTAGCCAAGAGAAGCGGTTTGAAATTTCTACCGTATGCGTACCATAGGTAGGAAAATTCAGCGTAATACTTCTAAGTGATTTTGGGAAAATATAAGAAGTACCTTTAATGCGATAGAACAAAAGTGGATTTTTCAGTTCAACAGTTACGGTACCTTCACCTTTAAACGTAAAGCTTAAGTTGTCATTATCGGCACTGCCTTGAAGTGTGATAAGCTCTGCACGCATTGGTAAAGAAGATATCTTGGTTATTTGGTCTGCGCGTGTTCCAAGCGTTACTTTATACTCTCCACCATCGCTGTCTAAAAAGATTTTATCTCCATCATAAGCATACCAGTTCTCTATACTCTTAATCACTTTGCCTGCAGGTAAGTCAAGATCAAGAGCAAATTTACCTACATTTGATGCGGTAACATTAACCGTCATAACATCACCGCTCTCATTAATAGCGATTTTTGCATTTTTGAATGCTTCGATACGTTTAGCAGCATCAATAGATGTTAAGAATTCCGCATTGTCATTGTATGCCATTGCAATTGTGTTGGTGTACATTGTCGTACTATAAGGATTGGTTGCATTTTGGGTTGACGTTGTTGGGCCGTAATCATGCCATGGCCAGTGAATAATTGGCAATGAAGCATGATTACTGAGTGTTGCATACTCTTTTCTCCATTGTGCTTCGGCTTCTGTGGCATTAAGTTTTTGTGGATACCATGTGCCGCTTGCTTCATCATAAACAGGGATGCCGTATTCCATCAAGGTAAAATCAAAACTCATATTAGGGCTAAAATAGACTTTGGTACTTTCTGGTGTAAGAAAACCAAATGCATTGGGATAGCCAGCACCTGTACTAGAGTATCCACCGGTTAGATAATCAAGATACTGGATAATCTCTTGTGATGTTGCAATACCTTCTGGCATACCAGGAACAGCAGCTCCACGGCTACTAACATCACGCCATGTCGGGTTAAGGTAGGAACCAATAATATTCATACTTTGATTGAATTGAAACTCAATCTCTTCAGGTGAGAGTGGATTGGTATCTTCTGGGTGAGTATAAGAGTGCGTACCAATTTCATTGCCCAGTGCAATAAAGTTGCGATAAAGAGGTACGGCATAGTTCCAGTCTGTTTGTTGATCAGGTGGATTGTTTCCAATATTGATAAAGTAACTTCCAACAAAGTTATAACGTGATTTCCATGTATTTAATAGATTTAACAGAGGCTCTTCGACACTTCTAACTTCATCAATTTCCTGAGACTGGTCCATGTCGTTTCGAGAGATGAAAAGGTTGTTATAGCGTCCCATTTTAAGAGCAGCGGGTGCCTGCTTACCATAAACAACCCATTGCAATGCAGACCATAGAAGATTGGTGTCACCCATAAACTCAAGCGTACTAAAATGAACATTTCGTCCACCGGTTTGAGTTGCAGTGACCGCGCTGTAAGTTCCACTCATGCTACCTTCTACTGTTTGTGTTGCCAAAACGCTAACAGGCTGGGTTTGGGTGCTGCTGCTAACCGGTCCGTAATAGCTAAACCAATGGTTGGCATAAGGGTATTGTATAACCGCTTCTTGAGCGTTATAAGTATTCATAGCAGGGTGGCTTGTGTCAGCGGCATTGAGTGAAACTTTAACCGGACCAGAACCATCAATACGACTGATACCAAAAAGTAGTTTCATGGTGCGGTATGCATCGCCTTCGACAATGCTGCCATCTTGATAGTTTGTCATCATATCACCCGCTGTGATCATACCAATACCGTATTGGTATTCAGCTTGCATCAGCGTTTTTCTGATGGCATCGATTTTGTCGCTGGCAACATGTGAAAACGATGGGAATACGATGGCATCATAGTTAATAAGTTTTGTAATGTCCGTTAAATCATCTTCGGTTAAAAGATCAAAAGGAATTCCAGCCATCATTGTTTGATTTTGTACAGACATGAAAAGTTGAGAATAGGCTTTTTGTACCGGAAGATCTACATCATAAAAATTATTTTTGCTTGTTTCTGAATAAACAATTGCGACACGTTTGCTAAAATCAGTACGTGCGGGTAGTGTAGCTGGTAATTCATTTTTAACAACAAATTCTCCCGTACCATAATAAGAAGGAAGGTAGGTTTCATCGTTAATATCTGCTAAAACACTGATACCTTCTGTTGGCGAACCTATTAAAGAGAGTGGCAGTGAAAACTCTAGTACGCTGTGATCGGCATTGTATTGATGAACAAGCGGTCCTGTGACATACTCTCCAAATGGTTCTCCTTTGTAAAGATACGGTTGACCATCGGCATAAATGTTAATGAAATACTCAGCACCGGAGTAGGTATCCCATATACGGTATCCGGTGTAGTTGTTGTTGTCGGTGTTTAACCATAAAGTTGTATTTTCCCCAATAACCTTGCCCGGTTGACGTGCAATGGCAAAGTGGTACATAGGTTCTGAAGCATTTGAGTATTGTGCATAAAAGAGATCGTCTTGAGCTAACGTCAATGGCAAATCTTCCGGAAAATTAAGCCGTTGTGTCAAACCCCAGTCATCTATGGCACCGTCTATGACAATGTCAGCATGTATAAGTCCGGAGACAAGAACGGTTAATAAAAGCATTTTTGGCAACATGTTGTTCCTTAATGTGCAAGTTTTAGTTCAAAATATCAAGCTTTAAAATGAAAAAAAATTTCAAAGTAAGCATGTTATTTGATATTAAATTGTATGTATAAATACTCCAATGTTACTTGTGAAACAGTATTAAACCAAAAGAATCATTAAATGTATATTAATAATTAGTAAATAAGCATTAATATTTTGTTGTTTTCCCTAGCAATTTTCAACTTAATAAAATATATGTAAACTTTGTGTAATGTGGAGCAAATTTACTCAGGATGAGTATTTTTTTACCTTAATAAGGATTTCAGTATACTTCCATGAATTACTATTAAGGAGATTGAATGCAAGCTTGGAGTCATATCTATGAACAGTTTGATCCTGTAGCATTCACTCTTTTTTCACTGCCGGTACATTGGTATGGCATGATGTATGTGTTAGCACTCTTAACAGCGCTGTGGAGTGCCAAATGGATTGTGCGCCGTGATGGCATTATGTTAACGCAAAAGCAGCTTGACGATTATTTCATTTATGTTGAAATAGGGATTATTCTGGGTGCGCGATTGGGGTATATCCTTTTTTATGATCCTCAAACGGCGTACTATCTAAGCCATCCATGGCAGATTTTTAATCCGTTCAATGCGCAAGGCGACTTTGTAGGGATTCGCGGTATGAGTTATCATGGCGCGGTACTGGGTTTTTTTGCGGGATCATACCTTTTTAATAAGCGTTTTCGTATCCCCATCGGAAGGGTACTAGACGTAGCCGTTACCGCCATTCCGATAGGATATATTTTTGGACGCATTGGCAATTTTTTGAATCAAGAGCTTGTAGGTCGAGTGACCGATCTGCCTATTGGTATTTATGTTGATGGTGTTTTGCGCCATCCTTCACAGCTTTATGAAGCACTGCTTGAAGGTTTGGTGGTCTTTTTGGTTATTTACATGTACCGTAACTATAAACGCTTTGAAGGCGAATTGGTATTGCTGTATGGATTTGCTTATGGCATTGCGCGTTTTATTGCCGAGTTTTGGCGTGCACCCGATCCGCAACTTGGGTTTATCTGCTGTGGTTGGATGACTAAGGGGCAAGAGTTAAGCTTATTGATGGTTGCTGCGGCAGTTGTATTGTGGAGTTACTTTTATGCACGGATGCGTCACCAATAAACAAAAGCACCTCTAACATAGCCAGAATTTTTCAAAAATCTTGTGAATCGTAGGAGTGAAAATGAAATTAGTTTTATTATTGTTTCCCTTGTTGTTAGCGGCACAGATGTTACATGTAGGTGATAGTATTACCCCTGCGACACTGGAAGATCAATATGAAGCAGAGCATAAAATAGGCAATGAGCGCTACTGGATTATAACATGGGATAAAGAGAGCACCCATATGATCAATACCTATTTTGAAGCCCACCCCAATACACTAAAAGATCAAAATGCTGCGATGCTTGTCGATGTATCCCAGATCCCTTCGGCTATCTTTTCATTATTTGTTAAACCACGACTAAAAGATTACAAGCATCCGATTTTATTGAGTTTTGATACCGAATACAACCGTGCGCTTCCGTATCAAGAAGGGACGGTAACACTGCTTGAACTTAACAAAGGCGTGATTCGTGCCATCACCTTTGTTGCTGATGAAGCAGCTCTGGCAAAAGCGTTGCCAGAGGTGGCTAAAAAAGATCTTTGATCAGTTTTCCCAGCTCTTTTTCCACTGCTTTGCCTGCTTCGCGTTTGATGAGTTTGCTGGCATCAACCTGAATTTTAGGTTTGTTGACATTGCCACGTAATTTAATGATAAGCGGATTGTTGTTAGCTACGATGTCAAGATTGGATTTAATCTGCTGTGACTCGGGATAGAGCTCCATCTTAGGATCCTTAATGGTAATGGTACCACCATGCATTGAGAGATTACTTTGAATGATTTTGGGATCGATGGTGCTTGAGATGGTGCTCTCAATACGCTCATTGTAAAGATCATATTTGGCATATTGTTTTAGCGCATCTCCCACTATATTTTGAGTAAAGCGTCCCTCTTTCATGTTGGCATCAAGTGTGCCCGATTTGCGTTCAAGAGCATATTCGAACGTACCGTTGAGCGTTGAGGCAAACACCTCGGGATAATAGAGCATGTGCAATATTTTCAAGGTTTCAAGATTGGTTAATTTGGCATTAATATGGTTGTTTTCAAAAAGCGCGTTGATGTTTCCATTGAGCGTATCCGAATCAAACGTCACTTTAAGGGCATCATTTTTAATAATTTCGCCTTTACATGTAAGCGAACCACGCATCTTTTGTTTGGTAGCAAACTGCAACAGACCTAAATCGTGTAGCGTAGCGTTGTAGGTGCTTTGCAAGGTTTTTGTTTTGATATAAAACGCGGCGTCGGGCGCATTGAGTGTAACGACATTTGAAGTCACCGAAAGGGCGGTAAGTATCTCGGATTGATCCAGTGTTGTTGTGGTTTTGGTTTGAAACGTTATGGGCGGCATACCTGTAAGCTCAAACGCTTTTTGCACGGTTGCATTATCGACTTTGCCGCCGTTGATAGTGGTAGAGATGCTTCCTTTAAGATGCTCAATAGAAGCATCGGCAATCTCAAAAGTGGCATCTAAGGTTCCCGCATCAAGATAGTGGGGCTGCTCTACCATATAAAGCAGACGCTCAAGCGAGAGTTTTTTAATGCTAGCATGCACTGATTTGGGTTTAAATTCATGCAGTTGAGCTTTGATGCTGGTACTGCTTTTGGCCAGGTCGCTGGTGGCATTGATGAGAAGGTTTTCTTTGGTGCCTTTGGCGGTACCATTGAGTGTGATATCGCCGCGAAGAGGCGCATTGGTTAGCGGTTTAAAAAGCTCAAGCTTGGCAATTTTAAGTGCATAATCTAAATCTATTGTGAGCGTTTCGGGCTCAATCATGCCTTTGGAATTGATTTGGGCAAGATTCGAATTGAGTGCCGTATTGTAATTGACACGTTTGCCAGATAGCGCGGCAGTCGTGTTCATAGCAAAGGTTGTTTTTGGCAAGGTGACATTGAAATCGCGCTGCATCAATGCGGTATCAATGCGGCCTTTTGCAAGATCAAGGGCTACGTTACCTTCGAGTGCTTCTGGATCAATAGAACTCATATCGGCTTTTAAATTGAGCAAAGAGAGTGCGTAAGGTGCTTTCCCTATCATGGCTAGCAGCTGTTCGGTTTTAGCATTTTTAATATCTGCTTTGATGCTTTGTGGCTTCAGGTCGTCTATTACGAGATGGTAGTTACTTTGTGAATCGGCAATATCGCTGCTGCCCTCAACACTAAAATGTTCCATATCTCCAACAACTTTGCCTTCGGTGCGTAAAGCACCGTGAAGCTTTTGTCCGCTTAAGGCTTCAAGCGCTTCGAGTTTTTCAAGTTTGATACGATACACAACATCAAAAGCTTGTGAAAAAAGACTGTAGTTTCCCAATACGGTGATGCGATTATTAGGGGTAAGTAAAAGCTCTACATGTAAGGCGTTGTAGGAAAGTTCAAATTGCTCCAGTTTACTTGGCAGCGGTAGTTTTTCATTGAGCTTTGATTCAATAATACCACCAACAATACGGTTGCCAGGAGGGGTGAACAGCAGGCCAAACACCGCTGCTACAATAATAAATAAGATGATAATAAATGCGATAAACCATTTCATTTGTAATCCTTACATGTAATTGAGTTCTTGTAAAACTATTTAATTTAAACGCACTTTGAGCAGAGCCCAAAGTACTACGCTGGCCGCTGAGGCACTAAAGCTTGCCCCTTTGGGGGCAGATGACTAAGAGGTTAAAGAGAATCAAGGCTTTTCTCAGCGGCTTTGTTCTGACGTTCATAAGCCTCGTTGTCAAATTTTTTTGTAGCGCATCCAGCCAGCAGTAACAATGATATCAGTGTGATTATTAACCATTTCATCAAAGCTCCTTTGGTGATATTGTAGCGTTTAAATCTATCAGGATATAAACAAAATCCATGGAGTACCGATGATCAGAAAAATCAGGGTATTGGCCAGTGTAACGATGCCGCCATTTTTATAAATTTCTGCAGCACTTAAATAGCCTGATCCTGCAAAAAGAACATTGGCGCTTGATCCTTGTGGGGTAATCACCGAATTAAAGTTGGTAGCAAAAAGCAGCATAAGTGCCAGAAGCTCTCCAGGAACGCCTGCTTGTAGGCCGACTTGCAAAAATACGCCAAAAAGGGCCAGCATATGTGCAGTTTGAGATACAAAAAGATAATGGATTAATACATAAACAGTAATCAGCAAGAGATACGTGGTAAACCATTGTAAATGGGAAATCTGCAGGGCAATGCCTTCTCCTAGGTAGCTCATAAAACCCAAACGGTTTAGTTCGGAACTCATGGCATAAAGTATGGCAAACCATATGAGCGTCGCCAGTGCTTCGCCTTGATTGTGCATATCTTCCATCGTAAAAATCTTGCTAACCATCATCACGCCAAGCCCTGCGAATGCAATAGCGGTTTTGTCAATATGCAGCACACTTGAAAGTGCCCAGAGCGTGACCATAGTGATAAAAGTCAATCCTGTAATCCATTCGTTGCGGCTAACACGCCCCATTTTTTCAAGTTCGGCCTGAGCGGTTTTTGGAGCGTTTGGAGTGGCTTTAAGCTCCGGGGGAAAAATCTTATACAGCAGCCACGGAATTGCCACAAATGCCATAAGTGCCGGCGGCAGGGCGCTAATAAACCATGATCCAAAAGTGATCGTGACACCCATTTCCTTGGCAATGCCCGCACCCACAGGATTGGAGGCCATTGCCGTAAGCCAAAGACTAGAGCTAATGGCAATGCCCGCCATAGAGTTCATCATTAAATAGGCTCCGGCTTTTTTGATGGTGCCATCAGCCACTTTGGAACCGCTGTCATGGGCAAGGGAGTGTACAATGGGATAGAGTACGCCAGAGCGCGCGGTGTTGGAAGGAAACGCGGGAGCAATAAGCATATCGGTAGCAACCATGGAATATCCAAGCCCTAAAGTAGAGTGTCCAAATTTACGAATAACTAGCAAAGCAATACGCTTGCCAAGGCCAGATTTGACCACCCCGCGTGCCACTAAAAACGCTGCAATGATTAGTAAAATAAAACTTTCATCAAAGCCACTATAGGCGGAAGTAGCATCCATTGTACCGCTTAGTATGGCAATAGAGACCGCAATAATAGAAGCCGTGAAAATAGGCAACACATTGGCAATGATCATGGCAATGGCTGTAATGAAAATGATAAAAAGATGCCAAGCTTCGGGTTTGAGGCCCTCAGGAACGCTCATAAACCAGCCCATCAGCGCTAACGTTGCTAGAATAAAAATAAGTATTGGTTTATAAAGATGGTTTTGCATCATGACTCCTGAAGGGGAGATTATAACCAAAACCGATAGTGTGTAGAAATGCAGAGGGGATTACATGTAAGGGCTCTTACATGTAATCAAATGTTATTAAAGTCCAAGATAAAGCAGATCTTCATTTTTAACGTTTTGTGCATTAGTTGCTTCTGGACTAATGGCATAAGGTGCAGCACTTTGGGTGTAGGCTGCTTCGGTGGTAGAAAGAATAACCGAGTATTTTTCATCCATAGTAATCCATGGATTTCCTGCTGGAAGAATTTCGCTGCCGTTGACATCCGTGGCATTGGCCATCTCTCCCCATTGGATCCATGAACCATCATACATAGCGACATCATAGTTTAATACGCCGTATGAAACAAGTGCTACAAGGGTTGCTTTGCGACCAGTGCGGCAGTAGGTAATCACTTTGTCACCTTTTTGGTAGCCTTTAGCGGCAAACAGTGCTTCAAGGTCAGCGGGAGATTTGAATTTAAATGAAGCATCCGCTCCGGTAATGTTGCCATCATTATTAACGTCTTCACTCTGATCGTCACGAATTAAAAGATCAGTATAAGGAAGATCAACAGCACCACGGATATGTCCTTGATATGGGCTGTAGCACTGTTCATTATGGCTTGGGCCACAGTTTTTATCGGCAGTTTTTGATCCGGTGGCACCGCTATACTCTTCTGTGCCGCGTGCATCGGCAATAAAATAACCGCTTTGATCGCTTAAAGAAGCAATTTTCATCATATCATCAATATAGATGTGAAGATCGGTATTATTAGTTTGCATGGATTTCATCGTGTAAGATGAAGGTGTTGCCGGAGGTGTTGAAGGTGCATCAACAAGATAATCAGATTTGTCACTTGAAGGTGCAAAATTATAATCGACGGAACCATTTAAAAACGCAATGCGTTCTTTTGGCCAGCCCCAGTAAGAAAGTACCCAGTATGAGCGCACGACATCACGCAAAGTAGTAGATCCGATACCCATGGCAAAAACAACCGTATCATTAGCAGGATCAAGATGAAATTGATTAATCATCATGTCAGCATATTCGCCACTTAACAACGCACCGGGAATATTTGCAACGCCGTCATGACGCATATAAGAAGGATCGCAGGCACCAGTGGCTGGAATTTGATAAACGTAAACTCCTGAGGCTTCATTATTTTTGATAAATTTTCCGCTAGAGGTTGCTCCGGCTTGAATAATAACCAGTCGGCCGTTAGAGTCTGCAGGGCGATTGGCTTCCCAATTGTCAATATAGCTTACGAGGGTATCTGCAGAAATAATGCCAGATCGATAAGAGGCATAGCTTGTTGCCATGGTTGCAACAGTTTCATTGGATTCATTTGGAATTGTTGTGTTGGTTTCGTTAGTGATCGTTCCGTTAGTTTCAGGTGTAGTGTCCGAGCTTGAGTCAGAGCCACAGCCTGAAAATAAAAGTGATGCAGCTACGATAGATGCCCCTAAAAATAGCGTTTTGTACGATGTCATGTAAGTTCCTTTTATATTTGAAGGAGAAATTCTACGTTATTTCGCCTTTAAACTCCCAAAGAAATAATGTTGTTTATCGTTTGTTAATAATTTATGAATACTGTTAACAGTAATATATATTAGTCATATAGGCTCAAGTTATATGCACAAAATAATTTAGTTTATACTTGACAGTAAATGACTCAATTGATATAATACTCTCAGATTTCAAACAAAGGAGTCGTTTTCATCTATGGCAACAGAAGAGAAAAACGAAGCCGTTTCCGAAACAAAAGAGACAACCGAAACGGTTGAGAATGAAGAGCAAGAGACGGTTGAAGAAGAAGTAAATGAAGTCGAGCAACTTAAAAGCGCGCTTTCTGCGATGCAGGATAAATATGCACGTGTGCATGCTGACTTTGATAATATTAAAAAACGTCTGGAGCGTGAAAAATATCAGGCGCTTGAGTATGCAAATGAAAAATTTGCTAAAGATTTGATTCCCGTAATTGATTCGTTTGAAGGTGCCATTGCTGCCGGAAAAAGTGAAGCGGAAGCGACAGATCTTTTGGAGAAATTACAAGAGGGCGTGGAGCTGACTATGAAACAGTTGCTTGGTGTCCTTGAAAAACACGGGGTCACACAGGTTAGCGAATCAGAGCCGTTTGATCCCAATATTCACCATGCGGTGCAACAGGTTGATTCTGAAGCACACGAAAGCGGTGAGATTGTGAGTACCTTTCAAAAAGGGTACAAGTATAAAGAACGCACCTTGCGTGATGCAATGGTTGTGATCGCTAATTAATAGATTTTGACGCAATAATTAAAATTAAGGAAAATAAAATGAGTAAAGTAATTGGAATCGATTTAGGAACCACAAACTCTTGTGTTGCGGTTTATGAGGGCGGCGAAGCGAAAGTTATCCCTAATAAAGAGGGTAAAAATACCACACCTTCAGTTGTGGCATTTACAGATAAAGGCGAAACACTTGTAGGTGATCCGGCAAAACGTCAGGCCATTACCAACCCTGAAAAAACGATCTATTCGATCAAACGTATTATGGGTTTGATGATGAATGAAGAGAAAGCCAAAGAGGCGCATGACAAAGTCACGTATAAAATAGTTGATAAAAACGGTATGGCTGCGGTTGATGTGGCCGGTACGGTCTATACACCTCAAGAGATTTCTGCAAAAATTCTAAGCAAACTTAAAGAGGATGCAGAAGCGTATCTTGGATCGGCGGTTACGGATGCAGTTATTACCGTTCCGGCATACTTTAATGATGCACAGCGTAAAGCAACCAAAGAAGCGGGAACCATTGCAGGTCTTAATGTACTGCGTATTATTAATGAGCCGACAGCTTCGGCATTGGCATATGGACTTGAGAGCAAAAGCGATGAAAACGTTCTTGTTTACGACCTTGGGGGCGGAACATTTGACGTGACCACACTGGAAATTTCTGATGGTACGTTTGAAGTACTTTCAACTGACGGTAATGCCTTTTTAGGTGGAGATGACTTTGACAATGCTATTGTGAACTATTTGGCAACCGAGTTCAAAAACGACAACGGTATTGACCTTAAAGCCGATAAAATGGCACTTCAACGCTTGAAAGATGCCGCAGAAAATGCAAAAAAAGAGCTCTCTTCTGCCAGCGAAACCGAAATTAACCTGCCGTTTATTACCGCCGATGCTACAGGCCCAAAACACTTGGTTGTCAAACTGACTCGTGCGAAATTTGAAGGTATGGTTGATAAATATATTGATGAAACCATCACACATATCAAAACAGCTATGAAAGATGCAAATCTGGATAAAAACGAGATTAAAGAGATCATCATGGTTGGTGGTTCAACGCGTGTACCGTTGGCGCAGAAAAAAGTGAGCGAATACTTTGGCGGTAAAGAGCTAAACAAAAGCGTGAATCCTGATGAAGTTGTTGCAGCAGGTGCCGCTATTCAAGGTGGGGTGCTCCGCGGTGATGTTAAGGATGTGTTACTATTGGATGTAACGCCACTTAGCCTTGGTATTGAAACACTTGGTGGGGTTGCTACCAAAATCATTGAAAAAGGTACGACCATTCCAGTGAAAAAATCGCAAGTTTTTTCAACTGCCGAAGACAATCAGCCAGCTGTTTCAATCAATGTTGTTCAAGGTGAGCGTGAGTTTGCCCGCGATAACAAATCTTTGGGTCTTTTTGAACTCACCGGTATTCCTTCGGCTCCGCGCGGTGTGCCTCAAATTGAGGTTACGTTTGACATTGATGCCAACGGTATTTTAACTGTTTCGGCGCAAGATAAAGGTACTGGCAAATCACAAGAGATCAAAATTACCGGATCTTCAGGGCTAAGTGAAGAGGAGATTAATCAAATGATCCAAGACGCTGAAAAACATAAAGCTGATGATGCCAAGCGTAAAGAGTTGGTTGATCTGCGCAATCAAGCAGATGCATTGGTGGCTCAAACTGAAAAATCATTGGGCGAGATTGGTGACAAGATCAGCGAAGATGAAAAAGCAGCCATCCAAAAAGCGGCTGATGAGCTTAAAGCAGTGCTTAAAGATAGCAGTGCTACTAAAGAGCAGATTGAAGCAAAACTGAAAGCGCTTACTGAAGCGAGTCATAAAATGGCAGAGCAGATGTATAAAAAAGATGATGCTGCCAGTGGTGAAGCCGCTTCAGGCGCTAAGAAAAAAGATGATGACGACGTTATCGACGCCGAAATTGAGTAAGTGTGCCTGAAAAAGCCAATTTTTTGGCTTTCTAGGCGATGACCGCATTGTGCCACTGCACAATGCAAAAACGCTCACCCTTTAATACCTTCTTGACTTCGTGCGCATAGATTGGATTGCTGGGAAATACCAGCAACATTCCCGCCTTGGGACGTAATGCAATAGTCTCTCCATGCGCGTCATGCAAAAAATTAAAAAGAACTTCGCCCCCTTCAAAGCCATCTTCTTTATCATAATCATAGTGTGAATTACAAAAAGCGATGGTTGTAATTTTACGTTGGGGTGCCACCTGTTTAAAGCCAATGATGTTGCTTTTGGAGTCAAGTAACATACTAGAATCATCAGCATGGCATTCGTAAAAACCTCCCGTATCATAATAGAGCCCCTGGGGAAATGATGCCGTTGAAAGCGGTGCATTAAAAAAGTGCTCAATGCGCTCTTGGTGGGATGCAAAAGCGTGATAATAGTGTTCTAAAACAGTGCTGCTGAGTTCTACGGTAAGTGTTTTTCGGATATTGCGGTTAGTTTTGGCAATAAAAGCGCCTTGTTCGGATACTTTAATCTCGGCATGTTGCTGTGTTTTGGGCAGACTTTGGTGCACTTCGCTCATAATGATACGGCTTTGAATCGGATCAAAAAAATCTTCAATAATAAGATAGGGAAGTGTTTCGTATGGGCTTGGCATGAGTCGTGTGGCAAGAGGGATATTAAGGACAAAGTCGTCGCAAAATACGGTGTCGCTGATCTGTTGCAATGGTGTTCCTGCGCATAAAAAGTATTCAAAAAAAATTAATTATTTTTTTTAAGAAAAAACAAATATAAAAAGATTTTTTTTGAGAGTATAATTCTTGCGCGGATAGAAAACGCGAGTTTGTACCCCGATGCTTCTTGGCGGTTCGCATCGGCGTACACCTGAAAAACACGAGTCTGTGTAGTCTTGTCAGGATTAAAAGTGACAGTTTATACAAACTGTAGCTGCATCCTAACAAAACAAACTTATGACTATTTTAAAATTATGGAGAAACCTTTCATGAATATGAAACGTTTTGTGAGTCTTTTGACGGTTGTTTTTTTGGCTGTGGCACCATTGGTTGCCGAAGAAGAGGAGGGTGTAAACCCTGCTATTGCGTGTGACGAAAAGTATGATGTATGTATGGACAAATGTCCTGAAGCGCCTGAAGGTGCTGATAAATGCTATCAGACATGTGACACTGCTTATGAAGCATGCCTTTCTCAGGCTGAGAACACACCGCAAGCTTCAGAGTAATATTTAATTTGAACGCACTTTGAGCAAAGCCCAAAGCGCTACGCTAGCCGCTGAGGCACTAAAGCTTGCCTCTTTGAGGCAGATGACTTCTTGCCGTTTTGTAAGAAGTTTATTTAAACGCACTTTGAGCAAAGTCCAAAATGCTACGCTAGCCGCTGAGGCACTAAAGCTTGCCCCTTTGGGGCAGAATGTAAGGATATCGACCCTTACATGTAAAGAATGCACTTTGAGGCAGATGACTTCTTGCTCTTTTGCAAAAAGTCTATTAGCGTTTGCACGATGAGATATTAAAACGTGCAACGCTTTCATCGCGTCCTACCAACATCACCCGTACATCCGGCTCTACTACAAGATTATGCAGCCGCGCTTCGTCGTTTTGCACATGAAATAAAAACAGAGGAATACCCTGATAGATTGGAGCACTTTGTGCGCCGTAAATGCGTTTTCCTCGCTTGGACTCTGCCATAGCAAGGGCGCTGACATTACTAAAAGCAAACACCATTTTATAGCCGTTATTGGTAATAGAAGCTAATGGGTGTGCTTCGGGAAGCGGATGGATGCCTAAAATGGTTTTAAATCCTGCTTTGGTGTAGCGTGAGAGTTTAAAAGGATTGGAGCCTTCAATATAGAGACGTTTTTTTAGGCTGCCTTTGGTAATATGATGCAAACGGGCAATGGCCTTTTGGGTGGTGGCACTATCAAGATCATCAAGGTTTTTGTAATCCAGCCAGAAATAGTGATTTTTTCCAAACGTCTTAAAAAGCATCTCTAGCGTGAGTAATTCTCCCTCTTTTTTGGGATAAATATAATGCCCCTCAGCATCTTTTTTAGGGTGATCATGAGAGATAATAAAACGATCTTTGTACGCATCATAATGAAAATCAAGTTCCGCGCCTTGTGCTCCGGCATCAAAGGCACGTTGAAACGCGCTAAGGGAGTTTTGCTCCTCTTTGGTATGGTAGAGTCCGCGTGATGACCAGATTTTGTCGCAGGCATTATAAATGCTTGGATAAGATCGTTTGGAGAGTTTGATATTGGCATAATAAAGCCCCAAATACCATAATGCAATGAAAAAGAGTATGAGTATGCCAATAATACGTAACCGTCTCATTGTGGCCCCATATTGAAGCGTTGGTTTTCATACATATCGTTGAGTGCATGTACAAAAGCCGTAGCATCTTTTTCCAGCTCTGTATTATGCGCTGTCGGATGTAGTAGTTGATTTTCAAAAGTAAAGGTCTGAGCATTAACGCTTGGTTGAATGACAGCAACGCTATTGCCCTTGCGCAGGGCGTACATATCATGAAACTGCATCAGTACCGTATCTTTATTGGGATCTTCAAAAATCGATGTTCCTAAAATAGGATACTCCAGATCCAGACCCAAAGCATCCAAAGCGGTTGCCAGCACATCAGGCTGTGTTGCAAGCCGTGTCACATGCTGTGGGGTGATCCCCCCGCCTAGAATCATGCCCATTATGTGATACATGCTTACGGGCACCAAGTCGTTGCCAAATGTGCGTACGTTGTGATCGGAGAGGATCATAAAAACCGTATCATCGTAATAGCCCGCTTTTTTGGCATCGGCGATGAGGGTTCCAATGGCATAATCAGCAAATTTTACAGCGTTTTTTACCCCATTTTCAGGCTCGCTTGCAATAGGCTCAATGCGCCCTTTGGGATATTCAAACGGGGTATGATTGGTGGTAGAAAAGAGCACCGATACAAAAGACTCGCCTTTTTGGTGATACGCACTAAACTCTTGGTTGGCACGTTTAACCAAATCTTCATCGCAAACGCCCCAAACTCCTAAAAATGCAGGATTTTCAAATTCGGGTTGATCAATCAGGCGTTCAAACCCATTGCCTAAAAACCAGCTGCGCATATTGTCAAAGTTGCTCATGCCGCCATAAATAAAACTGCTGTGATAGCCATAGGGTTTAAGCAATTGGGCAACGGTAAAAAAGTCTTGTTGGGATTTGTTGCGCTTCAGTACTCCTTCGCCTGGCACAGGCAAAAAGCCTGAGACGCTTCCGGCGATGCCGCGTATGCTTCGCGTGCCATTAGAGTAGAGCCGATCAAAAAAGATTGCCTCATGACTTAAACGATCAATGTTGGGGGTGATCCCTTTTTCACCGCCCAAAGCACCCACAAACTGTGCCCCCAGACTCTCTTGTATAAAGATCACCAGATTTTTGGGATGTTCGCTTTTAAACGGAGTGATGCGTTTTCTGAAAAAAGGGTGTTCACGGCTTCCAAGGGGAATATTGAGCACACGAGATACCCGAGCATAGGCTTCATCCAGATTCATTGTGCCATAGCGCTCAATTTTGGCACCGTGGCGTTTTTGTGAATAGTAGGCATAACCAATGGCGTAGAGGCTGTTTTTGGTGATCTCATTAAGCAGATGCGAGGATGAATAAACTGCCGTTGAGATATTGGCCGCACGATGTCCTAGTGAGGAGCGGATGCCTAAAAATAGCAGCGCCGATACCAACACGAATGCGACGATACGGTATGTGTATGGGGTATTTTTGGGTGGATAAAAGGCGTTTTTACTAAGTTTCCAAAATAAGCTACCGATGACCAACATCATCATAAAAGCGCCAAAAAGTTCTGCTTTGTAGCTGGCCCAGATGTTGCCAAGTACCTCTTTGGGGTATTCAAGATAATTAATAAATATGGCGTTGGGGCGTACGTCAAATTCGGCTATAAACGGATAGGTGGCATTTTCAATATAGATGGCCAGTAGTAAAAAAACAAGCAGATACAAGCGCACACCAAAGCGCACCGCACGCCCTATGCTTTGAGGCGAGAGCATTAAAAATAGTGTAGGAAACACCAAAATAATGGAAGCTACAATGGTATCCATACGCAAACCAATGACAAAGGTAAGCCAGTGGTTTACATTGGCATCAATGATGCGATCATAATAGAGCCCAAACAGCAGTGCTCTGGAGCTAAAAAACAGCAGAATGAATACGATATAAATGCTAAAAAGTTCGCGGATGGTTTTACTGAGGGTAAAAGGTTTCATAGTGTTCCTAGAGATTTAGCGCAACAGCTTTTGAAAGGTGGCTGAGTGTTTGATTAAGGTATCGTAATCGCCGCGATCGACGATGTGTCCCGATTCAAACACCAAAATGGTATCGGCGTGTTTGATGGTGTCAAGGCGGTGTGCGATGATAATGGTGATTTTATCTTTGGCATAATGCTCAAGCGCTTTTTGAATGCGCAGTTCACTGGCGTTATCAAGTGCGCTGGTGGCTTCATCTAAAATAAGCAGCGATGCGTGTTTGTAGATGGCGCGGGCAATGGCAATACGCTGGCGCTGTCCGCCGGAGAGGTTGGTGCCAAACTCTTCCATCGGGGTGTGGATGCCCTGGGGGAGATTTTGGGCAAATTCGAGTGCGTCGGCAAGGCGCAGCGCCTCGATGACTCTGCTCTCATCAATGGCTTCACCATACGCTACATTGGCAGCTAGTGTATCTTGAAAGATGTAAACCCGCTGGGTTACTACGGCAATATGATGACGAAGCGAGTGCTGGGAGTATTGATGGATTGGCAGATCGTTTACATGTAAGCTTCCCTGCGAGATATCATAAAAGCGCATTAGCAGATTGATAAAGGAGCTTTTTCCCCCGCCGCTGTCGCCTACAAGTGCCACGGTTTGACCGGCTTTGAGTTCAAGATTGATATCAAAAAGTACCTGTTTATCGTGATACTGCATACCGACGTTTTCAAAACGAATGTGGGCAATATCTTGCTCGAGTATTTGGGTACCGTCAGTAATAGCGCTTGGCTGATCATAAATATGAAAAATCCGCTCACTTGCGGCAATGGCATCTTGGATTTTTCCATAGATGGAACCAATGCGGCGCACCGGCTGAAATACCAGACCCACCGCCGTTAAAAACGCAGTAAACTCGCCCACGCTCATAGCTCCGGCATACACCTTTTGGCCCCCCACAAAGATAATGGCGGCCAGTCCCGAAGCGGCAATAATCTCCATAAGCGGCGAGACCAGTTCGTTGGTATAGACTGCTTTCATATTGATACGAAAAAACGTGTCGTTTTCGCAGTTAAAGCGTTGCATTTCATACGCTTCGGTGGCGTTGGCTTTGATGACTTCGGCATTATTAAATACTTCGCTCAAACGGGTGACAACATCGGCATTTTTTTCTTGTGAGCGGTGCGAGAGTTTTTTAAGCCGTTTGGCAATAAGAATCAGCGGATAGATCACCAGCGGCATGACAATATAGGCATAAAATGAGAGTTCAGCATCAAGATAGATAACATACCCCACCAGTGCCACCACGCTTAGGGTTTCGCGGATAAGCTCAGGCAGCATGTTAGAGACAAAATACTGCACGCGGTTAATATCGTTGGTAATGCGCGAGATCAGTTCACCACTGCGGTTGGCATAATGAAATCCCATATCCAGATGCATAATTTTTTCAAGCATCATCTCACGCAGACGGCTAACAATATGCAAGCCAATGTATTTGGTATAGACCGATTGAATATAGCGCCCCAGTGATTTAACAACATAGATACCAATCAGCCCCAGCGGTATAAGATAGAGCATACGCGCTTCTTTATTGATAAACATCTGATCCATCAGCGGCTGCATAATTTGCGCCGTGGCGGTTGTGGCGGCAACGGTAAGAATAATGCCTATTGCCACAAAAAAGAATTGGAGTTTGTAATCTTTAAAAAAAGGTTTATAACGTTTTAGGGTGCGTTTCATGGGCGTATTATATCTTGTTGGGTTAATACGGGTGCTTCGTTTTGATGTTGAATCAAGTATTCGCCCACGGCAAGCGTAGCTTTGTAGTAATCATCACATGTTTTTTGTGTCGGGGTTTTTGGCGCGCCGCTTTGAAAGGCACCATCTTTGCTGATGATAATGCCAGCGTCGTTAAAACCGCAATGCGGCACGGATGTATCACGCAGATTGTGTCCAAGAGCAATGTAACTTTGCTGCGAAAGGGTGAGGTTATAAAGCGTGGGAAAAATATCTTTGTGTGAGCCGGGGGTAGAGGTGTTGATATCGCTTACATGTAAGGCGGGAGGCAGATAGAGATAAAAAGGAATTTTTTTGCTTTGATTGATGGGGTTGTCATAATGCATAATGCCTTCAATGGTGTTGTTGTCGGCGGTAATGGCAACTACGGTGTTATCTTTAAGCGTAGAGGCGGTGATGGCATCCATGAAACCTCCTGCCATATCCAGTGCGTATTGGTAATCGTGCAGGCGCTTGGTTGCCAGCGGTAGATCCCCCGTGATATTGGTGCGAAGCGTGTCGCTAAGGTGTAGCGGCGCGCCTTGATAATTGGCGGGGATGGTGTAGGGGGGATGGTTGTTGGTGGTAAGCAAAAAGATAAACTGCGGTTTTGTGGCCTCTTTGAGCTGTTTGATGAGGTAATCATAGGCGTACTGATCAAATACACCGTAATCGTGCTCGATATTATTGCCTGTTAGGTGAAGGGCGTCTTTAATGCTGCCTTTGCCGTCTTGATGCTCAAAGCCTTGACGCGCCATAAAGGTACCGACATTGCGCCATGAGAGATCGCCGCCATACACAAAACGGGTTTCATAACCTGCATTGTGATACACACGCGCCGCAGCTTGTACAAAAGCGGTACTAAGATAATTGCTTTGACCAAACGGGGTGCTGTGGGGTCGGGCGGTAAGGTTTAATAAAAAAGGTTCCATCGAGGCAATGGTGCCGTTGCCTGCGGAGATAATATTGCTAAAGAGGGTATCGGTGTCAAAGTGGCGTTTGAGACGGCCTAAAATATCAAATGTTGGGGATTGATACGCGGTAATAGGCAGACCAAAGCTTTCAACCATAACCACTACCACATGCGGTGGGTGGGCTGTAAGATGTGCATTTTTTGGAGTGGTTTTAATAAGATTTTGAAGCAGCGGATCAGATGGCTTGGCACCAAGATAGCGCTCAAAGGCATCACGAATATGACCTTTGTAGCCCAGCTCTTTAATAAGATCGTAGTTGCCGCGTTTGCTTTTGGTGTATTGCTTGATGGCATCAATAGTGGCATATACGCCATTTTGAGGCAGCATGTTAATGAGCATATCGCTGCTGACTTCGGGCAGTTTTTTAGCCAGTGGAAAGGTGCCAAGTGTACCGCGTCCTAGTAGCAGGGTTAGGGTAATGGCCACAGCAAAAAAAGCGGCTTGGAGCACAAAAGGGGGCTGAAGTGAAACAAAGGTAATGTTCCGACGCAATAACCATCCCAGCAAGAAAAAATAGGCAAAAGCTACCGTGCCCAGCAGCGGGAGGTTGTAATTTTTTTGCGCAATCTGCATTAAAGCACGGGTGTCGTCGTCGATGACGCCAAACACCATAATGCTGATGTGTTGCGAAAAATAGGAAAAATAGGCCACATCACCCAGCAGCATTAAAGAGATAAGGGTAAAAACAATAAACAAGTAAACGCGCAGTACGCCAGCCGATAACACCTTTTTGTGCCAGTTAAAAATCCAAACCAAAAAATAGTAGATTAAAGGCAGCGCCGCGGTGTAAGCAAGAAGGCTAAGATCGAGCCGAAAACCGATCCACAAAGCGTGTAAAAGTTCGGTAGTCTTAAAAGTTCCAACATGATGCGCACTAAAAAGATAAAACCGCACCCCGCTCATAAGTAGCGCAAAACCCAGCAGACTTAGCAACAAAAAACGCAGGTGCGACACAATGACGTAAAAAAGGCTAAATCCGCGCATGGGCCTCCAGTGAAAGTGTCATTATACTATGTCAAAGCAGATGTAAAGTTTTGTTTTTATAGATGGAGTCCGGCGCTGGCTTTACATGTAAGTGGAGATTCAACGCCAGACCCGTTTTGTCTTTGATTTTAAAAGCCTGTGATCATAAAATCAACTGCTGAAAGAATGTCGTGACGTTTATCTTTGACAGAACACACATACGCTCCCAAAACAGATGATGCAATTCCTGCAAGTTCTTGTGTCATCATTACAAATGTGTTCCCTTCAATTTCAAAAACAGGATTAAGATGCCTTATCGGCTTTATAGAAACGGCAAGTGGTACAATAATGCGTGTGGATAGATCCGAGAGTATTTCGGCCTGAATATCGAGCAAATAGGGGAAATATTCGTTTGTGTCACTATTAGCATTATAATAAACATCAAACTGCGCCATCAGAATCTCCGTAATGATTTGGAGAATGTACCTCGATTTGAAATGTTTTCATTGTAGTGCTCAATGGCTTGACGATTCTCTTTTCGCCAACTTTCTGAATGTCTTTTTGCAACTAATTCTGCTAAATAGGTTTCGAAACTCTGAGAGAGATTGATTTTTAACTCTTTTGCTTGTGCGAGAAGGTCACTGTTAACACTTAAATTTGTTGCTTTCTTAGGAGCGTCTAATTTGTATGTATTTGTCATATGGAATCCTATGCGCATAATTTATGCACATTATAAATAAATATTTATCTTTAGTCAATCTGTTCCCAAAATACACCTCTGAAAAACTGGTGATACCCATAGCTAAAATGCTTACATGTAACCCAACGAACAGACCATTTCAGCTCTGCCAAAACATAATTGAAACGTTACATATAAGTCAGAAAAATGATTGTGGACTCCGCCGCTGGTGCTTTGCACAACAGCTCTGGTTTCAAGGTGTCAGACGACAAGCAGTTGTCGTTTGCTTTACGCCTCTCATCTTAAAGAGCTTCAATACAATAGTTAGATAATATTTCTATTAACACCAGCAGTGTTTGGAATCTATAGCTAAGGATTTTAAAATGGCATTTGTAAAATTTGATTTGTTTCGACATGTCTTTTTTGTGATCTTTGCAATTTTTCTAATGAGTTGTGGTAGCGGTAACGATACAAACGGCAGTAATCATAGCAGTAGTAGTATGAATAATAGTAGTAATACAACATCGACTATGAGCAGCAGTAGCGCCGCGGTCTCTAGTAGCAGCAACAATGCGGCAGACCTTTGTCAGGGTGCTGGAGTCATGCACAAAAAACCCATGACCTACTCAGCTCTGGCCAAACCCGACTTGTACGAGGCCGTGAGCGATCCCGACTTTGGCACAACCATTCGCCGAATCACCGATGTTGCAACGCAATGGCCCGGTGCTACCGTTGCCATTCCTGCTTATCCCACCATTCCTGCATGGAACGCGGATGAAAGCTATCTGCTTCTTTATGTTACTCAACCGTTTCAGGGATGGGCACTTTTAAATGGCAAAACGTACGCTTTTATTAAGATGCTTGATATCAATCCGGCGGATGTGGAACAGTTTTATTGGAGCACAAGTGAGCCGGACATCATCTTTTATGTCGATCAAAATGCTTACGCGCTAACACGTATGCATGTCTCTACCGGTCTTAAAGATACCATTCGTGACTTTGATGCTGATATCCAAAGTGGCGTGCTCGCATCGGTCTGCGTGGGGGCGGATTTGGTAAGCGGCGGCGGAGATCCTTTTTTTATGAGCTATGACAACGATCTCATCGGACTTGGATGTCGCAATACTGAGGGCGATGAAACAACCTACGAAGCCTTCAGCTATCGGCTCTCCACCAACACCATTGGCGCCACCAGGCACTTTAGCTGGGTTGTGCCTCAAGCCACCCCTTCTGGCACTCTCAGATACCTTGCCGGAGCGGATAGCAGCAGTGTTCTTGATGTGGAGACTAACACCGTGATCCGTACGCTAGAGTGGAGCGGGGAAGAGCACAGCGACATGTTGAAAAACGCTGCGGGAGACGACCTTGTGGCCGGAGTTCAGTACGATAGTCCCACAGGCAGTAACGGTACGCTCATGGTTGCCAATCTTACCAAAGGAACCGTCTCTACCATTATCGGCGAAGCCAAGGGAGACCCTTATCCGCCAACCGGTACACTGGTGAGCGGCAAGGCCTTTTTAAAACCGGGCTGGGTTGCGGTTGGGGCAACGGGTAACGCGCTTAACGTGGCCAATCCGGCTTCAACGTATCTTGAGCAGGAAATTATTCTTGCCAATGTCGATACCGGAAACTTTTGTAGGCTTGCGCATCACCGCAGCTTTGGATACGACGCCGACTCTTCAAATCAAAACTATTGGGCACAACCTAATGTGGTCATTAGCCCCAGCGGTACGCGGATTCTTTTTCCCAGTGACTGGTACGACGGTGCAACGGTTGATACCTATGTGATAGAGTTGCCCTCTTATACACCGTAATGACTCTTACATGTAATGCCCTAATGGGAGCGTTTACGTTTTGCAGCAACTCTTGCACCTTGTTGGCAGCGGCGGTTGAGCGGCAAGGTGTAGATGGTGTAAATGGCGCGTTTGATCCAATATGCCAATCGTCCACTAAGACGAAACACATTAAAAAGCGACACCGCGGCATAGCGTCCGCCTAGCGCGATCATTGTGCCGTGTATCTTTAAATCGGCTGCTTGAGGTGTAGCTCCTTGCATCATCGCAAGAATATTATTGGCGGCAATGATGGCGCTTTGTTCTGCGGCTTGCGCACTTGATGGTATGATTTCTCCGTTAAGATTTTTAAGTTCTGCAGCGTCTCCAACGGCAAAAGCAGAGGGGATTTGTGGCAATTGCAAGGTTTGCTCCACGCAAATTTGTCCTTTGGCATTACGTGCAACATCCAGATTTTTTGTAAGTGTCGAAGCAACAATACCAAAGGTGAGAATCATAAAATCGTAGGCGATCGCTGTGCCGCTGTTTAATACAACATGATCTTCTTTAATCTCACTGATACGTGTATTATTAAGCATTTGTACACCCAAATATGCAAGTCGTTTGGTGGCACTGTTGATGAGATAGGGTTCCATTCCACGCAATATTTGGGGTGACGATCCTATAAGATAAATTTGGATGTTGTCACACACAAGCGTGTTTTTTTCGTAAAAAAGACGGGCATGATGTGCAATTTCAGCAGCAATTTCAACTCCGCTAAGACCTGAACCGCCAATGACAATGCTAAAAGGACGCCGGCAAAGGCCATGTTCGCTCTCCATGCGGTCAAACAGTTGTTGTTCAAAACGTTGCCGAAATTCCAGTGCATGTGCTAGGCTTTTGACGCCATGGGCATTTGGAGGGCGTGTGCTCATATTGCGGCTATAAAACGTGCGGCTTCCTGCTGCAATAATAAGGTAATCGTAATGGTAATGTTCACCTTCTGCGTTTAAGGTTTTGGCATCAAAATCAATGGTATCCACACAGCGTTTTATAAAGCTAACATGCTCACCATATCCAAAAGCCAGTGCGGCAAGATCAATGGTGACTTCGGTAATGGTACAGCTGTTTCCAATAAGCTCATAAGCCTCGGTTTGAAGATAATGGTAAGGATGGCGGTCAAACAGGGTAATACGAATATCATTGGTATTGGCAAGAGTTTGTAGGGCTTTGAGTCCGGCGTAACCGCCGCCGATAATAATCACATGCATGCTATTTTCCCTCTGGAGGGTTTATCAAATAAAACAAGAAGAGTCTACATGCTTTTAGCTAATAGGAGCTTTGTGCGGCAGTAGTAGTCATTTCATTTTAGAAGTGATGGTTTAAATTTAAGAACAACAGATGCATTGTTACATGTAAAGCTAAATAAGGATAGATCATGTCTCACCATGTCGTAGTTGAAAAAATGTGCGCTTGTGCCAAACGCAAAGAGATGCCGCAAATTAAAACCTTTGATGATAAAGAGAGTGCGCGTATGGTTGCCCGTGCATGGGCACAAGAACTTAATGAAACGTTTTGTGGAAAGCATGGATTTGATGTTGTTGAAGTGGATGATCATTATGTCATTTCTGTTGGGGAGGGAAGTTATTGAAGGTGTAATTTTTAATAAATAGCTCTTTTTGATGGGTCATTGCTCTTAACGATTTGGTAACACTCAAATAAATAAGATGTCCTAAAAAAAGGAGTCGTATGAGCTTACTGGATTATTTTACACAAAATAGCTGCAAATCATTAAAGACGACTATTGTCAATTTTGCTGGTTTTGATTTTGTTTTTTTAATGGTTTTTATCTGTATTTTTTTCTTTGTAGCTAAATTCATCAGCTATGTTTTTTTGGGGATAAAAAAGATCGCTTTGGGGTCTTGGTAAAATATCTTAAAGTGGCTCTTAATACTTATGTAACACTTTAAACATAGCATTACTCTTTTATTTTAAAAAATAAAGGGTATGAATGAAACTACAAAGTTATGTACTAGTAGCATTACTAATGAGCTCAGGCAGCACACAACTTTATGCTAGCGAAGATCTTGGGTTGGTGAGTGTAGAGTCTTCGACTATTGATGTTAAAGCAGATACTCAAACCGAAGTCTCCAATACGGATGTTATTGATGCCGAGATGATGCAGACGGTTGATCCTAAAAATTTGGTGGATGTCCTTAAAACAGTTCCGGGTGTTACTTCGGTAGCACGTGCTGGAGAGATGATGCAGATCCGCTTTAGAGGAGTGGGACAGCAGCAGTATATGGGTGAAAAGCCAGGTGTAGTTATTATTGTTGACGGGGTGCCGGTGATGCCAAATGCGGGCGGTATTCGATTAAATATGGCTGATGTTAAGAGCATAAAAGTGATCAAAGGTTCCGCATCATATCTCTATGGCGATGGTGCCCTAGCCGGTGCTTTGGTCATTACCACTAAAAAACCGCGTGCTAAAAACGAATCGGAACTTTATGCCGAAGTGGGGAGTTACAGCTATCAAGAGTACCGGGCTAGTACGTATTGGAGCAATGAGTATGTTGGTGTCAACCTCAATGCCAGTCGGCGTTTTTCCGAAGGCTACTGGCGTGATGCCGAGTTGTGGACAACATCATTTAATGGCAAACTTTCCTATTTTATTGACGATACCAGCGATATTACTTTGGGTGCAGATATTACCGAAAAATTTGACGAAGGCGGTTCGCGTTCTGTGGTAGGGGGCGTTACTGCAGCCGAAACAAATCCCAGAGGTGAATCCAATACGGCATACACCAAAGACAGTGGTGTCGATTTGGATAAATATTTTTTAACCTATTCAAAAGATTTTGGCAATAACACGCTGCTTGTGACTGCATATCACTATCAAGATCAATACAATCAGACATCAAACCCTCAAGATGTTGATGATGACCCTCAAACCACAAACGTGTATGTCAGCCATAGTCTTACCGATTTGCAACAACAAGGTATTAAAGGGGAGTTTACTATGGATACCGATCTTTTTGCATCACTAATTGGAGTGGAGTTTGGTAAAAGAGATTATGAAACGGCCTCTGAAACGCTGCATGATTACACTGCGCTCAATGCTAGAACTGGTAAAGAGGAAAATTATTATGATGGCGAAACCTCAAAAACCAATAGTAAAGAAGACGTTATAGCGATTTATGGAGAGTACAAGCATAATATTACTGCTGATTGGAGCGCAACGCTTAATGCACGCTACAATACCCAGAAAAAAGAGTATATCAAATATACACGTGATTACAACGGCAGCGAGTGGTCCAATAATACAGAAGAAGATAGTGATACGTTTCAAAATACGGCATATCGTTTTGGGATGAGCTACAATGTCATGCCAAATATGACGCTTTTTGGCAGTGTTGCTACCGGCTTTGAAAATCCAGATCTTGATGACTTGGCAGATGATCCATCTATTAAAGAACAAACAAGTATTAACTACGAAATAGGGGCACGGGGTGTGCAAAACGTTTTTGGTAATGCAATGACGTATGAAGCTTCGGTGTATATTTTAGATAACAAAGACATTATTGGTCCGCTAGATGGTACTTATGCGTTTCAATCGCCGCAGGGCAATATTGGAGATTCGAGAAGTCAGGGATTTGAGCTTAGCCTTAAAAGTGACCAAGAAGAGATGCTTTCATTTAATTTAGCCTATACTTACCTTGATGCATTCTATACTAAACATAACCCGTTTTTGGTCAATTTGGGTTCCAGAGGTGCTGATTATTATGTTGATGTTGTCGGCAATGAATTACCGCGGGTATCAAAACATACGGTTGATCTATTTTTAAACTATCATGTGACGCATGAGCTAAAATTGATATCAGAAATCTATGCCCGTAACAGCTATTATGTAGATGAACCTAATACGGTCAAGTTTGCAGGTTATGGATTGCTGAATCTGCAGGCACGTTACAATAGAATACTTTTTGATAACCCTTTTGAATTCTTTGTCAAAGTTGATAACGTCTTTGATCGACGCTACTACCGTGCGGCATTTCTTCATGCTGATAAAAGAGGCGCTGCCGATGGCGGATACGATGATCTTATCACCGGTGAAGATGCCAGCATTACCGTGGATCCAGGCAGAGTATATTATGCAGGTATCAGTTATAAATTTTAAGTATCTATGAACAAAGCTCATAAATTGGCAGGGACAAGTGTTTCTGCCACCCTCTAAAGCTATCCATATCTTTCGGATTTAATAAAAGTGTGTCAGATCAGTACATAACAATTCCACACATGTTGCGTAATTGTTTATTGTGATTGTGTTAGTATAGCGACTCCATATTTTTATACGGTTAGGATTTATTTGAATGAAAAATTTAGCGCTCTTTAATCTTGATGGAACCCTAACACAAAAAGACACGATGGCCGAATTCTTTGAATATGCCATAGATAAAAAAATAATTAAAAGCGGCGGCTTTTTTCACTCCAAGCAAGCCCTTGCACTGAAAGTGGGAATGATTAAACGTGACGAATACGACAGACGACTGATGATGCACTATTTCAAAGATGTGGATGAGAAAAAGTTTTGTGCCGTCGCTAATGAATTTTCCCGCATTGAATTGCCAAAGCTTGTGGTGGCCAAAGCATTAGAACGCTTGGCATGGCACCGCAATTACAAACATGAAATTGCGATTGTCACATCGGCCATTGAAGAAGTGGTGGCACCTTGGGCAAAACAAAATAATTACTATCTGATTGCTTCACAGCTTGAAGTCGTAGATGGTAAATTGACCGGCAATTTTTTAAAAGCGCCCAATCGTGGTTTTGAAAAAGTTAGCCGTATTCAGGCTGCTTTTGATCTGGCAGTGTATGACCGTGTTTATACTTATGTTGATTCCACTGATGATACGGCCATGTTGCGTCTTGGTGATGAAGGATATATGAATTGGACGCTTTCTCAAGGAATACCACCGCCTAAAAGCCGTGCCGATGCTAATGTGCGCTAATGATGTTCTACATTAAAGATGCATTCAGATAGCGTATAATGCTTACATGTACACAATTTTATTTCTTGAAGATGATGCACTGTTAGCACAAAGTGTTGTTGAAGAGCTTGAGCAGGCTTCGTACCGTGTCCATTGGGTACAAGAGGGTGATGATGCCATAGAAGCGGTTTATGACAAACAGTATAATCTTTATTTGCTGGATGTCAATGTACCGGGTATCAGCGGTTTTGAGCTGCTCAATATGCTGCGTCAAAGCGGTGATCATACGCCAGCAATTTTTTTAACATCGCGCAATCAAATTGATGATCTTTCCAAAGGTTTTGAAGTTGGAGCCGATGATTACATCAAAAAACCGTTTGATCTGCAGGAGATGCTTGTTCGTATTGCATCAAAAATGCCCAAAAGTGGCAAAGAGATGCTTTCAAAGCATGTGAGCATCGAAGCATCCAGTTTGACGTTATGGTGTGAAACAACGCCCCATAAACTTCCCGCAAAAGAGTTTGCACTGCTTGCATATCTGGGCAAGCATATCAACCAGTATGTTGGCATCGAAGAATTGCTAGATGAAATGGGGCGAGACAAACCGATTACAATTGCAACACTACGAACCTATATTAAGAATCTTAAGCGTCATTTGCATGGTTATGCACAGATTAAGAATCTCAAAGGGGTGGGTTATCGCTTTAGCATCGTATGAAAAAAGCAGTTTTATTCGCTTTTTTGTCATTTATGTTAGTGTCTTTTTACTCCTTTTTAGCGCTCTTGGAATGCTCTATTATTACAAAGAACACCAGCGCCTCTTTCAAGAGCAAAAAGTACAAAATCGTTTAGCCTTTTCAGAGTGTGAACATCTAAACAAAGCGCTTGGTACGCATCAACCATGCACTATGGCCGTTGTGCAAAACATTGAAAAAATTGTACAAGTTTATTATGAATTATTGATTGCATTTGGTGTGGCCTTGGTATTCATTGTACCTATGGGGTACTTTTTGGCAAGGGTCTCTTTACGCCCGATACGCCGCTCTATCGAGACCATTGATAGTTTTATCAATAGCATTGTGCATGATATTAACACGCCGCTTAGTATCATTAAGCTTAATGCTCAGTCTATGCAGCCGCATTTACAACATGAGGTGCAAATTGAAAAAAACCGTCGGGTTTTGCAAGGCATTCGTGATATTGAATCGCTCGAAGAACAGTTGCTTTTTTCTCTGAAGGCGGATCGTTATACGCTTAATAAAACATATTTTGATCTTTTTACTCAGATACAAGAGCGCATGCACTATTGGAATGGGGTGCGTCAGTCTGTTACGTTGACGCTTGAGGGATCATCGCTGCTTATCAACGCTGATGTGCCCATTGTGATGCGTATGATTGATAATATTGTCTTTAATGCCATTAAGTTTTCACCACGTAACGAAACGGTTTATATTAGCTTAAAAGATGGTGTGCTTTGTATTGAAGATCGGGGTAAGGGAATTAAAAATCCTAAAGAGGTTTTTAACAAATACTACCGTGAAGATGCCAAACTCAAAGGATTGGGATTGGGACTCTTTATTGTGCACTCTGTTGCCATCTTGCATGGTATTACGCTAAAGATTGAGTCTAAAGTAGGTAGTGGTACCCGCTTTTATGTTGATTTTTCATCATTAAGGAGCCATGATGCTTAAAGTATTGATAGCACTACTATTACCATTGTGGCTTTATGCTGATGCATTAAGTTTCGAAGCGCTTCGAGCAGGCGAGCGGGCGTTGGTATTAAGCGAGTTTAAAAAACTCTATAAAGAGCGCCAAAATTTACATAAAAATATGCGGCAGCTCCTCAAGCATGTACGGGCCAAACAGCTTAATAAAAAGCAGTTAGAACTTTTTCAACCTCAAAGTGATGCATCAGGAAACGAAGCACTGTTTGCTCCCATTGATAAAGATCATCAAATAGAAGCGAGCAATGTCTTTTTGGGTGGGGTTGGTTGTGAGGGAAATTGCCCCGTAGAAGGAGATCAAAGCGTTATTGGTATATCTGGATCAGAAAATAGTGAAGCGTCGTATACACCACAAAAACAAAATGATATACGACAGAATGTTGTTAGTCCCTGGGCTCGAAAATAATGCGATTCTATTTTGTGCTCTTGCTCTTGTCATTACAACTGTTTGGAGATGATTTTTTAGCATCAACCAATGGGGTGCTCAATGCCATTGTGCATAGCGAATACGAAACCATGCAAGGCCGTAGTGGTGATGATACTTTACCTAAAGAGAGCAATGCTTTTAGCACCCTTTATGCGGACATGAAAATAGATCATGATTTTAGTGATGATTTTTTTGTCTCATTGGGTGCCAAAGGCAATCTAGTGCTTGGCGAAGATCGATACGACACCATGATGTATCAACAGACCAAGGTCAATGCAGATGAACTCAATAGGGTGATGCTAAGCGAAGCGTCATTCAATTATGATAATGATCTCTTGACACTTAATGTTGGACGCCAACAGGTAGATTATAATTGGCTGCTTGGGAGTATTGATGGTATTTTAGGTATGGTTGGCAGCGACGAGAGTGTGAGTTTGCGGCTGTTTTGGTTTGAAAATTATCATCATCTGCAATACAACTATTACATGCAAGTTGAGGGTATTAATGTTGATAAAGGGATGTATGGCGCCATTGCCAAAGCGGCGTTTGATTATGCTGATATCACTCTATTTGATTATTACCTACAAGATATTCGCAATCTTTATGGGAGTGATGTAACATTTTTATATGAAAATTTTGGCATTAATCTCAGTTATGCAGCGGCTCAGGCACTACCGCTAGCTGCGTACGATTATGATGAACGTTTTTTTAATGGCTCCATTGAGGGACTCATCGGAAGGCATTATTTTGAGCTTGGCGGTTCTCTTACCGGAGAAAACGGTTTGTTGGCACTATTACAGCTGGGAAGCAATATGTTTGGGCAGTTTTATCTAAGCAATCAGGTTGATCGTGAGAATGCGCGTAACGGTTTTTTGCGTTATGTTTATGCCAACAGCTCATGGCGATTCGAGGCAATTGGTGGCGCAACACGTTATGACAACAGTTTTATACGCCTCGAAAATGCTTTGGAATCTTATGAAATTGATTGTTATCTGCAATACCATCTCCGTGATGATCTTTCGTTTGAGCTTGGGGTGATGTATATGGATGTTGATGAAGCAGATCCACTGCAAGTTGATCAGAGTTTTGTAATGCTTAATATGGTGTATCACTATGAGACTTATTAAAGCGCTTTTAATCGTTTATACGGTTTTGATGGCGCAATTGCTGCTTGAAGATGTACTTCAAATGTACCGCGATAATACGCTGCGTAGTAATCCGCAGGCATTGGCACTGCTTCAAAATGAAGCGGCATCGGGTAATGCCAATGCCATGTTTTTACTAGCAACTGCGTATCGCAATGGCAAGGCGGGAGATATTGATATGTCAAAAGCGTATTACTGGTATAAAAAATCAGCTTTAAAGGGCGATGCCGATGCCATGTTGATATTGGGCTGGCTTTATTATAAGCAAAACACCAATATCGAAGCCAACACCAAAAAAGCGCGATACTGGTTCAAACAAGCGGCGATGTTCGGTGTGGAAGAGGCGGTTGAAATGTTGAATATTTTAGGAGAATAAAGAGCGAATTTACACGAAAATTGCATTAAGCTACGTTATGATTGGAACATAAAATAACGTAAAGGATTTACGATGCGATTTTTAATGCTTTGGCTTTTAGCTGTTGGCTTTCTTTTTGCCTCCACAACACTGCAATTTCAAAAAGGGTGGCAACTTGTCGGTATTCCGACGACGCTAGAGAGTATGAGCGACTTTGATAATAAGGCCGTTGAAATTGTTTGGGGCTATGACGGTGCTGCGCAGGAGTGGCAGGGATTTTCGCCCGATGCGAACATCAGTGCCGCCATGGCGCAAAAAAATATCGGATCGCTTGCATCGTTAAAACCATGGCAGGCTGTATGGGTCTATTCAAACGAGGCGTGGTCGTTAACATTTGAAGATGCCGTACCGCTTCAAGAAGCGCAAAATGCGACTATCGAGCTTTATGAAGGGTGGAATCTGATCGCACTGCCGCAACAAAGCATTGTAAGCGATGATTTTTTCGGTGATGCCGTAGTATGGAAATACGATGCCGATAATGCATGGAGTGTTAATGTTGAAGGAGTTGACTTTCCTTCAGTAGAGACAGTCGGCACCAGTGAAGGAGTGTGGGTTAAAAGTGAAAACGCGCGAACGATTGAGGTGGATCGGCAACTTTCCAAACTGCACACTTTTGAGAGTGAAACGGCGATGCTTGGGTATATTCGCACTATGCTGAATGTACATCAAAATCACTACGATTATATGCCTTTAATGGAACCGGCGTATTTTGATGATGTGACATATTCGGAAGCTGGTAGTGGAGCGTCGGGTGTAATTCCTGTGGGTGAGGCAGATACGTCGGCGCAAGAGAGTGGTGCCGAGGATGCGACACAGACCAATCTGCAAGAAGAGGGTGTGGATGAAGCGGATATTTTAAAACATGACGGTACGCATATTTTTAGTATCGATAATGAGAACAATCGTATTTTGATCACGACGTTTTCGGCCATTGCGCAGCAAGATTACACGCCAAAACAGAGTATTGAAATGCAAGGACGCTCTATTATTTCGATGTTTTTACAACAAAATCGTCTGGTTGTGATCTCCAATTACAGCTATTACACGATTTACGGTAATGGAGTGAGCTCAAATGAAAGTTTTGTGAAACCTGATGACGATACGACATCGGTTTATCTGGATATTTTTGATGTCAGTGATATCAATAACATTCAAACGGTTGCATCACACCGTATTGAAGGGTATTATCAAGATAGCCGTCTCATTGACGGAAAACTCTTTTTAATCAGTCAGTTTTCTCCCTCTATTTCATACGAATATCCCAAGGTGTATGTGCAGACCGATTGTAATGTGTCGCAGTTGTATCCGACTGAAGAGGGGAGTGCTTCAAGCGCATCTTACTCTTATGAAGGCGATGACGTTTTGCCTGATTCAGATAGTGATGAGGTCTCCTTACCCGATCCTTTGAATACAAAAATAGCCAGTGAGTGTTATGTGTACAATTACGATGAAAACGGCAGTGCATGGCAATACGATTACGACAATCCCACAGTCAAAAGCGAAAAACTGGTTCCAAATATCGTTACCAGTTCAAATACAACCGCTCTGGTAACGCCACAAAAATTTTATGCGCCCTATAAACTGGATCAGCGAGCCGCTATCACGTCGATCAGCCGTTTTGATATTAATAGCGGAGAAAATAGTGAAAATATTTCGTTTTTGGGTAATACCCACACCTATTACGCATCACTCACCTCGCTCTATCTGGTGTCAAGCGAGTATCCGCTATATTACGGCTTTTCATACTATAAAGATCAGCAGATGATCTATAAATTTTCACTGAGTGCGCCGATTGCGTATGAGGGGCGCGGATTTGTGCCGGGACATATGTTAAACCAGTTTAGCATGAGCGAAAAAGATGCGTATCTTCGCGTTGCCACGACACAAGGACAAAGCTGGTGGAGTAGCGAAACCAACAATAGCGTCTATACCCTCAAAGAAAATAATGAAGCACTTGAGATCCACGGTACCCTTGGCGGTCTGGGGCATAAAGGCGAAAGCATTCGCGCCGTACGTTTTATGGGGGATCGTGGTTATGTGGTGACGTTTGAGCAAACCGATCCGCTCTATACGCTGGATTTAAGCGATCCAGAAGCGCCTAAAAATGTAGGCGAACTTCAGATCCCCGGCTTTTCGGAATACTTACATGTAGTGGATGAAAACCGTGTTATCAGTGTCGGTCGCGATGCAGATGAGAATGGACGTGTCCAAGGGTTGCAACTCCAGCTTTTTGATGTGAGTGACTTTAGTAATCCTCAGCTTGCCGATAAGGTGCAAATAGGTGATAGTGCAACCTACAGCGAAGCCGAATATAATCATAAAGCGTTTGCCTATCGCAGCAGTGATATGACTTTTGGGATTCCTTATCGCAATTACAATACTCAAAGTTATGGGTACAGTGAAAATTTCGGCATCTACCGTGTTAACGGTATGCAGATCGATTCACTTCATACACTGGTATCAGCCGATAGTTCTTGGTCTGATATGGGCAGAGGCGTAATTTTTGATCTGGATGCGCAAATGTACGGCGCTTTGTTTAAAGGTGAAAATATTATGTGCGAAAGCATTGAGTAAGGAGATAATAATGAAAACATTTACAATGATAGTAATGATGATAGCAATCTTGGCACTTAGTGCGTGTAATGGCGGGGATTCAAATAACAAGGTGCCTCTATCACAAAGCACAACTTCTCAAAGTGCGGCACAAATGCCCCAGCCTGATATAAGCGATGATACGCTCCAGCCTCCCAAAGCTCCTTCACTCTAAAAATGCACACTTTCGTCTCATTTTGAGGCGAAATGCTTTTTTATACACATCCAAAAACTTCTTACTTATAAATAATAAGATCTGTTATTGTTAGTTAATATGTAGAATATTTCACATCTCTTCCATAAAGCAAAGATAACCGTAACGTCAGTTATGGTAAGCTCAAAAAATGTATTTTATGAGTAAAAAAAGGAAGCATGATGTTGATCCGTGTTGTACCCTTTAGTATAAGTATTGTTATGGTACTGATTCTATTTTTTGGGTGCAGCGCTACAGGGCCAGATCCGCAGGAGATGGTGCAAGAAGATTTACCAACACGCTTACGCACTCTTAATATGCAGCCGGTTATGTATGTGACACAAGATACTCCTTTGTTTATGAGAGGTGAAGCGGTAACAATAGAGGGGATTGAAGGAGCAATGGCACGTACTTCAAAAGGCCTAATCAATATAGCGTTGCTTGAGAAAACCCCTTCAAAAGTACGCTTGAAAATTCAAGCACCACAAGGCTCTCATGTGCGTATTATGAATATTGGGCCAAAATATTATGATGGTATCTATCTTAAGCCAGGTTCGTATCTTGTTGAAGTAAGTAAAGAGGGATATCAAAAACACTCAAAGTGGATAAAGCTTGAGTACAACACTAAAATAAATATAGCGCTTAAGCCTGTTCCCAAAGCAGAGAGCGTATCTTTTTTATGGCACTATAAAGCCATTAAAGACTACAACATTAATCTTGACCCAATTGCTATTAGTGGTACGACATTGTGGCAAGACAAAGAACGTTCGCGTCGCTATCAATGGAATGAGGCGCAAAGCCTCTGCTTGGATACACGGATTTCACTCTCCAAGCATTATTGGCTTGAAAAATTGCGATTGCCGAGTGTTAAAGAGTTTGAAGCGTTACAAACAGATGCATTGGCGTTTAAATATACGGCAATGGAGCAGTTTGATTACTGGACCTCTAATCACTTCACTCCAGAGCTTTTAAAACGGATTGCATCCTACAACAAGGGTAATCAAGAGCATAATTCCAATCATCGGGTTCAGCTGACGGCCTATAATAATGAGGGACGTTTTGAGGTGGCAGAAGTGTCACTACGTAATCTTGAACATACCGCCAATGTAATGTGTGTGGCTGAAAAAATGAATTTTCTTGATGCAACACTTCAAGCACTACAGCAAACAATTTATGACAATAATAGTGCAAAAGAAAGCAATAATCAAAAACGTACTGATGCACTTCGTGAGGCCTTTCATCTTAAATATGGTGCACCGGTCATTCATGATGTGGTTTGCCATAAAAATACTGGACGTTGCACAGTTATCGTGGCTGCTCAGCGCAATCGTCTTGAGCAAGGTATTGAAGTGGCTGTTGATGAAAAAGAGTATGATGACTTTATAATGGCAGTCCATAGTACTATTGCTTTAAATCCTGTAGCAACGGTTGAAATTGTGAATAATACACCAAAAATTATAGCGCTTGATGCATTGAAAAATGTTGAGGAATTGCTAATGCGCTATCGTTTTGATGCCGCTTATTTTTCAGCTAAAAAATTGCAGCAGCTTATCGATGCTAAAGCCCTAGATACATCACGAACCAAGCGCGCACTTATGCGGATCAAAGCGCTTGAAAAAATGTTTCAAGGAAAAGTTTTAGATGAAGATATGATACTTGATGGATGCCATTATTACTACCCTAAAGGAGTGATTAATGTGAATACCGTCAAAGAATTAAATGTCGAATTTTGGGATGAGATTTCAGGCAAAATATCTACATGTAAGGATGGCTTGGCTAGCGGTAAAACAACACTCTATTTCTTTTCTGAAAAAGGGATTTATGTGAAACTTAAAGGGGAAATGCAACAGGGGCTTTTTACCGGAATAATCAAGTATGAGAACAGTCAAGATCCTACTCACAGCGTATTTAAGAAACAACCTGCGCGTGAGGTAGATATGCGCGGTATAGATACTTTAAAAAGATAGGTGTTGTGTGTGTTGTAATGACTTGTAAGATCCCAAATATTGTGTTATAGTTTTCAGCGTTAACAAATCATAAAGGAGCACAATATGAGTGAAACTATTGCCTCGCGGGTTGGTCGTTTAATATCAGGCAGTCTCAATGCCATTATTGATGCGGCTGAAAACGCCTCGCCGGAAATCGTCATGCAGCAAAGTATTCGGGAGATTGAAAGCGTCATTAATGAAATCCGCGCAGAACTGGGGAAAGAGGCGGTATCAAAACATATGCTCGAAAGCCGTCTTGCAAGTGAAAAAGAGAAACACCTGACACTTGCCGAACAAACGCTCATTGCCTTAAATGAAAGTCGTGAAGATCTGGCGGAAGCTGCCGTTTCAAAACAGATGGACATTGAGGCACAGCTTCCGGTCATGGAAAAAAATCTTCTTGAAGCAACCAATCACATCAAAGAACTCGAAGGCTATATTGCAGCGCTTCAGGCAAAAAAACGTGAGATGCAAGAAGAACTTGAACTCTTTAAAAAGAGTAAACTTCACACTCCCGACGCGACTGTAGCCAGTCCTGAATCCAAAGTCGATAAAGCCCAGGCTGCCTTTGAGCGTGTTATGGGAGTACCTGCATCGGCCACAACCAGCACCGATGAAGCCAAACTGGCAGAACTCGAAGCTTTGGCACGTCAAAATCGCATTAAAGAACGTTTAGCATCTCTTAAAGCACAAAAATAATGCCACTTTTCGAATTTATTGCCGATGCGCATAACGCGCTCTTTGCCGGAGCGCTGGCGCTCATGCTGTTTATTGCCCTGCTTGAGGGTGTCAGCACGCTTTTAGGTGCGGGATTATCCAATATTATTGACACTCTGTTACCCGATACGGACATAGATTTCAGCATTCCTGATACGTCATCCTCAGCCCTCTCACGCCTGCTTGGATGGCTCCATGTTGGCAGGGTTCCGATTCTGGTGATTGTCGTTGTGTTTTTGACAGCATTTGGTCTGATCGGTTTTGGTATACAGTCACTATTGCTCGGAATTACCGGAATACTTTGGTCAAGTTGGTTGGTTGGCATTGCCGCATTTTTTGGCGCCTTACCGGTTGTTCGTGTCATTAGCGGTGCCATTCGTAAAGTGATTCCTCAGGATGAAAGTAGCGCCATCAGTGAAGAGAATTATATAGGACGCATTGCAACAATTACCCTTGGCACAGCCAAATACGGTTATCCCGCCGAAGCCAAACTGACCGATCAGTATGGTCAAACTCATTATCTTATGGTGGAACCTGAACGTCAGGAGTGTGAATTTACTCAAGGAGCCAATGTGTTGGTGGTAGCCCGCAAAGCCAACCGCTTTGTTGTTATAGAAAATATCCATACCGTATTGATGGATGAAAATACAAAGGAGTCATATGATATCTGAAGATCTGTTGTCCACGCTGATTATAGCCGGACTTATTCTTGTTGCACTGGTGGCGATTGGCCTTATTATGGCACGGCTTTACCACCGTGCCAGTAAAGAACTTTCATTCGTCAGAACTGGACTTGGCGGTGAAAAAGTTATCATGAACGGAGGTGCCTTGGTGCTTCCGGTACTGCATGAGATCATTCCGGTTAACATGAATACTCTCCGTCTGGAAGTACGCCGATCCAACGATCAGGCACTCATCACCAAGGACCGGATGCGTGTCGATGTATTGGCAGAATTTTATGTACGTGTACGCCCTACCATTGAGTCCATTTCACAGGCCGCACAGACACTCGGTACCCGTACCATTCGGCCCACAGACCTCAAAGAGCTGATTGAGGGTAAATTTGTTGACGCTTTGCGTGCCGTAGCTGCGGAGATGGAGATGGTGGAATTGCACGAGATGCGTGTGGACTTTGTGCAGAAAGTACAACAGGTAGTTTCAGAAGATCTGCTTAAAAACGGTTTGGAGCTGGAATCTGTCTCGTTAACGGGGCTTGATCAGACCAGTAAAAAGTTTTTTAACCCCGATAACGCTTTTGATGCCGAGGGTCTTACCCGCCTGACTGAAGAGATTGAAATGCGTCGCAAAAAACGCAACGATATCGAGCGTGACACCAATGTCCAAATTCAGCAGAAAAATCTGGAAACCGAACGTCTCTCTCTGGAGATTCAAAAAGAAGAAGAGTATGCTCGATTGGCACAAGAACGCGAAATTTCCATTCGTAAAGCTCAGCAGAGTGCAGAAATTGCCAGCGAACAGTCACAAAAACAGCGTGATGCCGAAAATGCAAAAATCAGTGCCGAGCAGGAGATTCAGCAGTCGCGTATCTCTTCCGAACGTGCGGTTGAACAAGATCGTATTGCTAAAGAGCAGCTGGTGCGCCAAAAAGAGATCGAGATGGCCAAATCCATTGAACTGGCAGAACAAGACCGCGAAATTGCCGTAGCCGAAAAATCAAAAGCCCAGTCGCTTGCCCAAGCCGAAGCCGATAAAGCCCGCGCCGCAGCCGTAAAAGCGCAAGAACAGGTCATTACCGTACGCGAAACGGAAAAAGCGGAACGTCAAAAAGCAATTGAGCTGGTTGAAGCCCGCCAAATTGCCGAACGAGATGCCATCAGCATCAAAGTTGGCGCCGAAGCCGAGAAACAGGCGGCAGAAGACACGGCAGAGGCACAGCGTACACTCGCACAGGCAGAAGCCGACAAATACCGTATCGCGGCTGAGGGACGTGCCGATGCCGAAAAACTCGAAGCTGAAGCCGCCAAAATTCGCTATCAGGTTGATGCGGAAGGAAAACTGGCTATCAATGAAGCTTCCAATACGCTCTCACTTGATCAGATCACCATGCAGATCAAAATGGCGCTTATTGAAAAACTGCCCGAAATCATCGAACAGAGCGTTCGCCCGATGGAAAAAATCGAAAGCATCAAGATTATGCAGCTTGACGGATTTACCGGAAATAATCACAATATCAGTAGTGGTGAAGGTGCAACTTCTGATGTTTCTCTTCCTGATCAATTGGTAAATAGCGCACTTAAATATAAAGCACAGGCACCCATAGTTGAATCACTACTAAAAGAGTTAGGTATTAACGGAGGTGATGTGTCAAGTTTTATCCAAGCTGCTAATACATCGGCAGTCTCAGAGTCAAAAACAGATCCATCATAATGAGTGCAATGGAGTCTTTGACATTAAACTGGTTTGATCTTGGCAACCATTTATTGGTGATCATCGTCAATATCTTTTTGCTTGTCAATTCTCAAAAAATTGTTGCTTTTTTTAATGCAGGCAATGAAAACACCTTTCAGCTTATGGTGTTTCGTATGGTCAATTATCTCTTTATCTTCTCACTATTGCTAGATATCGTGGTGGCTTTTTTTACAGATGATTATAAAAATGTGTTTGCCTCCTTGGGGTATTCACTGCTTGTGATTTATCTGGGGGCATTTGCGTTTACGTTGCTTTCGTATCTGGTCCGTAAAAAATTTGGACGAGAGCGTGAAATTGATGGTAAAAAGCATTACATCGATACCTACAACAGTCGCTTGATTGATATCTTTTTAGTAGTTCTTATCAGCAGCATTGTGCTGTATCTTTTAATTACCATTTGGAACTTTACCAGTTTGCTTGAGACCACTGGATTTTTGGGAATTATTGTAGCTTTTTTGGCTCTGACACACAGCATTTGGGCTGCGGATCCCTATTATTGTATGGTGATTTTAAGCTCAGAAATGATTGAAGATGGCGATACCGTTCGTATTGACGGTGATCCTGATGAGTATATTATTGGTCGGGTGAGTTTTGTGTATACCATTTTATATGATGTGAAAAATAATCATCGTACCATGATGCGTAATTCCAAACTGATTGAATCAAAAATTGAAAATCTTTCCAAACGTACATCGCTTGATGGTTTGCGTCGTAGTATTCGTTATAAGATCGGGTATCCAGAGCTTCCGCAAGAGCAAGAGGGCCGCAGCGCCGTAACAGAGCAGTTCTTTAAACGTATTGAGACCATGTTTAATACGGCGCAAACACGTGCTTTTGAAAATGAACGTTGTAAAGTTAATGTCAATGTGCCCTTTGAATGGCTCTTGAGTGAAACCGGAGATGATGCACTGGAGTTTTCACTGATTTATTATCTTGAGCCGTTGCCAAATACCAAATTGACAAAAACTATCCGAACCTATCTTTATCAGACAGCTTCACAGATTAATCGGTATGTTTATGAAGCATCGGTAAAAGAGGCTCTCTCGTTAGCAACACCGGATCTCTTATCGGTGCATATGCAAAACAGCATGTGAAGCAGTAGTTATATTTTTTTATAACCGAGGAGAGCCTATTGGTTATAATGGCAAAAAAATAATCTCAAAGGAGCTGGATGTATCGTCGTTTTGTTATCTTATTAAGCGCTAATTTCATTATAACAACGCTCTTATATTTGGGATTTTTATTTTTTAACGATGACATACCTCTGGGTTATCTGCTTTTTGATATCAGTGCCGTTGTATCAACTTCGGCCAGTATTTACTTGATTTTTTATCTTCTATTGTTGCCGTTGTTGTGGGTACGACGATTTATCTTACCTTTGGCAGCAGTACTATTTGTGATGGTAGATGTTGCCTTGATTGCTGATTTTTTTATCTATCGTATTTGGAAGTTTCATATTAATGCGATGGTACTTAATATTATTTTTTCTCCGGCTGCAATGGATAGTATTCAAGCTGGAATGATGCCGGTTCTGTTTTTTTTGGGTAGTATCGCCGGATTGTCAGCCTTACAATATGGGTTAATCAAACGCACGATGTCCGTGCAAAAACGGGCAAGTGAAGAGTATAATCGTATCTTTTTGCAGCATGTGATACCGGTAATGCTAGTGATTATTTTGGCGGATAAAGGGATCTACGGTTATGCCAATATGTACCAATATACGGCACTCATGGAGACCACCAAACCCATTCCGCTTTATCAGCCGATGGATTACACGGGAACAGCTGAAAAACTTTTTAACGTTAAAGCACCTAAAAAAAATGAAGTGCGTTTTCAAATTAGCGAGAATGCTACAGTGACATACCCCAACGAGCCGCTGCGCTATGGCTTGGGAGCACGGCCGCATATTTTTATTATTGCTTTTGATTCCACGCGTGAGGATGTTATAAGGCCAGAGATAACTCCTAATGTCTGGAAACTTAGCCAAGAGGGATGGCGCTATACGCACAATATTAGCGGGGGGAATACGACGCGTTTTGGTATTTTTGGCCTTTTTTACGGGATCAATTCAAGTTTGTGGTTTACGTTTTTGAATGCGCAAGAGCGTCCTGTCTTTTTTGATGTACTGAGTCATCTTGGGTATCGCAGTCACATCTTTTCAAGCACCGATACCAGTTGGCCGGAATTTCGCCAGACGGTCTATTTTAATATTGATGGCAACATCAGTGATACCTATCAAGGAAAACCGTGGGAAAAAGATCGTCAAAGCAGCAAGGATTTCATTGATTGGCTCAAAGAAGCCAATGCATCACAGCCGCTTTTTTCTTTTGTATTTCTTGACGCGCCGCATGGACACTCCTATCCCAAATCGGCAACAAAATTTACTCCCGATGCTAACGGAGAAGTCAATTTTGTGACAGTTAGTGAATCAGATCGTGAGGTGCTTTTTAATCAGTATAAAAACGCCAATGTGTATGACGATGCCCTTTTTGGCGAGATGATTGATGCTATCAAGGCAAAAGGGATTTACGATAACTCCATTATTGTCTTTACGTCCGATCACGGTGACGAGTTTTTTGAATATGGCCGTTTTGGACACAACAGCGCTTATAATAAAGCACAAACGAACGCACCGTTAGTGATAAAATGGCCGCAAAATGATGCGAAAGTGATTGATACTATGAGCTCATCACTTGATTTGGCACCGACACTTTTGCACTATCTTGGTGTGACAAATGATCCGGCAACGTATTCGCATGGACGCAATTTACGTGATCCAAACTACCACCGTGATTATGCCTATGTGGGGAATTGGAATGACAATGCGATTATTACATCCGATTTAACCTATATCTATTCCAATTTGCAGCTTTTTTCCAGCGAAGTGCGTGATAATGTATCGTATGAAAAAACAGAGCAAGCACATGAAGGTATTGATAGCATTTTACTTGAAGTGCTGCAGCAAAACCGCCAATTTGTAAAGTGAAATGATGACTCAAACGCTTATTGTCCATCCCGATTTTGAAGCGTTTCGTACTGAATTAGAGCAGGTTGAAACACTCTTTGATGCCAGTGGCCATAGTATCCACAAAGCTCGAAATGAACTGCGTATTGTGGAGATTGCTGCTCAAAAAATGGTCATTAAAGCCTTTAAAGTACCCCATCTCATTAATCGTATTGCCTATGGTTTTTTGCGTGATTCCAAAGCAAAAAAGTCGTATGAAAATGCACGTAAACTTCAGCAATTACATATTGCTACGCCTCAAGCGGTTGCTTGTATTGAAGAGCGCATGTTTGGATTTTTTGGACGTAGCTATTTTGTATCTTTATATGAGCCGTATGATTTTACTATTCGTGAAGCACTGCATCATGATATTGAGGATTATCAGGCGGTATTAGAGGCATTTACACGCTTTACTTATGGCTTACATGTAAAGGGGGTATGGCATGAAGATTACTCTCCGGGAAATATTTTAATACGCCGCGAGAATGATGATTATCGCTTTTTATTGGTAGATATCAACCGTATGGATTTTCGAGTGATTTCACCGCAAGAAGGGTGTGCTAATTTTTCAAAATTGTGGGCAGAACCAGAAGATTTAAAACTTATGGCTACACACTATGCCCGTTTGTGGGATATGGACTTTGCAAAAATTTTAAACGCGATGCAGCACGAGGTGGATCGTGTGGTTCGAACTAAAGCGCTCAAAAAACAGTTTAAGGCCTAGGCATAAAATCGGCGCACGCTTGCAACAATCTGATGACGTTCTTGATCCGTTATTCCATAATACAAGGGCAAGCGTAGCAAGCGTTCGCTCTCTTGTGTGGTGATGCTATCTTCACCATTAAAACGTGAATATTTCTGACCTGCTTCAGCGCTGTGCAGCGGTATGTAGTGAAATACAGCCATGATGTCATCGCTTTTAAGATGCTCAATCAGTGCCGAGCGTTCATTAAGATCACGACAACGCAGATGAAACATATGGGCGTTGTGACGGGTGTGATGGGGAATGATTGGCAATTGGATGGGCAAATTCTGCAGCGCGTCGTAATAATACTGCCAGGTTTCAAGGCGATTGGCATTGATGGTATCGGCAGCTTCAAGCTGGGCATAAAGAAAGGCCGCATTAATATCTGAGGGCAAGTAGGATGAGCCCAGATCAACCCAGCTGTATTTATCAACCATACCTCTAAAAAACTGACTGCGGTTGGTTCCTTTTTCACGGATAATTTCAGCGCGTTCTTTAAAACGTGCGTTGTTAATAATAAGCAATCCGCCTTCGCCTCCGCTGGTGTAGTTTTTGGTTTCATGAAAGCTGTATGCTCCCAAATGTCCGATGGTTCCTAGCGCGCGATCTTTATACGTAGCCATCATGCCTTGTGCGGCATCTTCAATGACAAAAAGATCGTGTTTTTGGGCAATGGCCATAATGGCATCCATCTCACAGCCTACTCCGGCGTAGTGTACGGGGACAATGGCCCGGGTTTTTTCGGTAATAGCGGCTTCAATTTTGCGCTCATCAATATTTAAAGTGTCTTTGCGGATATCGACAAACACAATGGTCGCCCCACGTAGCACAAAAGCGTTGGCGGTTGAAACAAAGGTGTAGCTGGGCATAATCACTTCATCACCGGGTTGAATGTCAATCAGTAAGGCGGCCATTTCAAGCGCATGGGTACATGAGGTGGTTAAAAGCGCTTTTTCACAGCCCAGTTGTGCTTCAAACCATGCATGACACTTTTTGCTAAAGGGCCCATCACCTGAAATTTTGCCCTCTTTGACGGCTTGAATGATATAGGCGGTTTCATTACCAATGTAAGGGGAACGGTTAAAGGGGATCATAAAACTCCTTGTTCGGATAAAAACTCTTTTTCAAGTTCAAGTATTTTTTTGCTGCGTGCTTTAAGGCGTTTGGCAGGAGATCCTGCATAAATGCTCCATGCCTGAGTTGTTTTAAGCAGCAGTGATTTGGCACCTATTGATGTGCCTTCTTTTAGTGTAACACCGGGTAAAATATAGCTTCCAGCTCCAATAATCACATGCTTTTCAATATGAATTGCTGCTTTAATTTCGTTTTTGTATTTTTTGGGAATATTGGAATTGACCATACTCTCGCCACTGTAATCATCAGATTGCGTAAAAATATGACAGCCATATGCCACGGTGGAAAAATCCTCAATGACAATACCTTTTTCACCGCCTGCAAGATTGCAAAATACGGTAATATGGACGTATTTACCTAAAGAGACACTTCCTGAGACAACACAAAAATCATCAATACGTGCATAATCATCCAAGCTGATGCGATGCGCATCATAAATACTTGCCTTATTACTGATTTTGACATCTTTACCCAGATGCTTAAAGCCCATAGCTTCAAGTGCCTCTTGTGTATGATACGCCACGTTACACCTCTTCTTTAAAAATCTGTTTCCATTGTGTTTGCAAGGTTGTTTCACTAAAGTGTGTGGCGATGGCTTCAATGTTGAATTGACGATCATCATCGTTAATTGCATCAAGATTTATTAAAGCACAACTGTCAAAAACGTTTACATGTAAGGTCTCAAAAAGGTGCCATGTGGTGATATCAGAGCGGATGTAAACCTTTTTTCCCAATCCTAAAAGGGTAATAATATTCCCCATGCCCTGCTGGCGTTTATGATGAAATATGGCAATGTCAATCTGTGCAAGGAGCTGCATGTAATCATCAAAGGGCATAAAATCGGTAAGCGGCACAAACTTTTCGCCAAAAAGCGCGCGTCCTTTTTTGATTACCGAAGCAATATATTTGCGTTTACCGCCATAAGAGAGTGGGGCGATAATTTTGATGTTTTGATCTTTATAGGGAGCAAGTTTTTCAAGAAGTTCCAGATGCGCACTGCTTTTACTAGCAGAGTTACCGATTTGAATGTTTACAGTTGCATCAGTTTTTGGGGGCAGATCAAGTGTTTTGTAAAGGTTTGAGGGATAGATCAAACAAGGAAGGTAGCTTCCTGTGGCACCATAATATTTTTTGGCATTCTCATAATCGCCTTCAAGATAGGTGATAAGCCCTGCAAAATCTTTGATAATGGTGCGTTTTTTGTAAAGTTTCCACTTGCGCTTGAGTTTTTTTGTGTTCTCGTGGTAATCATACAAATCTCCACCCCAGATAACCCAATATGATTTTTTACGCAGTGTCGGATGAAAATAAAGATAATCCACAATACCACGCACCAACAGGCTGTGTAAAATGACTTTTTCAGCCTCTTTAAAAAGCGGTGTTAGTTTGCGCCATAGAAGTGGATAATACCACCACGAAGCGTAACGGGCATGAAGATAGGTGATGTCCTCATTGAAATCGATAGGTTTTTTTTTGGGATTGATACCGCCTAAAATCACAAAATGGTGTTCGTCTTTGGGAAAATTCTGGCGTATAAAAACAATAAAGGCAGCAACAAATTTTTCGTTTTTAAGAAGATGCAGGTATTTCATTTGATATCTTTTTGCAGCTCTAGTAGCATCACATATTTAATGTAGGTATTAAAAGCCGAAATAATCGAAACGCTCCAGCCATCAACGCCTTGAAACATACCGCCTTTAAGCACCAGCTTTTTAAACAGCGAACTAAAACCATGCGTAAAAGGGTCGTACCATGAGGCGCGTTTTCCTGCATCAAACATCATCTTCGCCCCACGTTGCGAGAACTTTTTAATGGTGCCAACCATTTGGGCATAATCTTCATAAGAGTAGTGTAGTAAATCGGCATCAAGTGCATGAGGCGCTTTGGCAATAACACCGGCATGGCCCATCGCTTCAGAAAATCCAGCACCTTGCTTGATATTATAGAGACGAATCCGGCGGTCAGGATACCAGAGTTTGATAAAACGATCTCCAATAAACGTTTTGCGACGGAATGAGTACGCGTCATAGGGTGTTGCATCCAGATCAAGAGCTTTGATAGCGGCAATAGCGTTTTCATCAAGACGTTCATCAGCATCAAGACTCAAGACCCAAGCATGTGAGGCGTGGCGTTCGGCCACTTTTTTTTGTGGTCCATCACCAAGGTAGGGCTGAATAATCACGCGCACCCCCAATGACTTAGCAATCTCTTGCGTGCCATCTGAGCTTTGTGAATCAACTACAAGGATCTCATCACACACCTGTGCTACCGAGCGAATGACCGCTTCAATGTTCTTTTCCTCGTTGAGTGTTATAATATTCGCCGTAATCTTCATATCGCGATTGTAGCTTATAAGCGGTTAAAAACAGGACGTTGATGCCCCATCAAATCATTGCTCATGCCAATTTTGCCAAAGGATTTCGCGGGGGTGAGCGCCAAACACAATTATTAATACAACAGTTATCCCACTTTGGTTATTCACAACGGCTTTTGGTGCGTAAAAACTCGGAGCTTGGAGCGCGTTGTGCCCATATTTCTAAACTTGAGATTATTGAAATTTCCAAACCCTACGTCTTACATGTAAGGCAGTTAAAAGGCGTTTCGCTGCTGCATGCGCATGAAACTAAAGCCGCGCAGTTTGCTTTTTTTGCGCATCTGCTTTTAAAAATTCCCTACATGCTAACCCGACGCGTAGACAATCCTATAACACCGAACTACTTTAATAAAATGCTGTATGAAAAAGCGGCATATAGTGTGGGACTTTCCAAAGCAATTGTTGCTGAGATTCTAAGTGTCTCACCCAAAGCGTCGTGTCACATCATTCCCAGTGCTTTTAGTGGATTTGATGTGGATGAAGCAACGGCACTGCAAATAAAAGAGCGTTTTGAGGGGTGTTTTGTTATTGGCCATATCGGAGCACTTGATGACAAACATAAAGGGCAGAGTTATCTGATTCGTGCTTTTTTGCAATTGGTAGCACGTTATAGCGATATGCGGCTGTTGTTACTTGGACGCGGAGCAGATGAGGCAATGCTTAAAAGCCTTGCCAATCAGGATGAACGCATTATTTTTGAGGGATTTGTCAATAATGTAGGGGATTATCTTGCGGCAATGGATCTTTTTGTGTTCCCCTCGCTCAATGAAGGGCTGGGATCAACACTGCTTGATGTGATGGATGCCAAAGTACCGATAGCTGCTTCAAATGTTGGCGGAATCCCCGACATTATCAGCCATAATGAGAATGGATGGCTGTTTGAAGCTAAAAACGTTGATGCCATTGTTAAAGCCATTGAAATGCTGTATCACGATCCACTTACATGTAAGCGTTATCGTGATAATGCATATCAAAACATTAAGGCATACTCCGCAATAGCAATGGCGCAACATTATCGACATCTTTATAATGTGTTGGAGCAAAACGCATCTCGAAAACGTATTGTTGTCTTTGCACAAAACCGCAATTTTTTTGGTGCCCATATTAATCATATTCCCCTTTTAGAGCAGCTCAAAACACGCTATCCCAACAGCCATATTTATCTGATATCCAAAAATGCTATGTCTCAAATGTTTGAAACCTTGCAGTTGGTAGATAAAACGTTTATTATCCAGAGTAAATGGCAGATGCTGTTGCGCTATCGCGCGCTCAATCCACATATAACCCTTAATTTGCAACGTAACTCCATGTTTATAAATCTTATGACATCGCTGTTTCATAAAAATAAAACAATTGGTTATCGCAATGGATGGAGTCGATGGTTTTATGATCAAAGTATTCCACATAACAGCAATATCTATAGAGCACAAAACTATCTGAATCTCATAGGTGCTAATTTGCAGCCTTATCATGGAGATCGGTATGATCGGATTCTTCTAATGCCAGGAGCCGGCGGTGCACATAAACGCTGGGCGTTGGAGCATTACATTGCATTGGCTCAAAAACTGCAACAGCGCTATCCCCATTTTGAAATTGATTTTGTTGTGGGAGCTCAGGAGAACGATTTAGTACCCATCATACAAAATGCGGGATTTAATATTTATAACAATCTTGAGATTACGGCACTGTTTGCTTTGATTAAAGGCTCAAAATTGGTGATTGCCAATGATTGCGGCCCATCGCATATGGCTCAAATTTATAAAATACCGATCATTATTTTGCATTCTGATGAAACATTATCAGCCGCATCAACACTACGTGAATGGTTCTATCCGCATGACGGTGCGCGCGCACTTGTCAGCGAAGCCGGTAAAAGTATTAACAGCATAAAAACTGAGGAAGTTTTCAGTGAAGCCTGTAAACTTTTAAAGCATTTATACGACATAGAATCATAACGTTTACCAGCTCTTGATATTTTTAATGTTAAAATTTCCGCATGAAATTACCGTACGAATGGGATATTTATTCCGATCAGCCTTATAAAATTATGGACCGCGACTACAAACGACGCAAGCAAGTGAGAGCGTGGCCTTCGTTGTTAAAAACTGGATTAATCTCTTTGGTGATCCTGCCTGCTTCTTATCTGTTTCGCTATTTGGTGCAGCGCCACGAGATTGATTCGCAGCATTTCTTTGGTATCAGTGTCAATGTCGATCGCGATGAAGCGTTGGAAGTTGAGATGGTTCAAGAGCTTGGCATCAAAAGTATTCTAATTCGGATGCCGCTGTGGGAAATGGAGCGTCTGGATCATTATGCTGAGTTTTGCAGTCGTTTTGAAGGGTGTGAAATCACTATCAATATTTTGCAAGATCGCGAACATATTGAAAATCTTGATCTTGCACGCAGCGATCTATGCCGTATTTTTGAAACCCTTGGCGCGTACTCAAGCCGTTTTCAAATTGGATCTGCGGTCAATCGTACCAAATGGGGTTTTTTTAGCATGGGCGAGTATGTTGATTTTTACGCCATAGCCTATTGGCTCAAAGTGCAAAAATTTAATACGATTGAACTCATTGGTCCGGGTATTATCGATTTTGAATATCACTATACGGCACATGCACTTTTTAACGATCATCGCCTCTATTTTGATTCGCTCTCATCGCTGCTTTATGTGGATCGCCGCGGGGCTCCTGAAAATACGCAGATGGGCTTTTCATTGCAGGATAAAATCAAACTGCAACGCGCTATGATGCTTTTAAGCCGTAATGTAGGATCAAACTTTTATATCACCGAAACGAATTGGCCTATTAGTGATACGGCACCTTATGCACCTACAAGCGAATACGAATGCGTGGATGAAGAGACCTATGCGGCTTACATGCTGCGCTATTATCTACTGGCGTTTGCAACACAACATGTTAATGTTGTATTTTGGCATCAGCTCATTGCTCCTGGATATGGATTGGTAGATAATCGTGAAGGTATCCGAAAACGCAAAGCATATGATGTCTTTAAAACAATGTTGGCGCATCTGCAAGATGCCACCTTTGTATCGTATAACGTTGTAGATAAACGCGATAAAGGATATACCTCTTATGGTGAGTTTGAAACACGCCATAAGCTTACATGTAAGAATCGTCATGGCGAAGTGATTATCATGTGGTCACAGCAAGAACATTATGTTCGTTTACCCAAACCGTGCTTGGTTGTTTCCTATGACGGTACAGCAGAGGAGAGCGAACGGGCAAACATAGGGGAGAAACCGGTATACATCTATCCCGAAGGTCGGCCGTGAGGATTTTGGTAATCCTGCCTAATTGGCTAGGTGATGCTGTAATGGCAACGCCGGCTATTGAGGCGATGGCGGCAGCAGATGGTGCTAATCGTTTTACGTTTGTAGGATCATATGTTGCTATCGAAGCATTGAAACATCATCCTCAATGCGACCATGCTTATGTGGATGAAACAAAAAAACAAGGAAGCCGTTCACTAAATACGTATCGTTTTGCACAACGCCTTGGTGCCCATGATATTGCTATATCATTTCGGAATCAAATTCATGCCAATTTATTGATGCTATGGAGCAAAACACCACACTGTTATACTCGTGCCAGTTGGCATGCCTCTATGTTGAGACTTCATTCGGTTCCTCTTTCTCAGCAGCATTTGGTGTTGCAGTATCATCAACTTGTTAAGCAGGCCATACCTTCACTTGCTCAGGCAGGACGGTTACAACTTCATATTGATGCGGCTCAAAGCGATAAGCCGCTCTTGGGCATTAATCCTGGGGCTACATATGGATCGGCAAAGCGCTGGTATCCTGAAAAATTTGCCGAAGTGGCTGCTTCCTTTGCATCACAGTTTGATATTGTCATTTTTGGCGGGGCAGCTGAGGTGAAGGTAGCCGATGAGATTGAGCAGCATTTACGCCACCTTAATGTGGATAATATACGTAATCTTGCCGGTCAGACGAGTGTAGAGCAGTTATGTGCGCATATTGGTTCACTCTCGCTCTTTATTACGAATGACAGTGGCCCTATGCATGTAGCTGCGGCGTATCGCGTACCAACGGTAGCAATTTTTGGCCCAACGCGTCACAAGGAAACTTCTCAGTGGATGAATCCAAAAGGAGTGATTGTACGACATGAAATGGAGTGTGCCCCGTGCATGAAACGTGAATGTCCGCTAAAACATCATGATTGTATGCGCCTCATTAGCGCCCATGAAGTGATTGAGGCTGCCGTATCACTTCATTAGAGGTGCCATTAGTTAAAGATAATTTTTTTCCTTAAACAATTGGATTAATCATTGTTAACAATCCATTTGTAATTGCAAAAGGATATAATATTGCCATGAATTACGAACAATTACTTCGCAAGAGCGATCTCAAAGTAACGCCTCAGCGTCTGGGTATTTTGTCACTTATGCATGATATGGGTCATGTTAGTATTGAAGATCTGTACGAAAAGATCCAAAAACAGTTCTCGTCCATTTCCCTGGCAACGCTTTATAAAAATGTCAACGCTATGCTAGAGAAGGCCATTGTAAAAGAGGTTAAAGTACCGCATCAAAAATCACGTTACGAGATTACTAAAGCGCCACATGCGCATATTATGTGTGAACAGTGCGGTCGTTTTGAAGATATTGCTGTTGATATGGGGCATGTGGTTACATGTATTGATGGCATCATAGACTTTGATGTCAAAGAGACCAACCTCATTTTCAGCGGCATATGCAGCCACTGCCGTAAGTGATTAAAGATGTTCTACTTGGTGAAATGAGACGGCTACGTCAAAATCGGGCAGGGCTTGAATTTGTTCTTGAGCCAGATAAAGAGAACGCAGTGTTTCAACAATGAGCGTCTCTTCGTTGCACGAGAGTCTAAAATCGATATTTTTTGGATGATGCTGCAATAAAATATCGGCCAGAGTGAGTAGCGTACTTAGATAATCAAGTGTCTCATAATCAGGCAATAATATCTCGAAAAACTCTTTATGCTCTTTTTTGGGAAGCTTGCGTTTTTGGTAGCGCACCAGTGTTGCAATGAGTAAAATATCATGATGGCTAAAACCATACTCTAGTGCCGTTTGTATTAAATAATAGCCATGATGATGTTGTGAATAATAGTGCAGCGAAGCACCTATCTTTGACAATTTAGCAGCAATAATTAACATACGTCGGTAACGGCTTTCAAGGTGCCAATGGTTTTGAAAAAGATCAAACAAGATACCACACACTTTTGCCATTTGATTTGAGCGATTGGTGTCGATGACGTAACGATCTAATAGATAGCGCACTGAAGGATTGAAATTCGCGGGAAAACGAAAATGCTGATGGCGGAGCATGTCATACAAAAATACTCCCTCACGTACCCCCACACCACTGGTAGTAATTGTGGTGATTTCAAAGTGTTTGATAACACGCAATAAAATAAGTATGCCCGGTTTGATAATGTCGAAACGATCTGGCTTGATACCAAGCTCTTTAAGGCGATCGGGTTTGGCTTCTAATATTTTGCTACCATGTTCAATGAGTTGCGCGGCATCATAGGTAAATGCATGAAGTTTGGGCATCGGATAGGCATTAGCCTTCATTATAGCTCTTCCAAGCGCTCTAAGCGTACCACCTATGCCAATAACATGATGAACGTTTTCAAAGGGGAGGGTTGCAATGGCTTGGTCAATCTGTTTTATGGCACTTTCGATATCGTTTTTATCAAAAAAGAGCTCTTTAAGTCGTACGGTTCCTAAATCTAAAGAATAAGAAGCGGTGACCTCTTTTTGATTCAAATGTGCCGATTCTGTGGAACCACCCCCGATATCAAGGGTGATGGCGTGATACTCAGGTAAAAGATTGGCGGCTGCAATGGCACCAAAATAAGCTTCTTGTGCTCCTGAGATAACTTTAATATCCAGACCGAGCTCTTGACGAACTCGTGAAAGAAATACGCTTTTGTTTGGAGCATCACGTACGGCAGAGGTAGCTACACAGAGTAGTTTGCGAATATGATAAGAACGCGCAATGGAGAGAAAATCTCCTAAAGCGGTAATGGCCCGCAGCATCGCTTCTTCTTGAAGATAGCCACCGTTTTCATAAGCACCAGCACTGATACGCACAGGACTTTTTGCTTCATCAAGAAGATGAAATGCAAAGCGGCTACTTTTTTCAAAGATTGCAATTCTTACAGAGTTTGATCCAATATCAATAACCGCGGTGCGTTTAGCCACAACACGTACTTTTCAAAAAATATTTGATGATTACTCTTTTTCTTCTTCCATGATTTTCTTGTATTTAAACTCAAGTTCTTGAAGTGTCTCACGATTGTCGGGATCAAGAATAATACAATCAATGGGACAAACAGCGATACATTGCGGTTCGTCATAATGGCCGACACATTCAGTGCAACGATCAGGATCGATAACATAAACAGGATCACCTTCCTCGATGGCCTCTGTAGGACACTCTTCGCGACAGGCGTCGCACGCAATACACTCATCATTGATCAGTAGTGGCATTATAAAACCTTGTTACAGTCTAAAATATCTGCCACGATTTATAGCAGAAGAAACCTTGAATGAATTTTAATTTCTTTTGATTGGGCAGCAGAGTTTTGAGCGTAAGAGTAGGGAAGCCACTGTGCCATCTTCTCCATCGGTACGATTTTTAAGCGTAATTTCGCCTCCAATGGCATCTGCGGCGCTTTTAGCCAAGAAGAGCCCAAGGCCAACCCCTGATTTGTTGCCTTCGCGTTTAAAAGGGGCAAAAAGGTCCACACTCTCATCAATACCGCATCCTTGATCAATCACTTCAATCAGAAGTCCGGTATCATGAAGCATGCTGTGGATTTGAACGGTTTTACCTTTGGCGGTGAATTTGAGAGCATTTTGTAAAAAATTCTGAATGATCTGATTAATTAGGCTCACTTGCAACGTTGCCATAAAAAGATTGGGTTCAAAATGCATCTGTAAGGTTTTGCCTTCACTGCGAGCTAGCAGCTCGAAGTCTTCAGCTTTACGGCGCAGTACTCCGATGATATCAACTTCAGTCGGTTTTTCGAGGTGCGCACCCTCTTGACGTCCAATATTAAGAATATTGCTGACAATTTTATCCATTTCATTGATAGCGGTATTGGTAACCTTAATGGCTTCGATGTACTCTTCAGGAGAGCGTTTTTTTATGAGCGTGACTTGATTTTTAAGTTTAATGACTGCCAAGGGTGTTTTGAGCTCATGTGCGGCGCCAATAAAAAGCTCTTTTTGATATTTAATGAAATTTTGTATCCTATTGATAAGACGGTTGATGGTTTCGCCAAGTGGTGCAAACTCTTCGGGAAGCTCCTCAACTTTAATAGGCCGAATAAGCTGCTCATTCATGTTTGAAAGTCGATTGCTTAGCGTAGCAACAGGAGATACCAGCATTTTTGAGAGACCAATGGCGTATAAAATGACAACCAAAAAACCTACGGCATTAATAACAAAAATAGCATTGAGAATTTTACCCAGCAGTTTTTTCATGCCGGTAACTTCTTTCATGATCTTGAGGTAACTGTTGTCTTCTTTTCCAAAAGGGTAGATTAGATTAAGATAGGTTTTGTCGTCTTTATCGACTTCACTGATGTAAATGGTGTTATCATCACCATCTTTAAGATAGATGAGTTCAACAGAGAGACCAAGAATACTATCATTGGCCAGTTGTGTTGATTCGAGTGACTGAAAGGCACAGATATTTTCTGCAATCTTGATCATGTCTTGGCGTTTTTCTTCATAAACAGACTCTTTAATCAGAAAAAAGAGTGCTGAGGAAAAAATGACAATAAGCGAAGCCGACGCAAAAAAAAGCTGGACAAGAAAACGGCGACGAATACTCTTTTTAATCACCTTGAAGCCTTGCTACTAGGATAAATTTGTACACTTGGATATTTTCTACGGCAAGCAATACAAGATTTGATGTGAAATATAGTAGCGAAAAAGGGGTAAAAGAGTGGAAAAAAAAGAGGATCCCGATATAAAACGGGATCAGATCTCTTTAGGAAAACAGAAACGGTAACCGCGACGACGTACGGTTTCAATCGTTGTAATATTTAATGGTTTGTCCATTTTTTGGCGAATTTGGTTGATGGCAACTTCAATAACGTTTGGCGTTACAAGCTCTGGCTCTTCCCAAATGGCATCGAGCAGTTGTTCTTTGCTAACGATCTGATCACGATGACGTGCTAAGTGTGTTAGAACCTCAAACGGTTTGCCTTTAAGTTCAATCTCTTTATCACGATAAATGATTTTTTCTTCTTCAGGATTGATAATAAGGTCTTCAATTTCAATAATGTTACTGCCACCAAAACGCAAACGCGCCTCTAAACGAGCAACAAGGACATCAAAGTCAAAAGGTTTGCGGATGTAATCATCGGCACCTGAGCGCAAGGCTTCAATTTCGCTCTCGTTATCATCACGAGCAGAAAGCACAACAACAATAGTTTTAGGTGTTTTTGCCTTAATATCGGGGATAATGTCGATAGCGTTACCATCTGGTAGCATCCAATCAGTCAGTACCAAGTCATAGTTACGAATGTCCAGGTAGTATTCGCCGTCTTTAAGTGTTTCGACAACGTCACTTTGATAGCCAAACTCTTTGAGTCCTTCGGCCAGGGTTTTATTTAATGTGACTTCATCTTCGATGATGAGAATGCGCATTGGAGTCCTCTGGATAATAATTTTCCGGGATTATAGCACAATTTTAGGTTAATTTAATCTATTTTTCAACTTTCTTTAAAAAAAGTTTCAACTACATTTAAGTAATAACTGATCTGATGCACTCTCATCAAAAGCTGCACGCTCAGGCATCAAAATAGAATTTTTCTGAAATTCCTACCGTTGCATGAGGGATGATATCGGGTTTTTGAATGTGGAGTTCTAGCTGTTGTATTGAAGGAAAACGACTTTTAAGTAGTGTTGATAGATGCGCTATGGCATCTTCAATCAGTTTAAAACGTTCGCGTTTCATTGTTGCTTCGATGATCTCAATAACATCGGCATAATTGATAAAAGCTTCTTCTTGATAAGCGTATTCGATGTTACATGTAACAATAACACGCTGGGGGGTATGGCGTTCTGCTTCAAGAATGCCAATGATAGCATCAAAATGCAGATGCTCAATGCGAATGGTCATTAAACGATCCGTGCTTCTTGACCACGTAGCAGACGAATAATATTAGGCAGATGTTTATACAAGAGTATGGATGCAATTAAAACAACAGGCGCATGAGCCATATCGGGATGAATCATAAAGCTTGCTACAAGCGCTGTGCCAAGCCCTAATAGTGAAGAGAGCGATGAGATACGAATGGTTTTAGCTGCTACAAACCACACCGCAATAGCAATGGCAGTCTCTAGAGGTAATAGATAGAGTAAAACACCCATACCTGTTGCAACGCCTTTACCTCCTTCAAACCACAAATAAGGGCTAAAGCAGTGTCCAATAACTGCAAGTACCGCAACTCCCCAAAGGGCAGCGTCACTCAGTCCAACAAGCTGCGCTACAAGAAGCACCAATACCCCTTTGAGTGCATCGAGCACAAGCGTGGCGATTCCCAGTTTTTTAGCAAGTTGTGGATGCGTCTCTTTGAGAACACGCAGTACATTGGTAGCACCAATACTTTTGGAGCCTGAGTTTTTGATATCAACCCCGGCAAAAATTTTTGCCAGTAACACTCCAAAGGGAATGCCTCCAATAAGATAAGCGGCAATATAAAACTGGGCATTAATATGCGAAAAAATATCCATAACGGACCTTGATAGTTGAACCCAAAAGATTTTTGAAATGGGTTCTATAAAGATTTTATAAAAAGGAGTTTACTTCAATATTCGTTATAATCGCATTAATTTTTATTACATGTAAGGAGCGCTTTTGCAGCAAAACACCGCAGAATTACAAGAAAAAATTCGTGAGCTTAAATCCCGTCTTGACGTGACGGTGGTAGCACATTTTTATCAGCGCGATGAAGTTTTTGAGATGGGTGATATTACCGGCGATTCGCTTGAACTTGCCAGACGTACCCGTGATGACGATTCAGAGTTTGTTGTTTTTTGCGGTGTGGGCTTCATGGGAGAGAGTGTTAAAGTGCTCAGCCCTCATAAGCGGGTTGTTATGCCGCGCATCGCCTGCTGTTCCATGGCTAAAATGATTGATGGAAACTATTATGACGATTCCATTGAGCTACTCTCTCGTGCGGGTATTGCCAAGAACACTATTTTGCCTATTACTTATATTAACTCTTCGGCTGAAGTCAAAGCCAAAGTAGGCGAAATGGGCGGTATGGTTTGTACCAGTTCCAATGCTAAAATGATCATTACCAAAGCACGTGATGAGGGTAAGAAAATCCTTTTTGTTCCCGATCGCTGTTTGGGGCAAAATATTGCCAAGCAGATGGGACTTAAGTCGTGTGTAATTGGTGATGGAAGTGATCCTAAAGCGGCCGATATTATCTGTTATGACGGTTTTTGTTCGGTGCATCAGCTTTTTAGTGTGGAGGATATTGCTTTTTATCGAAAAAAATATCCAGGCATTTTAATTGCCGTGCACCCCGAATGTGATCCGGCTGTTTGTGATGCGGCGGACTTTGTGGGATCAACCTCACAGCTCATTACATATATTTCAGAACTGGATGAAGATCAAAAAGTAGCGGTAGGGACTGAATTTAATCTTGTGAACCGTTTGCGCTCTAAAAATACCTACGTCCTCTCTTCATCAAAGCCGGAGTGTCCTACAATGAACGAAACTACGCTTGAAGATCTCTATGCCACGTTAAAAGCAATTGAGGCGGGAAGCCCAATTAACGAGATTTTTTTAGATGAAAACACAACGAAATGGGCTAGCGTGGCATTAGAGCGGATGATGGCGCTCTAGCTAGTTTGAGGCCAGATCGGCAATTTTGGATGCCGATAAGGCACCACTATAGATTCGGAAATCATCAAGTTTACCTTTAAAGAGCGGATCCGCGCTATATTGCGAGCGTCCCAGCCAGTTATTGGTTGTTACACCCAATTGATGAGGACTCATTATAAAGTTGTTGTTTTTGGCAGCTTCTTTGCCATTAATGTAAAGCGTGCCGGTATGTCCAGATAGCGTAAATGCCACATGCACCCATTCTCCTGATGGTATGGGATCAGTACAAACTTTTTGCTCACCGTTAGAACTTACTTTGGTGATCATAAAGCAGCTTTGGCTTTGAGCCGTATAAGGTACCAGCGTGAGATAACGATGGTCACTGGAGCCAAAATCAAACAGACGTGCCCAGTTTCTTTGTTCATCCTGATAGATCCATGAAGCTACCGTAAAATCAGCTAGATTTGCAACAACTCCTTTGTTAAGTGATTGGTAGTAATCGGTTCCGTTAAATGCTAGTGCATTTCCCAAGATCCCAGGTGTTGTGGAATCATCAAATGTCAGATGTAAGATCAGCTCATCTCCTGCTTGTATGGAACGTGTAATAGATGGGCTTCCTTCTACACCCGACATAACAGCGTTGACCTGATAATAGTAGCGCTCTCCTCGTGTGATATTGGTATCGTTGTAAGTCAGAATTTCAGACGCATTGAGTTCGGCAATGGTATGGTAGAGACCCGTTTGTGACAAGGAACGCTTGAGCCGATACTGCTCCGCACCCGCGACGCCCCACCAAGAGAGCTCTATGATACCGTTATTCAATAAGGCGCTAACTCCTTTTGGCACTCCGATAGCAGTATAGGGGTCGCGCGATTCTGTCAAGGTTCCCCAGCCCGGTTCATCTCCATTGCCCGGATATTCAGGTTGTGCTTTTTGTGTTGCTTTTTTAGACCATGGTGCTGCAATTCCAAGGCGGTTTTGATAATGATTGTAGATAAGTGCCCATGAAGAGCGAATAATACCGCGACCGCCTGAAGAGATCTCTGCAATACCATCTCTGGCGCTGGCACAGTTAGGGCCGTAAAAAATATAAGGTACTTCTTCATTAAGGTTATAGCGAGCAATATATTCTGACACGGCCAGCAATTCATAGTTATTGTAGGCAAAAAGGTCATCTCCCTGATTCCATGCCATTTTTGCAATAACACCATACAAAGAGACATTAAGTGTCGCATGTCCCTGATCGCGACCACTCTCTTGAGATTGCCCCATATTTCCGGCATGACGATAATACATAAGATTGTCCAGTGACCCGTTGCCCTTACCGTGGTACATGTAATCGAGCGCTTCTTCATAGATATCTTGCCTATCAGCAAAAATACCGATGGCCATCATCCCGGCAACATTGGCCAAATCCCAATTGGCCCAGTAGTGAGAGGTACAGCTGCCGTTATGGGTAGTTAAAAAGGTATGAGTCAAAGGATAAAAAGAGTTTACCAGCATATCAGCCAGACGTTTTTGGTCGGTTTCGGCCCATCCATCATAAGTTCTCATGATCTCACCTATAGCAGCAAATTGATAACCATAAAGACCGGCGGCAAGAAAACGATCACTGTTGCCAGTTACCTCTTTTAAAGTAGATGACCATGCATTCAAATAAGCAATGGCAAGATCACCATACGCACGATCGCCCGAGACTTTCCATCGTAATGCGAGCGCGTATGCGAACTGTAGTTCATTGATCACTCGACCAAAATTCTGACCGTCTCCTCCTCGAATAAGTGTCTCAAGTGGAGCAGGGGTTCGTCCCAATGCTGATTTGCCATCATTTACGAGCGCATCCCATCCTGTTTTCCAAGGCTCTTGTGCTAGAGTTACTTTGGTGCTGATGAAAGAGAAATCTTCATCAGAATTTAAGACTCCAGGATGCGTAAAAGTACGGGTAGCACTCATAGAGGATGACGAAGTATCTTCTATAGTGATACTACTTGCAGCACTCGATAAAGAAGAGCTTTGCATGCTTGAGCTACTGGATTGTGATGTCATTGAACTTGAACTTGAACTTTGCGACTGTGAGCTACTTGATGCAACAGAAGAAGAACTTGGTATGAGCGTTGATGTCGTACTTGAACTTGCTAAAGATGAAAAACTTGATACATTAAAGATGCTGCTGCTTTGCGATGTCTTTAAAGAAGAGCTTTGTACTGTAGCAAACGAAGAGTTTGAAGATGTTGATAAAGAGGATGATGTAGCAAAAGAATCATTAACTCCCGTACCGCTGTTACAACCTGCAAAGAAAATAAATAGTGTTGTTATAAGACCTAAATAACGCATATTTTGTAATACCTTATTAATAATAAAAAAATTTTCAAAACCACAAGTAGCTTATTTTGATTTAATATCCAACACTGTCGGCGTATTTCAAAAGTTTTTCTCCATAATTCCCACCCCACTCATAGCCATAACGGCGTTCAGCTTCAATATCCATGAGAGCATATTGTTTTCCAACGCCAGGAGGATTGTCAGTGGGTAAGCGGCCACTAAAAAACGGTGTATCAGTGTCCACTTCGTAGAAGCGATACCACATGGTCTTTCCCTCTACGGATTGAATAGGATTATAGCTATCATCGTTACTGCTTGAAGAGCGTTTAATATATTGAGTATCTGTTTCTTGCGTGTCAGGATTGCGATACCATGCTAAAGCGGCTTTTACTGCTTCTTGTATCTCCTGTGTTTGTGGTTGCATCATCAAAAAGGAGATGATACCAACCGACTCTTTTCCACTTTTGGAGGGCAATTCATATGAACGGGCACCACGGGGCTCACAGGTGTCTGGATCGTGTTGGGCACACCACACTGTTTTTGCACCATTTTGGACAATTTGTGATTTTAAAATATAGGTAACTGCTCGTGCGATTGCTTCAGCTGCTTTGCTACGTTGTTGTGTGCTGAGCGTATCACCATCAAGTGGTGCTTCATTATCTCGTGCTTTTTTAAGCAATAAGAGTGCCCGAACCATCGCATTATCATTGAAGGTAATATCGTTGGAGTATGTCACGCTTCCGGTACGCGCAGGATACACTTGAGGAAAACCGCCGTTTTCATGTTGCATCGTTAGGATAAAATCCATAACCTTGCGTACTGCGTCACGATATTTTGTGTCGCCGCTTCGTTTATATACATCGGCCATAAACAACATTTCAGCGACTGTGGCATCATTATCGATTGTTCCAAGCTCAACCTTGTTTTCTCCAAACCATCCTGAACGTTCCTCCTTGCCATCCCATGCATTTTTGTAAGTGGAAAATGAATTTTTGTAAAATCCGCCATGCGGTAGTTGCCAGGTTATCATATTGTCAGCATACATCTTGTCTGTAGTGATATTGCCACTCAACCAATTGGCATAAACGCTCAATTCATCATTTATTGGGTTGTTATCTTGGTTAAGCATTGGCGCGTTAGCAACAGTTTCTTGTGGCGTAGCACTAAAAGCATTAGAGTTTTGCCATGATCCATCACTAGTACGGTATTTGACCCAGAACCAGTATGTTGTCCCATTGTTGAGACCGCTTGCCTTATAGCTTATTGCATCACTATTAAGGATGGCTAAACGACCACGACCATTTGGATTGGAATCGGTGTCAACATAAACTTGTAGTGCTGAAATACCTGCAATGGTATTCCATTTTAAGCTAACCTCTCCATCTCCGGCGTTACCTTCAAGCGTAACGGTTTCGCTAAATAAAGAAGAGCTTGGCGCACTAGAACTACTTGATTGCGATGTTGTTACACTTGAACTTTGCTCTTGAAAACTGCTAGATATTGCCATAGAAGAGGCACTTGATACGTTCGATGTACTGCTACTTTGCAATGTATTTAAAGAAGAACTTTGTGATGAATTTGAAGATGTAGGTGAAACGGTATCGATACCGACACTGTTGTCACAACCTGTAAAAATAAAAAGAATTATTGTTATAAACCATATACTGCGCATAGTATAAAACCTTACATGTAATCTGATAGATAAATGTCATTATAGGTAAAGTTCTGTTGCAAAGTAGTGATGTTTTATGCTTGTTGACGTGACTGTTATGTGACCAAGCCTTTGATAGAATCTATCAGAAATTATAAAAAAGGTGTATGAGTTTGAAACTAAAATTACTTAATACGATTGCACTTGGAAGCATGCTAGCAGCAGGATATGCATACGGTGCATGTACCCAACTGCCCGTAAGCGGGAAAATATATAATATTGTTAATAAAGGTAGCGGTAAGTATCTGGATGTCTCTGGAGCTTCTAAAGATAATGGAGCCAATATTCAACAGTGGTCGCAAAACAATTATACCAATCAACAGTTCACATTAGCTAAGTTGAGCAATGGCAACTGGAGCATTCGTCCCGTACATAGTGACTCTTCTCTTGATGTCTGGAGCTGGTCAAAAGACGATGGTGGAACGATTAAACAGTATCAGTATACTGGAGCAACGAATCAACAGTGGCAGCTCAAAGAGAGCTCTAGTGGTGGAGTAAAAGCTTTTTCTGTATTTAGTGGAAAACTCCTTAGCGTTGCTAATGCAAATCAAGGATCAGATGTTTATCAAGATCAAGATAGAGCAACATTACATCAGGTATGGAACTTCAATCCAGTTGATGGCAGTTGTGGTGGCAATGTCACGCTTGATGGTCAAGCTGGTGATGGCAAAATATCGCTAAAGTGGAATGGATTACCAGACATTACGACGCTTCAGATCTATTATGACACAGACTCTAATCCAAGCGGACGTGCGCGTCTTGCCATATTGGGTATTGGAGAAAAGAGTTATACCGCAACCGATCTAACAAATGGGAAAACATACTGGTTTTGGTTGAAATATCGCACTAGCGATAATGTTTGGCATAACTCTGATGCTTTTAGTGCTACGCCAAAAGGCAGTAATCTTACTGCTTCGACTCCCAATGGTTTTGGCGCAAAAACAACAGGTGGTAAAGGCGGTAAAGTTGTTCGTGTAAGTACTATGAAAGATTTGGAATATGAACTTTGCCATACGCAATCAGGCGGGGCTTGTACTGATACGGAAGCTCGCATTATTGAAGTTGAAGGTACTATTGATTTTAGAACTTCGGCAGGTACTGGTTGGAAAAAAGGATGTAATTACGGCAAATCATGCAAAAGTCCATACATTACAGAAACATTGGTTTTATTAAATGATCAAGATGCTCACTGTAATGGAAAAACACTCTTTGATATTGCTTACGATAAAGCCGCAGATTCACCATTGCTTATCGGTTCAAATAAAACAGTAGTTGGTGTTGGCTCGGATGCCACAATCAAAGGTAAGGAACTACGTCTTTATAACGTTAAAAATGTCATTGTCCAAAATCTGACAATTAGCGATATCAATGAAGGCATCATATTTGCCGGTGACGCTATGTTGCTTTATAATGTTGACAATATCTGGATTGATCATAACAGATTTGAGCGCATCGGACGTCATTTCATTACTGGTGGTTTTGGAGATGTTAAAAACACAACCATTTCTTGGAATGATTTTAATGGCTATAGCCTCGCTAGCAATAACTGCGATGGCATACACTACTGGAATATGATGTACGTAGGTAATAACCAAAGCATTACATTTTCCAATAACTGGCTAAGAGAATTTTCGGGACGTGCACCTAAAGTAGATGGCAATACCGTAATGCATATGGTTAATAACTATTTTGAGCACGGTACCGGGCATGCTTTGGATGTACATAGCGACAGTAATGCTGCTGCAAAAGTACTTGTAGAAGGAAACTATTTTGATAACGTCATTATCCCAATTACGAATGAATCAAGCTATATATTCGGGACTAATGGAATTCCAAGCGCTTCAACACAAGCTACATGTAAAAATTCATTAGGACGCAACTGTGTTGGTAACGTGCTGACGAAAACACCCTCAGTTGATCGTTTCGTTCAACAAAACGAAGTGATGGATGCCTTTAAGAGTGTGTCATCATCTGTTGTTATTGCACCAAAAAATGCTAATGATGTACCAACAATGGTAAAAAATGGAGCAGGTCCAGGTCATCTGTAAAAAATGCTACTCGTGTCTTTGAGATGCAAGGAAAAACTAATAGAGTTCTTGCAGTTTGGCAAGAAATCTAATGTTACATGTAAGGTTTTATACTATGCGCAGTATATGGTTTATAACAATAGTTCTTTTTGTTTTTACAGGTTGTGACAACAGTGTCGGTATCGATACTGTTTCACCTACATCTTCAAATTCATCACAAAGTTCTTCTTTAAATACATTGCAAAGTAGCAGTACATCGAACGTATCAAGTTCTTCTTCCATTGCAACATCAAGCAGTTCTCAAAAACAGAGCTCAAGCGTAACAGCATCACAATCGAGTAGCTCAAGTGTGGCACCGATTTATTCATCAAGTTCTTCTTCCATTGCAACATCAAGCAGTTCTCAAGAGCAGAGTTCAAGTGTGGCATCAGAAAGTACACCTGATGCGACCTCAGGAACTGAGACAAACCCAACTTCAAGAAATTGGGCCAATGTGAAAATAGGCGGAGGGGGGTATATCCCCGGTTTGGTATTTCACCCTACGACCCCAAATCTTCTTTACGCACGCACCGATATCGGAGGTGCTTACCGATGGAATCCAAACTCTTCTAAATGGATAGCAATTACAGATGCTTTTAGTACGCTTGAGGGACGCTTTCACGGGACAGAAAGTATGGCAATCGATCCAAATGATGCCAATATCGTTTATATGAGTACCGGCATGTATCTCGCAGGAGGTAACGGAAGGCTCTATATCTCTTCAGATAGGGGAGACAACTGGAGTTATGCAGAACTCCCTTTTCCTGTCGGATCCAACAATCAGGGTAGAGGAATCGGTGAGCGTATGATGGTGGACCCCAATCTCCCGTCGACACTTTTTTACGGTTCACGTACTGCAGGTTTGTGGAAGAGCACCAACAGTGGAAGAGATTGGTCACAGATTTCTACGCTTTCTAGTGCTGTCATGACCTCCGAGCAAATCAATAATTTATGGTTTGCCAGTGCGATGGGAATGGGAACCGTAGTATTTGATACGTCTTCCAAAGACAGTGGACATGCAACGCAGTCAATTTACGTATCAGTTTCTCCCGATTATGCGGAAGTGGCCAACCTGGCATTTAGTCTTTACAGAACTTCCGATGGAGGAGAAAACTGGGTTGGTGTAGAAACGCCTGTCGCAGGCTATCATATCCCACACATGGTAAGAGCCGAAGATGGAATGTTCTACGTTGCTTTTACCAAAGATGCCGGACCTGGTGCCGGCGGACCTGCTCGACTGTATAAGTTTGATGGCGAAAACTGGACGCTGCTTAAAAGTTATGATACTACGGAGTATTCAAATTTTGGTTTTGGGGGTTTAAGTGTTTATGGCTCCGGTTCCACGACGCGTATTGCGTTGGGTATTACCAACTCGTGGGGTGGTGACTGGGAAGGCAAGCCTGTCGTTGCGCTTTCTGATGATGCAGGTATCACATGGAGAGAAATTTCAGCCGGCAAACCACATATACCGCAAAGCAGTGTCTCCGGATGGATTGATGATGTTGAAATCGACCCTTCGAATCCTGATCATATTCTTCACGTATATGGTGGAGGTGTTTGGCACACATACAATGCCTCTGATACCGATCCTGTTTGGCACGAAATGGTAGAAGGTATAGAGGAAATCGCTAATGTTGCGATGACTACACCGCCCGCAGGTGCATCCTATTTCTTATTAAATAGTTCACTGGATATCGGCAGTGTGGTGCATACTTCTTTAGATACCCCTCCAACCTTGGGTCCCAAAGGAGATTTGGCATTAGGCAGTGGTTTTAGTATAGATATGGCATGGTCAAACCCTGCTTACATCGCAACTATTGGTCATCCTGCCAAAAATGTTCCGGGCTCTTATTCTACCGATGCAGGTAACACATGGACGGCATTTGCGACTTTTCCTCCCGACATTGCGAATAATTATTCAGGACAATCCAATATTGCAGTAACAAAACCCTATCATATTGTGTGGGCACAAGCAAACTCTATCCCTTACTACACGACAGATAACGGTGCAAATTGGATCGCAACGAATCTGCCTGCATTGGAAGCATTAAGCGTGAATCGCGGCTACCATCTAGCAGCTGATAGACAAAATTCCAATAAAGTTTATGCCTACGATTCCGGCGGTGCTTGGTGGGGAACTCCAGGAAAATTCTTCTATTCTAACGATGGCGGACACACTTTTGCACAAATTACACATCCTGATTTATCACTGCGTGCCAATGACTTTCAGCATACTTGGCTCGCCGTCAACCCATATACTGAAGGAGATGTATGGATTGCAGACGGTAATAGTTTGTACCATTCTATAGATTCGGGAACGACATGGGTCAAATTGACAACGATGCAATCTGTTTGGGGAGCCAATCCGACATGGAAACACCCTGAAGTTTTTGGAGCTACTACAATGGCACTTGGCAAGCCGGCACCGGGGTCATCTTATTCGGCAGCGATATATATGGTTGGTGTCGTTGAGGGCATTTATGGTCTTTTTCGCTCAGATGATATGGGTGAAAACTGGATAAGAATTAACGATGACGATCATCAATTTGGAGGCATTGGACGTATTGCTGCCGACAATGAGATTTACGGCAGAGTCTACATTTCCGGAGGAGGACGAGGTATGCTTTATAATTCTAAGCCTTAATAAACTTAAAACTATTTTACACCACTTTTTCAGGTGAATCTGGAAAATGCAAAAATAGGGTGCGGAAAGTGGGTTTTACGGATTACAAAAGCTTACGGTGATTCCGCAATTTTTGTGGCACCTAATGGGCTAATTACGGTGATCAAGATATCCGTTCTATGCCATTTTTTACTATTAAGAAAACATCATAAAGATGCAAAATCATTTAAAAAGGAAGCATAAAGTGCAAAACAGAAAATATACTGCAATATACAAGTCGGTTGCAATAGCAGGGCTATTGTTTTCAAACTTAAGCTATGCAGCAGATCACTGTCGCAATATGCCAGTTAGCGGAAAGGTTTATACCATCGTCAACGAAGGAAGCGGTTTGGTTCTTGACGTTGCTAGAAAAAGCAAGGATAACGGAGCTGA